>NZ_JBNJLI010000005.1:0-235627 GCF_051195275.1 Christiangramia sp. 3-2217-3z | reverse complement strand
CGCTTTATCTTTTAACACGAAGCTTCGACAAGCTCAGCCTCGTTTTAAAAGGATGCCGCTGCAATCCCTAACGCAAACAAATAAGAGGGAGGTTGAGAGTTACAATTGTAGTTTTGAGTTATTGAACCTGCGCTGGATCATTTTATTTTTGTTGGTCAATAAACAGAATTTCCAGGTAGCTACTGCAGAGATCTTAAAAAATACGGGTGTTTCCCTTCGGGCCGGGCTTTCCGCTTTATCTTTTAACACGAAGCTTCGACAAGCTCAGCCTCGTTTTAAAAGGATGCCGCTGCAATCCCTAACGCAAAAAATTTTCGAAAGCAGTAACTCCTTATTTGAACCATGGTTCGATCATTTCTGAGTAAGTTCAGCGAACAGAGTTTCCAGGTTCTTCGTCTTTTGATTTAGCTGTAGCGTTTTGAGTCCGTTATCATGAGCGAAATCAAAAACAGCCGGACGCATGTCTTTGTTGGAATCAAAAATTAGCTCATAGGTAAAGCCGCCGGTATTTTTTGCAGAGATCATTCCAGGGATCTTTTGAAGAGCAATTTCTTCAATTCGATAGTCAAATTCTACAAAGATCACCTGTTCTTTTTCATTCCTAAGATCTTTGAGATACTTATCGGCGACGATCTTTCCATTATTAATAATGAGGACCCGGTCACAGATTGCTTCCACCTCACGCATAATATGCGTGGAAAGAAATACGGTTTTTCCACGCTTACCATCCTTGCCATCTTTTCCAATAGAACTAATTAAGGATCTTATTTCTACCAGCTGATTTGGATCAAGACCTGTAGTAGGTTCATCCAGGATCAATACCTCGGGATCATGCAATAGCGCAGCCGCAAGACCAACACGTTGCCGGTATCCTTTGGATAGTTGTTCTATTTTTTTGTTTGCTTCAGGTGAAAGCCCGGTAAGTTTAATGACTTCTTCAATCCTGTCTTTCGAAGCTGAAAATATGGATGCATGGAACTGCAGGTACTCCCGAACATACATTTCAGTATATAAAGGATTATGCTCTGGTAGATATCCAATACTTCGCTGAAGATCTGCCAGCTGAGTGTCTAGCTCGAAATCGTTGATCCTGGCCTTTCCGGAATCTGCAGTAAGATAGCCGGTAAGGATTTTCATTAATGTTGATTTTCCTGCACCATTAGGTCCAAGAAATCCAACGATCTCCCCGCGGCCAATTTCAAAGCTTATATTTTCCAGCGCCTGCTGATCTCCGAAGCTTTTTGATATGTTATTTACGTGTATAGACATAGATTGAGCTCAAAATTAGGAATAAATCTTCAGAGAACTGACTGATTATCTTTCAATGTTAGCAGTCAATTTTGAGGTATTAAATCGTAATCTGTAAATAATTCACACGAATTTTCCGAATATGGGAAAAGTTCCAATTTGGATCCCGTTTAATTTTGAGTCTTGAATATTAGTACTACTTTAGTAATTCATAATTAATGAAATGACAAGCTTAATTAACTGGAACGCATTCTATTATTTTTATTTCTATACCAGGAATAGAATCGGGAATGCTATATGATTAAGTAAAATAAAATTATATAAAAGTCTCGATCTTAGATCGGGACTTTTTTTTTGGAAAAAAATGAGAAAAGTCGGAATTCAGGGTATTAAAGGGTCTTTTCATCACCTCGTTGTGATGGACTATTTTGGAGAGCAAACTGCAGTGGCTGAACATATGTCATTTCAGGAACTCACTACAGCGCTTGCCTCAGGTGGGACGACAGAAGCTGTGATGGCTATCGAAAACAGTATTGCCGGTTCTATTCTTCCTAATTATGCCCTGATCAATGAATACAAGCTAAAGGTCATTGGTGAGCATTATACTCCGGTAAATATGAATTTGATGGCGGTAATGGGTCAGAAAATAGAGGATATCAAAAAAGTATATTCTCATCCTATGGCCTTGTTGCAGTGCAAGCAATTTTTTAAAAAACATCCGCATATTAAGTTGATCGAAGATGCAGATACTGCAGAGGCTGCCCGAAGAATTGCTTCCGAAGAAAAATTGAATGTTGCGGCAGTGGCGAGTCCTGCAGCGGCGAGTATGTACGGACTCGAAATTCTAGCTTCAGGCATTCATACGATCAAATCCAATACCACCAGATTTTTGGTTCTGGGAATAGAGGAACAAAAACCTAACGGTGATATTCTCGATAAAGCATCCCTGAAATTCGATCTGAAAAGCGATCGTGGAAGCCTGGTTTCAGTACTTAATATCTTACGGGATTCCTATTTGGATCTAACGAAGATACAGTCTTTGCCAATTATAGACGAGCCTTGGAAATATTCATTTTTTGTCGATGTGATCTTTGATAAACGAGAAGATTTTGATCGTGCGATGGATGTATTGAAATTAATGACCGAAGACCTTAATATATTAGGAATTTACAAAAGCAGATTGTCATGAAGACAGCAGAAAGACTGGAAAGCGTACAGGAATACTATTTCTCTAAAAAATTAAGGGAAGTGGCAGCTTTGCGGGAACAGGGCAAGCCGGTGATCAATCTTGGAATTGGAAGTCCGGACCTTGCACCACCGCAGCAAGTAGTAGATGCGATGCAAAATGGGCTAAAACATTCCAAAGCGCATCAATACCAGCCTTATAAAGGAATACCCGAACTAAGAAACGCCATGACAGGCTTTTATTCTCGGTATTATCATGTAAATCTGGATGCTGAAAATGAAATCCTTCCGCTTATGGGAAGTAAGGAAGGAATTATGCATATTTCCATGACGTTTCTGAATAAAGGGGACAAAGTCTTAGTCCCGGATCCAGGCTATCCTACCTATACGTCGGTTTCTGGATTGCTACAGGCAGAAGTTCAGAAGTATACCTTAGATGAATCGCAGAACTGGCTGCCAGATCTGGAAGCATTAGAGCAACAGGGACTTGAAAATGTAAAGATCATGTGGGTAAATTATCCTCATATGCCTACGGGAACCAAAGCGACTGCAGATTTCTTTAAAAAACTGACTGCTTTTGCTGAAAAGAATGAAATTCTGGTAGTCAATGACAATCCTTATAGTTTTATTCAGAATACAGAACCTTTGAGTATTCTAGAAACCAATATAAGAAGCGATTACGTGATGGAGCTTAATTCGCTAAGTAAAAGTTTTAATATGGCTGGCTGGAGAGTTGGTATGCTCGCCGGGAGTTCAAAAAATATAGAAGCTGTTCTAAAAGTAAAGTCGAATATGGATAGCGGCATGTTTTATCCTTTGCAGGCTGGGGCAGTAAAGGCACTTCAGCTTTCAGATGAATGGTTTTTAAAATTGAATGAGTTGTACAGTTCCAGAAAAAAGAAAGTTCTGGAACTGGTAAAAACCTTGAATTGTGAAGCAGCCCCGGGGCAGTCTGGACTTTTCGTTTGGGCGAAAGCTCCTGCAGGTAAAAGTGCAGAGAGCCTGGTTGATGAATTACTGTACGATAAAGATCTGTTCGTAACACCGGGTTTTATATTTGGTGAGCAGGGTAGGAATTATGTTCGTTTCTCCCTTTGTGCTACGGAAGAAATGATCGATGAAGCTTTAAAAAGAATTAGATCATGAAGGTGTTTATAGTAGGAATTGGATTAATAGGCGGAAGTTTCGCGCTGGATCTAAAAGCCGGTATTTCAGGGATAAGTATTACCGGAATCGATGGAAATGAGGATCATCTGAAGCAGGCGCTTGAACTGGGCCTCATAGACAGGATGTCTACGATGGAAGATATTCACGACGCCGACCTTGTTTATCTTGCAATTCCGGTAGACGCCAGCATTAACCTGATTCCTGAAATTTTGGATAGAGTAAAAGATGATTGCGTGGTGATAGATGCCGGGTCGACTAAAGAAAATATTTGCCGGGTAGTCGAGGATCATGCGAAAAGAAGAAATTTTCTGGCAGCACACCCAATTGCGGGAACGGAGTTTTCTGGTCCGCAGGCTGCAATTCATGGATTATTCAGAAATAAGACCAATATCATCTGTGAAGTAGAAAAGACTGCCTTTAAACTTCAGGAAAAAGCTTTAGAGGTATTTCAGAAGATAGGAATGAGAATACGATATATGGATGCACGTTCACATGATCGTCATATAGCTTATGTGTCTCATTTATCGCATATTAGCTCTTTTATGCTGGGAAAAACAGTACTGGAAAAGGAAAAGAACGAGCGTGATATTTTCGATCTTGCAGGAAGTGGTTTTGCCTCGACCGTAAGACTTGCTAAAAGTTCACCGGCAATGTGGGCACCAATTTTTAGTCAGAATAAAAAAAATGTCCTGGAAACTCTCGATGAATATATTCTCAATCTTCAGAATTTCAGAAAATTGATGCAGGAAGACAATTTCGATCAGCTTTACCAGGAAATGGATCGAACCAATCATATAAAAGAAGTATTAAACGGAATAAATAAGAACGAAGATTTAAAATTACACGAGAATGGAAAATAAAAAAGAACTCAGAGGCTGGTTAGACAACTTCAACCTGTCTCACCCGTTGGTGATCGCAGGGCCTTGTAGTGCAGAAACCGAAGAGCAGGTATTAACGATCGCTCACCAGTTAAAAGATAGTGACGCAACTGTTTTACGAGCAGGAATCTGGAAACCAAGAACGCGCCCTGGAAATTTCGAAGGTGTTGGGGCGCTGGGTCTAAAATGGCTTCAGAAGGCGAAAGAGGAAACCGGAATGCTAACTACTACTGAAGTTGCAAACCCGAACCATGTTGATCTTGCATTAAAACATGATGTGGATATTCTCTGGATTGGAGCGCGAACAACGGTTTCTCCATTTATCGTACAGGAGATCGCAGATGCATTGAAAGGAACAGATAAGATCGTACTGGTTAAAAACCCTGTAAATCCAGATCTTGCCTTGTGGCTGGGAGCAGTTGAACGTTTACATACGGCAGATATCAACAACCTTGGAGTAATACATCGTGGCTTCTCTGCTTACGAGAAAACTAAGTACCGTAACAACCCGGAATGGCAGATTCCTATCGAACTACAAAATAAATTCCCGGACCTTCCTTTAATCCTGGATCCATCTCATATTGCAGGAAGAAGAGACATCATCTTCGATCTTTGCCAAACAGGACTTGATCTTAATTTCGACGGAATCATGGTGGAGACGCACCATACTCCAGATAAAGCATGGAGTGATGCGGCTCAACAAATTACACCGGCTGCCTTGATCCAGATGATGGAGGATTTAAAGGTTAGAAAAGAGATCTCTGCCAGTCAGGATTTTCAGAATAAGCTAACTGCTTTGCGTTCTAAGATTGATATTACCGATAGTCAGATTCTGGAGATCTTATCTAAACGTATGAAAATTTCCGAAGAAATAGGACAGGTGAAGAAAGACCAGAACGTAGCAATTCTGCAAACTAAAAGATGGAACGAGATCCTTGGGAAAATGGTACTGGAAGGTGAAGATAAAGGCCTGAGCGAAGAATTCGTTTTAAGATTATTCAAAGCTATTCACCAGGAATCTATTAATCACCAACAGAAAATCCTTGATGTATAAGGGATGATTTCACGCTACCCGGTAGCTTCATAAATTAATGCCTAAATTTGCGGAAAGAAATTATTAGATATGAATAGTTTAGCTTAATGCAGGGAGTTGTTTATAAGTCTACCGGGAGCTGGTATCATGTAAAAGCCGAGAATGGCCGTTTTTACCAATGTCGGATCAAAGGAAAGTTCAGGATACAGGGAATTAAAAGTACAAATCCTGTTGCTGTTGGAGATGTCGTAAGATTTGATGTGGAAGATGGCGAGGAGGAAACCGGGGTGATCAAAAAGATCATCGAACGGGAAAACTATATTATCCGGAAGTCGGTTAATCTGTCAAAGCAAACTCATATCATTGCTTCAAATGTCGACCAGGTCTTTTTGCTGATAACCCTTAATAATCCGCCTACCTTAACCACTTTTATAGACCGCTTTCTGGTGACTGCGGAAGCCTATGCTATCACCGCAGTGCTGCTTTTTAATAAAGTTGATACTTATAGCATTGAAGAACTTGCTGAGGTGAAATACCTGGCAGAACTTTATCGAGGTGCAGGTTATGAGTGTATTGGAATTTCAGCTAAAGAAGGTAAAAACGTAGATAAGGTAAAAGATAAGATGATTGGAAAGACCAGTATGATCTCTGGTCATAGTGGTACCGGAAAATCTACTCTTATCAATGCTATAGAGCCTACTCTTGATCTTAAAACTTCGGAAATTAGCAGGCAGCACAGCCAGGGGCAGCATACCACGACTTTTGCTGAAATGTTCGACCTTCAATTTGATGCTAGAATCATTGATACTCCCGGAATCAAAGGTTTTGGAGTGGTGGATATGGACAAGGAAGAAATTGGCGATTATTTCCCGGAATTTTTTCAGCTAAAACAGCATTGTAAATTTCATAATTGTCTGCATCTTAATGAACCAAAATGTGCTGTAAAAGATGGTCTTGAAGAAGGTGAGATCGCCTGGTCCAGGTACAAAAGTTATTTGCAGATCATGGAAGGTGAAGATGAAAACTACAGAGTAGATCAATACCAGAAATAATGCGAGCAGTAATACAACGAGTTACAGAAGCATCGGTCACGGTTGATCATAAAGTATGCGCGGTAATGCGCGATGGCTTATTGATCCTACTTGGAATAGAGGAGGCCGATACGCAAGAAGATATCGACTGGCTCTGCCGTAAGATCATCAACATGAGAATTTTTGGCGATGGTGAGGGCAAAATGAATGAGTCTCTCAAAACGGTGGATGGAGATGCTATTGTTGTAAGTCAGTTTACCCTACACGCCAGTACGAAAAAAGGGAATAGGCCCAGTTTTATAAATGCTGCAAAACCTGATATCGCAGAACCATTATACCAGGATTTTGTAAAGTCCTTCGAAAAGGAATTTGGTAAAAGCGTTGGGGTAGGAGTCTTTGGAGGAGATATGAAAGTATCCTTGCTCAATGATGGTCCGGTAACAATTATCATCGATTCGAAAGAAAAGCGTTAAAAAGAGTTAATTTTTTATATATTGCCGGCTGAACCAACCTATTTTCAGCTTAATGCGCAAAAGAATCATCACTTTTTTGCTGCTGGTCTGCATGTCTTTCATGTATTCCCAGCAAGAATATTCTATTTTAAAAATTTCCCCGGAATTATTGGAAAATGCAGATGCGGTCGTTCGCAAGATGCATACAAAACTCGTTGTTGAAGACATAGATAAAGTTGTAGTATATACTACGCGGATAGTCACTGTTTTCAATGAGAATGGTGAATACTTCATTGACGCTTACCAGCACTATGATGAGGGTGATGGGATAGAAAAACAACAGGCCATCATAGTTGATGCTATGGGAAATGAAGTTGAAAAGTTCAGGAAAAAAGACTTTTCAGACGTTAGTGCTTTTGGTTCAGGGACCTTATTTGCAGACAATAGGGTTAGTTATTTGGATTATAACGCCAGGAACTATCCATATACCGTAATTTATACCTGTGAATTTGAGAATGAAGACACTGTATTTCTCGATCAATGGTTTCCTCTGGAAGGTTATAATGTAAGCATTGAAGAATCTATTTTCGAGCTTGAAAATCCTGATGCGCATGCACTTAGATTTCAGGAAAACAATTTCGACAAGGTTTCAATAGAAGATCATTCGGTGGAAAATCATTTCCTTTATAAACTGCAAAATGTCAAAGCCAGAAAACACGAAGATTTCGAACCCTCTTTACGCAGAACTACACCCAGCCTTCTATTTAGCCTGGAAAAATTTGAGCTGAAGGGTGTGGCCGGGGAAACCAGAAACTGGAAACATTTTGGTAAATGGATGTATGATAATCTGGTTGCAGAACATGATCACCTTCCGGAGAGCACTATTAAGAAAATAGAAGAGTTGACCAGCTCTGCCAGTAGTATTGAAGAAAAAGCCAGGCTTATATACCAGTACGTTCAGGAAAATACCCGATATATTTCTGTGCAATATGGCATTGGTGGCTGGGAGCCTGAAACTGCCATGAAGGTGGACAGGCTGGGCTATGGCGACTGTAAAGGATTAACGAATTATACGAAAGCTTTGCTTAAAAGTCAGGGGATCGAATCTTATTACACTGTAATCCATGCAGGCGATTCAAAACGTCATATAAAGCCAGATTTCACCATCATGCAGGGGAATCATGTGATCCTGAATATTCCTTCGGAAGATGGTACAGATCTGTGGTTGGAATGTACAAGCCAGACTACTCCTTTCAACTATATGGGTGACTTCACAGATGATCGCTACGCGCTAAGAGTTACAGAAGAAGGTGGAGAGATCATACGTACCAGAAAATATGAAGTATCAGATAATGTACAGGCGATAGAATGCGATATTCAGCTGGACGAAAACGGTAATTTCGATGCAGAATTCATCAGAATCTCAGAAGGTATTCCTTATGGTGATCGCTACGGATTAAAGAGAGAAACTGAAGATGATCTTAAAAAATACTATAGAAATGAATGGGGCAGACTTCAGAATCTGCATTTTGAGAACATTGCTTTTGAAGATGATCGGGTCGCTATTCAATTTCAGGAGAAACTGAAGTTTAGTGGTAGCAGGCTGGCGAGTCCTGCCGGGGAGAGATTACTGGTTCCGCTCAATTTTATTCAGCAGGGAAACATCATGAAGAAAACTTCACAGGAGCGAACGATGCCTTTTGTGTTCGAACGTGGAAAAACCTACAAAGATCACTTCAGCTTTAAGATTCCGCTAGGTTATAAGATCGAAGCATTACCTGGAAGTGACGAGATTGCTTCAGAATTTGGAGAATTCAGCATAAGCATAAGCGCTTCCGAAGAAAATAAAAGTATAGAAGTAGAAAGAGTTCTCATTATTCACGAAGGGGAGTGGCCTAGGGAGCAATTCCAGAATTTCACCCAGTTTATTGACAAAGTAAACACCTTAAATAATTTAAAAGCAGTAATCGCCAAATCTGAAAAATCCTAACCATGACCAAATACCTTTTTATCCTCAGTTTCCTAATTCTGAGCAGCACAACCTATGCGCAAAATTATAAATTCGGGAAAGTATCTAAAAGTGAAGTTGCCCAGAAACAACATGACAAAGATCCGGATGCGAATGCTGCCATTTTATATAAATATCAGCGCACATACTATGATTATAAACAAAACACCGGCTTTTTTGTGGTAACCGAATATCACGAGAGAATCAAGATCTACAATAAAGATGGTTTTGACTGGGCAACGCATAGTATAAATGCCTATAAAGGCGGTTATGAGGAAAGTGTTTCTGGAGTAAGAGGAGTAAGTTATAACCTGGAAAACGGAAAGGTTGAGGAAACCAAGCTTGATCGTAAGGATATTTATGAGAATGAGGCAAGCAAATATCGCGAGCTTACTACGTTCACCATGCCGGCAGTAAAAGAGGGAACGGTGATCGAATATGAGTATAAGAAAATCAGCGACCGAATCACGACCTCCATGGATCGTATCAATTTACAGTATACAATTCCTATTGACAAGCTGAACATTAGCGTGACAATTCCGGAATATTTAAATTTTGGAGTTTATAATAATCCAAAAGCAGCTTTTTACGCTAAAATTAATCAGGGAACCAAGCCATTTAAAAGATCCTTTTCTAATAATCAGAGAAATTCTTCCTACGGCGGAAAAGTTGTTAGCCATTCTACCAGTAACAGTGTGCTAGATTATATGCAGAACACTTATGAGATCGACCAGGAAGATATCCCTGCCCTGAAGACTGAAAGTCACGTAGATTATATGGAGAATTACGCAGCATTTTTAGATTGGGAATTAAAGTTTACCAAGTTTCCAAATTCTCCTATTGATAATTATTCGCAAACCTGGGAAGGTGTTTCCAAGTCCATTTATAATGATAGCGGATTCAATACAGAACTACGCAATCAGCGTTTTTTCGATGATGATATCGATGCTTTGCTTGGCACATTGACCAACCAGGAACAAAAAATGAATAAGATCTTCAATTTTGTAAAGCAGAAGATGACCTGGAATGATTACGTGGGATATATAGCTGAAAATGGACTGCGTGATGCTTACGAGGAAGGCATTGGAAATACCGGGGATATCAACCTGTTACTGGTTTCCATGCTGAAGTATGCTAATATCGATGCAAATCCAGTCCTGGTAAGTACGGTTAGCAATGGAACTCCATTGTTTCCAACAAAAAATGGATTTAATTACTTAATTGCTGCCGCAAAAATCGGGGATAAAGTGATCCTTATGGATGCAAGTGATCCACTGGCTATTCCTGGGGAGCTGCCTAAAAGAGCAAGAAACTGGCAAGGTAGATTGATTCGTGAAGATGGTACTTCAGAATGGGTGAACCTGCAACCTTTATATTTTTCAGAAAATAAAACCAGGCTGAATGTCCAGCTGGCAGAAGATGGAATTTCAGGTAAATACTTCAATAATCTTGATGCTCTTTATGCTAGAAACTTCAGATTAAATCATGGGAATTTAAGCGATGCTACGGCCAACCTGGAATCGGCATCGAGCAACTATTCCATTTCCGAAGTAAAGATTGAAAACTTTGAGCAGCTTGGAGAAGGAATTCACAATACCTATGAGTTCAATACCCAAAGTGGTCAGGATGTGATCGGGGACAAGATCTACGTAAAGCCTATGTTGTTTGATGTAACTTCTGAAAATCCTTTTAAAGCTGAAACCAGAACACTTCCAATCTATTTTGATTTTCCAATGAAGAAGCATCACCAGGTGAATATGTTGATTCCTGAAGGCTATGAGGTAGAATCGCTTCCGCAGAGCGCTATGGTACATTTAAAAGATGCCGCCGGAGAGTTTAAATACCTGGTAAAGCACAGCAACAATGTGATAAGAATAGATTCTGAAGTGAATCTGGCACAAACAATTTTTGCTGCGACAGACTATGAATACATTCAAAAGTTTTACGACAACATTATCAAAAAACAAAATGAAAGCATAGTTTTGAAGAAAATTTCAGCAGATGGACTTGAAGAACGCGCAGATAGCGGTAGATAACTGGATACAGGAACACGGGGTGCGATATTTCAATGAGCTTACCAATATGGCTCAGTTAACAGAAGAAGTTGGAGAAGTTGCCCGTATCATTGCCCGTCGTTATGGGGAGCAGAGTGAGAAAGAAAGCGATAAGAACAAAGACCTTGGTGAGGAGCTGGCAGATGTGGTATTTGTAGTGCTTTGCCTGGCAAACCAGACTGGAATTAATTTGCAGGATGCATTTGATAAAAAGCTTGACCTCAAGACACAACGTGATAAGGACAGACATAAGAACAACGAAAAACTGCAATAATGAAGTTCAAAGAAATGGTTTCTGAACGTCCATTCTGGAAGTCGGTTTTCTGGTTAGGTATTTCATTTCTCGTATTGTATAATGTAATCACGATGCTATTCGAATATGGTGGTTTCGAATTTACGAGGTTCTTTGAAGAGCGTACGGCAAATGGGAAATTAGCTCGCTTTATTATAGGACAGTTGATCGCTTCGTTTCTTTACGGTTTTATTTTGTCTTTTGGACAGTTTCGCAGTAAAGAAAAGAAAGAGTAATTTCGTAATTCATCTTTACGAACTCTCATGAATTTATCCCTACATACCGAAGAAAAAAATCTGAAAGCAGCGCTTCAAATCACCGGTTCTAAAAGTGAATCGAATCGTTTGCTAATTCTGCAGGCATTATACCCTGAAATTTCGATCGAAAATCTTTCGAATAGTGATGATTCTGAAGTATTGAAAAAAGCCATTGAAAAAGGGAACGGGATCATAGATATACATCACGCGGGAACGGCAATGCGTTTTCTAACGGCTTACTTTGCGGTGAAGGAAGGCTGTGAAGTTGAGCTTACCGGAAGCAAAAGAATGAAGGAGCGACCAGTTAGATTACTGGTGGATGCCTTACAACGTATGGGCGCCGATATCACTTATAAAAATGAGACCGGTTACCCACCTTTAGTGATTAAGGGAAAAAAATTACACGCTTCTTCAGTCAAGCTGGAAGCCAATGTGAGCAGCCAGTATATTTCTGCATTGATGCTCATAGGTGCAACCTTACCAAAAGGGCTTGAGATCATTCTGGAAGGTCCCGTAACTTCCACGCCCTACATTCTTATGACGCTGGAAATTATCAAACAGGTAGGGATTAATGGTAAATTTGTAAAGGACCGGATCTTTATTGAACCTCAGGAATCTGTAAAAACTGTAACTATTCCTGTGGAATCAGACTGGAGTTCTGCTTCTTACTTCTATAGTCTTGCCGCTATTTCTGAAACTGCGGAAATTAAACTTAATAATTACCAAAAGGAAAGCAGGCAGGGAGATTCTTCCCTTGCTGAAATTTATAAGCATTTTGGTGTGGAAACCATTTATACTGAAAATAGTATCACACTGAAGAAGACAGGAAAGGCTCGTGCTCGAAGTCTTCGGGAAGATCTTCGTAACTCTCCTGATATCGCACAAACTATCGCCGTTACCTGTCTTGCAACAAAAACCGAGTGTATGCTCACAGGTCTACATACTCTGAAAATCAAAGAAACTGACCGGTTGCAGGCTCTCAAAAATGAAATTGAGAAATTTGGTACAGAAGTCAGAATTACTGGAGATAGTTTGCAACTAATTCCAAATCCCGAATTGAAGCAGGGTGTTGAGATCGAAACTTATAATGATCATCGCATGGCGATGGCTTTCGCTCCACTTGCTTTAAAGACAGATCTCCGTATTCTGGACGCTGGAGTCGTGTCTAAATCTTATCCAGATTTCTGGGAAGATCTTAAAGAACTTGGCTACACCTGTAAAGAATAGAATTATTCTATAAATAAACCGCCATTTACTTGACAACGCCTATGTTGAGATTGTATATTTGCAGCTTTTAAAACAGGAACTATGGGAATGAAACTTTCTAATTTCAATTTTGAACTGCCTCAGGAACTTTTGGCTGAATATCCTTCTGAAAACAGGGATGAAGCAAGGCTAATGGTTCTAAACCGCAAAGAGCAGACGATTGAACATAAAAAATTTAAAGATTTAATTGATTATTTCGAACCGGAAGATGTGATGGTTCTTAATAACACGAAAGTTTTTCCTGCGCGGCTCTTCGGAAATAAAGAGAAAACCGGGGCCAGAATTGAAGTTTTCCTACTTAGAGAGTTGAACCCAGAAACAAAATTGTGGGACGTACTTGTTGATCCTGCAAGAAAAATAAGAATTGGTAATAAATTATACTTCGGTGAAGACGAAAGTCTTGTTGCTGAAGTAATCGATAATACAACCTCAAGAGGTAGAACGCTTCGTTTTCTTTACGATGGATCTTACAGTGATTTCAGACAGAAATTAAAGGATTTAGGGCAAACCCCTCTTCCGAAGTATATCAAGAGAGAAGTAGAGCCTGAAGACGAAGAAAGATACCAGACGATCTACGCCAAAAATGAAGGTGCTGTTGCAGCTCCTACTGCAGGACTACACTTTTCCAAGCACTTACTTAAACGCTTGGAGATTAAAGGTGTTGATTTCGCTGAGGTTACACTCCATGTTGGACTGGGAACTTTCAGCCCGGTGGAAGTTGAAGATCTTTCCAAGCATAAGATGGATAGTGAGGAAGCTTTTATTGAAAAGAACGCTACAGATGTTATCAACCAGGCGAAACGCGATAAGCGCAGAGTTTGTGCCGTTGGTACAACTGTAATGAGGGTGCTTGAGAGTGCTGTATCTTCAGACCAAACCTTAAACGAATTTGGTGGATGGACTAACAAGTTCATCTTTCCTCCATACGATTTCAATATTGCAAACTGTATGATCACTAATTTCCATACGCCAAAATCTACGTTATTGATGATGGTTTCTGCATTTGCCGGTCATGATTTTATGAAAAAGGCTTACGAAGAAGCAGTAAAGGAAAAATACAGATTCTATACTTATGGTGACGCAATGCTGATCATCTAATGAGTTTTAAATAAAATTTAAAGGCCATAATCCGATGTCGGTTTATGGCCTTTTTTGTAAGCTATTGTCTGGTAAAAGACTGAAGCTTCGGTAATAACTTTGTAATTTAGCAGCGTGAAAGACAGGAAAAAAGATATACGGGCATTAACCAAGCAGCAATTGCAGGAGTTCTTTGTATCACAGGGAGATAAATCCTTTCGTGGAACTCAGGTTTATGAATGGCTATGGAGTAAAGCAGCGCATTCTTTTGAGGATATGACGAACCTCACGAAGTCTACCCGGCAAATGCTGGATGAGAACTTTGTGATCAATCATATTCGGGTAGATCGTATGCAGCGAAGCAGTGATGGTACGATAAAAAATGCGGTGAAACTACATGATTCACTTACTGTAGAATCTGTATTGATCCCAACAAAAACAAGAACTACGGCTTGTGTTTCCTCACAGGTTGGTTGCAGTCTTGATTGCCAGTTTTGTGCTACTGCAAAGTTAAAACGCATGCGTAATCTTAATCCTGATGAAATTTACGATCAGGTGGTTGCGATCGATAACGAAAGCAGGTTATATTTTGACCGACCATTGTCCAACATCGTATTCATGGGAATGGGTGAGCCTTTAATGAATTACAATAACGTAATGAAGTCTATTGAAAAGATCACTTCTCCGGAAGGTCTGGGCATGTCACCAAAAAGAATAACAATATCAACCTCTGGCGTTCCCAAGATGATTAAGAAGCTGGCTGATGATGAAGCTAAGATCAAACTGGCAGTATCACTGCATTCGGCCAGAAACGAAGTACGGACACAGATTATGCCTTTCAACGAAACTTTCCCGCTGGAAGATCTTAGAGAATCTCTTGAATACTGGTATTCAAAAACCGGAAGCCGGATTACTTACGAATATATTGTCTGGAAAGATATTAACGATACCCGGGAAGATGCGCAGGCGCTGGTACGTTTCTGTAAATATGTTCCTTGTAAGGTTAACCTTATAGAGTACAATCCAATTGATGATGGTAATTTCCAGCAGGCAGCTGGAGAAGCAACGAGAATGTACGAGCAAATGCTGGAAAGAAACAATATTACAGTAACGGTAAGGCGTTCAAGAGGTAAGGATATTGATGCAGCCTGTGGGCAGCTGGCGAATAAATCGGCTTAATGATAAAGGATAAAACCTCTTTAAAACTCTTATATTTACAGCCTTAATGAAGGTCATCTCTCAAATAAAGCTACCGGTAGAAAAAGAGATGGAACTTTTTGAAAAAAAGTTCTTCGAATCCATGTCTTCCAAAGTAGCCCTTCTAAACAGGATCACTCATTATATCGTAAACCGAAAAGGGAAGCAAATGCGTCCCATGTTCGTATTCCTGGTTGCCAAAATGGTTTCTGAAGGTAATGTAAACGAGAGAACTTATCGTGGCGCATCTGTCATTGAGCTGATACATACTGCCACCCTGGTACACGATGATGTTGTAGATGATTCCAACAGAAGAAGAGGTTTCTTCAGTATAAACGCTTTATGGAAAAATAAGATCGCCGTTCTTGTGGGCGATTATTTGTTAAGTAAAGGATTATTACTTTCTATAGATAATAATGATTTTGATCTGTTAAAGATTATTTCTGTAGCTGTTCGCGAAATGAGCGAAGGAGAGCTACTGCAAATCGAGAAAGCCCGAAGACTTGATATTACCGAAGCGGTTTATTATGATATTATAAGACAGAAAACTGCAACACTAATCGCGGCTTGTTGTAGTCTTGGTGCGGCTTCTGTAAATCCTGAAAGTCCTGATGTCGCAAAAATGCGAAGATTTGGGGAGCTTATAGGTATGGCCTTCCAGATCAAGGATGACCTTTTTGACTATGGTACTGAGAAGATAGGGAAACCTACGGGAATTGATATTAAGGAGCAAAAAATGACCTTGCCTTTAATCTATACCTTAAATACTGTTTCTGAAAAAGATCAGAAGTGGTTGATCAATTCTGTCAAGAATCATAATAAGGATCGCAAAAGGGTAAGAGAAGTAATTGATTTCGTGAAGGACAACGGCGGACTGGACTACGCAGTTAAACGTATGAAAGAGTTCCAGAAAGAAGCTCTATTATTATTGCAGGACTATCCGGAATCTGAATACCGGGACAGTTTAGAGCTAATGGTAAATTACGTTATAGAACGAAAAAAATAAAGCGACACATCGTGCCGCTTTTCATGCTACTGGACAGCATCGTTTGTCGCTTCCTCATTATTCACATCGTCTGTATCGTGAATTTCTTCATCGATCTCTTCACCAACTTTCTTAGCTCCGCGCTCGATCTTTTCTCCAGCTTCTCTCGCTCCATCTTCAATGTCATTTCCAATCGCTTCTGCTGCTTCCTCAGTTTTTTCCTGGGTTGTTTCTCGGCAGGAATACATAGAAATACTCATTGCAGCTAAGGCCAGGATCATTACAGTTTTTTTCATTATTTATAAATTTTAGGGTTAAACTAAAAAAAGCCATTCAAATGAATGGCTTTAATCATATTAAGAAAGAAAATGATTACATATCATCATCACCGTTCATATCGTCAGTTCCTTCTACTTCTTCTTCCATTTCGGTTTCAGCGTTCTCAGCAGCAGCTTCTACTTCCTGACCAGCTTCTTCCAATTCGTTTTCTACGTTTTCACCTGCTTGCTCCATGTCTTCTTCGATGTTCTCTTCAGTAGTTTCTCTACAAGAATAGATAGAAAGGCTCATTGAAGCAACTGCAAATAATAATAAAAATTTTTTCATTGTAAAATGTTTAATTAGTTGAAGACACAAATTTAAACAAAATTTTATTATGCAAAAGGACTCTTTTCACTTAAATATTTCCAATATCTTTTAGGAACGTGTTGTATGTGAAGCCGCATATTTACTCGACTTTTGATATTTGTAGAGTCAAAATAATCTTTCCATAAATGCTGAAAGTAGATTTCGCCTTCAGCAAAATAGTCGGGATTTCCGCCTGAGATGCCTATATCTTCGGGTAATTCCATCGAAACATATTCTGCCTTCTGAAGATCATAGTGTACACCTAATTTTCGCTTAAGATCATAGATCAACCATCGCTGGTCTGCATATCTGCTTTTGAAATGCTTCGTGATCACAGGCAATACATTAAAGTCTGGTTCGATCACCGCGAAATAAAGATCATCTTTAGTAAGTCTGAATCTTATGAATGCCTCCATTCTATGCTTTTCGCGTCCAACTTGTTTTGCAGCTTTAGATATATCCAGCACTGAAGGATGCGAATAGTCCAGTTCTGCTTTCTCCTGCGAACTATAGACATATCGTATCATATCATACATCTTAAGTTCGATCCCGGGAATTTCACTCAGGAAAGAATAGTACAATCTCGTAAACCCGTTAGATGACAACTTTTTCTTCAACGATTTTAAAACTCTCTGTACCTTGAAATCTTCAGTTATTACTTCTAGAGTTTCACTAAATAGTTGTTTTTGATCTTCTCCTTCAGGAATGATCTCAGCGATTTCCAGCTTCTGCTCATAGGCATTGAAGACACAGGTTAAAAATCCCGGAAAACTACCATCATATTTCAGTACAACGCTTTTCATTAAAATAAACTAAGTTGCTGATTAAATTCCTTTCGATATTTACTGAAGGAATTCTGAATAATTAACTGCTTTAAGTTTTCACTGCTTACGTCTTTAAGTTCCTTTTCCCTGGCATCACAAGTGATAAAATATTTAGCGCGATTCATAGAAATGCCGATCTTTTTAAGATGCTCCCAATTCAATTTTCTAAATTTTCGTGCCTGAAGAATTTTATTAACCGACTTTAGTCCAATTCCCGGAACGCGTAATAATAACTGCTTGTCGACTTTATTGATATCTACAGGGAATAAATGTCGGTTGCGAAGTGCATAACTCAGTTTAGGATCTATGTCCATTTCAAGATGCTGGAAATCATTATTTAAAAGTTCCCGAACATCATAGCCATAGAAGCGCATCAACCAATCTGTTTGATAGAGCCGGTTTTCACGCATCATGGGTACCTGGGTCCCTAATGCAGGTAAACGCGGATCATTACTAATCGGGACATAACCAGAGTAATAAACACGCTTCATATTATAGTTCTTATAGAAGAATGCTGATGAATACATGATATCCCGATCGCTTTCGCCAGTAGCCCCAACAATCATCTGGGTACTTTGACCAGCGGGAGCATATTTAGGAGTGCTCTTAATAAGTTTCGATTCAGATTTGTACTGAATGATCTCATTCTTCACCTTCTCCATTGGCTTCATAAAGTCCTCATGTTTCTTCTCGGGCGCAAGTAGTTTCAAACCGGATTTTGTTGGGATCTCAATATTTACGCTTAGTCTGTCCGCGTAGAGTCCGGCCTCTCTCATTAATTCATCACTGGCTCCGGGAATACTCTTAAGATGTATATAGCCATTAAAGTTCTCCTCTTCCCGCAACTTTTTGGCTACCCGAATCAATCTTTCCATCGTATGATCGGGACTCTTAAAGATTCCGGAACTTAGAAAAAGACCTTCGATGTAATTCCTACGATAAAAGCTTATGGTAAGATCTACAACTTCCTGTACTTTAAAAGCAGCTCTTTTAATATCATTAGATTTTCGAGTAACGCAATAAGCGCAATCGAATATGCAATAATTCGTAAGAAGGATCTTTAATAAGGAGACGCAACGGCCATCCTGAGTATAGGAATGGCAAATGCCCATCCCTGAAGAGTCACCCAGACCTTTCTTAGTATTGGTTCGCTTAGATCCACTACTAGAACATGAAACATCATATTTTGCAGCGTCTGCAAGGATATTTAATTTTTCTTTTATTCGATCGAAATCCATAATTAGGAATTTATCCAAAAATAGGAAATATTCCATAACCGTACTGACTACTAAACGATAAACTATTAGCTCAAAAGATTAATTTTGTTTTAAATATTGATAACCTTCATAAGTATCTGGCTCCTCATCAGCAAGACGTGCAAAATTTTCATAGGCTTTTTTAACCTTTGCTTTTGGCGTAGTGGCAAATTCCTCTTCGGTCACTGCGTATTTTTTCTGCAGTTCTTTCAACTCTAAGTATAGTTTTTGCTGAATGTCCGCGTACTTTTGATCACCATATAGATTATTCAATTCTTTTGGATCTGTCTCAAGATCGTAAAGTTCCCATTCGTCAATATCATCGTAAAAATGAATCAGTTTATACCGGTCCGTTCTTATTCCGTAGTGCCTTTTCACCATATGAAAAGCTGGAAAATCATAATAATGATAGTAAATGGCATTTCTGAAGTTCTTATTGTTTTCAGAATTGGAGAGTAACGACTTAAGAGTTTTGCCCTGCATTTTTTCAGGTATTTTAGCGCCGGCATAGTCCAGAAAGGTTGGAGCGAAATCCAGATTTTGAGTCAGTGCGTCGATGACAGTTCCTTTTGCAATCGCTTTAGGATATTGAATAAGCAAAGGCATGGCCAATGACTCTTCATACATAAAACGCTTATCAAAAAAGCCTTTCTCACCCAGATAGAATCCCTGGTCTGTGGTATAAACGATAATGGTGTTCTCAGTGAGTCCTGCTGCATCCAGGTAATCGAGGATTTTTCCAACACCTTCATCTACGGCCTGTACAGTTCCCATATAATCTCGCATATATCTTTGCCCTTTCCATTCCGCAAGATCTTTTCCTTTCAGATCAGCTTCATGGAACGCGTCATTTTTGGGTCGGTAGGCTTTATTCCAGTTGGCACGCTGAGGTTTTGTCATTCTATCAAAATCTGTTTTCCACGGATTATGTCTCAACGAATCACTGCCTTTCTCAATGCTCATTTTGAGATCATGGCCTTCATACATGTCATTGTAAATAGTTTGTAACTGGTGTTTTGCAGCAAGCTGATTTTCATGTTTACTGTAAAAACTTTCTGGAAGTGGAAATTTGATAGAATCGTAGGTGTTGATGTGTCTTATTGGTGGCATCCAGTTTCTATGTGGAGCCTTATGATGAACCATCAGAAAGAAAGGTTTCTTCTTTTCATCGGAATCTCGGTTCTGTAACCATTCTATACTCATATCGGTAATGAGGTCTGTTGCATATCCTTCAACAACGCTGGTGTCATTTTTGGTAATAAACTCGGGGTTGTAATAATTTCCCTGGTCGTTGAGGATCTGCCAGTGATCGAAACCCTCTGGCTTACCATGCAAATGCCATTTTCCAACGATAGAGGTATTGTATCCTGCATTTCTAAGGTATTTTGGCAGTGTAGGCTGAGAACCATCGAAGGTGTCCCCATTCATTCTGAAGCCATTAATATGACTGAACTTTCCAGTTAAGATCACAGCCCTGCTGGGACCACAAATAGAATTCGTGCAGAAATTATTCAAAAAGCGAGCTCCATTATTTGCAATCCGGTCAATATTTGGAGTTGGAGCTAGTTGACTTACCGGATGCCCATATGCGCTTATAGCCTGAGCCGCGTGATCATCTGTCATAATAAAGATGATATTGGGTTTTGTATCTGTAATTGGATCTTCAGAAGTTTTTTCCTGGCAGGATTGCAAAAGGATCAAGGATAAAAGTGTTAGAAATTGAATAGGCGAGATTCGATGTAGCATTAAGATAGATTTTGTACTGAGGAAAAATACAAAAGTTTTATAGAAATTGTTTAATTTTCACCTGCTCATAGCATGCACAATTACCTGTACGTAATGATTTATAAAATCTTTAAAATACTGATAATCATATTTATAGCCCTGAATACGGCTTATGCTCAGGAACTACTTCCACCTATACAAAACTATAAACCTACTTTATATAACGCTGCCAGCCAGAATTGGGATATTGCAGTAGACGACCGTGGGGTGATTTTTGCCGCAAATAACCAGGGTCTTCTTGAATTTGATGGATTAAGTTGGGAATTGCATAAACTTGAAAGTGGTTCCATCATTCGATCTGTATTTCCAAAAGGAGAGAGAATATACACAGGATCCTTTAGAGAATTTGGTTATTGGCAGACCGATGAAAAAGGTAAAATGGTTTATCACTCATTGAGTGAATTAATGGCGGGACTGGAATTGCAGAGTGATGAATTCTGGAGCATAGAATCCCTGGGTGAAACCATTTACTTCAGATCTTTTGGAGGTGTTTTCAAATATGAAAATAATGAGATCTTAAAAGTTCAGAACCATATTTCCACGGCAATGGAAGTTTTTAAAGATCGGTTGGTAATTGCCGAAAGAAGCAAGGGAATATATTATTTAACGAATGAGAATACCAGGCAGGAACTGGAAGGAGATCTTTCAGATCTGGAAGGATTAAATATTGTAGAATTATTCGCTCTAAACGATACCATATATATAGGAAGTAAAAATTCTCTTTTTATTTTTTCCGAAGGGGAATTAGAAAAGATCGAGGACACAGTACTAAATGAATTTCTATCAGAATCTGAGCTTAACCATATTCTAAGCGTTTCAGAAGAAAAAGTTCTTATAGGAACCATCAATAATGGTGTAGCAGAATACGATCTTGATACTAAAGAACTTCGGTTTTACAATCGTATTGAAGGTTTACAAAACAATACGGTCTTAGGGATGAGTTATCATCAGGGCAATTTATGGTTGGCACTAGACAAAGGAATTGACAAACTTGATCTTGATTCACCTTTAAAATTCTTTACAGATCATTCTGGCGAACTAGGCGCAGTCTATGATATCGAAGAGTTTAAGGCTAAAACTTATCTGGCTAGTAATACAGGCGTACACACTTTTCAAAATGGAAAGATGAGATTGCTGGAAGGAAGTCAGGATCATGTCTGGAACCTTGAAATTGTTGATGATCAACTTTTTGTGAATCATAATACAGGTATTTATCAGGTACAAAATGATCAATTCATTCCAGTTAAGAAAAGAACGGGTAGTTTCTGTATAGTGCAAGTTCCCGGGAGTGAAAGCCTTTATTTACTGGGAGAGTATACGGGAATTAGTATCTACGATCAAATTACCGGAAAGGTAAGGGAAATAGAAGGAGTGAACTTTCCAGTGAAGCAAATTGTATTTGAGAATGATGAGGTACTTTGGGCAGCTCACCCTTACGAAGGTTTGTACCGAATAACGCATAATAATTTTCAAAATGTAGAAGTCCAGAAACTTCCGGCATTAGGAGAAACTGAAAACTACAGAGTAAACTTATATAAACTGAATGGCCAGATCATTTGCTTTGTCAACGCGAACTGGTACAGGTATAATCCATTTAAGGAGACTTTTGAAGAATTTAAAGAATTCAAAGATCTTAAAGGTTTTAGGTTACTTCAGGATACTAGCGATTACTTTGTCTTTAATAATGAGGAAGATGGAAGTATACTATTTACAGACTTCGATAAAAGCAAACTTGCACTTTCTGCAAGTCTTCTGGATAACAGGTTAGTGAAGGCAAATGAAAATTTAATCAGACCGAATGACTCTACTTATTATATAACACTCAATGATGGCTTCGCGAAACTCGACTTTTCTGCCTTTCAAGTGATGGATTCCGAAGAATGGGAATCGGTGGCATTTATAAAGAAGTTCGGTGATAATGATGATTACTATGATCTTACTTCTTCTCCAACCTTGAAGTACAGAACATCAGGAAATATTAGGGTACAGGTTGGAGCTCCAGATCTTAATCTGGATGAGCTTTCATATAGACTTAAAGGAGAGGAAGAATATACAGGTAAAATAGGTAGTGACGGCTGGTTAAATCTTCGAAACCTCTCTTATGGTGATTATGCATTGGAGATCATTCATGAAAGTGAGCAGGATAGCGAGAAAGTACTGGCGAAGTACTCCTTTGCAATAGCTCCTCCATGGTATTTATCTGCCTGGATGAAAGCCTTGTATGTATTGCTTTTTATAGCTCTTATAGCCGTAGTCTTTCTAATTAACCGAAAAAAGCTGAGAAAGCATCAGCAGAAGCTGGAAGAAAAATTTGAAAATGAGCATCAGGAAAGATTAGCAAGAATAGAGCACGATCGCCTGGTTAATGAAATTGATCTGAAAAGAAAAGAACTGGCGAATACTACCATGATGGCAGCAAAGAAGAATGAGGTTCTTATGGAAATACAGAGTGAGCTTTCCAAAGATCAAAATTCATTCTCCAACCAGTATCGAATGAAACATATTATGAACAAGATCAATGCGGCTGTGAAAAGTAAAGATGAATGGAAAGTCTTTGAAACTAATTTTAATGAAGTTCATGAGGATTTTTTTAAGGATATTCTTGCCGAGTATCCAAAACTATCTAGTAAGGATCTCAAACTTTGTTCTTACTTAAAAATGAATTTAAGCTCGAAAGAAATTGCTCCATTAATGGGGATTTCTGTTCGGGGTGTTGAGGTTCACAGATATCGCTTACGAAAGAAAATGGCGCTCGAAAGCGATGTGAATTTGACAAAATTCCTGATAAAGAATTTCTAAATTATCAGTAAATAGTCATAAATTTTACAAAATTTAAGTACTACAACACTACATCAACTTCAAAAGCTTTTAATTTCAAATTACTTCAAAACTAATGCAGGCCTATATTAATTAGGTAGTTACACTGGTTTTTTACTTGAAGTAGTAGATGTGTACTATAACGTTTGCGTAAAATTTGAGCTTGGATGTATATTGTGACTTCAAATAAGCATAAACACCCAACAAGTATGAAGGTAAAATTACTATTAGCCTGTGTGATTTTTGGAGTATGTTCTGTACTCGCTCACGCACAGCAAACAAAAACCATTTCTGGTATTATTACAGACACAGGAGGTGTTCCATTACCAGGTGCAGAAATTAAAGTAACAGATAAGGATATTTTTGATGTTACAGACTTCGATGGTAACTTCAGCCTCGAAGGTGTCGAAGAAGGTGATACATTCAGAGTTACTTTCTTAGGATTTAAACAACAAACCATTCAGGTTACTTCTAATAATGAATACAATATTTCTCTGGAAGAAGATGCTGGTCAATTAGACGAGGTTGTAGTAGTTGGATATGGTACTCAGAAGAAAAGAGACCTTACCGGAGCGATCGTTTCAGTAGATTCCGAAGAAATTGAAAAAACTCCTACTTCGAACGTGATGCAGTCATTACAAGGTAAAGTTTCTGGTGTGCAGATAGTAAGTGCTGGTTCTCCGGGCAATTCGCCTACAGTAAGAATTAGAGGTCTTGGTACTTACCAGGATGCAACTAATGTACTTTATGTAGTAGACGGTACATTATATGACAATATCGATTTCCTGAATACAAAGGATATCAAGTCAATAAACATTCTAAAAGATGCTTCTTCTTCCGCTATATATGGAGTAAGAGCGGCTAACGGGGTAGTAATCATCGAAACCAAGTCTGGTAAGAAGAATCAAAAGCCTCAAATTGAGTATGACGGTTACACCGGGATACAACGAGCTCAGAACGTTCTGAAAATGGCAAATGCCGAGCAGTTTACTACGATGGCGTACGAATCTGGTTCTGCTCCAGATGTGCAATTTATTTTAAATGCTATGGAACGTTATGGTCGTAGCAGGATCAATCCTAATGTACCTGCGGTAAATACAGATTGGTATGAAGAAGTTCTTCGTGATGGGATTATTCAAAACCATAGTATTGGAATCACTGGAGGAGCAGATAAAGTAACTTACTCCTTAGGAGCGAACTATTTCGGACAGGAAGGGATTCTGGATATGAAAAACGAATATGAAAGATTCAACCTTAGATCTAAAATTGATGTAGACGTTACAGATCGTTTTAAAGCCGGCGTGAACACGGTTTTCAGTAATGCTACAAAATATGATCCCGAAAATGCAGCGTGGTTCAAGTCATATTTCGCAGTGCCAATTATGCCAGTACTGGACCCTACGAATACAGATGCGCAACCAATTCCATATTCAAATGCTCAAAACCTGGGTTACCGTGGAACGCAGAATCCATTTACAGATCTTACTTTTAATGAGAACAGGCTTAAGATTAGAAAGATTTTAGCCAGTGTATATTTTCAATATGAGGTGATTCCTGAATTACTTGATTTCAAAACGACCTATAGTCACAACTATTCAGCACTGGAAGAGCGTTATGTAGATCTTCCATATACTTTAGGAAATAATGTAGAAAGAAGATCAAGTATAAAAAGAGTAAACAATACATTTTCAAATCAATACTGGGATAATATCCTAACTTATCAAAATGAGTTTGGCGATCATGATCTTACCGTGATGGCTGGTGCTTCTTATCGTGATGAGGCAAGCAATGGTTTTTCTGCAACGGGAACCGACATCGCAGGTATTAAACTTGAATCAAGCTGGTATCTGGATTTTGCAGATAATGAGTCTTTTAATAATAACGTAAGTGAAATTGGAAGGAGATATTACGGGATCTCCTACTTCGGAAGAATCGCTTACAATTTTGATGATAAGTATCTTCTCTACGGAACTTTTAGAGCAGATGGTTCTTCAAAATTTACCAAAGATCCATGGGGTTATTTCCCTTCAGTTGGAGCTGGTTGGGTAATTTCTGAAGAAGAATTTATGGAGGATAACGGAGTTGTCGATTTTCTGAAGCTCAGAGCGAGCTGGGGAAAACTGGGTAATGATAATGTTGCTGCCAGTGATGGATCAAATACCATTGAAGTAATTACTGCTGCTCTTGGTGAACAACCGGTTTCAGGAATAACTTCTACCAGTGTGTTCTCTAACAATACCTGGGAAATAATAGAAGAAAAGAACTTCGGTCTTAATATTGAAGCTTTAGATAACAGGTTATCCATTGATGCCGATTACTATATAAGAGATACCAAAGATGCCATTCTTCCGGTATTCATTCCTATAATCAACAGAAGTGTAAATCAAAATTCTGGAGTAATCAGGAACGAAGGCTTGGAATTAGCTGTGAATTGGAATCAATCTGTAAATGATGATTTCAGTTATAGAATTGGTGCAAACTTTACTACTATTAATAATGAAGCGTTAGAAATAGCTAATGAAAGTGGTTATATAGATTCTGGTTCAGCAGAATTTCGTCAAAGAACACAGGAAGGTGGTCCTCTTTTCGCCTTTTATGGTTATGAGAGAACCGGAGTTTACCAGAATCAGGCCCAGGTTGACGCAGATCCAATTGCTGTAAACAACGGTCTTGTTCCCGGAGATCTTATTTTCAAGGATCAGAATGGTGATGGTGTCATTGACGATGCCGATAGAGTTATTCTTGGATCGTTTCTTCCGGATTTCACTTTTGGTGGAAATATAGGATTCAACTATAAGAATTGGGATTTCTCCACAAGTTTTTATGGACAGGTTGGGAACGAAATCCTAAATCGTAAAAGAGGGGAGATCATTTTCACCAATGATACGAACATGGATGCCGATCTTGCTGTTAACAGATGGCATGGTGAAGGTACAAGCAATACGTATCCATCATCTGCAGGATTGCGTAAGGTGTGGAACCAGAAACTGAGTGACTTCTGGGTAGAAGAAGGAGATTTCTTCAGAATTCAGAATATCCAGTTTGGCTATACGATCGAGAGTCCTTCACTACCTCAAACCAGACTGTATTTTACAGCTGAAAGACCTTTCACTTTCTTTGATTACAATGGTTTTGATCCTGAAGTATCAAATGGAGTAGACAGACAAACCTATCCTATACCTTCGGTATATACTATTGGATTAAACATTAAAATTTAAAAAAAAACACGATATGAAAAGAATTGATAGATCAGTAATTCTTGGCGTATTTTCTATGCTTTTCCTTGCTACTGCAATTTCGTGTAGCGATAAGCTGGATACGCGGGAAGGTCAGCTAAATACTGGCGACCTCGATTATACAAATACCAGTGATATGATCCAGCCTGTAATTGGAGCCTATTACGAATTTACCACCAGAGGTTGGGAAGAACCGTTACTTCTTGGAGTTAGAGGAGATGATGTGAACGCCGGAGGAGAAGGGGATCAACAGCCATTTTCTGCAACAGACCAATTTACATACGATAAGGATTACTGGATGTACAACTCTCTTTGGAATGTACATTATAATGATATCGTAAATATGAATACGGCAATCCTTCAGGTAGAATCTTTTAAAGAGTTTGCTGAAGGAGATGATATAGCTAAAGCAGATCAGTATATTTCTGAGATCAGTGTGCTTCGAGCATGGTTTCATTTGAACCTTGCAAGAACCTGGGAAGATGTATTCATTATTACTTCAAATCAACCGGCTAGTGAAGTAGAAGCTGGACCAGCTTCTAAAGCTGAAGTAATGCAGTGGATCGTAGATCAAATGGAGGAAGCGATCCCGAATTTGCCAGATATGAGACCTAACCAGAGAACAGATATTCCTGGTGGAGTTACCAGGTATACGGCTTTGGCCATTCAGGCTTTAGCTTATCAGGAATTAGAGGATTATCAGGGTGTTGCGAATGCTACAGGACAAATCATTAATAATGGAGGTTTTTCTCTGTACAATGATTTTTACCAGTTATTTAAAAAACCTGGAGAGCTGAGTGATGAAAGTCTTTTGGAGATGCAATATTCGGATTTTGGTCAGGAAAGTGGTGGAGAAGTTTATCATCTATACGCACCATTCGGACCTTCTAACTGGACACCTGCAAGAGAAAATGCTAGTAGTGGTTGGGGATTCTATGAGCCAAGCATGAAGTGGATCGAGTTTATGATAGATAGAGGAGAAGAAAGACGTCTCGAAACTTCAGTTCTATTTACAGACAGAGGTATAGCTGCTTTAGAGGCAAACGGTGTAAGTGTACCAGGTTTTATAGATAATACTACAGAGTCTGGTGATGTGATCAATGATTATGCACGTGCACTTTTTGCTAGCGGAAAACACTATTTACCTTCAGTACAACTTACCGATGGTAGAAATGATTATGGTGCCGGAAAGAACAGTCTCGTAATTAGATATGCTGAAGTTTTATTGATGTATGCAGAAGCCGTAACTCAGGGTGCTTCAGCTACAGCCATTTCAGCAGATGAAGCGGTGAACCTGGTTAGGGAACGAGCAGGACTTTCATCACTCTCCGGAGTAACTACTCAGGATGTGATCGATGAGAAGTTCGCTGAATTAGCCATGGAATGGGGTAATAGATATTACGACTTGATAAGATTAGATCTATATGATGAATTAAGTTATGACGGTAGAAATTTCTCTGCAGCCAATGAGTATTTACCTTATCCACAAGCTCAGGTTGATGCCTTGCCGCTTAACGCAACCTCTGTTGACAGGAATACGGTTATGAATGAGATTTTGAACCAATTAAACTAAGTGAAAATGAAAAAATTCAACATATATTTTCTGGGACTTCTATCCGCTTTATTTGTGTTCGCTTCTTGTGAATACGAAGGAATAGATCCTATTACAGAAGTAGATCCAGGTCCAGATCAGGGAGCTCCGCAAGTGACTATCATGTCTCCGGCAGATGGAAATGTAATCAAGGTTATAGACGAAGTATCCAGTATCGTGATCAAATTTGGAGTAGAAGACGATATTGAAGTTGCTATGATTGAGGTACTGGTGAACGATAATGTGATCACTACCATGAGTGAATTCATGGATTACCGAATTGTAAATCGTGAAGTTGTTTTTGATAATGTAACCAACGGAGAACATACTGTAACGGTTAGAGCAACAGATCTTGAAGGGAATGTAACATCCAAGACAGTGAACTTTAGTAAGGAACCACCTTATACACCAAAATTCGAAAATGAGCATTTATATATGCCGTTCGATGGTGATTATGTAGACCTTATTACGCTTCAAAGTTCTGATGTAACCGGAGATCTTAGTTTTGCGGGAGAATCTTTCGGAGGATCGAATGCTTTTACAGGATCACCAGATTCGTGGTTAGAATTTCCTTTTAATGGATCTGTGGGAACTGAATTTACAGCGGCCTTTTACTATAAAGTAAGTGGAGATCCTTCTCGAGCAGGGATATTGGTAGCCGGAGCAGACGAAAATCGTACTCAGGGATTCAGATTATTCAGAGAAGGAAGTGCTGATGAGCAAAGAATTAAACTGAATATAGGAACCGGAGCCGGTGAAAGCTGGAACGACGGTGGAGTCATAGATGTGAATGCCGGAGAATGGGTACATGTAGCCTTTACGGTGACAGAATCACAATCTACTATCTACATCAACGGAAATCCTGTAAATACAGGTAATCTTGCGGCACCTATTGACTGGACCGGTGTAGAGCAATTAACGATTGGAGCTGGTGGTGAAACTTTTAGTTACTGGGATCATAAATATGATAGCAGTGCTTTGGATGAACTAAGATTTTTTGACAAGGCGCTTAGCCAGGATGAAATTTCTAATCTAATCAATGCTTCTGCGGAAACTTTGAGTCTTTCTTTTGATGGAAATTATCAGGATGCGGCAAGCAATCGTGAAATTACTGCGGTTGAAAATCCAGGTTATGCTGGTGAAGCTGCTGTTGGATCGAATGCCTATGCTGGTGCCGCAGATTCTTATTTAACTGCTTCTACGGAAGGGCTTACGTCTTCACAATTTAGTGCCACATTCTGGTACAAGGCAGACGCAACGAACGATCGCGCTGGAATTTTAACGATGGCTGCTGCAGACTCAGAAAATCCTGATGCTCAGAATAATCGTACCAAAGGTTTTAGGTTATTTAGAGAAGGGAATGCTGAAGAACAACGTATAAAACTCAACGTTGGGACCGGCGATGGCGAAAGCTGGAATGATGGTGGAGTAGTAGACGTAACCGCTGGAGAGTGGGTGCATGTAGCTTTCACCATTTCAGAAACTGAAAGTGTTATCTATCTTAACGGCGAAGCTGTAAATACAGGTACTCTTGCTTCCCCAATAGACTGGACAGGAGCAGATCTTCTTTCTATCATGTCTGGAGCTCCAAGATTTACCGGCTGGGGTCACCTTGCCGATACCAGCTATATGGATGAGCTAACATTCTTCAATAAAGTTCTTACTGAAGATGAGATCGAATCTATGATGGCTCAGGAATAATTTGTTTACAGGCTTCGGAGTATCACTCCGAAGCTTTTCTTAAATCCACATAATCATTAATTCCTGATTTAAAATTTCAAAATTTTGAACCAGATCAAAGCTTTATTATGCTCAAAATCAAAATTCCGTCAGTTTTTCTTCTTCTGAATATCCTGCTTTTTTCAGCTTGTTCAGACGATTCTGGTCCAGGTTATCAGGAACCCTACAACCCAGACCCAACAGATGATGACGTGGCTGAAGTTCCTTCGCTTACAGATGAGGAATTGCTGGATATGGTGCAGGAAACAACGTTCACTTACTTCTGGGATTTCGCGGAACCAAATAGCGGCATGGCAAGAGAGCGATCTCAGGATAATGCCTATGGTGGAGATGCTCCTAATATCGTAACAACCGGTGGAACAGGATTTGGATTAGCCTCTTTTCCTGCAGCAGTTGAACGTGGCTGGATTAGTAAAACTGAAGCTCAGGACCGTATAATAAAGATTCTTGATTTTCTGGAAACGGTGCCAACTTATCATGGTGCTTTTTCTCACTGGTATATGGGAAACACCGCTCAAACTAGAACATTTGGTGAATTTGATGATGGTGGAGATCTAGTAGAAACAGCATTTTTAATACAGGGTTTGCTTATTTGTCGGGAATATTTCGAGAACGATGAGATCGATTCTAGAATTACTGGTTTATGGGAAGCAGTTGAATGGGATTGGTACACCAAAGGAGAAAATGTGCTTTACTGGCACTGGTCACCAAATTTTGCCTTTCAAAAAGATCTACAGATCAATGGATGGAATGAATCGCTGATTGTTTATGTGCTGGCGGCTTCTTCTCCCACGCATTCTATAGAACCTGTAGTTTACACAAATGGCTGGGCATTGAATGGAAATATGGTCAATAACCGTGAGCATTATAATATCAATCTGCCGCTAGGTCCATCATATGGCGGACCTCTATTTTTCAGTCATTATTCCTTCATTGGTCTGGACCCCAGAAACCTAGAAGATCAATACGCTAATTACTGGGAACAGAACACAGCACATACATTGATAAATTATGAGTACGCCGTTACGAATCCCAAGGATTTAGAAGGCTACGGACAGAATTCGTGGGGCCTTACAGCCTCAGATTCTAAAGATGGATATGCCGCTCATAGCCCTACGAATGATTTGGGAGTGATTACTCCCACTGCGGCATTATCCTCTTTTCCTTATACTCCGGAAAAGTCAATGGCAGCATTACGTTACTTCTACGAAGAATTAGGAGATGATCTTTGGGGAAATATGGGCTTTTATGATGCTTTTTCTGAAGAATATAACTGGTATGCCGATGGTTACCTGGCGATCGATCAGGGACCGATTATTGCCATGATCGAAAATTATCGAACTGGCCTGCCATGGCAACTTTTTATGCAGAATACTGAAATTCAGAATGGTTTGGATAAACTGAATTTCAGCTATTAAATTTTTGAATGGAATGAAATTGAAATATCTACCCTTACTAATTTTTTCAATGGTCCTTTTTGTTTCCTGTAAAGAGGAAGGGAAACAAGAAGATAAATTAATTGCTGAAAATATAGCTGAAACCCAAAAGCTATCTGAAGCTGAATTATTAGACACGGTTCAAAAGCAAACCCTGAAGTATTTCTGGGATTTTGCGGAACCAAATAGCGGGATGGCTCGTGAACGGTATCATCCGGACGGCAATTATCCTAAAAACGATAAGCATGTGGTTACTACCGGCGGAAGTGGTTTTGGGCTCATGGCGATAGTGGCAGGAGTTGAAAGAGGTTTTATTCCGAAGGATTCGGCTTTGGCGAGACTAAACAAAATTGCAGATTTTCTTGATGCCGCTCCAAGATTCAACGGCGCCTGGTCACACTGGCTCAATGGAGAAACAGGTGATGTACAGGCTTTCGGAGAAAAGGATAATGGAGGCGACATCGTAGAAACCTCATTTCTTGCGCAGGGCTTTATAGTGGTACGTGAGTATTACAAAAATGGAACTACAGAGGAAAAAGCAGTGGCTGCTAAATTCGATAAACTCTGGAAAGGCATAGAATGGAACTGGTACACCAACAATAAAGATGGTATATACTGGCACTGGTCTCCGGAGTATGAGTGGGAAATGGATTTTATGATCGAAGGTTATAATGAATGCCTGATTACTTATGTTCTTGCGGCTTCCAGTCCTGAATACGCTATAGATGCTGAGGCTTATCATAAAGGATGGGCGAGAAGCGGAAATATTAAAACAGATGCGGAAGCTTACGGGCTTCCTCTTATTCTGAAGCATAACACCCGCGGCAATATGGGAGGTCCGCTATTCTGGGCACATTATTCTTATTTAGGACTTAATCCGAAAGGCTTGAGTGATCGGTACGCGAATTATTGGGATCTTAATGTAAATCATACGCTCATCAACTATGAGTATGTTCTTTCGAAGGCTGATAGCTCAAAAACTTATGCTGAAAATTCCTGGGGCTTAACCGCGAGTTATACCCGTAATCAGGATAATTCTACTGGTTACACAGCACATTCACCAGATAATGATCGTGGTGTGGTTTCACCTACGGCAGCGATTAGTTCCATTCCATATACTCCGGAAAAGTCTTTGGCAGCAATGCGATACTTTTTCGAGGAGCAAAATGATCTGCTTTGGGGACCTGCTGGCTTTTATGATGCTTTCAGTCTGGAAGATGAACCCTGGGTGACCAAAAAATATCTGGCCATAGATCAGGGACCTATGGTGGTCATGATCGAAAATTATCGTTCCGGACTTATCTGGGATCTTTTTATGCAGGCACCGGAAGTTCAGAAAGGATTAAAAAAGCTTGATTTTCAATTCACTAAATAGAAGACATGAGATTTAGAATGACACTTTTAGTATGCTTTTTCAGTTTGATAGGCTTTGCTCAGGATAGATCAGAATATAAAAAAGAGCATTTCATTTCAGGAGCTGACACCTTAAACTATCGTATTCTTTTTCCGAAGAATTTTGACAAGGAAAAGCAATATCCACTACTTCTGGTTCTTCACGGTGCTGGTGAACGCGGGAATAACAACGAATCTCAACTGGTACACGGTGGTGATCTGTTTCTAAAAGATTCAGTTAGAGAGCAATTTCCGGCAATTGTCATTTTTCCTCAGGCTCCAAAAGATGATTACTGGGCGAGAGTAGAAGTAAATCGCGACGTCAAACCTTTCGAATTCGATTTTAAAAATAAAGAAGAAAGTTCGAAGTCTTTGACCCTGGTGATGAACCTGATGGATGAGATGGTCAACGAGAAATTTGTGAATAACGACCAGGTTTATGTTGGTGGTCTGAGCATGGGTGGTATGGGAACTTTCGAGATCATCTATAAAAAACCTGAAATGTTTGCCGCGGCATTCGCCATTTGTGGAGGTGCCAATACTGAGATCGCACAGGAGTATCCCGATAATTTTAATATCTGGCTATTTCATGGCGAAAAAGATGATATCGTGCTTCCAAAATATTCAAAGTCAATGGCACGCGAGATCAATCATTATGGTGGAAACGCGAAGCTTTCTTTGTATCCAAATGATAATCACAATAGCTGGGATTCTGCATTTTCAGAACCTTATCTACTACCATGGCTTTTTTCATTCAGTAAAAACAGTTCAAAATAAAAGCATTTCAAGCTAAGATCTAATGACAGGTTTCAGAAAATTATCTACCACGATATTAGTACTGCTTTCAGGGTTTCTGATGGCACAAGACAACCTGCCAAAAACTTATTGCAACCCGTTGGATATCGATTATACTTACATGGTTTATAATTCCAGTAAGAATCTTTCCTATAGATCTGGCGCAGATCCGGCGGTGATCGAATATCGTGGGGAGTATTTTATGTTCGTCACCCGTTCTTTTGGATACTGGCACTCTAAAGACCTGGTAAACTGGGAATTTATTAAGCCAAAACAGTGGTATTTTGAAGGTTCCAATGCTCCTACAGCCTTCAATTATAAAGATTCGCTGGTTTATTTTGCCGGTGATCCAGCTGGATACGGAAGTATTATTTATACCGATGATCCTAAAAAAGGGGAGTGGCAACCGGTCGCTTCGATCTCAAATAATATTCAGGATTCGGAATTGTTTATTGACGATGATGGTAAAACCTACCTGTATTGGGGATCATCAAACGTTCATCCTTTAAAGGTTAAAATGCTGAATAAAAACGATCGGTTCCTGGAGACCGGCGATCAGAAGGAGCTTTTCAATCTGGTAGAAGAGGAGCATGGATGGGAGCGATTTGGAGAGAATAACTTTCATCCTACTTTGAAAGAAGGTTATATGGAAGGAGCTTCCATGACCAAACACAATGGTAAATATTACCTGCAATATGCTGCACCCGGCACGCAATTCAACGTGTATGCAGATGCTGCTTACGTGGGTGATACTCCGCTAGGTCCTTTTAAATACATGAGAAATAATCCCTTTAGCTTTAAGCCGGGTGGATTCACCAACGGAGCAGGCCACGGAATTACAGTAAAACAAACCAATGGTCAATACTGGCATTTTTCTACCATGGCGCTGGCGTCCAATTCTCACTGGGAACGAAGACTGGCGATGTTTCCTACCTATTTTGATGAGGACGGACTCATGCATTCTAATACCAGTTATGGTGATTATCCGCTCTTTGCACCAGATCATCCAACAAAACCAGGAGAACATACGGGTTGGATGCTACTTTCTTACCAGGTGAAAACCACGGTTTCAACTTCGAAGGTACAGGTGCGAAAAAGTACATCTACAGACGGGCAATTTGATATTGAAGAAATTGCAGCAGGCAGGGATGCCCATGATAATATTACTACGGAATTACTTACAGATGAAAGTCCTAAATCTTACTGGGTTGCTGAAAGTAATAATGCGGAACAATGGGTAGAATTAGAAATGAAATCTTCCGGTGATATCTATGCACTTCAGCTAAATTTTCATGATCACGAGGCCGGTATATATACCAGAACTGAAGGATTGAAACATCAGTTTACTATAGAAACTTCCGAAGATGGAAAGAAATGGGAAATGATCGTGGATCGCAGTAATAGTGAGATAGATGCTCCTAATGCTTACCTGCGTTTAGATCAACCCGTGAAAGCGAAGTACGTGAGATATCGAAATGTCAAAGTACCGGGAAATAACCTGGCACTTTCAGAAATAAGAGTATTTGGAAAAGGCTATGGAGCTGCACCAGAAAAAGTAAAGGATTTTAAAGTTGACAGAGAGGATGATAGACGGGACGCCAGTTTGAGCTGGAAGGAAGTAAATGGTGCCCAGGGATACAATATCCGTTGGGGAATAGCTCCAGATAAATTGTATCACTCCTGGCTGGTGTATGGTAAAACAGATCATTTTATGAGAAATCTGGATAGAGTTACTAAATACTTCTTCTCTATTGAATCCTTTAATGAAAATGGAATTTCAGAAAAGACCCAAATTATAACTGTAGAATAACCGAAAATTAAATTTAGAAAAGAGAAGTAATGAAGAAAGTCTATTTATCCCTGCTATGTTTTACCCTATTTGGTATAACGATACAGGCGCAGGAACGCATTCCCGAGGTAGAAGAAATTCTATCCAAAATGACGATGGAAGAGAAGATCGGGCAACTGAATCTTGTGACTCCCGGAGGTGGAGTTGCCACCGGTGCGGTAGTAAGCAAGAATGTAGAAGATAAGATCAAAGAAGGAAAGGTTGGAGGGCTTTTCGGGGTATCAGGACCAGATAAGATCAGGATCGCTCAGGAATATGCGGTAAACGATACCCGCCTGGGAATTCCGTTACTAATTGGTTCTGATGTGATTCATGGATATAAAACAACATTTCCGATTCCGTTGGGAACTGCTTCCAGCTGGGATATGGAATTAATTAAAAAGACAGCTGAGGTTGCGGCAAAAGAGGCTACGGCAGACGGGATCAACTGGAACTTTTCACCAATGGTGGATATCGCACGCGATCCGCGTTGGGGTAGAATTGCTGAAGGAGCTGGTGAAGACCCATATTTAGGAAGCCAGATCGCCAAAGCGATGGTAGAAGGTTACCAGGGAGAGGATCTTGCTTTGCCAAATACGATGATCTCTACCGTGAAGCATTTCGCGCTTTACGGCGCTGCGGAAGGGGGAAGAGATTATAATACTACCGATATGAGCAGGTTAAGAATGTTCAACGAATACCTGCCACCTTACAAAGCGGCATTAGATGCAGGTGCGGCCAGTGTTATGAGTTCGTTCAATGATGTAGAAGGAATTCCGGCTTCCGGAAACAAGTGGTTGCTTACCGAATTATTGCGTGATCGCTGGGGATTTGACGGTTTTGTAGTTTCAGATTACACTTCTGTTAATGAAATGATCGCTCATGGTCTGGGAGACCTGCAGGCAGTTTCCGCTTTATCTTTAAAGGCAGGCCTTGATATGGACATGGTTGGGGAAGGTTTCCTGACGACTCTTGGAAAATCTGTAAAAGAAGGAAAAGTTTCCGAAGAAGAAATTACGACTGCTGCCAGAAGAATTTTAGAAGCAAAGCATAAATTAGGGCTTTTTGAAGATCCTTATAAATATTTGGACAGCAAAAGACCGGAAACTGATATTCTTACTCAGGCACACCGGGACCTTGCCAGAAAAGCTGCACGCGGTTCTTTTGTACTTCTGAAGAAAAACCAGAATGCGTTGCCAGTATCAAAATCGGCTAAAATCGCGCTTGTTGGTCCTTTGGCTGATAATAAGAACAATATGCTGGGCACATGGGCGCCAACCGGTGATCCATCCCTTTCGGTTTCAATTCTGGAAGGTTTTAAAAATGTAGCGCCGGAAGCAACCATTTCTTACGCGAAAGGAGCGAATATTTCTAATGATACAAGTTTTGCCAAAAAAGTGAATGTCTTTGGACCACGTATCATGATTTCTGAAAAGTCTGTGGAAAGTATGCTGGTAGAAGCACTGGCAGTCGCTGAAAAATCGGATATTATTATCGCTGCGGTTGGAGAAGCGACAGAAATGAGCGGTGAAGCGGCGAGCAGAACCGATATTAAAATTCCCGAAAGTCAGAAGATACTTATCCGTGAATTGGCGGCTACCGGTAAACCGGTTATACTTGTACTAATGAGTGGAAGACCTCTGGATATTTCTGAAGAAATGGACCTACCAGTGAGTATTTTACAGGTTTGGCATCCAGGAGTGGAAGCGGGAAATGCGATTGCTGATGTTGTTTTTGGAGATTACAATCCTTCCGGAAAAATTACTGCTTCATGGCCTAGAAATGTTGGTCAGATTCCAGTTTATTATTCAGTGAAAACTACGGGAAGACCCGCGCCTTCCGAAGATTTTGCCAAATTCAAAACCAATTACCTGGATGCGAAAAATTCAGCTTTGATCCCATTTGGTTACGGTTTGAGCTATACAACTTTTGAGTATTCTGATGTAAAAGCTGATCAAAAGGAGCTTTTAAAAGATGGAACGATTAGCCTGAAAGCGAAAGTGACCAATGCCGGAAATTACAATGGAGAAGAAGTTGTGCAGCTTTATATTCATGACAAGGTGCGGAGTGTCACTCCGCCGGTAAAGGAACTAAAAGGTTTTCAAAAAATAAGTTTGAAAAAAGGCGAGTCGAAAACGGTCACTTTTGAGATTACTGAAGAAGATCTAAAATTTTATAATTCTCAACTGGAATTTGTTGCAGAACCGGGAGAATTCGAATTTTTCATTGGAGGTTCTTCCGCTATAGAAGCAGCAGGTAGCTTCAAATTAAAAAACTGATATCATATTAATTAAATCAAAGAATTATTAACCACCATCTAAACCAATTTTTATGAGAGTTTCAAGACAAATATCCAGATTTAGCTATGTCTTCCTCATTTTCGCGGCAATGCTTCTGGCATTCACAGCTTGCGAAGACGATGACATTCAAGAACCACAACAAGCGATCGCATTAGAACTCGACTATGCGCATATGGTGGTTGGAAATGAACTAACGCTGACTCCCCTAATTAGAAATTTTAAAAATACTTCTAAAGAGTACGAATGGTCGGTTTCAGATTCGACCGTCATTGAAATCGTATCTGTGGCAAATAATTTTGCGGCAACGGTAAGAGCCATTGGGGAAGGGAGTGCAACAGCAACTATCAATTCATTAGACGGAACGGAGGAAGCCAGTACTACGATCGAGACGAATTTGATACAGGAGTCTGAAGTTAGATTGCCGGCTACCATTACCGCTTATACTCAATCTACGGTTAGCATTGTTCCGGATTTCAATCTCGTAGATAGACCAACCAGAAATTACACCTGGTCTGCAAATCCAGAAGGTATCGTCTCTATTGAAACCGACCCGGAAACCTACGCTATCGAGATTCAGGGATTACAGGTAGGTACTACAGAGCTAACCATTTCTTCTGATGATGGGGGAGTTGTGGGTACTACAATCGTCACTGTAGAAGATGAAAATGATGGAGTTCTGAAAATCCTCGCTATTGGAAATAGTTTTTCTGAAGATGCCTTAGAATCTTATTTATATGGACTTGCTGATGCAGCAGGCGAAGATATCGTGATTGGAAATCTTTACATTGGTGGTGCTGAACTAGATCTTCATGCGCAAAATGCCACTGAAAATAATGCAAATTACAGCTATAGAAAGGTCAATGCGCAGGGTGCAAAAAATACCACGGCAGATGTGGCGATCTCTACTGCATTGAATGACGAGAACTGGGATTATATCAGTTTTCAGCAGGTGAGCCAAAAATCTGGACAATATGAAACCTTTGTAACGCCATTAAATGAATTATACGAATATGTAGTTCAAAATGTGGACAACGCTGATACTAAATATTTGCTTCACCAAACCTGGGCATATTCTGAAAACTCTACTCATTCCGGATTTGTAAACTATGATAATGACCAGATCACAATGTATGAAGCGATAGTCGATGCGTATGATCAGGCCAGCGATCTAATTCCAACGTATAGCGTTGTTCCGGCTGGTACGGCTATTCAGAATGCAAGAACTAGTTACATTGGTGATAATTTCAATAGAGATGGTTATCATTTAAATGAAATAGGAAAATATACTGCCGCAAGTACATGGTTCGAGATCCTTTTTGGTCAAAGTGTAGTGGGTAATAGCTATGTTCCAGAAGGCTTTGTACCACTGGATGCTGAAATCGCTCAGCATGCTGCTCACGAAGCTGTTCAGAATCCAATGATGATCACCGAGCTTACCGACTATCAAACTGCAGGAGGATCTGGTGTTATAACTAAGAATGTATTGATTGATTTTGCAACAGCTTCAAATTCTGCAGGATGGAATGGTTTAACCAGTTTTCTTGAGGATGCTACCATACCAAATCTAAAGTATGAAGACAATGAGTTTACTGGAATTGAGCTGAAAGTTACAAGCAGGTTTAACGGTCAGAATACTGCAGGAGAAACTGCAACTTCAACACCATTAAATATGCCGGCGGAAGTTTCCGGAAATTCATTCTACGGGAACTCGAAAGGTGAATGGGCAGGATTATTAATAGAAAAAGGTGTGCTTAAGCTAAGCGGGTTTCAGGACGATAACACTTATGAATTCTGTTTCTTCGGTTCGAGAACAGCCAGCGATAATCGAGAAACGCTTTATACTGTGATAGGAAGTAATACCGGTTCAGCAGCCGTAAATGCCGCGAGTAATACAGATGAGATTGCATGTGTTCAGGGCATACAGGCAGATGCAAATGGAGAGATCATGATTGAAGTTACTTCAGGAGCTAACAACGACAACGGCAATGGTTTCTTCTACATAAATGCTATGAGAATAGCTCCGGAAGAATAAGAAAGAAAGAAAGTTGATTTCCACCCAATTTAAATCGTAAGTTTTAGTTTGTTGGCCCCGGGTTTAGGTTTTTGCTCCCGGGGCTTTTTTATTGAAATCTGTTGATTTCTAGCCGAGTGGATATGCTGATGATTTATACGGAATTGTGTTAATACTATTACTTCATTTTCCTTCTATGATTCTATAGTGTTTTCTTGTAGAAAATTTTATCTTCGCTGCATAATTTTTCAGTCATGAGTTTACAGGAAAAAGTAATGGTCGAAATGAAAGCGGCCATGAGAGCTAAAGATAGTATGAAATTAGAAGCATTACGCGCAATCAAAAGCGGAATTCTTTTAGCAAATACTGAATCTTCTTCTAAAGACGGACTTACCGAAGACGAAGAAATGAAGTTATTGCAGAAACTTGTGAAGCAGCGAAAGGATAGTGCTGAAATATATAAGGAGCAGGGTAGAGAAGATCTAGCTGAACCTGAATTGGCTCAGGCTGCTGTTATCGAAGAATTTCTTCCAGAACAATTGAGCGAAGCTGATATTGAAAAAGAGGTAGATCAGGTGATCGCAGAAACTGGTGCAAGCGGAATGCAGGATATGGGAAAAGTAATGGGTGCTTCTACGGCGAGATTAGCTGGTAGAGCAGATGGAAAGACTATCTCAGCAATCGTTAGAAAAAGACTGAATAAGTAAAAGATTAATGGCCCCGTGGCGCAACTGAATAGCGCATCAGATTTCGGCTCTGAGGGTTGCAGGTTTGAATCCTGCCGGGGTCACAAGAAGAATCCGTAGAGCATTTGTTCTACGGATTTTTTATTTCCGTTACTTTTTTAGCAAAGTACTTTAATTGTATATAGCTATAGAAGCTTACATCTGCTCAAATTTTTTAGAAGTAAAATTGATGGGTATACATATAAAAGCCAGATCGGATATTGCAAACCGACCCTACTCAGTTTACAAATCCATATGATCTGGCATTTTATGATGAATGAAAAATTATAAATCCTTCAAATCAAATTCACTGCAATGTATAAAAGTTTCAACATTCAAATTATGGATAACCGTAATTGAATAGCGATGCATTAGATAGCTGCGTACTATCTATTCATGCATACGAAAATATACAATATTGTGAATTATCAATCTGAATCATCTGCCTAATTACGTTAATCATATTCCTCAGCTCCAAAGATCCTTTGTCCTTCTTGTGTCATAAATTAATAGATTCCAACACAGGCTTAAAATATTATTAAGTTACCTGAATACTCTCCAGAAAATTTTGATTTATTTAGACAGTGGCGTTAAACATTCTATAAATAGTTTTCGAAGCCTTAGGTATCCGATACTTTAGCCATGAGATAAAAAAGCAAGTATTATGGCAGCATATTTTAATACCAACCAGTTGAGATTGACAATGAAGGAACTGGTAAAGATTTACATGAGTGATTGTGAGGAATGTAACGAACTTTCTCAGGATTGTATGGATCTTTTAAGACACAATTTCCAGGCTGAGTACGCAGTGTATAATAAACAAACGAAAGCCGTTGAAATTGGAATAAATAAAAACGAGGATGATTTTAATAATTATCCCGAGATTGAAGTTTATTCATTTCCGATAAAAGAAATAGGTAAGAAGATTGATCATTCTTTCAAACATAATCAAGAGGACCTTGAGTTTTACGGTAAGCTGATTGGTAGAAGGAAAGGTCTTGGTTCCAATTCTGTGGTCTTAATGGACTAAGGTTCTACACCGTTATAAATAAAAAAAGTCGATTCATTTGAATCGACTTTTTTTTATTTACCTATATCATTCATGATCATCTTTGCATGAACTCTTGAGTTTTCAATAAACCATTTATGAGTTTCAGTACCCCCACAAATTACTCCAGCAAGATAGATTCCAGGAATGTTTGTTTCCATGGTTTCTGGATCATACTCTGGTATTTTTCTGCCATCGTCAGAAAGATTGATTCCAATATTTTGCAGAAATCCAAAGTTCGGCCTGTAACCGGTGAGTAATAAAGCAAAGTCATTTGGAATCGAAACTTCACCTTCATCAGTATCAATTATTACCTCTTTAGTTCTAATCTCTTTAATGCCGGCATTAAAATATGCTTCAATGCTTCCTTCCTCAATCCTATTTACAATATCTGGTCGTACCCAGTACTTCACTCTTTCTCCAATTTCTGGTTTTCGAACGATCATAGTCACATCACCACCTTTCCGGTAGATTTCGAGTGCAGCATCCACTGCAGAGTTACTTGCCCCTACAACAATTGTTTTCTGAGTTGCGTAGTAATGAGGGTCATTGTAATAATGTGAAACCTTTGGCAGGTCTTCACCGGGAACCCCGAGGTAATTTGGAATATCATAGAAACCTGTTGCGATGATTACTTTTGAAGTATGATATTCAGACTTCGTAGTTTTTACAATATGACCTGAACCTTCATTAGACTCCACTGCCGTAACTTTCTCGAAAAGGTAAATATTGATCTTATTAGCAACAGTGATTCTTCGGTAGTATTCCAAAGCTTCTCGCTTTCCCGGCTTAGGATTGTTACTAATGAATGGAATGTTATCCAGTTCCAGTTTTTCAGAAGTGGAAAAGAATGTCATATTCGTAGGGTAGTGGTATAGCGAATTCACCAGGCAGCCTTTTTCAAGGATCACATAAGAAATACCTTTTTTTTCTGCTTCTAGCGCACAGGCGATACCAATAGGACCACCACCAATAATAACCAGTTCGTAATTCTTGTTAGGAGTTTGCAATAGATCTTAGATTTTTAATGGTTCCAGGCTGATCATCAGACTTAAACACAAAACTACCTGCCACCAATACATCTGCTCCGGCCTTACTTAATTCCGCAGCATTTTTATCGGTAACACCACCATCAATTTCTATAAGTGTTGGTGCGTTGTTTGTCATGATGATCTCCTTCAATTTCTGTACTTTCTTAAAAGTATTCTCAATAAAACTCTGTCCACCAAATCCCGGATTTACGCTCATTATACAAACCAGATCAATATCCTTGATCACATCTTTTAATAGATCTACGCTTGTATGCGGGTTGATTGCCACCCCAGCTTTCATACCTTCAGCTTTTATAGCTTGCAGAGTACGATGCAGATGGGTGCATGCTTCGTAATGAACTGTAAGTATATTAGCACCTAAAGCGGCAAATTCCTTAATATACCTATCTGGGTCCACGATCATAAGATGAACATCGATGGTTTTAGTCGCGTGTTGAGAAATAGCTTTCAAAACGGGCATACCAAATGAGATGTTTGGTACAAAAACACCGTCCATTATATCAATATGAAACCAGTCTGCTTCACTTTGATTGATCATTTCTACATCTCTCTGTAGATTCCCGAAATCTGAAGCCAGAACTGAAGGGGCAATAAGTGTTGTGCTCATTAATAATTTGTTGTGTGAGCTGCAAAAATAAGAAGAATTACAGGCTTTTAGAGCATTAGACGATAAATGCTTTTAGAATTTTAGCAACGGCATTTTTCGTTGGTTTATCCAGAACCTCCAGGTAATGCTCATAATTTTGAAGTCGGGCACTGCTATAGCGAGCGTCTTCTGAAATAAAATCACTTTTGAATCCATCGAAGGATTCCTTGTTAATCTCTTTTCCGAATAATTTGATAACATTAAAATGGCGGGAATCATCCTCGATAGTTTCGTAAAGCTGAACAATCTGTTTTTGATCTCCCTCAATGATCTGGAAAAAGTTTCCTTCTGAATAGAGTAGTAGTCCGGTAATATTTTGCTTATTATTATTGTTTTCAGAATCATTTAGAATTTGTCTAATTTCTGTTTCTGAAAGACTTCTTTTAGCTGTGCTAACGTAACTTATGGCATATCGCATGATGAAAGTGATGATTTAATCTATTTAATTATATAAGGTTTTACTAATTCTACCAAACCTCTAAGGGTTTTATTTTTTCTGAAGGAATTTTTCAGCCGACTTCGCTGCGTAATATCCTCCCATTCCATGTACTCCACCCCCAGGAGGTGTGGAAGAGGAGCCTATAAAAATCTTAGGATTTGAAGTAGCATATGTGTTGATACTCGCAATTGGTCTGGTAAATAACTGACTAATATCCTGTTTGCCTCCATTAATATCACCTCCAATTAAATTAGGATTTAAAACTTGCAGTTCATTTGTCCTCATAGTGCATTTCGCAATTATACTTTCTTTAAAGCCTGGAGCTGCTCTCTCGATCTGGTTCTCAATTTGTTTAGAAACATCCTCGGTGTTTCCATTTGGAACATGGCAATATGCCCAGGCCGAATGTTTTCCTGCGGGAGCCCTGCTAGAGTCAAATACTGAAGGTTGTGCCAGCAAGACGTAAGGTTCGCTGGATAATCTATTTTCATGTGCCGCTGCTTCTGAATCTTCAAGTGATTCTTTACTATATCCAAAATGCACGGTTCCGGCTTTTTTGCAAATTTCGTTCGTGAAGGGGATAGGTTTGTCGAGAGCCCAATCCATCTTGAAGATACCGGCTCCATACTTATATTTGTCCAATCTGCTTCTGTAAGTCTTGCTGAGATCAGTATTCTTGATTTTCAGGATTTGTTTTGGAGTGAGGTCCAGAATGAAAGTTTTGCTCGAAGGCAATTCTTCAAGATCTGATACTGTTTGGTTCAGGTATATTTTACCACCCTGATCTTTATAATAAGCAAGGAGAGAATCTACGATCTTAACCGCCCCGCCTTCAGGAAACGGCCATCCATGCCTATGCGCCAGAATATTCAATACCAAACCGAAAGAGGAGGATACTAATTTTGAAAGTGGTAACGTGGAATGAGCAGCGGCACCATAAAAGAAGATCTTACTCTTTTCCTCTTTAAAGTAATGATCTACGGTAAATTTAGCTGATGGTAACGCCTTCAGACCAAATCTGAACATCATTTCCAGATTCTGTGGTAGTCGCAATGGAGCAAGTAAATCTTCTTCCAGTTCTGGCCATTTCTCAACAAAGTTTAAAAGTAGATCAAGATAGTTCTGTTCATCCTCTCCTAACTGCGCGGCAGTTTTACGAATATCCTTATAACACCCAAAAGCAGTACCATCTTCGAAAGGATGTGCAAACGGAATCTCGGGATGTATCCATTTGAGTCCGTAATCTTCCAGTGGTAAAGTTTTAAAATAAGGAGATGCAAAGGCCAACGGATGCACAGCAGATCCAAGATCGTGCTTAAAACCGGGTAAAGTAATTTCCTCTGTTCTGGCCGCTCCGCCAGGTTTCTCTGCCTGTTCAAATATTGCCGTTCTGTAACCTTGCTTCTGAAGATAGGTGGCTGCAGCCAGCCCGTTTGGACCACTTCCAACTATAATGACATCATATTCTTCGTTCATCAGGGTAGCTCGTTTTCATCAATATTCTCTAAATACTCTTTAAAAGTCTTTGTTCCGTAGGACTTTCCAATCATATCATGTGTGGTGATATATTTAAAATTTTCAAGTTTGTGTTTAATATCTTCAGAAAATGAAGATAATAGTACACCTGCTTCAGCAATACTTTCGGGAACTTTTAGTGTCTTAGCATCAAATCTTTCAGCAATCATTTCAGCCATTTCCAACCGGGTATGAATTTCAGGACCACCTACTTCAATTAGTTTATCACCATTTTCCAGTACTTCAGTAATGAATAGCGCAAGATCTGCCTGGTGCATGGAATTGGTTTTTGCTTTTCCGTCGCCTATTACCGGAACCAGCTTTCTTTTCGCCATGATCCCCAAATCGTGCAGACCACTAAATAAACCTACTGGCCTAATTATCGTATAATCAAGACCTGAGCTTTCTAAAGATTTCTCAAAAAGTCTATTAGAGCCTGGAAGGCTCATTTTCTCATTTTCCTCTGCGCCCAGAATCGATACATATACAAATCTATCAACCTGATTCTTTTCTGCATCTTCAAGAATTTTTTTGTTGGTATAAAGATCAGTTTGATAGAATGATGAGTCGTTTTTAGTAAAGAGACTCACACTATTCCCAAGTGCAGAAATCACAATATCTATATCCTCAGCAATACCGGTAAGGTCATCCTCGTTTCCCGCGATAAAGATGTCGGTACTATACTTTTTTAACTTTTCAGCTCCTTCACTGGAACTGGTTTGCAGTCTGAGCGCTATACCGGCGTTTTGACTCAATAACTTGCAAAGTTCCATGCCTAATACTCCCGAAGCTCCTGCGATTAATACCTTTTTCATGATTAGAATTCTTTTTGAATAGAATTTAAGAACAAAATCATGGATTAGAGTAAACCGGAATTAGATTAACAAAAATTTAGTCTGGTATAGAAAAGAAAAAACCCCGGTCATCACTCCGGGGTCATTCATCAATCAAAAAACGAACAGTTATTCTCATAACGGGTCATCACTCCCGTCACTAAACTGTTGTCATCTTAAATATTTTAACCAAGATAGGTTTTTAAAATCTTACTTCTGGAAGTATGCTTTAATCTTCTAATAGCTTTTTCCTTGATCTGGCGTACTCTTTCTCTAGTAAGATCAAAAGTCTCGCCAATTTCTTCCAGAGTCATGGGATGTTGATCACCAAGTCCAAAATAAAGTCTGATCACATCAGCTTCACGCGGAGTAAGAGTTTCCAACGCACGCTCGATCTCAGTTCTAAGAGACTCATGTAGAAGTTCCTTGTCTGGATTTGGAGATTCACCTGAGCGTAGTACATCATACAGGTTCGAATCCTCACCCTCTACAAGCGGAGCATCCATGGATACGTGACGACCAGAATTCTTCATTGATTCCTTTACGTCATTAATTGTCATATCCAGCTCTTTAGCAATCTCTTCAGCACTTGGCGGACGCTCGTGTGACTGTTCAAGGAAAGCAAAAGTTTTATTGATCTTGTTTATAGATCCAATTTTATTCAATGGAAGACGAACAATACGAGATTGCTCAGCTAATGCCTGCAGAATAGATTGACGAATCCACCATACGGCGTAAGATATAAATTTAAAACCACGAGTTTCATCGAAACGTTTCGCAGCTTTTATAAGTCCTAGATTCCCTTCGTTAATAAGGTCAGGAAGGGTCAATCCCTGGTTTTGATATTGTTTGGCTACAGAAACAACAAAACGAAGGTTCGCTTTGGTTAATTTCTCCAGCGCGCGGTCATCTCCCGCTTTAATTCTTTGTGCCAGTTCAACTTCTTCATCAGCCGTGATCAGGTCCACTTTTCCAATTTCTTGCAAATACTTGTCTAACGAAGCGGTTTCACGATTGGTAACCTGCTTCGTAATCTTCAGTTGTCTCATCTATCTCTCTTGGATTTTAATTGTGCATAGGGTCTCTGTGTAGTTATACGTAAGAATTCCAAAAAATGTTACAAAAAGTTTTAAAATATTTTTCCGGGCGTTGCACTTCGTGCCGGGCTTTACGCTGCTAGTCCTCGCTCCTTGCAGTCGCTGTGGGCTATTCGCTACAATCCCTAACGCAAATTCTTATTCAAAATAATGTTGAAAAACCTTTATATGAGTCTGCAGGAAGTTGAAAACCTTACAGGCTAGAATCAAAAAAGCCCGGAAGATCCGGGCTTTTTTTTATTAAGAAGAGAAAAATTATTCTTTGTCTTCTCTTGGTTTTCTATCGTCACGACGATCGTCTCTGCGATTATCACGGCCTCGGTTATCACGAGAACCACGATTATCTCTATCTCTGGATCCACGATTATCACGTTTGTCATCTCTTGGTGGTCTTGCCACGTAACCTTCAGGTTTTTCAAGCAATGCCTTACGGGAAACTTTGTCTTTTCTGGTTTTAGGATCAAGACCAAAATATTTCACATCAATCACATCACCCATTTTAAGAACATCGTTCACGTCATTGGTGCGTTCCCATGCAAGCTCAGAGATATGAAGTAATACTTCATTTCCTGGTGCATCCATATATTCCACAACAGCTCCAAAATCAAGGATTTTGATCACTTTCACTTCATATACGCTACCTTTTTCAGGCTTGAAGGTAATAGATTCGATCTTTGCAATAACTTTATCAATTCCTTCCTGCTGAGTTCCCAGAATTTCAACAACACCTTCTTCTGTAACCGGATCTTCATTAATAACGATCGTAGTTCCAGTTTCTTTTTGAAGTTCCTGTATCACTTTTCCCCCCGGTCCAATCAATGCACCAATGTATTCATTAGGAATTCTTCTGGTGATGATCTTAGGAGAATGAGCTTTAACTTCAGTATTTGCGGTTGGAATAGTCTCAGAAAGTTTCTCAAGAATATGAAGTCTACCGTCTCTGGCCTGTTTCAATGCAGCTACCAGGATTTCATAAGAAAGTCCTTTAACCTTGATATCCATCTGGCAAGCGGTAATACCATCTACAGTACCCGTCACTTTAAAGTCCATATCACCCAGGTGATCTTCGTCTCCAAGAATATCAGAAAGTACTGCGTAGTCGTCACCTTCAGAAATTAATCCCATTGCAATACCTGAAACTGGTTTTTTCAATTGAACACCAGCATCCATTAACGCCATTGTACCAGCACAAACTGTAGCCATTGAAGAAGAACCATTAGATTCCAAAACTTCAGAAACTACACGTACGGTATAAGGACAATCTGCAGGGATCATTCCTTTTAATGCTCTTTGAGCAAGATTCCCGTGTCCAACCTCACGTCTTGAAGTACCTCTAATTGGGTATGCTTCTCCAGTTGAGAATGGAGGGAAGTTATAATGCAAATAGAAAGTTTCTTCTCCCTGTTGCGTTGGAAGATCTACCTGGTTAGCTTCTCTTGAAGTACCTAAAGTAACTGTTGCCAGTGCCTGAGTTTCTCCACGAGTAAATATTGCTGAACCGTGTGTAGATGGAAGGTAATCTACCTCACACCATATTGGTCTGATCTCGTCGGTTTTTCTACCATCTAATCTGGTTCCTTCTTTTAAAGTAACATCACGAACTGCCTTTTTCTGAGCATCGTTGAAGTAACCGGAGATCATTTTACCTTTTTCTTCTAACTCTTCTTCAGAGAACATCGCTTTCACTTCTTCTTTTAATTCAGAAAAAGCTTCACTTCTCTCTTTTTTGCTGGTACCGCTTTTAGCGATATCATATGATTTCTGGTAAGTAGCATCAAGAATTTTCTTCTCGATATCTGCATCTGTTGCAGCTACTTCGTATTCTCTTGGTTCTTTCTTTCCAAATGCCTCAGCAAGTTTTACCTGAGCTTCACACTGAATTTTGATAGCTTCATGTGCGAATTTAATCGCTTCAGCCATCTCTTCTTCAGAGCATTCGTCAAACTGTCCTTCTACCATCATTACAGAATCTGCAGAAGCTCCAACCATAATATCCATGTCTGCTTCAGCAAGTTTCTCTCTGCTTGGGTTTAGAACAAACTCTCCATTAATTCTTGCTACTCGAGCTTCAGAAATAGGAGTTTCAAAAGGAATATCAGATAATTGGATAGCTGCAGAAGCTGCTAATCCTGCTAGTGCGTCTGGCATAACATCATCGTCATGAGACATTAGCTGGATCATTACCTGAGTTTCAAATTTGTAGTCTTTTGGGAATAGTGGACGCAATACACGGTCTACTAAACGCATTACCAAAATCTCTTCATTGCTTGGTCTCGCTTCTCTCTTGAAGTAACCTCCAGGGAAAAGACCTGCAGCTGCAAATTTTTCACGGTAATCCAGTGTTAATGGAAAGAAGTCCATGGTGGTAGGCTTGTAAGAAGATACTACAGTACAAAGTAACATAGCCTTACCCATTTGAACGACCACAGACCCGTGAGCCTGTTTTGCTAATTTTCCGGTTTCGAGGGAAATAGTTCTACCATCTCCTAAATCGATAACCTCCTTAAATGTTTGTGGAATCATAATAATTTCAAATTCGATCTGAATAACTTCAACCAGATCATTTTAGTTAAACAAAGGTCTCCGCCATCCGGACGGCCGGGTTGTGTGTTGTGTGTAGTTGTTGTGACCAATGAAAAACTACCCCCTGGGCGACAATTTTAAGCAACCTGTAACAGGTTGTTCCAAGATATAAAAAAAGGGGGCATAAAGCCCCCTGAAAATTATTTTCTTAGTCCAAGTTCCTTAATGATTGCACGATATCTCATGATATCCTTTTTCATCAAGTAATCAAGTAAGCTTCTTCTTTTACCAACAAGCTTTACCAGCGAACGCTCTGAATTAAAATCCTTACGGTTTTTCTTCAGGTGCTCAGATAGGTGAGCAATTCTGTAAGTAAATAATGCGATTTGTCCTTCTGCTGAACCGGTATCATTTTTTGATTTACCGTGTTTTTCGAAGATCTCTTCTTTTCTTTCTTTTGCTAGATACATTCCAATATTATTTAAATGATTTTTATGTATTGACAGCATTTCTGTCAGGCGGCAAAGATATCATTTATTTTTTATTCCGTATGTATTAGGTTTTAAATTTATAGACTCAATCAAAAGTCGTATTTTTGCAAAGTGATAATTGCATTTCCTCATAAACTTCTGGTATCCTTGCTAGCATTATTAGTGCTGGTAACTACAAATTCATTCGCTATTGAAAAGCATTTCTGTGGCGAGCGATTAATTGATACTTCTGTTTTTGCTGAATTGGAGAAATGCCCTGGTTGTTTAGATGCTAAGGATAACATTCCTTCTGAATCTGAATGCTGTAAGGATGTGGTTGATGTGCTGGAAGGACAGGATATTACAACTGTTAAGAAAATTGACGACCTGGATGTAGATCAACAGGTCTTTCTTATGGCATTTGGCAATGCTTTTTTTTTACTCTTTCAACCGGAATCCAGAAGCCCGGAAAATTCACTTCAATACGATCCGCCTACTATTAGCTTTGACCTTCAGTCATGCTATCAGGTATATTTAATCTGAATTTAGATTTTTAATAGAATTATTACTTTCCGCAGAAAGACACAAGCGGAGGGTACTTTAATTATTATCAAAAATCAAAATTCAATTGATGAAAATCATACAATCACTCATATTATTACTACTCCCTACGGTAATATTTTCACAGGAAGCTTTCAAGGGTAAAGTACAGGAACTGGGAACAAAAATGCCTGTTCCCGGAGCAAATGTCTACTGGCTAAATACCGAAGTTGGAACCATAACCGACTTCAACGGTGAATTTTCAATTCCGTATAAGAAAGAATACAATAAACTGATCATTAGTTTTATGGGCTATAAATCAGATACTCTTAGTATAAAGAACAATAAGGATAATTTTGTTCATGAACTAAGTCCTTCAGCAAATCTTGATGAAGTAGACCTGGTTTCTCGTAAAAAAGCAACTTCAAGATCCTATCTGGAGTCTACGAATGTCATGAATATTAGCAGTGATGAACTTTTAAAAGCTGCGTGTTGTAATCTTTCTGAAAGTTTTGAAACCAATCCTTCCATAGACGTTAATTTCGCTGATGCTATTTCGGGAACCCGGCAAATAAAGATGTTGGGATTAACCAGTCCTTATATATTGATTGCTACCGAAAATATTCCGTCAGTAAGAGGAGCCGCTCAGGCTTACGGACTTTCCTTCACACCGGGAACATGGGTGGAGAGTATTCAGATTACTAAAGGAGCGGGTAGTGTGGTTAATGGTTATGAAAGTATTGCAGGCCAGATCAACGCTGAGCTTCAGAAGCCTGCAAATTCAGATAGACTATTCGTGAACCTTTATGGCGCCAGCAGTAAGCGCCTGGAAATCAACACTCATTATAATACTCAGCTGAATAAGAAGTGGAGTACAGGAATTTTTGTACACGGAAACTCGCAACAGGAAGAGCACGATGTCAATAACGACAACTTCCTGGACATGCCATTGTATAATCAGATCAATTTAATGAATCGCTGGCAATATATCGATAACGAGAACGGGATCATGGCATTTATGAATTTCCGCTATCTCAATGATGAAAAGCAAACCGGAGAGCTCGATTTTGATCCTGAAACAGATAAACTTACCACAAATGTCTGGGGAAGTGAGATCAATACACAGCGCTATGAGTTTTCAGGAAAACTTGGATATGTAAATCCAGAACTTCCGTGGCAGAGTATTGGGATGCAATTAGCGGTGAGTAATCATCAGCAGGATTCCTATTTTGGTCTTAGGGTTTATGATATAGAGCACAATAGCATTTATTCCAACATTATTTATAATAGTATTATCAGTGACTCCAGACATAAGATCAAAACTGGTCTTGATTTTACTCAGGATTCTTATAATGAGCTGGTAGAAGATACAGATTACGTTCGTAAAGATAATTCTGTAGGTGGTTTTTTCGAGTATAACTTTGACGATATGGACAAGCTTAATCTTACCGCAGGAGTGCGTGCAGATTATCATAACCGTCTTGGTTTCTTTCTTACTCCAAGAGTTCATGCGAGGTATCGACCTTGGGCGAAATCGGCTTTAAGAGTATCATTTGGTCGTGGTAAACGGGCTGCTAATATCTTTGCTGAAAATCAAAATCTATTCGCCTCTTCCCGGGAGATCAACATTCAAAGAAGTTCCAGCGGAGATATTTATGGTTTGGATCCCGAGATCGCCTGGAATTACGGAATTTCATATATGCAGGGTTTCAATATTTTCAGTAGAAAAGCAGAGCTGATCTTTGATTATTATCGAACTGATTTTCAGAACCAGGTGGTAGTCGACTGGGAAAACCCACAGGAGATCAGTTTTTATAATCTGAAAGGAGATAGCTATGCGAATAGTTTTCAAGCTGAATTAAGCTATAATGCTGCAGAGCGCCTCGATCTAAGAATGGCTTATAAATTTTACGATGTAAAAACAAAGTACCAGACTGGAACTAAGATAAAGCCCCTTATCCCGGAACATAGAATCTTTGCGAATCTTTCCTATGAGACCGAAATTAGAAATAATAGTCAGTGGAAGTTTGACGCTACCTATAATTGGCTCGGGGAGCAAAGATTTCCGTCTACAGCCACAAATCCAGAGGAGTTCCAGGTAGGAGAATATTCGCCTTCATTAAGCACAGTAAATGCACAAATAACCAGGGTTTTTTCAGGTAAGTTCGAGGTTTATATTGGAGGAGAAAACATTACTAATGTAAGGCAGGATCGACCAATTCTTGCTGTGGAAGATCCCTTTGGAGATTATTTTGACTCAACCCTAGTTTATGGTCCCGTTTTTGGTAATTTATACTACGCAGGTTTTAGATTTAAATTGAATTAAACAGAAGAATATGAAATATTTACTATTATTAATTTTTATGATAGGTTCTACCAGTATGTTTGCTCAGGATCGCAATGCAAAGGCATCATTTCAAGTGGATGGTGTTTGTATGATGTGTAAGGATAGAATCGAGAAAGCAGGTATAACATCGAAGGGTGTGAAATTTGCCGATTGGAACTTAGAAACTCAGGAATTACAGTTGATCTTCAATGAAAATAAAACAGATCTTAAAACGATTCAAGGCAATATTCTGGATGCCGGGCATGATCTCGATAGCTTAAAAGCTACAGATGAAGCTTATGCTAAGCTTGACGATTGTTGCAAGTATCGCGATCCAGAAGTTAGAGAAGATCATGTTTCAGGAAAGATCGATTAATGCTGAAGTACAGAAACAAAAAAAACGACATGAGAGAACAGGTCGTTTTTTTGTTATGTAAACACAGAAATATCTACTTATTTTCTCACTGGTTGATTCTGAATTAAATCAAGGTATAAATTCACCTTATTTTTCAATTCAGATCTATGTGTGATAAAGTCTAAGAACCCTTTTTCTTTCAGAAACTCTGAAGTCTGGAAATCCTTTGGAAGATCTTTCCCGGTGGTATCTTTCACAACTCTTGGTCCTGCAAATCCAATTAATGCTCCTGGTTCAGAAATATTAATATCTCCTAACATAGCGAAACTCGCAGTAGTCCCTCCAGTAGTAGGATCTGTGGCAAGGGATATATAAGGAATCTGTGCATTGGCAAGTTGCGCTAACTTCACTGAAGTTTTTGCAAGTTGCATCAATGATAGTGCAGCTTCCTGCATTCTGGCACCTCCAGATTTGGAGATGATCATAAATGGAATTTTATTCTGAAGTGCATAATCTGCTGCTCGAGCAATTTTTTCTCCTACAACAGACCCCATGGAACCACCAATGAATTTAAAATCCATACATGCGATCACCAGGTCTTTTCCCTTAGATTTTCCAACAGCAGTTCGTACAGCATCTTTTAAACCAGTCTTTTCCTGCGCAGCTTTAAGTCTGTCTGTGTATTTTTTAGTATCCTCAAAATTTAAAGGATCCTTAGAAGTAACATTCTTATCAAGTTCCTTGAAATTATTATCATCAAAAAGGATCTTAAAATATTCATTGCTACCAATTCTTACGTGGTATCCATCTTCCGGACTTACGTAAAAATTGCTTTCCAGTTGTTCAGCATCTACGATCTTCCCGGTAGGTGATTTATACCACAAGCCTTTAGGGACATCTTTCTTATCTTCAGTAGGAGTTTGAATTCCTTTTTGTGTTCTTTTAAACCAAGCCATTTCTTTCAAATTTTAATCGTCAGGGTTGTCAAATTTATGGCAATAAAAAACAGTCTAATTCCGAAGAAAAAGACTGTTTAAAATATTATTTATAATGTATTTACGTTATTAAGGTCCTCAAAAGCTTTCTTTAGACGTGTCTTGAAAGTCAATTCACCCTCTCTAACCCATTTACGTGGATCGTAATATTTCTTGTTAGGAACATCTTCACCATCGGGATTTCCAATTTGTCTAGCCAGGTAATCCTTTTTAGCTTCCATATAATCACGAATTCCTTCCAAATATGCATATTGAAGATCGGTATCAATATTCATTTTGATAACACCATATCCAATAGCTTCACGAATTTCTTCTACTGTAGAGCCACTTCCACCATGGAAAACAAAATCGATATGGTTTTCTTCTACATTGTATTTCTTAGTAATATATTCCTGAGAATTCTTCAGGATTTTTGGAGTCAACTTTACGTTCCCTGGCTTGTAAACACCGTGCACATTTCCGAAAGCTGCAGCGATAGTGAATTGATCACTCACTTTGCTTAACTCTTCGTAAGCATAGGCAACTTCTTCAGGCTGAGTATAAAGTTTGGAAGCATCAACATCAGAGTTGTCTACTCCATCTTCCTCACCACCGGTAATTCCAAGTTCGATCTCCAGAGTCATTCCCATTTTGGACATTCTCTCAAGATATTTTTTACAGATCTCCATATTCTCTTCCAAAGGTTCTTCGGAAAGATCTATCATGTGAGAACTATATAAGGGTTTACCAAATTGTTCGTAGTGTTTTTCACTGGCATCTAAAAGTCCGTCAATCCACGGAAGTAATTTTTTAGCACAGTGATCTGTATGCATGATTACTGGTACACCGTAAAGTTTAGCCATTTCGTGCACATGTTTTGCACCAGCAACTCCACCGGCAATTGCAGCCTGTTCTCCTTCATTCGATAATCCTTTACCAGCGTTAAATTGCGCACCACCATTAGAAAATTGAATAATAACAGGGGAGTTTAACTCAGCAGCAGTTTCCAGAACAGCATTCACACTACTTGATCCAATTACGTTAACAGCGGGAAGGGCAAAACCTTTCTCTTTAGCATAATTGAAAATCTCCTGAACTTCTTTTCCAGTGGCAACGCCCGGTTTGATATTGTGACTCATAACTTTTAGTTGATTATGTTCACAAAAATAAGAAAATAAACTGGCTTAGAAAGGATAATTGATTCCTACGTTATAAACAGCATGGTTGAAATTATACTCCTGAAACCATCGATCTCCTTCAGGTTGTCCTGGATCGTGAGTTTTAAAGCCGATATCAAATCTTAAGACAAAAAAGTTAAAGTCATACCGAAGTCCAAATCCACTACCAACAGCTAATTCCTCAAGATCTGAAAATTCTTCAAAAACTACATCTTTAGAAGTCCTGGAGTCGAGAACATTCCAGATGTTTCCAACATCTACGAATAAGGCACCCTTGAACTGGTCAAAGATTCCGAAGCGATATTCTCCGTTGAAGGCAAGTTTAAGATTAGCTTCATTGAATTCCAGAATACTACCGCTGCTGCCGGGTCCAAGGTCATAAGCTTGCCACGCACGATTGTCATTAGGGCCGCCGGCGAAAAAAGTCTTAGTAATTGGAATATCATTCGCATTGCCATATGGAATAGCGATTCCTCCAAATGCTCTCACGGCAAAGATCTGGTCATTACCGAGATCCCAGTGTTTGATAAAATCCAGTTCGGTTTTCACATACTGTGAATAAGCCACCCCAAGAACTTTCTCATTACCCTGGTCGTTTACAGGATAGTTAAAAACATTTGAAAGGGCAGATAGAACATTCCCTGCGGTTTCCAGTTTGAACCTGAATCGGGAAAACTCTCTGTCATAAAGGTTCTCTCTCGTATTCCAGAGATAGGTGTAGCTGGAGGCGAAAATAAGGTTATTTTGAGTGAGTCTTAGTTTTCGTTCATATATGTCTAGCGTATTCAAATAGTCTTCATTTTCGAGTCCCGTGTTGGTTCTGTCCTCGTTAATGACATAGTCTATAAAACCATCGGCCTCTTCCGGGATTTGCAGGTCACTTCCCGGAGTGCTGAAGTTAAAATTACTTCGCTGTGCAATAGAATTTAATTCTTCAAATGAATTCCGATAGACATTAAAGTAGTTTTCAGTATTTAAATTTCGAACGTATTGGATATTGAGTAGATCGAGGCTGTTAGTAAGCTGTTTGGATGGATTCCAGTTATAATTCAGGATTCCTGAAAACGTTTGCTTATCCAGACCAATATTTCGCTGGGAGCTAAATCCAAGACTCATACTGGTAAAAGGTGCCATGTATTTCTTAATAAGCCTTTCCGTATCTATAGGTAGAAATATCCTCGGAAGGGTCAGCTTTAGATCGGCACCAACTTCAGTAATATCGAAAAAACGGTTTTTATCAGCGCTAGCGGCTGCATCTGTTGATGATGCTATACTGCCGCGACCGGATAATTCAAGATTCTCCAGTCCGCCAAAAATGTTCCTGATCAGGAAGGAACCTCCAAATCCAATACCGAATTTCTGAATATTACTTTGTGATACATCAAAATCGAAACCAAGTGAATACTTTGGAAGCGGACTAAGAAAAATATTAGAGATCAATTTAGTATTGGTGCTATCTGAAGGATCTGGAGTATACTGAATATTGGGATACTTAAAAACTCGCAGTGAATTGAGTCTGTTATAGGTTCTTGTCCTGTCGAGATCACGATAGATCATGCCAGGTCTTATAAAAACAGCATCGGTGACCGCTTCGGGTTTGTAGCGCATTTCATCAAAACTAAACAGCTCATAACGCCGATAAGTAGCACTGTCCAGAATCGGCATGTTACGGTTAGCGAAACTATAATCTGTGAAGATCTTTACTTTACTTATCGTATGGATCTTGAAGGGTGTTCTTGTGATACTGTCTCCTATATTATTCCGCTCATTCTTGATGATCAGAGTAGTGTTCAATCTGTGGTTTGTATCCACAGTATCTGCGTCGAAACTAATATATTCCTGATCAAAATTATAAACGCCATTATTTCTAAAAAGGTCTGATAATCTATCTCTTTCTTCGTTGAAAGCTATAGTGTTATACTGGGTGCCAGCTATGATCTCACTTTCGGTTTTGTTAGATTGGTAAAGACTATCCAGAGCTGGTGAAGCAATTTCTGTAGTAAGGGAATCCAGCGTGTAAGGCTTTCCCGGTTTGATATAGTATTCTACTTTAGCCCGTTTTTCTTTATTTTCTATAGGCAACACCTTGTAATCTGCTTCTACATTGAACCAGCCATTATTCCAGTACCAGGATTTCAAACGGTTGACAGACTTATCGGCTTGTTCTTTATTCAAAACGACAGGTGCCTCTCCAGTTCTTTTGATCCACTGATTAAACTCCTTTTTGGAATAAATGTATTGATCAAATTGTTTTTTGGATAGTATTGCTGTGAGACGCTTTCTTCTGGATTCGTTCTCAAGAAATTTTTCTGTAAGGATGCTGTCAATTTCGGGCCGTGCTAAATTGTAGAAATGCAGTCTAAGCGGAAAACCTAATAGTTTGGTATTAGGTTCCTGGTAAAGCTGATTCTTAATTCGGGAATCCTTGACTAGTTCGTCATTGGCAAAGATTTCGTTTTTAACCAATAAATTTTGATCGGCTTCTAATCGTTTTACAGCATTACAGCTAAGGATAAGAACAGTCGTTAAAAAAAATAATAATATTTTTGCGAGAAGCCGTGTCAAGTATAATCGATTAGGGCTCAAAAATACATTTTTTGTATGGTAAGCAAAAGCCAGATTAAGTTAATAAAAAGTCTTTCTCAAAAAAAGCACAGGCTTCGTGAAAAGCTATTCATTGTTGAAGGAATTAAAGGGGTAAAAGAGTTTTTAAGATCTGATTTTGAATTATATGCATTATTTGGCTCAGGTAATCTAGATGAGGTTCACGAGCAAGATTTCTATGAGGCGAACTCAGTCGATCTGGCCAGGATAAGTTCCCTGACTACGGCTCCAGATTATCTAGCAGTTTTCAGAATGCGAGAAGACTTACCGATAGCAGAAAATGGTTTAAAGGTAGTTTTGGATGGCGTTCGAGACCCTGGAAATCTTGGAACGATCATCAGGCTTTGCGACTGGTTTGGGATCACAGATCTTATATGTTCCAGAGATACAGTAGACTGTTTTAATTCCAAAGTAGTACAGGCCAGTATGGGTTCTCTGTCCCGTGTAAATATTGTGTATACAGACTTGCATGAATTTATTTCTAAAAAACAATCTTTCCCCATTTACGGAACTCTTTTAGAGGGTGCCGATATTTATCAAAGTGCGTTAGATTCAGAAAGTTTTGTCATCTTCGGAAATGAGGCAAATGGCATTTCTTCTGAAATTCAGAAATTAGTGAAGCAGAAGATAAGCATTCCCCAATATGGAAAGGAGCAAAATACTGAAAGTCTTAATGTGGCTACGGCAACAGCTATTACGCTTGCGGAATTCCGAAGACAGGAGTCTATTGGAAAGTGAAGTTGATAAAAACTGCTCTTGAGGACATAGAATCTACGTTGCCCGTATATATGCTATTGGGGTCTTCATCTCGTACTAATTCGTCATTAATTGCAAATACTCCTCTAATTGATGGCGTTAGTTTGAAGTAGTATAAATACAGATCTATACCAAATCCAATCTCGTAATAATATGTATTAGTTTTCATGCGGAATTGCCCGGCAGAATTGTCATCAGGATTATTCTCGTTGCTACTTAGATTGATCGACGTAGAAAGTCCACCGGTCACGAAAGGCCTGAAGTTATTAAGTCTGTTAGCGTTGAACTTTAGCAAGAGTGGTATATGAACATATGTAGCGCTTATTTCCCTGAAAGTACCTTCATCTGCCTTTAACGCTTGAAAGTCTCTCGTATTAAAGTTTACACCAGGCTCTAGCCTAAGATCTAGATTGTTGTGTAATTTTAAGTTTCCGATTAATCCGACGTTGAAACCAGTTCTAGTTCCAACTCTAAAATCCTGACCCGTTACTGGATCTGGATTATAGTTGATATAGTCGAAATCAAAATCATAGCTATTAAATCCTAGGAAATAACCCCATGACCATCTAGCATTATCAATATTAGGTTGGTTTACAACACTCTCACCTGAAAATAGCTGGGCGAATGATGCATTTGAAATGAATAGAAAAAGGGCAATTATAAAAAATTTCTTCATGTATCTACTTTGAAGCAATGTATATAGTGGAGACTCCCAGAGTTTGAGGTAAGTCTCTCACATTAGTAAACCCGGTTTTTGACAAAATATTGTTGAACTCCTTACCATAAGGAAAACTTGCAGCACTCTCGCTCAGGTAGGAGTATGCATCCTTGTCCTTCGAAAATAACTTTCCTATAGCCGGTAATATCATAGATGAATATATCTTATAGCCCTCTTTAAATGGAAATCTCGTTGGAACTGAAGTTTCCAGAACCACGAAAATCCCACCAGGTTTTAAAACACGAAATATTTCTGATAGTCCGAGTTCCAGGTTTTCAAAATTTCGAACCCCAAAGGCAACTGTAATTGCATCAAAACTGTCAGCTTCAAATGGCAAATTTTCAGAATCCCCCTGAATCATCTCAATTTCAACATCCAGCTCTTTAGCAGCAATCTTTTTTCTACCAACACTTAACATTCCGTCAGACAGGTCAAGACCAACGATTCTAGACGCCCCGGTATTAGCCATTTGAATGGCCAGATCGCCAGTTCCGGTAGCAATATCAAGGATACTATCTGGATTTGTTGCAGCAACTGCAGCAACAACCTTCTTTCGCCAGCTAACATCGGTTCCCATAGAAATAACCCTGTTAAGCCCATCATAGTGGTCAGATATATTGTCGAACATTTGTTCTACCTGCTTTTTTTTGGTGAGCTGCGAGTCTTTATATGGAGTAACTTTCTTACTCATAGGTGAAATTTGTTTCAAAGATAACTGATATGTGGAAAATAACGGATATTAGCCGATTTTTTATCTCTGAAAAGAGATTTTTCCTTTCTGCAAAATAACTTAACTTTGCTTCCACAATTTGAAGCTGTTATATGAAAATAATTATCGCCGGCGCAGGTGAAGTAGGATTTCATTTAGCTAAATTACTTTCCTTTGAATCTCAGGATATTACGCTAATTGACCCAAACAGAGATAATCTTGCTTATGCTGATACTCACTTGGATATTAGGACTATTAAAGGCGATGCCAGTTCCATCAGGATATTAAAGGATGCGCAGGTGAAACATACAGATATGGTAATTAGTGTCACCTCAAGTGAGGCAACTAATATTACCGTATGTGTACTGGCCAAGCAGCTTGGAGCTAAAAGAACGATCGCCAGAATTTCAAATACCGAATATCTCGAAAATCAGGGAGAACTGGGATTCACTCGTTTCGGGATAGATGAACTTATTTCTCCGGAAGCTCTTGCTTCGCGTGAAATCGAATTGCTGCTGAACCAGTCGGCGTTCAATGATAGCTACGAATTTGAAGAGGGTGCACTAACCATGATCGGAGTGAGTTTATCCAGAACTGCGACCTTTGTAGGAAAGACAGTAAAGGAAGCAGCCAAGATATTTCCAGAACTAAACTTTGTTCCTATTGCAATTCAAAGATTTGGAACACAGTATACATTGATACCTAGAGGAGATACCCAATTTAAAGAAGGTGATCAGGTATATTTTATCACTTTAAAAAATGGTGTAGAGGAATTATATAAACTGACGGGGAAAGTTCGACAGGATATCAAGAATATAATGGTTCTTGGGGGTAGTAAGATTGGCAGAAAAACAGCACAGGATCTTTGTCGTAATAATTTCAATGTAAAGCTGGTAGAGAAAGATCGTGAAAAAGCATACGAACTGGCTGATGAACTTCCCAACGTATTAATTATCAACGGAGATGGTCGCAATGTTGAATTACTGGAAGAAGAAAACATCCATGATATGGATGCTTTTATTGCTGTGACAGGAAATTCAGAAACTAATATTATGTCCTGTTTGGTAGCCAAATCCAAAAGCGTTAAGAAAACTATCTCTTTGGTCGAGAATATGGATTATTTTCAGCTAAGTCACTCTATTGGAATAGATACTCTTATAAATAAGAAACTACTGGCTGCCAATAATATCTTCCGTTATGTAAGAAAAGGTGAGGTCGTGGCGATGACCAAGCTGAATAATATGAATGCCGAGCTTCTGGAGTTTATCGTAAAACCAAATTCTCAGGTTTCAAATAAAAAGATCAAGGATCTGGATTTCCCACGTTCAGCAATAATTGGTGGAATTATTCGCGATGGAAAAGGTTTAATCGCTCTAGGTGATTTTCTTATCAAACCCGGAGACAGAATTGTGGTTTGTTGTCTACCGAGATCTATTAACAAAGTAGAAAAACTGTTCCTCTAATGCCCAGATTGAATTATCAGATAATTCTTCATGTGATGGGATTATTGCTGCTGTGTAATGGTGGCTTTATGCTTTTAGCAACCCTTGTAAGTTATATTTACGATGACGGTGTAACTCTTGAAATTTCAACCGCTGCTCTTGTAACATTATTTACGGGGACCTTGCTGATGTTCACTACCCGTGGCCATAGTAAGGAGGTAAAGAAAAGAGAAGGTTATATTATTGTAACTTTTGGATGGATCTTTATGGCCCTAAGTGGTAGTCTCCCTTACCTCATTAGTGAGTCTATACCAACTTTTACAAATGCGTTTTTCGAAACTATGTCTGGATACACCACTACCGGTGCCTCCATTCTTAATGATATTGAAGCGATTCCAAAGGGTATTCTATTCTGGAGAAGTTTAACTCATTGGATTGGCGGAATGGGAATTATCGTTTTGGCCATTGCGATCCTGCCGTTGCTTGGAATAGGAGGGATGCAGCTATTCTCTGCTGAATCCCCTGGTCCAAGCGCAGATAAATTAAAGCCTCGAATTACAGATACCGCCAAGCGTCTATGGCTTATCTATGTTTCCTATACAGTAGCCGAAACTATTCTATTGTGGGTAGCTGGAATGACATTTTTTGACGCCATCAATCACGCTTTCAGTACCTTATCTACAGGAGGGTTTTCTACAAAAAACGCCAGTCTGGCTTACTGGAACGATAATCCTGCAATTCAGTATATTATCATTCTCTTCATGCTGCTCGCGGGTAGTAACTTTGTACTGAGTTATTTTGCTTTTAAGGGTCAAGTGCAGAAAATTCTACATGATGATGAGTTTAAATGGTATATGTTTTTCATCTTCGGTTTTACGGCAATTTCAGCACTGGTGGTCTATTTCCAGGCAGATGTTGCAATTTCAAGTATCGAACATCCAATGGTTTGGGGTGAAGCCGAAAGTGCCTTCAGACATTCTCTGTTCCAGGTTTTAACCGTGATTACCACTACCGGATTTGTTTCTGCCGATTATACGATGTGGACTCCTTTTCTAACTATTCTCTATTTCGGATTATTCTTTTTGGGTGGTTCCGCAGGGAGTACTGCAGGTGGAGTAAAAGTGATGCGGCATATTATCATGATCAAGAACGGAATCATAGAATTTAAGAGAACCTTACATCCTAATGCAATTCTTCCTGTACGATTCAATGGGAAGTCGATTAGTAAGGAGATCGTTTTTAATATCCTGGGCTTTTTTATACTGTATATGCTCTCCTTTATCATTGGAGCAGTAGTATTCGCAGGAATGGGACTGGATTTTCAAACGGCTATTGGAGGTGCTGCATCTTCTCTTGGGAATATTGGACCTGCTTTTGGAGGTTTAAGTCCCGTGAACAATTTTGACATATTATCAGATTTTGGAAAATGGTGGTCAGCTTTCTTAATGCTCATAGGTAGACTGGAACTATTTACTGTGCTTATCATATTAACGCCTTTCTTCTGGCGTAACAGATAATCTAAATTTATAGAACAAAAAAACCGGCGAAAGCCGGTTTTTTTGTTCTGTGCATAATTGCAATTATGATAATACTTCTTTTATTCTTTTAATAGCTTCCTCAATCTGACTTTCACTTGCAGCGTATGAAATACGAATACAGTCAGGATTTCCAAAAGCTTCACCAGTTACTGTGGCAACATTCGCTTTTTCTAATAATAACATCGAAAAGTCACTTGCATTTTCGATTTTAGTACCATCGATCGTCTTTCCGAAGAAGGCCGAAATATTTGGAAACACATAAAATGCTCCCTGAGGTTTGGTAGTAACAAATCCGTCAATCTCATTCAGGTGATCAATAATCAACTTTCTTCTTGATTTAAAAGTATCGATCATATGACTAATCTTACTTACCGGCGCTTCCAGAGCAGTGATCACAGCACGCTGTGCAATACAGTTTGCACCACTGGTGATTTGTCCCTGCATTTTATTACAGGCTCGAGCGATGTAAGCCGGAGCTCCAATATATCCAATTCTCCATCCGGTCATTGCGAATGCCTTTGAAACACCATTTACCGTTACCGTACGGTCATACATATCTTCGAATTGAGCCATGGAAGCATGATCTCCTACAAAATTAATATGCTCATAGATCTCATCACTTACCACCACAATATCCGGATATTTTTTGAGTACATCTGCAAGTGCTCTTAATTCATCCTTACTGTAAACCATTCCACTAGGATTACAAGGAGAACTATACCAGATCATCTTTGTTTTAGGAGTGATAGAAGCTTCCAGCTGTTCTGGAGTGATCTTAAAATTGGTCTCCACACTGGTTGGAACTTCCACTGGAACACCTTCTGCTAGTTTTACAATTTCAGCATAACTTACCCAATAAGGACAGGGTAGTAGTACCTCGTCTCCAGGATTAAGAACAACCATAGCTACATTAGCCAGGGATTGCTTGGCACCGGTTGAGACAACAATCTGTGAGCGATCATAGGTAAGATCATTATCTCTTTTAAATTTAGAAATAATAGCATCCTTCAATTCAACATAACCATCGACCGGCGTATAGGAATTGTAATTATCATTAATGGCCTGTATTGCGGCATCCTTAATGAAATCTGGAGTATTAAAATCTGGTTCTCCAAGACTTAGGCCAATAATATCCTTCCCTTCCGCTTTCAATTCTCTGGCTTTCGCAGCCATTGCAAGTGTTTGGGATGTTGCCATCGCATTTATTCGGTTCGATAGTTTTTCCTGCATGTCTTTAATTTTTTAATGATTCTGAAAATGCTCCTTTACTTCAATGTAGCATTTGCTTCGGAAACATTTCAAAGTTATAATATTAAAATTTTCAGCTACTGTTTATTCAGAAAAAATGGACATAAAAAAATGCCTATTTTTGCTGAAAATTGAATGCTTTGGAACTAATAAATAAATATTTCCCAAATTTAACTGATGATCAACTTCAGAAGTTTGAAAAACTGGAAGAATTATATAAAGACTGGAACCTTAAAATTAACGTGGTGTCCAGGAAAGATATTGACGAATTATACATTCGCCACGTTTTACATTCTTTGGGAATAGCAAAGGTTCAGGCGTTTCTTCCAGGATCAAGAGTTCTTGACGTAGGAACCGGCGGGGGGTTTCCAGGAATTCCTTTAGCCATCCTGCATCCCGAAACTAAATTTGATCTTGTAGATTCTATAGGCAAGAAAATTAAAGTGGTCGATGAGGTTTCAGAAGGTCTGGGACTCGAGAATGTGGCCACTTATAATCAGCGAGTAGAAGATTTAAAGGGTCAGTATGATTTTATCGTAAGTAGAGCTGTAGCAGTCATGCCAACTTTTGTTCGCTGGGTAAAAGGGAAGATCGCGAAGGAGAGCAGGCACGATTTCAGGAACGGAATTTTATATCTAAAAGGTGGTGATCTTTCAGAAGAACTACAGGATTACCGGACAGCCCAGATCTTTGAACTGTCCGATTATTTTGAAGAAGACTTCTATGATACCAAGAAAGTAGTCTATTTACCCATGAAATATAAAGGTTAATTCCTGATTATTTGGTTATAATCACCTTTTTGGAATAGCTCTTATCACCAACATAGATCTTAACAATATAGACTGCAGAACTCAATTTCTGCTGAATTCGAAGACTGATGGACTCTTCAGTAGGAATTTCCCTGAAGGTCATGATCTTTTGTCCAGAAACACTGTAAAGTTCAACGAAATCTATATTCTGAAGGTCTGGATTGTACAGCGCGATCTCATCGGTTTGACGCAAATATCTCATATCCAGAAATTCCGGGCCTTCTTCCTCAATTACTTCAGGTTTTTCCTCTACAACCTCTTCGGAAACTTCCTCTTCAAGCTTCTGAAAGACGATCTGGTATTTCTCGTTGAAAACACCAATACTATCTGTACTCACCGTATAATCAGATTTCATCAGATCGTGATACTCTTCGTTTGTTGTATCCAAAAGATATATGTCGATATCATTTTGAATATTTTCCAGTTCATCGATCTTGATAGTATACTCACCGGCTTCAGCAATTTTGAAACCTATAGGCAGAACTCTCGTTTTATTGAAGTCTGGAACACCCTGAATAACAAATTCAGTTTCATCGATCATCCAGTATAGGTCTTCTACATTGTTTTCGATAAGCGGTGCGTCGTATCCAAGATCGAAACCATCGGTAGTATTGACATCTGCCGTTGCAAGAATTTGTCGGTGGTAACCTTTAGGAGATTCCAGCTTTAATCTAATCTTATGCCTGGTGTCCTTTTCATATTCATTCTCCGCCGATTTCTTCGGATCCTCTTCCTGTGAATGGAATTGAGAGTCTCCTGAACTTTCAGGGACAAATACACGGTATTTGTTCTTAAATGTGATTTGTTGAGGATTCGAAGCTCCCTGAGTATTTATAAAGAAGCCCTGACCAACCGGAATATATCTTCCTGGTTTTTTAGAGCCTCGAAGATCTGTCTCCGTTTGAATTCTCGAATCAATGGAACTGGCTGAAGATACCGAACCAGATTTATTCAATACAGCATATCCACCTACATATTCTTCTAGATAATGACTGTCGATCTTACCAAAATGATCCCAGAAATATAGTGAGCCATTGAAATTTTGTTGTTGTATCGCATTATCCTCAATGAATTTTTCTGAATCTATTGCAGAAGGGTAAGGATTACCGGTAAGTAGATTCTGATCCTCTCCCACCGCTAAAGAAATATCTCCATTATTTGGCATCCCACGGAAGGTATAGTTCTGGTGAACGTTCAAATCTGCAGCACCTGAAGTTCCTTTCATACTGTAACCAATTCCTGGTTCTAGTTTAAAGGTTTCATCGAATTGCAGCCATGTAAAATAATCATCTGCATCTCCGCTAAAAGTATATAACCAATAGGAACTTATTACAATATCATTTCCATCTGCGGCGTGGAAATTAGATTGAAAAGTAAATGGATTCGCTCCGTTGTACAGAACGTTACTTAAAGCGAAACCACCATTTAAATTAGGTGTATCAGTATTTGAGACAGGAGAAGTCCAGTAATTGTAATTGTAGCTATTTGCCTTTCCTTGCTGATCTATCTGTAAATTCCCAGAACTTTCTGGAGCAATAATACTACCCTCTGGCTGTATTAATTGGGATTCTCCGTTAAGATCTATCACACCATCCAGTTGTAGATAACGAGATATCAATAGACCGTTACCAGAACCTTTACCAGTATTTGTGTTCGTTGTACCATCAAATTCGATGGTACCACTTTGTGATACTAAGCCGAGTAAGTTGATATTTCTTGTGGCATTCGTGATGTTATGTTTTGCAACCACTATATTCCAATTGATCATTTGATCATTGATACCCTTTGAGTTTGGCGCATCCCATACATCTGGATAAAGCCATGTACTCATACTATCCCAGTTCCCATTACTGGACGATTCGTAAGGGAGCGGTGCAGTAGTTTGTTGAGGAGAGGTAATATTCAATAGTTTTCCAGAATTGCCTTTAAATGTGGAGCCGTCAAGCGTGTATGCATCCAGGTTTCCACAGCTTATGTTATCCATTCGGTAATACGCCTCAAGGTTACTCCAGTTCAATCCAGTAGCAACTGGAATAACCTCACCAATAACTTCAGCATCTGCACCTTTAGTGATATGCTGATTCATCATTAATTTAATCTGGTCTTGTGTTAAAGCAACATTCCAGATTCTGAACTCTTCCATCCAGCCGTGATAAAAATCTCTGCTTTCTAATGAGTTTTCCACATACATAGCTCCTAATATTGCTCGATAATTGTTGGCATTTGGAGCAGGCCCACCAGTGTTCTTCATCAGCAAGCCATCTATGTATAGACGATATTCGCCAGTACTTGTATGTGTGAGTGCAATATGGTACCACCTGCTATTGTCGGTTATCCTATGAGGAGAGGAAATAGAACCATTTTTATCCCAGTTAAATGAGACAGTTTTGTTGGTAATCCTTAAGTCATATCCATGAGCAGAACCTGAATAGTCACCCTCTCGTTTAGAAAAAATAGTATGCTCTCCAGTAAGAGTTTCTGGCTTTACCCAAACTTCAAGGCTAAAAGCCCCATCAAGATCATAATTATTGCCGAAATCGACATGATCATTTTCACCATCAAAATTAACGTTGTCGCAGTTAGAAATAGTAACAACCACCTCGTCAAAACATCCATTAGCTAAGGTCCATCTTAAAGTATATGTGCCAGAAGGTCCGTTAAAGGTACTATTCGGATGGGTTGGATTACTGAAAATTGCAGTAAAACATGCGTTATTGGTTGGACCATCCACAATTGACCACATACCCTCAACCATGGTCCCTGGTGCATCACAATTTTTGCAATTTTCTGGAGCTGGAGTTACACCATTTATCACATTCCCTGGATATGCGCCCAAACTAGCATTTTCATTTGCGGTAAGCCTATTGTCATAAGCATTTAATTGTACCTTATTATTTCCACATTCTTCGGGTGAGTATATAATATCCTTTCCGGCATAAGGATATGAGACGTGCACCTGAACTAGATTAGTTCCTTCCTCGTCGTAGGTTCTACAGCCAGCAACTCTTGCAGTAGCACCATATTCGTGAATTCCCGGTGTATCAGGTATGATAGTAATAGTAACCTCATTATCTGCCGTGGCAATAGGATTTTCATCTGGATCTCCAATTCCTTCTGTCCATTCTATCTCCGCATCGATTTTGTCGGTTTTATTGACCTCCATGTTATCCATAACCCAGACACTTTTAAAGCTAGTACCTATGAAAGTCCATCTGATTCTTATTTGGCTAAGATTATCTTGATTAATAAGAAAGGGTTCTAATTCTATGGTAGTATTGTCACCTTCAAAATTGTAGTAATCTGCCGTCGAGTCACCCTTCGACTCCCATAATCTGGCTTCTAGCCAACCTAATTCCGGTTGACCACTTGTATGATATTCAATTATAGTAGTGTTATAATTCTGACCTCCATCAAACGATATTTCAATTTTTGCAACGTCACCTTGTGCAAAATAAAATGCTTGGTCAAACTCAAGACTTACTGTTTTGAGATCTGAATCGGAGAAATCTAATTTTGGTGTTTCTAATGTTGTAGTAATATCGCCTTGAGCTATAGCGAATTTTGGATCTCCACTAGTCATTTCAATTCCTGGAACTTTATCCTTGCCTTGTTTTATACCACCAAATTCTTTTGGGTTTGTAACGGACCAATTTCCAGTTTTGGTATTATTTCCTCCTGCAGATAAACCGCCAGTTTCGTTATCGACTAACCATGAATCTGGATTATTTGGATTTATTTGACCAGTACTAAATTGCCCGGTATCACCAGGTAAAGCATTTTCTGGCAGGGAGGAGCTTTCTATTGATCCTGTAAATTCAATTGTTTCTCCCAAGCAAATTATATTAGACCCTACTTCGTAAGTTACCGTAGGGGTATCGCCTGGAGGAACTGCTCTTAAATATATGTAATTCGAATATCTTATACAGGTGCCATCTCTAACTACAGCTCTATAATATGTAGACTCTAACTCTCCACTTTGAAATATAGCAGCATAATTAGTAGTATTAGCTGTTCCTGGAATATCTTCCCAAATCATTTTATTAATAGCAAGCTTCTGCCATAAAACAATATTGCCGATTTGTCCTTTTAATTCAAGATCGATAATTATTTGCTCGCCACAAGAAGTTATTAAAATTTGGTCATTATAAGTTGTGGATAAATATTCACCAGTTAAATTCCCTCCATCGACATTAGCTTCTTTTAATTCAACTTCTTGTGTTTGAATACTAACATTTCCGCTAATATCTGTATAGATCCAATCGACCGTTCTTGTGCCATAGAATAAATAGGGGAATTCAAAGTCCTCGCTTAAGCTAGCTGTAATAGTACCATCACAAGCATCTGTCGCAGTAGGAATATCCAATTCATCAATACTGGAGATCTGACATCCAGTAATAGATTTCCTAGGTAAATTGGTAATGTTTGGCACAGGTGCTTCCGTATCAGCAATCACGATATTCTGTGGTACTGAAGTAGTGCTATTCCCTGAGGAATCTGTAAATATCCAAAAAACAGTGGTTGATTCTTCAATAGTAAGAGCAACACCAGTAGAGCCAACAACTTCCTCGTCACAATTATCGGTCGTTGTGGGTGGAGTTAAGGTTATGGAACATTGTGCCGTGATGTCTTCAAGAACTGGAACCACAGGCTTTTCGTTATCCTGGACTGTTACAACCTGTACTTTTTCTATAGCGGCGTTACCATTTTCATCCGTTATATTCCAGAAAATATCGGTTGAACCTACAGGATAGGGATCTGTAAGAGCCAGCCCATCACTTCTAACACCAACTGGAGAACTCACCTCACAATTGTCTTCCGCCGTTGCTAAAACATTTACAGTAGCTGCACATGTATTAGGCTCATTAAAAACATCTTTGTCACCGTTGTGATCAATTATCGGCAAGGTTTTATCCTCAACAATGACCTCTTGCGTTACAGGTTCTGCAACCTTTCCATTTTCATCTGTAACATTCCAGGTTATAGTTGTAATACCAATAGGGAAAGGATCGTCAAGGCTTTGGCCATCATCCCTGTTTCCAACAGGATTTGATACCTGGCAATTATCGGTCGCCCCTGGGTTTGGTATGGTTAATCTTACGAAACAATTATCTTCTGAACTATCGGAAGTAATAGCGGATACTGCATTTATAACAGGTACTATATTATCCTGAACGGTTACCGTGGCAGTGGTAGTGCTTACGTTGTCGTTTACATCAGTAGCTGTTAGAATAACCGTATTATCGCCCACGTTGGAGCAATTAAAATTAGTTTTGTCCACACTTAAGTTGGAAACTCCACAATTATCGCTTGAACCATTATCAACTTCAGCAGCGGTAATAGAAGCGTTTCCTGAAGCATCTAACTGAACAGTGATATCTTGAGCAATGGCAGTAGGAGCGATATTATCTTCAACAGTAATAGTGGCATTAGCGGTGCTGGAATTGTTATTTACATCGGTAACAGTTAACACCACACTGTTTGCCCCCACATTATTACAATCAAAATTTGTATTATTCAGACTCAAATCCTTGATTCCGCAATTATCTCTTGAACCATTGTCAACTTCAGCAGCGGTAATAGAAGCATTTCCCGAAGCGTCCAATTGAACTGTAATATTTTTAGTGATGGCATTAGGAGCGATGTTATCTTCAACAGTAACAGTGGCATTGGAGGTGCTGGAATTGTTATTTACATCGGTAACGGTTAATACCACGTTGTTGGCTCCAACATTAGAACAATCAAAACTTGTGATATCCAGACTCAAATCCTTGATTCCGCAATTATCGCTTGAACCATTATCAACTTCAGCAGCGGTAATGGAAGCGTTTCCTGAAGCATCTAACTGAACAGTGATATTTTGAGCAATGGCATTAGGCGCGATGTCATCTTCGACAGTGACGGTGGCATCTTTGCTAGCTGAGTTACCTTCTTCATCGGTAACAGTAAGGGTTACAGAATTAGCTCCGATATTAGAACAGTTAAAATCTGTGATATCTGTATCAAAGCTTATACTACTACAGGCATCAGTGGAATTATTATTCACGGCGTCGTCTGAGATACTAGCATTACCTGAAGCATCCAATTGAATGGTAATATTCTTAGTCTGTACTATTGGAGCTATATTATCTTCCACATTAACTGTGACAGTCTTAGAAGTGGAGTTCCCAAATTTATCGGAGACAGTTAGCGTTACTGAATTGCTTCCTATATCATTACAGTCGAAAATAGTTTTGCTTAAGCTTATACTATCGATAGCGCAATTGTCTGAGGAACCATTATCAATATCTGAAGTAGTAATACTTGCATTGCCGGTATCGTCCAGTTGGATTGTAATATTTTTAGTCTGAACAACAGGATCTTCGTTGTCTACAGCATTAAGTGTAAAAGTTTTTGAAGTAGATTGAGCTGGTTCTGAACTATCAGTTACCTCAACGGTGTAGGATCCTTGTGTAAGATTTGATTGATTCTGAGCTGAAGTACTAACTCCAGTTCCTGTCCAGTTGTATGTATAGGGAGATGTTCCACCACTAACATTGATCGTAATAGAGCCATCTGCAGAATTTTCGCAGGTGGGATTTGTGGAATTTGCATTTATGGTTTGCGCATGTAATTCTGACCCATCTAATACTACAGATGAGAAAAAAAACAATAGCGAAAAAAGTACAAATTGGAGTTGGGGTCCAATAGTAATTTGTTTCATAAGGTTACCGATCTAGATTTTCATCGGTAAAAGTAATATAAATTCGATAAAAAGCGTTAAGTATATGGTAAAAATAATGTCATAAAAGTCTTTAATTCAGTAATCTAAATAAAATTTGGTACTGTGAATATGATCTTGTAAGAAACTACTTTCTACTATTTTACAATGATCTTTTTATTACAGATTGCATTCTCACAGAAAACCTTGACAATATAAATACCAGATCTCACTGGCCTTAAGCCTAGATAAATCTCTTTTTCTGAAGGTAGACCATCGAATTCCTGAATCAGCTTACCACCCATGTCATAAATTAAAACCTTTTCAACTTTCAGTAAATCCTCATTACTAATTTTGACATTTCTACTAAAGGAGCTGTAAGATATTCCTACTAATCCATCAATTACTGGTAATTCAGGTTCTTCCGGAATAACCACTGGATCAGGTTCCTGGGCGATTTCTTTAAAGAATACTATTTCGAAACGATCGCTAATTTCTCCTTCGGTGGTAGTGCCTTTGTATGAACCGGCAAGCAAGTCATGAATACTGTCATTTTGCTTGTCCTTCAGGTATAGTTCTTTATTTGCAGGCCAGTTTTCTGTACTATCTATTTTAATGGTAAATGATCCTTCCGAAGAAGTTTTTATAGCTAATGGTAATACTTGATCCTTTTCAAAATCAGGAACTCCCTGAATTACAAATCTATTATCTGCAAACCACCAGTACATATCTTCCTTGTTATTTTCAATAAGCGGAGCATCATAACCAACATCAAAACCGTTCGTGGTATTTGCGTCTCTGGTAACCAGAATTTGCCTGTGGTAACCTGCCGGAGATTCAAATTTCAACCTAATCTTTGCCCGATCATCCTCTGAGCTTTTTCCCGTCTTATTTTTTGAAGATTTTGGATCGTTCTCCTGTTGTAGAAAAATAGATGGATCTACACTTTCTCTTCTATAAACTCTTTGGGTATTATTAAACCGAATCTGTCCACCAAATGTATTTCCATTCACTGGAGCACTATTCAAAAAGAAACCTTGTGCTACTGGTATGTACTGCTTAGCTTCTTTAGTTCCATTTCCACCTACCTGGCTTATGCGCCAGTCATTTAAAATTGCAGGAGCAGAGCCTGCGAGGGTATAGGTTGCATACCCTCCAACATATTCTTCTAAAATATGGGTGCTTCCGGCAAAATGATCCCAATAGTAGAGCGTCCCATTAAAAACATTTTGGGAATTGTTGCCAGCTCCGGTTCCTACAATATTTAAGTTATCTCGTAAAAATTCGTTTGCATCTAAAGCGGAAGGGAATGGATTACCTACTAGAAAATTCTGCGTTGAATTCAGACTCAATTCGGTAGTAGGGATATCACCATTATTTGGTTTTCCGCGGAAAACATAATTCTGTGTCATTTGATTTGGTGCCACAGTGCCATCAGTTCCTTTCATGGAATATCCAGCACCAGCAATTTGCATAAAATCATTCCCCATAAATAGCCAGTCGCCATAGATATCTGCATCACCACCTCTGAAATCCCAGATCCAGGCATCGGTGATTGTTATTGGAGAGGTTCTAGCTCCATCTGCATCAAAATATCCAGTTCTCCAGTTAATTCCAGTAGGATTTTCGGCATTGGTTCCATCCATAAGGACATCCACTAATCGGTAACCTGAATTGTTTGAAGAACCCTGTGTACTTACGGGACTTGTCCAGTAATTATAATTAAAACTACTCATTCTACCTTGTTGATCTATTTCAACAAATCCAGCACTTTCATTTGCCAGAATACTTCCGTGGTTTTGTAATAACTGAGATTCACCCTGCAAATCTATACTACCGTCCAGATATAGATAGTGACTAATTGTAATTGGATTACTATCATTGACAGTTAATTCCTTACTGGATGTCTCAGAAAGTATACCGAGCATTGTAATAGCTCTATTGGCTTCAAAAGTATGATTGATTCTTGCTATGTTCCAGTCAATTGGGTTGTTATCGTATCCTAGGTTATTAGGTGCATCCCAAACTTCTGGTCTGGCCCAGGTATTGATATCTGTCCATGTAGAACCATCGGTGTATGAAAAGTATGGTGTTGGAGAAGTATTTTCCTGATCTGTTTCAATATTAATCATTCTACCAGGATTCGCTGCATTAGCATGATTGGGTGTAAGTCCATTCAATGGTTTGAGAACATCCAGGAAGTAACCTGGAAGTTTATTATCCGGGTCTGGATCATTGGAATATAGTCGATAGTACCCAGCAAGGTCAGCCGCAGTTTGATCATAGAAACTCACTCCATCCTCGTCTAAATTGAAACCACCAGCGGTATAATAACTTCCATCAACGGTTCTATTCGGCACAACTTCGCCTTCAATAGGACTAACAACCTGATTTGAAGAATTAAGTTTAAGCCGCTGGTTCATCATAAAACGAATCTCTTTTTCTGAAGGTGCAGTATTCCAGATCCTGACTTCCTCTATCCAACCTGAGAAGTGGTTGGTAGCAGTTTTAGTCGAGGCACTATATCTCGCTCCAATTGCTGCAGTATTAGTTCCAGATGTATTGACAGAAATGCTACCTGCATTTACTCCATCTATGTACAAGGTTGATCCATTACTGGAAACAGCAATGTGGTACCATCTGTTGTTAGGCACTACAAAATCAGGAAGATTCTCCATACTAAGTTCAAATCCGGGAGTGCTAAAAATGGTTCCTTTTGAAGCATCTGTAATTCCGCCCTCTGGAAGTGGTCTATCGAATGGCATTATCCATGCTTCTAAAAAGAAACTGCCGGTATAATTGTTTCCAAGATCCACATAATCATCATAACCATCAAAATCCAGGGTTACGCAATCCACCAGGCTAATTGTTTCTGTATTATCTATTGGTGGACAACCTTCATTTTCGATCAAGACTCCATTTTCATCTGTAGCTGTTGGAGTAAGAACCCATCGTATTTGATAATCACCTAAATTTTCCGCAGTAAAAATAGCATTCGGGTCCTTTACGGGTTCAAGATTGCTGCCGTTATCCTGGTTCTCGAAACTGAAGCCAGTTGTAATTTCAATGTTATTTGAATCAAAAACTTTCCAGCTACCTACATAACCATCCAGCGTTGGATACTCTACTATTTGCATAGCCTGTTCAGTTGCTGTGACCGTAGCATTGAGAACTATGGAGAGGCTACCACATGCGCCTACGGTTGTAGAAACTTCGGTTATGTATTCGTCAAAAGCCCAAACTCTAATGGTTTCAAAATTATCTACACTCTGGCATTGGTCACCATTACTATCTAATATTATTCTTGTCTGCACTTCGAAATCATTCCATCCAATTTTTCTTGGAATGAAATTTACTGTGTACTCGTTAACTTCTCCAATTTCTTCTAATTCATTATCTGGATTATCTAAATCTTCATCATAATACCATTGCAATAAAATTTCTTGTGGTCCTTCTGGTACCTTGACATTGTCTACGGCCCAAACATCACCGTCTCTAACTCCTTCATAATTAAATCTTACCCTTAGATTTGACTGACCCAGGTAGTCGCCAAGGTTAATAACCATCTTATTTTTGGGTCTGGATTGAGGAGTACCACCACCAAAATCGAGGTAATTACCACTACTTCCAACCTCTACACTTCCATCACTGGTAAGAGTATATAAAACCGTGTTATAGTCTGCACCGCCATTTGTAGATATTTCTACGGTAATCTTAGCTCCTTCAGAAAGATTGTAACCCTGATCCCAGGTGAAGATAGCTTCATCCATTCCATTCAATGCAAAAACTGGAGTTTCCATTAGTGAAACATTATCCCCGGTAACTAACGCAAACTTTTCATTAACGTTTAGTATTGAAGTCCAACGAATAGTAGAAGGATTATTATAATTTGGAAGATTACCAGTAAAAACTTTGCCATCAGGACCGCCACTCGCGTTCATTTTTAACCAGTGATCCGCTCTTCCGTTATTTGCAGCTGCAGAATAGTCATTTGACCCACCACTTGGATTTGTAAATCTCCAGCCTTTATTCTTAATTCCCGCTTCAGTGAATTGTCCTCCTTCAAATTTTTCACCAGTGCTGCTATATCCTGTTTGTGAACTTAAGCTTATCGTGTCTCCTATACATATTATATCTTTATCAACCTGTACAGGAGTAGGTTTAATATCAGCTATAATTACGCTAACAATAGCCGGTTCGGAATAAACTCCACCATCGCATGAATTGTTTGATAATAATGCTCGAAATACTGTAGATTCATCTCCCGGTGATACTGCCGACTCTATTTGATCTTCCGTTAGTGTTGCATTTGTACTATTTATAGAACTCCAGGAAGTTGAAGAGGATCCTCTATACTCCCAACCAATGATCTCTCCCACATAACCGATAAGATTCAGAGTACTTGCATATCCTGAAACAGGGTTGGCGCATGTTAGAAAAAGTCGTTCATTATTCTTAGACCATAGAGCTTCACCACCCTCTGGAAGTGCATCAATTCTTATTTCGAAATCATGCGATACTGCATCGCAAGTCCCATTCGCAGGAATAGTATGTGTAATGTTATGGGTGCCAGTTATACTTGATTGATTTTCCCAATCTATTTGTCCAGTTGCAGGATCTAAATAATTATTGCCTAAAGTTGTACTGGAAAAAGTTCCTCCGGAAGCAAATCCAGGTGTAACCGTAGCTTGTAATTCAGATATACAATAATCGGTTTTTGTATATGTAAAAGTTGGATCTTTCTTCTCATAGATAGTCATCTCAATTTCAAAGGAGACTTCTTCACATACGTCATCTGAATTGTCTACCGTATTAGTAATGATATATGATCCTGAATCACTTGTATCCAGATCTATTTCTCCGGAACTGGGATTGATAGAAAGTTGGTTACCTTCTTCTCCAGCGGTTGGAGCAAAAGTGAATACCCCAAAAACACCATTAATTATAGCTGTAGGAGAAGGATCAGTTTCATCTGAACAAAATTCAGCACTAGCATAGGTAAAGTCCGGTATTGGTTTATCATTAATAGTGATCGTAAAGGTTTCTGAAACCGGATCACAACCATCCTCATTATCTCCTGAATAATCAATAGTTCTGGTAATTATGTATTCACCAGCCTCTGAATTGTATATATCTATGGCTCCTGTAGTACTTTCTAATTCTAGGTTTCCTGAACCAGTATATGAAAAACTATCTGCACTTTCTCCGCCGGCATTGATCGTAATTGCCGGATCGGTCACAGAATCCTCTCTTGTGTTCCGGCAATATTCTTCAGCATCATAACTGAAAGAGGCATCCGGCAAATCGCCAATAATAACAGTGAAATCTGCTTCTACCACATCGCAAATACCAGATGAAGGAGTTGCATAAGTAATGAGATATTCCCCAGGATCACTTAATGACGGATTGATATTTCCTGCAGCATCAATAGAAAGTAGATCTCCAGCATCGGTAGGTGTGACACTAAATGTTCCATTGAGATAAGCGTTTTCACCAGTAATCGTTGGAGCCTGAGTATCAGAAATGGAAACACAAAATTCTTCCGCAGCATATTCAAACAATGAAATTACTGGGAGCGGTTCGATATTTACGATGAGGTCATCTGTAATGGAAGAACAAACGCCATTACCATTAGCGGTTAATGTAAGTGTTACCAATCCTGTTTCGCCTGTTGCTGGAGAGTATGTGGTTTGTAAGGCGGTTTCATCGCTAAAAGTACCGCCGCCAGAAGAGCTCCATTGCAGACTTGAAAAGTTACTTGCAGTTGCATCTTCACCAATATTAAAACTATTACTACTAGTACATACCTCGAAGTTATCTCCGGCATTCACTGTTGGTGGTTCATTGACAGTAAGTGTAGCAGCTCCAGAAGTTATTGTTGAACAGGTGTAACCATCTGGTCCTTCTATGAATACTGAATATTTTCCTGCGTCAGCAAGAGATAAAGATGTTAGAGTTAGAGAGTCTCCAGTTTCACCTGTAAGGTTTGCACCGTCAAACATCCATTGATAACTCACTGAACCTCCATTTGCTGTCGCTGCAATATTAAACGTAATATCATCACCAGAACAAGCTGACTCATCCTGCGGTTGAGTAGTAACGATTATATTTTCATCTACGCTTACCGTAACTTCATCCGATCTCACCAAAGAGCATGAATTAGCCGTCGAAACTTCTACATAATAAATTCCATTATCCGTCGAATTTACTGGGGAAATTCCGAAAATAGCAGTATTGGCTCCGGTTATTGCTGTTCCAGGATATGTACCCTTAAACCACTGATAATTTAAATCATCACCGGAGGCTGCTAGCTCAAGTTCAATTTCAGCGCCAGAGCACGCACCAATGTTGAAAGGTTGGGAGGTGATATTTATTTTATCATTTACAACAACATCAATACTTACAATCTGAGAAGGACAACCCTCTGAGGCTGGTATTGAGTAGGTAACCGAATAATTTCCTGCAACAATTCCATTAAGATCTATGGCTCCGGTGGATGTGTTTATACCTGAAATACCGTCAAATGCACCTCCGGTATAATTTCCTGTTCCCGTTAGAATAGGGGTAATAATCCCTTGACTGGCATCATTACAAAATTCAGTTTGGTCGTTGGCAAAACTAATATTAGCTGTAGGAGCTTCCGTAATTGTTACTTGTGTAATTTCAATAACTTGAGCGCAACCTCCAGATTCAGCTGTATTATAACTAATTTCATAAACTCCCGGATCACTTTTTGAAGGATCAATTTCACCAGATTCAGTATTTATATCAAGATTATTGCCGCCTGAGATAACTGTAAATGAAAAGCTTCCTCCAGTATAATCGCCTGCCGTATTACTGAAACTAACACTTTTTACTTCTGAATCTGAATTGCAAAATGGACCTGAATAGCTCATATCTGCATTCGGAATTTCGTTTACATCTAATGTTATAGTTTCTGAAGTTGCTGAATTGCATAAATATTCATTACTCGCACTAATCTCAACATAATAATCATCGGCATTAGTTCGAGAAGCATTACTGAGAATATACGTTTCTCCTGTAGCACCAGAAATTGGTCCATTTGAATTGTACCATTGATATTGAAGCGTTTCTGAGCCAGCAGCAGCAGATACTGCAAAAGTAACTGATCCACCCTCACAAATTTCATTGTTTGGAGCGTCAGTGGAAATTTCAGTAATCTCAATGTTTTGATCTACAATTACTTCAATTTCTTCAGATTTTAATTCAGTACATGGAGATATACCCGTAATTATTACATAGTAAGTTCCTGAATCTGAAGCAGAAGATGTATCAATATTAAAGTCAGAAGAAGTTGCACCGCTAATGGGTGAACCTGTACCGCTACCTTTATACCATTGGTATCCAAGACCATCACCCGTTGCTTCTATAGACAAGTTTATTGCATCCCCCTCACAAACTCTTTTATCTGTAGGTTGAGAAGGGATGGTGATCACATCATGAACTACGATATCTGTAGTAATATCTGCATAATTACAAGACTGTGAATCGTTAAAACTATAGGTGATTGTGTAGGTGTCTGGACTAACCCCATAAGGAGAAAAAGATCCATCAGTAGCATTAACATTTATGCCTGAAGCTGAAAATGTTCCTCCTTGAAATTGACCAACTGTGTTTGCAAAAGATGGCAAATACGAAGCAGAATCTGAATTACAGAAAGGGCCGTCGTTATATGTGAATGTTGCTGAAGGAATTGGGTTAACAGTTATGGTTGAAGTCGAAGATATATTTTGTGAACAACCAGGACCATCGGTATACGCAATAGATTGAAGAGTATAGGTGGTTGTTTGAGTAAGGTTACCTGTAGCTATTGTCCCATTACCGGAAGCATCAAGAGCGACCGTAGCATTTCCGGAACCATTTGTATAGGTAACGGATGTGTTTGGAGTTCCGCTGATATCTAATGATGTGTTGGTATTATAACATATTTCAGAATTGGTCGTACTAAAACTGGCTGTAGGATTATCGAGAAAATATATCCTCATCTCATCTATTCCAGTTCCACAAGGATTCTGCTGATGTGGTTTAGGTACGGTCATAGTGATTGTTACATATTCCCTAGTAATATCGTTAGGTCCAGGTATATAATGTATTCTAAAATTTCTAGGAATGTTATTGGCTCCGTTGCCATTACCTATATTAGGGAGGTCTGGAAAATTACCATCCCCAGAAGTGGACCAAACAGGTTTTAAACGATTTGAGCCACCAAAATATAGCTCTATGTCTATAGGTATTTGATTTCTTGTCCTACAAACTAGTTGATCTTCTCCAAGATCTGTAATAATAAAATTAGCTACTGTTATATTAGTAAAATTCTGCGGTTGACTTTCTCCACATACATTTGTTGCTGTAACTGATACAATTTCGTTTTGATAAGGGGCATTAGCAGTAACATTGACTGTAATTGAAGGTGTATTTGCTCCAGTCGCTATTTCCCAGCCTGGGGGCAGCTTCCAGTTATATCCAGTTGCACCAGAAACTGCTGGTACAGTAAATGTAATTCCAGAAAGAGGTGGACAAATATTCTGGTTGTTACCTAAACTACTCGTAATAGCTCCCGGTTGCGAAGGTACCCCGCTGGTGCTATTTGCAGTAATAGTTTTTGCCGGGCTATCCCCACAATCGTTTTTGGCTATTACAGAAATTGTTCCGCTGTTAGAACTGCTGCTTACTGTGATAGTACGTGTAGTACTTCCGGAAGTGATATTCCATCCTGGTGGAAGTGACCATGAATAAGAGGTAGCATTTGCAACGGCAGGAATGGAATAACTTATATCTGTTGAGGTACCGCAAACATTTGTAGGTCCAGTTATATCACCCGGTAAAACAGGAACTGGTTGGCTTATACCAATAGCTAGACTCGCAGCTGTACTTGTACCACAATCATTCTTTGCTTTTACAGTAATATTACCTGATCCTGTATTACCAGCCGTAATATTTAATGTAGGATTCGTTGTAACCGTACTGGTGGTTGAAAAGCTGCCAGGAATGGTCCAAATATATTCTGTAGCGCCTTCAACTGCGGCTACGGTATAAGTTTCTGAAGTAGTTGGACAAACCGCAGTTGCTCCAGAAATTATTCCTGGAGTATTAGGTGTTCCGTCTTTTATTGAAATACTTAGAGTTCTGGATTCACTTATATCACAATCATTTTCAGCGGTTACAACAATGTCACCCGCATTAGCATTGCTTGTCACCGTTATGGTACGTGTAGTGCTTGATCCGGTCCAGCCACTTGGAAGGGTCCAATTGTAGGATGTAGCTCCCTGAACTGCCGTAATTAAATAGGTTTGTGTGGTTCCAGGGCATATATTGGTATCCCCGGTTATAGCTCCTGGAGTAGCCGGTTTCCCCGCTTTTACAGTAACTGATAATGTTTTTAAAGCACTCGTGCCGCAACTATTCCTGGCTCTAACCGAAATATTACTACTACCAGAAGTATTGGTAGTAACTGTTATATCTGGATCATTTGTTATTTGTTCAGTACCATTTGGCAAAGCCCAAACGTATTCTGTTGCATTTAAAACTGCAGCGATACTATAATCTACTGATATTCCCGGGCAGACCGAAATGGGACCAGTAATAGTTCCCGGGGTTGATGGAGAATTTGGTAAAACACTAACACTCAGGTCTCGCATTGTACTGGTACCACAGCTATTTTTTGCTTGTACGCTTATATTTCCACCTGCTGAACCTGAAGTAACGTCAATGGTGTTTGTTGTACTACTACCAGACCATCCAGAAGGTAGTGTCCATACATATTCGGAAGCGTCAGTTACATTTGTAATACTGTATGTCTGCGTAGTTCCAGGGCATACAGAATTATTTCCTGAAATGTTTGCAGTTTGGGATGGTGTTCCCGGTTTTTCCTGTATAATAATCGTATTACTACTAAAGTCTGGAGTACAGGGAATACCAGACTGAATACTTAATTGAATTTCGTCATTATTTTGCAGTGCGCTACTGGAAAAAGAAGTACTATTATTTCCTACAGTATTTCCATTAATTTTCCAGGTGTAAATTGCACCACTCCCAGCATTTGATACTGATGCAATACTGAAGCTAATATTTTCACCAGGACAAATTGAGTTATTGCTGGCTTGAATCTGAAGAGTTCCGGTTCTATTGGGGTTTACAGTAATGGTAAAAATATCACTGAAAGTTTCACAATTTGAATCGGTTGAGGAACTAACCTTTACTCTAATTTTATCTTGATTAGTCAGACTACTTGATGAATAGGTCGAAGAACTGCCTACTACTGTACCATTCACGGTCCATTCATATACGGGTGAGGTTCCTCCGGTTGGGTTTGCAGTAAAAGTGACATCAGTTCCCTGGCAAATACTTGCTCCTTGATTAGATGTGATACCTACAGACGTAGGACATTGCCCCCAACTTAAAATCGGGAGAACGAATAATACAAAAAACAGAATCCAATGTAATTTTTTAACCATAAGTCTGGCGGTTTAATTACAATAATAAATAGCACGTAGGGTAGCAGTAGTAGGAGTTACGCAGGTTTCCTTGCGTGTAACTTGTTGGGGAACAAATTTTTGGGGAAAGTAAATTTAAGTTAAAATTTTGAATTGTAGCAGGTTATGCTAAAAAAACAAAAAATTATGATCGAAGAATATAAGTGGTATCTCGATTTTAATAAGTGATCTACCTTAAAGTCTGTAAACAAAAAAAACCGCCGGATAGGCGGTTTTTAAAAAGTATGCTTTTTAGAAATTATTACTCTCCTAAAAACGGGTATCTGTAATCTGTAGCAGGGACAAAAGTCTCTTTGATCAATCTTACAGAAATCCATCTCATAAGATTCATTTTTGATCCTGCTTTGTCATTTGTACCACTGGATCTTGCTCCACCAAAAGGTTGCTGTCCCACAACTGCACCGGTTGGTTTATCATTAATATAGAAGTTTCCAGCTGCATTCTGTAATAGATCTGTAGCCTGAGCAGCTGCATAACGATCACCAGAGATAATAGCTCCGGTTAGTGCATATATGCTCGTATTATCTACAGTCTGGCAGATATCTGCCCACTTGGAATCATCAAAATTAGTATCATCGTATACATATACTGTTACTACCGGACCAAAAAGTTCAGTTTCCATAGTAGTGTAATGAGGATCTGATGTAAGAATTACGGTAGGTTCTATAAAGTAACCTTTAGATTTATCATAGTTTCCACCAACTACGATCTCAGCATTTTTATCGCTCTTAGCCTTTTCGATATAGCTTGCAAGCTTATCGAAAGAACCTTCGTGAATTACAGCATTGATAAAGTTTGACATGTCTTCCGGAGATCCCATCTTGAATGATTGTACATCCTCGATCACGAAATCTTTAATTTCCGGCCAAAGGCTTTTCGGAATATAAACACGGGATGCCGCGCTACATTTCTGACCTTGATATTCAAAGGCACCTCTGGAAATAGCAGTTGCTACATGTTTAGCCTTTGCAGTAGGATGCGCCAGGATAAAATCTTTTCCTCCTGTTTCTCCAACAATTCTTGGATAAGTTTTATAATTCTGAATATTGTTTCCAATTTTACCCCAAATACCTTTAAATACATTGGTACTTCCGGTAAAATGAATACCTGCAAAATCTGGGCTGGCCAGTACAGTGTCGGTCACCATCTCTGGATCACCGTTAACCATGTTGATCACACCTGCTGGTAAACCTGCCTCTTTAAATACTTCCATAAGTACCTGAGCTGATAACATCTGGCTATCACTTGGTTTCCAAACAGCAACATTCCCCATAAGGGCAGCACTTGAAGGAAGGTTTCCTGCAATTGCAGTAAAGTTGAACGGAGTTATAGCGTAAATGAAACCTTCTAATGGTCTGTATTCTACGCGATTCCAAACTCCATCCGAAGAAATTGGTTGCTCATCATACAGTTCTGCCATGTACTCTACATTAAAACGTAGGAAATCACAGATCTCTGCAGCAGCATCAATCTCAGCCTGATAAATATTCTTAGACTGCCCAATCATTGTGGCAGCATTCATCTTTTGTCTATAAGGTCCGGAAATTAGATCGGCAGCTTTTAAAAAGATAGCAGCTCTTTGTTCCCATTCCAGTTTTGACCATTTCTTTCTCGCCTCCAGAGCTTCAGAAATGGCTCTTTCCACATGCTTTTTCTCAGCAGTATGATAAGTTCCTGCAACATGAGCGTAATCATGCGGAGGATTGATGGTTCTGGTATTCCCAGTTTTTACTTCTTCAGCTCCAATATAAAGAGGAACTTCAGTATTCGCATTCCAAAGGTCTTTATAAGTAAGTAATACTTCTTCTCTTTCTGGGCTTCCCGGAGCGTAACTTTTTACTTCTTCGTTAACCGCTACTGGTACGTGAAAAAATCCTTTTCCCATAAATATAAATTTTGTTTTTTCGATTATTTCTAATTCCGATAAAGGTAAAAAAATTAAGTTGCACGCAATAACATCTGGCTTGCCTTTACTAAAGCTTAACTTTTTTTGTACATTTCCTTAAAATTTTGATTTTAAAGCATGTGCACAGTTACTTTAGTCCCCCGTCCTGAGTCTATGTCTGGCTTTGTATTAACTTCTAACCGGGACGAATCGGTTGGTCGTGAAACTCTTCCACCCGCATGGGAGCGCTTTGCAGGTGTAAGACAATATTTCCCGAAAGACAAACAGGCTGGAGGCACCTGGCTGGGAGTTAGTGAAAATTCCAGGTGTATATGTCTTATGAATGGAGCTGAGAAACCACATGAACGCAAGCCTGAATATCGTAAAAGTCGGGGAGTGGTTGTTAAAGAATTTCTTGCCGCGTGTAGATTGCGTTCATTTCTAAACAAATATAATTTTCATGGGATCGAGCCTTTCACAATGATTATTGTAGAATGGCATGATGGCCTATGTTTTCAGCAATTATTATGGGATGGAAAAAATTATAAACACGAATATCTTCCCATCACTCAGCATATATGGTCATCTTCTCCGCTCTATTCTGAAGCAATGAAAAAAAAGCGTAAAGAATGGTTTGATGAGGTAAGCGCTGAAGGTTATACTGCGGGGAGTCTATTGAATTTTCACAAAAGCGCAGGTAAGGGAAATAAGGAATACGGCCTCATCATAGACCGTGGGTTTCTTAAAACTCAAAGTATATCACAGGTTATAAATGGCCCTGATGGTATTTATTTTTCTTATCAAAATTTGATAAATAAAGATACCTCTGAAGAATATCTTACTAGTTTAAAGCAAAGGTAGCAGCAAGTCTGAAGGGTGGGATTCTAACCTGAAATTCATTCGTAGTCGTGAAGTTGATCATATTATAGTAGCCAGACATGGAACCAATGGGCGCGGTAAGTAAGCAACCACTTTGGTAAGTATGACTTTCACCGGGTTTTAAAACAGGTTTTTTTCCAATCACTCCTTCTCCTGAAACATATTCGATTTCACTTAAAGCATCTTTGATCTCCCAGAATCTGGACTTTAACTGAACAGAATCGTTACTTTGATTTTCAATAGTGATCTGGTAAGCAAAAGCATACTTCAGCTGGAAGTCCTTATAAAACTTCCCTTCGAATCTGGTTTCCACAGAGATTTTAATACCTTTTGTAACCTGTTGAATCATGTGTTTCAATAAATTGAAAAAGAAGCGAGCAATGAGATTATTGCAGCGACTGTGGCTAATGTAAAGAATATTAGGTTCAGGAGTAGAAACTTTAAAATCGTTTTAACACGTTTTTGTCCGTAGAAAAATCGCATCGCTTTGTATAAATAGAATAGGAATACAAAATTTGCCAGCGTTGTTAGTATTTCCCATTTAAAAACAATTTCCAGTATCAGTGCAAAGCTGTAGAGTACAAAAAACACCGTTTGCACGTGAAATGCAAAGATGAGGTGCTCCATATAATTAAAGTCCCTCCTTAAATACAGCAGCCAGATGAATAACGCGAAAACCGGTAAAAATATAAAGATGATAAAAGGTAACTTTCCTATAAAGTAGTTTATAAATAGCGCAGGGTCTTTTGAAAAGGTTCCTGCATCTACCGCCTTCTTATAGAGCCAAAGATTATAATTAGATTGTTCGTGGTTTAAACTATCCAGTGCCCGGGAAGCGATAAAAATCCCTGTTTCATCCTGATAAGCATAGTATAGATCTGCTTTTTTGGCAAAAGCATTAATAAAGTTCATACTGTCCAGTTCTGGCTGACTCACAAGCTTTTCAGTATAAGTTTCAGTAAAAACATTATTCTGGATGCTGTCCAGACCAACATCATCGCTGGTCAATACTTTATTGATGGAATCCATGGAAGCCTCGCTCAATTCCTTACGGTCAAGTTTTGAAAGCAAATCTTCGTCCCGATCCTGTCGTCCAAAATTTTCGCTAGGATCCAGGCTAAGGCTAAAGATCAGAAAGAATATAATGGAAACACTCAGGTAGAACCTGAAGGGATTTGCATACCTGGTCCTCTTTCCTTCCACGTAATCTTTTGAAATCTTTCCTGGCCTGAAAAGAAGTATTCTTAATGTCCTCTGAAACCTGGAGTCATAGGCAAATACTCCTGAAAAGAATTCATTAAACAGGTCTGAAAAGCTAAGTTTTTTAGTGGTATTCAATTGTCCGCAATTGGGACAAAACCGGTCATTTTTATCTAAAGGTAATTCACAGTTTAGACAATGCTGACCTCTATACTGGTAAGTTTCAATCCTATTTTCGATATCTGGCATATAAACAGCTTAATTACGAATGTATCTTGAATTCGCACCTCCTGCACCAATCAATCTGTCATAACGTGCTCCCGGACTTCTGTAGTAGGCCAGGATCGTATAATTGTTCTCAGTTTCATCATAGTTGCCACTAATTGCTCCGTCTTCAATCCCGTCTGGACCTGTCACCACATATTTGTAGTTATAATATCCTTGCTTAAACAATCTTGCTAATTCATAATAACCGCTCTCCTTATTATATTCGAGCTTAGTGCTTTCGTCCAGCTGAAAATTATTGAACCCTCCATAAAGATGGATTTGTTTACCTTCAAGCGGATCATAATTTCGTAAAGTAAATCTCATCCAAACATAATCGGCTTCCAGGTCTGAATTTTCAGCAAGCACATTTCTAACCACAAAACCTCCGTTAATATCTGGATTGTATGTGTATGGCAGCCCGTCCCTGGTGACATCCGTAAAAAGATAATGGAGATATAGCTGCTGCATGTCAACCTTGGCAATATCAGCATTGGTAACTCTTATTTCTTTGTTATCAAACTGAAGAAATTCGTTGCCACCCCAAAAAGAAGATTCAGTATCATAGCGATAGATGAGTTCGTCAGCGATGGTGTATTGCGGTTTAAGATCTGTAATCGCAGTTTTTAAATTAAAATTCTGAATAAGGCTTACCTTGACATTTCTGTCAGGATTCTTCAGAAGCAGGTCTGGAGAATTTATACTGAAGTTTAAGATTTGCTTTTCATCGATAAACTCAAGGTTTCTGGCTCTTTTTACTTCCGCAGTAATTTGCACTACTGGTTCATACACCATGAATTTTCGTGAGAATACCTTTTCTCTTTGCGCATTATAGACGCTAATCATATAATTGCCTGAAACTTTGAGTCCGCGTACATTTTTATTCGGAATATCAAGCTCGTAATGAGTATAGGGTTGTAAGGTATTTAGCGAATTTCGGTAATTAATGATTCTGACATCATCAAAACCCTCGAGATATTCGTTCTTAGTGAGTTGAGAAGGTGTCCAATCGAAATTATAATGTTCGATCGTGTAATAATAATCGGCTTCATCCCCAATGATATCATCAAAACTTAATTGAAGCCTGGCACCCAATCGAATGATTGGATTTCCTTTATTTTCTACGGAATCTCCCTGAAATATAATGGTTCTAATAAATGGAGGTGGCAGGGTTTCGATAACAACCTGGCTATAAATGCACGGCTGAAGCAGGTAAAATGTCAGGAAAATAATTAAGCCTTTCATAAAGTTGGAGTAAAAAGCAAAGTTAATAGAAATAAGCATTTTGCATCCATTTAATTTAACAGTTGACCAAAGTAAAATTCTGACATTTCTTGGGATAAATGGAGTGAAAATTCTTAAATTTGCCCGACTTTAAACTAAAAATTTAACATACACTCCATCCTATGTCAAAAGACATTCGAATTAAAAGAGGATTATCTCTGCGATTAGAAGGGGCGGCGGAAAAAGAGCTTGTGAAGGCTCCGAGATCCAAAACTTACGCGATCAAACCGCCAGATTTTCACACTGTTGTGCCAAAAATGGTAGTAAAAGAAGGAGCTAAGCTTCTTGCAGGTGATGAGATTTTCTATTCGAAATATACCGAGGAAATTCGCTTTACTACACCAGTTAGTGGTGTTCTTAAAGAAATCAAAAGAGGTGACAAAAGAAGGATCCTCGAAATAATCATTGAGGCAGATCCTGAAAACACTTACCGTGAATTCAAAAAACTGGATCCTGCTAAAGCTGATGTGAAGGATGTTCGTGAACTTCTTCTTGAAAGTGGTTGCGGTGCTTTTATCAACCAAAGACCTTACGACATTGTAGCAGATCCTAAGGATACTCCTAAGGCGATCTTTATTTCAGCAGTAACAACTGCTCCTCTGGCGGCAGATAAGGGTTTTATCATCAAAGATAAGATCGCTGCATTTCAGGCAGGAATTGATGCTTTGAGAAAACTTACACCAGGTAAAGTTCATCTTTCTGTAGATGATTCTTCAGCTGAATACCTAAAAGGAATTCAAGGTGTTGAGCTTCATCACGTAAAAGGAGCTCACCCTGCAGGTAATGTAGGTGTTCAAATCCATAAGCTTGACCCTATCAATAGAGGCGAGCGTGTTTGGACTGTAGGAGTAGAGGACGTTGCAATTATTGGTAATGTTTTTCTAACCGGAGAATATCGTGCGGAGCGCACGGTTGCTGTGGTTGGAAGTGAAGCTGAAAACAGGAAATACTACCAGATGATTATTGGTGCTAATGTAACAGATCTTATTGGTCAGGCAGCAGAAGGTACTCGTATCATCTCTGGTGATGTATTTACAGGAACTCAGTTAAGCAATAACCAGTATTTAGGATTCTTTGAGAACGAGCTAACGCTAATTCCTGAAGGTGACAATTACCGAATCTTTGGATGGTTGCCATTTACCTATAATAACATACATTCACATTCCAGAACTTCGCTGTCCTGGTTGTTTCCAAATAAAAAATACACTCCAACCACGAATTTAAATGGTGAAGAGCGTGCTTTGGTGGTAACAGGTGAAATGGAAGAGGTTTTACCTATGGATATCTACCCGATGCAGCTTATCAAAGCGTGTATGGCTGGTGATATCGAGAAAATGGAAAATCTGGGAATCTACGAGGTTGCTCCTGAAGATTTTGCAACTGTAGAATACGTAAATACTTCCAAGATTGAGATTCAGGAAGTAATAAGATTAGGTCTTGATTTAATGATTACCGAAGTAGGTTAAAAAGCTGAAGAATATGGAATGGATTAGACAGAGATTAGATAAAATGAAACAGCCTTTTAGCAAAGGCGAGAAGTATGAGAAATATGCTCCTGCAGTAAATGCATTAGATACTTTCTTATTTACTCCAAATCATACTACCCAAAAAGGGGCGCATATTCGTGATGCTGTGGATCTTAAGAGAACTATGATTACCGTGGTGATCGCTCTTATTCCAGCTCTTTTGTTTGGATTCTGGAATGGTGGATATCAATATCTTCACCAATTGCCAGAATATGCCAATGGTGTACCTTTTATAGATGCTTTCCTTCACGGTGCTGGAAAGATTTTGCCAATGATCGCAGTTTCTTATGCTGTAGGTCTTGGAATTGAATTTGCATTTGCGATCTTTAGAGGACACGAAGTAAATGAAGGTTACCTGGTAACCGGCTTGCTTATTCCTATGATCATGCCAATTGATATTCCGCTTTGGATGGTAGCACTTTCAGTAGTGTTCGCAGTACTTATTGGAAAAGAAGCTTTTGGTGGGACAGGAATGAATATTCTGAATCCTGCACTTACGGCACGTGCATTTGCCTTCTTTGCTTACCCAACTTATATGTCTGGAAATAGCGTTTGGGTTAGTAACGCGTATGAAGTAGATGCAGTAACTGGTGAAACGATTCTTGGAAATCTTGCAGCTGGAAATGAGGCAGGTTATACACCATTAGATATGTTTTCTGGAATGATCCCGGGATCTATTGCTGAAACTTCAGCGATTTGTATTCTGGCTGGTGCATTACTACTTGTACTTAGTAAAGTAGGTAGCTGGAGAATTATCTTGAGTGCATTTATTGGAGCTGCAGTGATGGGCTTGATCTTTAATGCGCTACCTTCTTTAGGTATTGAAGGTAATAACTTAACGAATTTCCCATGGTATCTACACCTTATTGTTGGTGGTCTTGCTTTTGGTATTGTCTTTATGGCAACCGATCCGGTTTCAGCAGCACAAACAATGAAAGGAAAATGGATCTATGGATTCCTTGTTGGATTTATTTCAGTAATGATTCGAGTATTCAACCCGGCATATCCTGAAGGTGTGATGTTAGGTATTCTGCTTATGAATGTTTTCGCACCAACGATCGATCACTACGTGGTAGAATCTAATGTGAAAAGAAGAAAGAAAAGACTTAAAAATGCTAACCCTCAAGTAGAAACAGCAGTTTAGTTATGGAAGAAAAATCAGTAAATAAAACGAATAGCAACGGCTATACTTTCATGTTCTCAGTGATCATGGTAGTTGTAGTTGCCGCTGTACTTGCCTTTGCCGCTATCTCTCTCCAGCCAACACAAATGGAGAATGTGCGTAAAGAAAAAATGCAGAATATACTTTCTACTGTTGGAATTACTACCGACAGAGATGGAGCTAAGGAACTTTATGATAAGTATATCGTTGAAGAAGTAGCAATCACTGAAGATGGTACGGTAGATGAGTCTATAGACGCTTTTAAAGTCGATCTTGCTAAAGAGATCAAAAAAGATGTTGGAGAACAGGTTTTTCCACTATATGTAGCCGAAGTTGAAGGTTCCAGATATTATATCGTACCTCTTAGAGGAAACGGACTTTGGAATGCGATCTTTGGATACATTTCTTTAAAAGATGATATCAACACCGTGAAAGGTGCGACATTTGACCACCTTGGGGAAACTCCGGGACTTGGTGCAGAAATTACAAAGCAGTGGTTTAAAGAGAAATTTGCAGATGAAAAGATCTTTGATTCCAATGGTAATCTTGTAGGGGTTTCTGTAGTTAAAGGAAATATTGATGTTTCAGATAAGGAAGATAATCAGGTAGATGCAATCTCAGGAGCAACGATCACAGGTGATGGTGTTTCTGATATGATCTCAGAAAGATTAAAGCGTTATTTGCCTTATTTCGAGCAGCAAAAAGGATTTAAAGTAGCAACTAGATAGATATGGCTGAAGAGAAAAAATTCAACTCTGCTAAAGAGGAAGAAAAGAAACGGGAAATGATCCTATTCCTTTCAAATTCTGAAGAAAGGGAGCATTTTCTTTCCAAAGGAAATAGAAAATTACTTTCCGATCCATTAGATGACAATAACCCTATTACCGTTCAGGTACTGGGAATTTGTTCTGCACTGGCAATTACTGTGCAGCTGGAACCGGCCGTAGTAATGGCCATCGCTGTAATGGTGGTAATGGCCTTCAGTAATATGATCGTTTCTATGTTAAGAAATCTTATCCCAAGTAGGATCAGGATCATTGTTCAACTGGTTGTTGTTGCTTCCCTGGTAATTCTGGTAAGTGAGATATTAAAGGCCTATGCTTTTGATGTTAGTAAGCAATTATCGGTTTTCGTTGGTCTTATTATTACGAACTGTATCGTGATGGGTCGTTTAGAAGCTTTTGCACTTGGTAACGGAATTTACAAATCTTTTCTTGATGGTATTGGTAATGCTGCAGGTTATGGTTTAATTCTGGTTGTTGTGGCATTCTTTAGAGAATTACTTGGGTCTGGAAAACTTTTTGGATTCGAAGTATTAGGACATAAAGGTGCAACGATGGCTCAGTCTACTGGGCTGTATGCTTTAGGATATGAAAATAACGGTTTGATGTTACTCTCTCCAATGGCTCTTATAGTGGTTGGATTGATCATCTGGGTACAACGTGCCAGAAATCGTAAACTAATCGAACAAAACTAATAGCTGTACAGCAAAAAAGTATATAAAGAATGGAATTAGTTAATCTATTTGTAAGAAGTATTTTCATAGAGAATATGATATTCGCCTACTTCCTGGGAATGTGTTCCTACCTGGCGGTATCTAAGACTGTAAAAACAGCTGTTGGTTTGGGTGCTGCTGTGATCTTCGTACTGGCGATCACTGTGCCTATCAACTTTCTACTGGATAATTACCTTCTAAAGCCTGGAGCACTTTCCTGGCTTGGAGCTGAATATGCAGATGTGGATCTAAGTTTCCTGAGTTTTATCATGTTCATTGCGGTAATCGCATCCATGGTACAGCTTGTGGAAATGATCGTTGAAAAATTTGCTCCGGCTCTGTACGGTGCACTTGGTATTTTTCTTCCACTTATTGCGGTAAACTGTGCGATCCTGGGTGGTTCACTTTTTATGCAGCAAAAAGATTTCGGAGGAATTTCAGAAGCGATTACTTATGGACTTGGGAGTGGAATAGGATGGTTTCTTGCTATTCTTGCCATTGCGGCCATCAGAGAGAAAATTGCATACTCAAATGTTCCTGCACCTTTAAAAGGTCTTGGTATCACGTTTATCATTACCGGACTTATGGCGCTTGGATTCATGAGTTTTATGGGAATTAAATTATAATCGTAAAAGAAGATTATGACAGTTATAATAGCTAGTGTAGTAGTATTCTTAGTCTTGATTTTGTTATTGGTATCAATGCTTTTAGGAGCTAAGGCCAAATTATCGCCTTCAGGACCTGTGACAATCAACGTAAACAACGAAAAAGATATTGAAGTAGGTTCAGGTGGAACCTTGCTTTCAACTCTTGGAGATAATAAATTGTTTCTGCCTTCTGCCTGTGGTGGTGGTGGAACTTGTATCCAGTGTAAATGTATCGTTGAAGATGGTGGTGGAGCAATTCTTCCTACGGAAGAGCCACATTTTACCAGAAAGGAAATTGCAAATGGATGGAGACTTGGTTGCCAGGTAAAGGTAAAGCAGGACATGAAAATAACCATTCCTGAAGAAGTTTTCGGTATCAAGAAATGGGATGCAACCGTTGTAAGAAACTACAACGTGGCATCATTCATTAAAGAGTTTGTGGTAGAAATTCCGGAACCAATGGACTATAAAGCCGGAGGTTATATTCAAATTGAAATTCCTAAAACGGAAGTGAAGTTTGAAGACATGGATATCACCGCTCACCCTGAAGAACATGATGATCCGAATAAATTTAAAGACGAGTGGGATAAGTTTAAATTATGGCCATTGGTAATGAAAAATCCTGAGTTGGTTGAAAGAGCCTATTCAATGGCTTCTTACCCAGCAGAAGGTCGTGAGATCATGCTAAATGTACGTATTGCTACTCCACCCTTTGATCGTGCAAAAGACGGTTGGATGGATGTAAATCCTGGAGTCGCTTCTTCCTATATCTTTAGCTTGAAGAAAGGTGATAAAGTTGTTATTTCTGGACCTTATGGTGAATTCTTTATCAATGAAAGTGATTCTGAAATGCTTTATGTTGGTGGTGGAGCCGGTATGGCGCCAATGAGATCTCATCTTTATCATCTATTCAGAACATTAAAAACTGGTAGAAAAGTAACTTACTGGTATGGTGGTAGATCTAAAAGAGAATTATTTTATACAGAACACTTTAGAGCATTAGAAAGAGATTTTCCAAATTTCAAATTCTACTTAGCGCTTTCTGAGCCTGCAGAAGAGGATAACTGGAAAGTAAAATCTAATCTTGATGATGAAGGAGATGGTTTTGTAGGCTTTATACACCAGGTTGTAATAGATAATTACCTATCTCACCATGAAGAGCCAGAAGATATCGAACTATATTTCTGTGGTCCGCCATTGATGAACAAAGCAGTTCAGAAGATGGGTGAAGACTTCGGTATGCCCCCTGAGAACATTAGATTTGATGACTTTGGAGGATAATAATTTTAATCCCGCTTCGGCGGGATTTTTTTATCTTTGTATATGCCAAAATTAGACGAACAGGAACTACATAACCTGGCGATGAACATCGTTGGTAAGGATCTCGAAGATAACGGGTATGAATTCTTAGGAGTAAATAGTAAACTAAGGCGTAATCCACAATTTGTAGCCTTAAAGGATACAAAATTGCATTTTGTTATTGTGAGAGCGATTGAATATCCAGATGACCCCAAGGCTTTCGACCCGGCTTTTATGAAAGACATAAAGGAACATGCCGAAAAGTTCAATGCCAGAACTTTTTATGCTGGCGTAGGACTGGCTAATTCTTCAGATTATGATAAACCAGTTTCTAATGAAGAAGATTATATTGTTAACTATTCTGGCTGGAAAGAATTTTAGATGAATCGAATTTCAATATTTATCATCACAGTTTTAACTTTGGTATCATGTGATTCTAGGGGTGGACTGGACATAGCTACATTCCAGGGTGAAGCTTTGGGAACAACCTATTCAGTTCAATACTTTTCAGAAGGCGAGCTAGACTTTACTAAATCTATGGACAGTATTGTTGATATTGTAAATGGATCTATGAGTACATACCAGCAGGATTCCGATATTTCGTTGGTCAATCGGGGTGACTCCATTGTTACTGTAGATGAGCACTTCATTAAAGTATTTGAGGCTTCAAAAAAGATTTATGCTGAAAGCAACGGGTTCTTTGATCCAACGGTAGGGGTTTTGGTTAATGCCTATGGTTTTGGACCGGGAAAGGTTGTAACCGATCTTTATGCAGAGCGTCTCGATTCCCTGAATCAGCTGGTAGGCCTTAATAAAGTTAGAATCAACGAAGACCAAACTGTCTCTAAAGAGAACCCAAACGTTTATATCGATTTTAATGCGATAGCTAAAGGTTATACTATAGATCTTATTGGGCAGTACCTGGAAGATAACGGTGTATCAGATTATTTGATCGAATTGGGTGGTGAGCTAAAAGCTAGGGGTAAGAATAGATCATCTGGCAAGGAATGGTTGGTAGGAATTGATAATCCATTACAAGATGGTCCGGAAAGACAGTTTAACGCGAAGGTAATGCTTAAAAATGCTTCTATGGCAACCTCAGGGAACTATAGGAAGTACCGGGTTGACTCTATTACGGGAGAACGTTTTGTGCATACAGTGAATCCAATAACCGGTTTTGCTGAAAAGAGCAATTTGTTAAGTGCTTCGGTAATTGCTGAAAATTGCATGATGGCAGATGGCTATGCTACAGCTCTCATGGCCATGGGTCTTGACAGATCGGCTAGTATGCTGAAGGAACTGAAATCTATAGAAGTGTACCTGATCTATTCCGATGAAAATGGGAGCATCAAAACCTATGTGACACCAGGATTTAAATCAAATCTTGTGGACTAATAAATTTCTTACTGCAAACCGGTAATATTTCCCCTTTTGCAAGTCTGAATTTATCTACATCCTTGCTATTCATATCTTTACTTAGATTTACTTCATTTACTTCAAAGCCTACTTCTCTTAATTTCTCAAAATAATCTCTGCCATAGATCCTAACATGGTCGTATTGTCCAAATATTTTAGCTCTTTGTTTGGGATCAGTAATACTATCATCCTGAAAGGTCTCAGCTCTGTTCAGGTCCTGCGGTATTTGCAGAATCGCAGTTCCACCTGGTTTTAAAACCCGGTACAATTCTTTCATTGCTGTAAGATCATCTGGTATATGTTCCAGAACGTGATTACATAGAATAAAATCATAGCTGGAATCAGCAAATGGTAGATCACAAATATCAGCTTTGACATCTGCCAGAGGTGAATTTAGATCTGTAGTTGTATACTCAAGATTTTTCAATCTTCGGAAGCGTTTATAAAATGCCTGTTCTGGTGCGAAGTGAAGTACTTTGCGCTTTTTGGTAAAGAAATCTGTGTGCTGCTGAAGGTATATCCAAAGTAGGCGATGTCGTTCCAATGATAGAGTGGAAGGGGAGAGAACATTTTCTCTCTGATTCTCATATCCATATGGAAGGAATTTCCGGAAACTGCTACCATCAATTGGGTCAGTATATCGGTTGCCTTTAAGATAAATCTTTAAAAACGGCCTTATCAAGTAACTGGCTCTAATAAGTACGGGCCTGGGAATACCGTTTAAGGCCAGTTTAAAAAGATTGCTCATTGGCTATACTTCGATATCTCCCCAGTTTTCCCCCGATTTGATACGGTATAGCTGCATTTCGGATACTCCAAATTGCTTAGCCAGTACTCGGATACGGGTTTTCCTTTCAGGATCTAAAAGTTTTTTCTTAAGGATTACAGCCTGTGCGTAAGTTAATTTGGAATAAGATGTTACTTTACGTAATCTTCTGTTTTCCTTATTTTCCTTTACTTTAGGACTGTTGTACTGATGTTGGACCCATTCATCCTTGGTGGCCCATGCCAAGTTAGAAACGCGATTGTCGTTCTTCACAAAATTCTTGTGAATCACGTATTGATCACCTTCTTTTTTCTCTAAAAACATTTCAGCAATAATGCGATGAATGTAGTAAGTTTTGTGCTTACCATTCTTCAATTTTACCGCGAAGTTTAAATATCCACCTACTTTTCCGCCATTCATCAAGTCTCCTTCAGGGTTTTTCAGATAACTGATCATCCTTCCGAAATTTGAGACTTTGTAGATAAAGCGGTCTTCCCAGGAATCTTTGTGTAGGGTTTTCCAGATTTCCTGTCTGTAACTTTTAATCATAAACTTTTGCTCTAAATTCGTCTTCTTCTGTTGAATTAATTTTTAATGATTCATAAATGTATTTAAATGTTGATAGTAATTCTGGTTTGCCGTCTATCAATGCGACATCGTGCTCGAAGTGAGCACTGGGTTTATTATCGGCGGTTAGTATTGTCCAGCCATCGGGCAATTGTTTAATTCTCTTGGTTCCAAGGTTGATCATAGGCTCTATCGCTACGACCATTCCTTCTACAAATTTTTTACCTCGGCCACGTTTACCGTAGTTAGGCATTTCGGGATCTTCATGCATCGTTTTTCCTAGTCCATGTCCCACTAGTTCGCGAACTACTCCATAGCCGCGGTCCTCAGTATATTTCTGAATTGCATATCCTACATCACCAACACGATTTCCTGCTTTAAATTCTCGAATTCCTTCATAAAGGGCTTCTTTAGTGACTTTCAATAATTCTTCAACCTCAGGAGCGATCGTTCCTACTGCAAATGTGTAGGCATGATCTCCGTAGAAGCCGTTTTTCAAAGCTCCACAGTCAATACTTATAATATCACCTTCCTGTAACGGAATATTGTTAGGTATCCCGTGCACTACCTGTGCATTAGGACTCATACATAAAGAATTGGGAAAATCATAAAGTCCCAGAAAACCCGGAACAGCACCATGATCACGTATGAATTCTTCTGCAAGTTTATCTAATTGTAGGGTAGTTACACCTGGTCTAATTTCAGGCGCCAGCATTCCAAGAGTCTTGCTTACAATAAGCGCGCTTTCTCTTTGTAATTCAATTTCTTCGCTGGATTTTGGTATAATCATACTTTTAAAATCTTCTAAAGAGACCTGATCTCTTCTTTTTACCGATTCCGGTTATTGTTTTATTTAACGTAAGTGATTGGTAAATCTCTCCCCAACCTTTCATTCCGCCGTAATTACGATCGTCTATAAAGATATCAGCTAGAATCTTTCTGCTAATACTTTGGTCAAATTCTTCTTCCGGGTAACTACTATTTATTGCGTAAAACTTTAAACCATTCTTTTCACAGAAGGTAACCGCATCGTCAAGCTTTTCTCCACTTCTGTAAGTCCAGAGGATTAATCTGTGACCTTCTTCTTGCAATTTCCGCAGAGATTCAAAGGCAAATAGTAAAGGTTTTCCAATTTCTGGAAATCGGTTCTCTACGATCGTACCGTCGAAATCAACTGCGATGGTAAGAGAGTTAGGCATAGACAAAATTAGTTATAATTTTTCAATTACAGGGTTTGCAACTTTTTCTTACTACTCTGCGTAAGAATTTTTGTACTCCTTGCCACTTACGATCTTGGCAATGTCTTCTTCTATGCTTTCACCCTGTGGATATTCCACAAAACGATTTACTTCTTCACCGTCTTTGTAAAAAACTATTGTAGGCACTCTGGTAACTTCCAGGTCTTGCTCGATGCCAGATGGTGTTGTTTTATTTCTATCTACAGCAACTAGTTGGAGATTGTCGTAATCATAATCTGCCTCATCAAGAATTTTCAGGAACTTTGGCAGTTCGCGTTTGCTGTCACCGCACCATGTACCCATAAGAACCTTGATTTCGTAGTCTCTTATATTTTCGTTGATCGTCGCCATTTCATCGGTGTTTGGTTTAAAGTTTTCATACCTCGAATCAAACCAGCTATTGAAGGGTGCTTGTTGCAATTCTTCTTTTGTAAAATCACCTAGCAACATATCCTTTTGGGTTTCCTGTTGATCAATTGCTGTATCTTCAATTTCATCCATGGCGACATCCTGATTAGAATTATCCATTTTATTTCCACAGCTCACAGCCAAAGCTGCGATGATAATTAAAAGCTTCTTCATAAAAATTATAATAAGGGGTCTTCGGTCATTAGATCTGGTTGGGTAATTCCCATCAGTTTTAATATAGTCGGAGCGATATTACCAAGCTTACCATCCTTTATTGATTTTACATCTTTATCCATTAAAATTAGGGGAACTGGGTTCGTCGTGTGAGCAGTATTCGCACTACCATCTGGATTTTTCATCGTTTCACTATTCCCATGATCTGCAATGATGATGACAGAATAGCCATTTTCAAATGCAGTTTCAGCTACTTTTTTAGCGCAAATATCAACAGTTTCACAAGCCTTGACAGCAGCATCAAAATCACCGGTATGACCTACCATATCCGGATTGGCGAAATTTAGACATATAAAATCAGCCGACTCTCCCTCTAATTCAGGAACGATTTTGTCTGTAATATCATAAGCGCTCATTTCCGGCTGAAGGTCATAAGTAGCAACTTTCGGAGAGTCGCACATAAGTCTTCTTTCACCAGCAAAAGGCTTTTCTCTACCTCCAGAGAAGAAAAAGGTTACGTGAGGATATTTCTCAGTTTCTGCAATCCTGATCTGTCTCTTGCCCTCATATTCCAGGACTTCTCCCAAAGTGGCTTTAATATTAGATTTCTGAAAAATGACATTTACATTTTCAAACCTGTCGTCATATTTAGTCATGGTGACGTAATATAAGGTCAGCTTTTTCATATCATATTCAGGGAAATTATCTTGTGAAAGTGCCTGAGTTAATTGTCTCCCACGATCTGTTCTGAAGTTAAAATAAATTACTACATCCTTTTCACTAAGCTTGGCAACAGGGTTACCATTATCATCCGTAATTACTATAGGATTAATGAATTCATCAGAAATATCACTATCGTAGCTTTTCTGAATTTCAGATAAGATATCCTGGGTACTTTTTCCTTCACCTTTTACAATCAGGTCGTATGCTTTTTCAACTCTTTCCCAACGGTTATCCCTGTCCATGGCATAATATCTACCAATAACAGAGGCAAGTTCAGAATTTGTAGATTCTAAATGAGGGAGTAAATCTTCTACAAAACCTTTACCAGAATGTGGATCTACATCACGACCATCGGTAAATGCATGGACATACTTTTTCTGTACACCAGCTGCATCAGCTGCAGATAATAGTCCTTTTAAATGGTTTATGTGAGAATGAACTCCACCATCACTAAGCAGTCCCATAAAATGAATTGGCTTGTTATTCTTGACCGCATAGCTAAATGCCGACTCCAATACTGGCTCATCTTTTAGAGTATTCTTTTCCACCGCCATGTTAATCTTCACCAGATCCTGGTAAACAACTCTACCGGCTCCAAGATTCATATGTCCAACCTCACTGTTCCCCATCTGTCCCTCTGGAAGACCTACATTGAGCCCATCGGTTCTTAAGGTAGCGTGTGGGAATTTTCCAGGTAGCGAATCCATAAAAGGAGTTTTGGCTTTAGCAACTGCAGATATTTCGTCATTAGGAGAAATACCCCAGCCATCCAGAATCATAAGGAGAACTTTCTTATTCATAGATAGTCGTAGTTTAAGCGATAAAGATAAAAACAATTAGAGGGAATGGCTGAAGGGCAGACTATAATATTTTATTAAATCTAAATTTGACGGAGCATACCGGATGATAAAACCTTTGAAAATCAATATCTGGATAGAATTCGTGGAATTCCGACACCTTCAAATAAGCAAAAATGATCAGCTACTTCTCTGTTAGAAATCACGGCCAATACACGACTTATATAATTAAAAACTCCAAAGAAAATGTGTTTAATATTATCCGAAATATAAGAGAAATGAAGGTTTCTAATAATCTTAACAAAAATTCACTTTTCAAATCTACTTATAGTTTAATAATTTAACATATTCTGATCGTCGCTTGGAACAATGTTTTCATTTTCGTAGCGTTTACCAAAAGCAGGCAAGACTTTATCATTTGGGTAGTTGATATAACTTTCAGTATCAAATCTTGTTAAAATTTAGCTGAATTCGAGATTAGTTCCAAAATTTTGTATGTTGGCAAGACTTTTGGAATTATTTAACAAATAACCTAAAACGAAAATTATATGAAGTATAGAATTATGACGGTGATTGGAGTACTAATTTTCTCATTCGCGTTCAGTAATGCATCTGAAATTGACAGTTCAAAAGAGATAGTATTTGAGACAGAGCCAGTGGAAGAGGTTGAACTAACTTCCGAAGAAAAGACACTAGCATTATATGAAAGTTTTTCTTTGAAAAACAGTACGATGCCAGAATTATTGGTTTTCGAAAAAGCGATCAAAGGCTATCAAAAATTGGATGAAGCTGGAAAAGTCAGAAATTCTTTATTAACGGTCGTAGATTTCGATCTTTCTTCAACTAAGAAAAGAATGTGGATCCTTAACATGGATACAGAGGAGGTTGAATACAATACTTATGTAGCTCACGGAAAAAATACAGGTGCAGAATTCGCAACCAAATTCTCTAACACAGTAAATTCACTTCAAAGCTCCCTTGGCTTCTATGTCACAGGGGAAACTTACTTCGGTAAAAACGGACTTTCATTATTCATTGATGGAATGGAAAAGAAATTTAATTCCAATGCAAGAAAACGATATGTTGTAATTCATGGAGCAGATTATGCTGAACCTCAATTTATCGATAGACTAGGAAGACTAGGAAGAAGCTATGGTTGTCCCGCTGTTCCCAATACGGTAGCTAAGGATTTAATCCATAAAATTAAAGGAAAGTCGGTTGTTTACATTCATCGTTCTAATGACAAATACCTGGAAACTTCCGCTTTTTTAAATTCTTAAGCCTTAGGCTTTAGTAAATCCCAAAGATTTTTATCAAGATCGTAGATATCATCAATAAACCTGGTGGTATCTTTTTTTTGATAGGTGGTCCAGTAAAAGTGATGTACCTTAATTTCTTGCTTCATAGCGATATGCGTTGTTTTGCCAGATTTTAGAATCTCATCTATTTTCTCATCATCGAATTCTTTTTGATCCTCAATCAGGTATTTAGCAAGGTCGAGTACATTTTCAACTCGTACACACCCAGAACTTTGAGCCCGGGCATTTTTTTCAAACAAACTTTTAGAAGGTGTGTCATGCAGATAGATCATATATTCATTTGGATAGATAATCTTTACAAGTCCTAATGGATTCGATGGTCCTGCCGGCTGCCGGTAAGTATAAGATCGCGGGCTGGAAGAACTCCAATTTACTGAAGAAGGATTTACTTCCTGACCACTACGGTCATACATCTTGATATTCTTCTTTCTTAGATAACCTACATCTCTGGAAGCTCCAGGAATTACATCATTTTTCATGATAGTAGGAGGGATGGTCCAGGTTGGATTATAGATAATATAATCGATCTCATCAGAGAAAACAGGTGTTTTTCTCGCTTCAGTTCCCACCATGGTTTTATGATTTCTAATGGTATCTCCCTCTTTGACCACGTAAAGCTCATAATCTGGGATATTCACTATAATATAATGCTCACCAAGATCTCTGGGATACCATCTCCAGCGTTCCATGTTAACCAGAATTTGATGATACCGGTCTTCGGTTGTAAGATTCAGGTTTTCGATAGTAGTGTTACCTATCACGCCATCAGTGTTTAGCCCATGATCCTTTTGAAAATTTTCCAGTGCAGTTTGTAATTCTTTAGTGTACCGGATTCCAACCGAGTCCGGACTCTTTTTGTAGTAACCAAGCTCGAAAAGCCTGCTCGCAATATCCGGGATTCTATCATTGTTTTCGCCGGGTTTTACAAGTTTACCACTGGCGATCACAGTGGAGGAATTTTCTTTAATTCCGTCATCTCGATAACTCTTGAGTGCTTTCTTTAAGCTTTTATACACAACATGACCTGGAGCCAGTTCTGCAAGAATAGATGAAGCTTTTTCACCCTTTTCCAGTTTTTGTAATAAACTTTCAATATTTACGGTGTTAAGCTCTGTACCCCAGATTTCGTAAATTTCTTTAGGGTTAAGTTTACCAACTGCAAGATCATGAGCAAGATCTATAAAAGCATCGGTAAGAAGAATTTCAGCTCTTAAATTTTGTTCTTCATTTTCACTGTTGAGTGAGGATAACAATTGTTGTAATTCTTCACCATGATAATCTTCAAAAAATAACCCATCATATTCGATGGTTTCAATACTACGGAAAAGGTCTTCGCGAGCTTCCTTGTCATTCCATAAAGGCATGAATTCCCTTTGAATATAAAAGGAATTCACGCTTTTAAAGTTGTTTAATCTGGTAGAAGTGCTATCGATATCTTCGAAGTAATCCTCTAAGTCGTCCTGCGAAGTTAGTTCTTTGATCTCTTCAACTTCGTTACGCTCTTCTATACCTTCCAGCTTTGGGTCGTCCTTGCAGGATATGCCTATCATCCCAAAGATCAAACCAACAAGGAGTAGTTTAATTTTCATTCTAAATGAAACTAAGAAACTCGAACATCTGAATACTCAGGATTTTCATCGAATTTTACTTCAGCAAATGGACAAAGAGGATCGATCTTTAGATTGTTCTTACGAGCAAATTCAACGCTTTCCTTCAGCAGGCTTGAACCAATTCCCTGATTCTCCATTTCTCTCTTCACCTCGGTATGATCTATTGTGATGACATTACCTTTTTTGTGATAGGTAAGTTCAGCAACAAGGCTATTTCCTTTCTCGATATAGAACATTCCGCGGCTATCGCTTTCTTTATGTTTTATCTCCATATTATTTTCTAAAAATTCCGTCTACTATTCCATACTCCAAAGATTCATCTGCATCCATCCAGTAGTCGCGATTAAAATCCTTAAGGACCTTTTCTGTAGTTGTCCCGCAATTTTCAGCAAGGATCTCTGCACTAAGATGTTTGGTTTTAAGTATTTCATTAGCCGCGATCTCAATATTTGAAGCCTGACCTCTTGCTCCGCCACTAGGTTGGTGAATCATCACCTTCGCGTGCGGTTGTATAAATCTTCTTCCTTTTTCTCCTGCGGAAAGTAATATAGATCCCATGGAAGCTGCCAGTCCCGTACAAATTGTTGAAACTGGTGATTTAATGCTCATGATGGTATCATAAATAGCAAATCCATCGGTCACATAACCACCCGGGCTATTGATGAATAACTGAATTTCGCCATCTCCCATCAGGTCAAGATATTCCAGCCTGTCTATGACATGTTTTGCAGTTTTATCATTGACCATTCCCCAAAGATAGATTTTGCGTTCTTCTAGAAATTTATAGTCAATTAGATCCTGGATCTTTCCAGGCTTATTCTTAGATGTATCCATAATTCTTATTTGTAGTACTTGAAGTAATAGATAAAAATATGACTATTTTTACGGAAAAGGCAGGTATGCAACTGGCATTTAACAAGATTTTAAAAACTGATTATTACTTAGTTCTGCCTTACCTGGAAAAACTGCAGTCGCAGGCGTTGTCACCAAAGATTTTAGAGAAAAGATTGCTGGAAATGTTTGACCAGAATTACGAGTGTTTTGGTATTTATAAATCTGGAAAACTTGTAGGTGTTTTTGGATTATGGTTCATGACCCGGCATTATGCGGGAAGAACCTGCGAAGTGGATCATATTTATATAGATGATGACCTGCAGGGCTTGGGTGTTGGGACACAGTTATTTCAATATATAGAACAGTATGCGATCAAAAAGCAGTGTGAAACTATAGAGCTTAACAGTTATGTAGAAAACTTTAGATCTCATAGATTTTACATGAATCTTGGTTTTGTAATTCGCGGATATCATTTTCTAAAAAAACTTTGATTTCCTTTGAACATAAAAAAGAAAGCATTTATATTTGCCGCCGCACGCGGGAGTAGCTCAGTTGGTAGAGCGTCAGCCTTCCAAGCTGAATGTCGCCGGTTCGAACCCGGTCTCCCGCTCTAAGCCTTGTCAATCGACAGGGCTTTTTTATTATAAATAATTAGAATCTGTGTCCTTCCGAAATTACTACGGAATTTTCAAATTTCACTTCGCAAAGAGCGAATTTCCATTCTAAAACTATACTATAGCAGATATCATCCGAAACGACGTTAGTCTTTGCTGCTGAAGGTTAATCTGAAATATTCAGTATTGTAAAACTCAGTTTTCAGACTTTCTGGTTCACTCATTGTACTGCAATTTTAAATAGCGAATGCCTTGAAATGGATTTTATATTGATACACTTCGAAACAGATCTGCAGTCTGCAATCTTACACGAATTCGAAGGCCTCTTTCCTAACTTGATCTTATCGCATAAAAAAAGCCTGAAACTAGAGTTTCAGGCTTTAATTATTTTTTAGAAGAAAGAATTAATTATCCGTTCATGGAAATGAGAAACTCTTCGTTATTTCTAGTATTTCTAATCTTGTCATTAATGAATTCCATCGCTTCGATAGGGTTCATATCAGCAAGATATTTACGTAGTACCCACATACGCTTCACATTGTTTTCGTCAAGCAACAGATCATCCCTACGCGTACTTGAAGAAACAAGGTCGATAGCTGGGAATATTCTACGGTTGGAAATTCTTCTATCCAATTGCAGTTCCATGTTACCAGTACCTTTGAATTCTTCAAAGATCACCTCATCCATTTTAGATCCAGTCTCTGTTAGAGCGGTAGCGATAATAGATAGAGAACCTCCATTTTCAATGTTACGTGCAGCACCAAAGAAACGTTTTGGTTTATGAAGTGCATTTGCATCTACACCACCACTTAAAACTTTACCGCTGGCAGGTTGTACCGTATTGTAAGCACGTGCCAGTCTGGTAATGGAATCAAGTAGAATAACAACATCATGTCCACACTCTACGAGTCTTTTAGCCTTTTCCAGTACGATATTCGCAACTCTAACATGCTCGTGGGCTTCTTTGTCAAAAGTTGAAGCAACTACTTCACCTTTTACGTTACGTTGCATATCTGTAACTTCTTCAGGACGTTCATCGATTAGTAGAACGATCTGGTATACTTCAGGATGATTTGCCGCAATAGCATTTGCGATATCCTTTAGTAACATTGTTTTACCGGTCTTAGGCTGAGATACGATCATCCCACGCTGACCTTTACCAATTGGAGCAAAAAGATCCATCACCCTTGTAGAAATTGTCGCCTGCTTTTCAGCAATATTGAATTTCTCTTTCGGGAAAAGTGGTGTAAGATGCTCAAAAGAAACTCTGTCTCTTACGACCTGCGGATCCAGTCCATTGATCTTATTTATTTTGATAAGCGGGAAATATTTCTCTCCTTCTTTTGGAGGTCTAATTTGTCCCTGTACTGTATCTCCTGTCTTCAAACCAAATAATCTTATTTGTGACTGCGATACATAAATATCATCAGGAGAAGTAAGGTAGTTGTAATCTGAAGATCTTAGGAAACCGTAGTTGTCCTGCATGATATCCAGTACGCCTTCGCTCTCGATGATAGCATCAAATTCGTAATCCGGCTCACGGTATCTGTTACGATTATCGCGGTTTCCGTTATTACCTTTCTTATTGTCGTTGCGGTTATCATTGCGATTGTCGTTACGATTATCATTTCTGTTATCGTTACGGTCATTCTTGTTGTTTCCGCTATTGCTGTTATTGTTGTGATTGCGATCGTTGCGACTGTCGTTGCGATCATTACGATCGTTGCGATTATCATTTCTGTAGTCGCTCTTTTTGCGATCATCAGTTTTTGCGCTAGAAGAACTACGCTCGCGAGTACTTTTCTGTCTTGGTTCCTTTTTATCTTCCTTTGGATCAGACTCTTTTCTGGAAGGCCTAGGTGCTTTTGCAGCAGGTTTATCAGGAGTTTTAGCAGGTTTTTTTTCACTTCCAACCTTCGAAGGTTTTGTGGTTTCCTGCTTAGCCGGTTCGGCACTATCTTCTGTAAGTACTTCTTTTACTTTTGCTGGGTTGGCTGCCTGGTAGTCCAGGATCTGGTAAACTAGATCCAGTTTTTTAAGGGTTTTATACTTAGGAACATTTAGCGATTGAGCAATTTCCTTAAGTTCAGGAAGCTTTTTAGCTTTTAATTCTGAAATTTCGAACATGTATTCAGTGAAATAATTATAAGATTGGATTGATTTAAAAACTTCTCGAAGAAGAATAAAAAGTTTTGGAGACTTAAGTAACCTGTATTGAATAGGTTACGCATTGTTACTGCAATTATACAACTTTATTTTATTCTTTTACCCAATGATTCTAAAAAGAATCTTTTATTTTTGTGCCGCAATCGCAGGAAATATGCTTCAGAGAATACAGACTATTTGGTTATTATTAGCGGTTATTGTGAGTGCCGGGCTCATTTTCGTTCTTCCACTTTGGGAGAATTCAGCAGGTGAATTTGTTTATGCTCACGAAGTATTAATCGCGCTGGGAATGTTTCTTGCTTCAGCAGCAATTTCGCTGGTGAGTATCATCATGTTCAAAAATAGAAAGCTTCAATTTGTATTGGGGCGTCTAAATATCATATTAAATCTTTTTTTACTAGGAGTGTTTGTTTATTGGTCTCTAACTTTACCTGGAGAGATGGATATCTCAGAGAAAGGTATTGGGATGTTTCTTCCTATTATTTCTATCGTTTTTATTGTTTTGGCCAATAAGGCCATCAAGAAGGACGAAGATCTCGTAAAATCTGTAGATCGATTACGATAAGCCTATCATCTTAGTAGTATTAGTGCGTGAAAAACCCGAAGTGAAAGCTTCGGGTTTTTTAATTATTCCAATTCAATAACTTCCAGTTCCTTAATTTCTTCTTTATCAATCTGGAAACGCAACATGGTTCTCTTCTTATGAAATCCATGTTTCCCGGCAGCACCTGGATTCATATGTAAAAGTCCGAGGTTTTTATCGTTCATCACTTTCAGAATATGTGAATGACCACAAATGAATAGTTTCGGGGGATTTTGCCTAATCTCTTCGCGAATCGCTGGAGAATATTTTCCCGGGTATCCACCTATATGAGTAATCCAGACATCTACTTCTTCGCACATGAAACGCTGGTTTAATGGAAATTCTTTACGTATTTCAGCATCATCTATATTCCCGTAAACTGCCCGCAGTGGTCCAATTTGCTTCAGTTTATCGGTTACATCTGTTTTGCCAATATCACCCGCATGCCATATTTCGTCTGCCTCACCGGCATAATGCAAAATTCTTTCGTCCATATGACTATGTGTGTCACTTAGTAATAGAATCTTCTTCAAAGTCTTCAGTTTTAAAAGTCGTTTAACAAAGGAAGCGAAATCAGCCCTTTTTCCTTGCTATAATTGCCTTATCTTTGCATTTCGCTAATATAAAAATAAAGCTGACTTGAGGTATTTCCTGAAGCTCTCATATTTCGGTAAAGCTTATCACGGCTGGCAAATTCAACCTGATTCTATTAGTGTTCAGGAGGTTCTTGAACAAAATCTAAGCAAAGTGTTACCATTTTCAGTAGCCATTGTTGGTGCTGGAAGGACAGATGCTGGTGTGCATGCACGACAAATGTTTGCTCATTTTGATGCTTCGGAAGAACTTGATGGTGAAGATCTTGCTTATAAGCTAAATTCCATGCTTCCGAAGGATATTGCAATTTCTGAAGTATTTCAGGTAAGGAAAGATGCTCATGCGAGATTTGATGCTGTGGCGAGAAGTTACGAGTATCATCTACTTCAGTATAAAGATGTATTCGCTTACGATCAGGCATGGTATTTTCGCTATGAACTTGATTTGGGAAAAATGAATAAAGCTGCAGAGATCCTGAAGGAGTATTCAGATTTTCAGTGTTTTTCCAAATCACGGACAGATGTGCATACGTATAACTGCCGTATCGATGAAGCGAAATGGGCGGAAAAGGATGGGCAGATTATTTTTTATATCACTGCAGATCGATTTTTGCGTAATATGGTGCGCGCAGTGGTAGGAACTCTGCTTGAAATTGGTCAGGGAAAACAACCGGTGGAATATATGCACGAGGTGATCAAAAGTAAAGACAGGGGAAAAGCTGGAACTTCGGTCCCGGCACATGGATTATATTTAACCAGGATCGAATATCCTGAAACGATAAGAGAACTAGATGGCATCTAATACAGGAAATGCATTTGATATGGCGCTTTTCAAGCGTTTGCTTGGATACACCAATCCCTATAAACGAATATTTTATTTTGTAGGTGTTGCCGCCATCCTTGTTTCTCTATTTGGAGTTCTAAGGCCTATTTTGCTGCAGGAAACTGTAGATGAAGCTCTTATCCCGGCAGATTTTGACAGTCTTATATATTATGTAAGCCTAATGATTGGGGTTCTGGTGCTGGAAGTGATCTTCCAGTTCTGTTTTATCTACTATGCTAACTGGCTTGGGCAGGAGGTTGTTCGTGATTTGCGGGTCAAACTTTTCAAGCATATGCTTGGCTTTAAAATGCAGTATTACGATAAATCTGCAGTTGGGAGATTAGTGACCAGGGCGGTAAGTGATATTGAGACGATTGCCAGTATTTTTAGCCAGGGACTTTTTATGATCATTTCAGATCTACTGAAAATGTTGGTAGTGATTGGTGTAATGTTCTATAAAAGCTGGGAGCTAACCTTGCTCGTACTTACAGTTTTGCCTTTTATTATCTACGCAACGAGAGTTTTTCAGAAGAAAATGAAGTTAGCTTTTGAAGAGGTCAGAACTCAGGTGGCAGATTTGAATACTTTCGTACAGGAACGTATCACCGGGATGAAGATCGTACAGTTGTTTACCCGCGAGAAAACTGAATACGAAAACTTCAAAAAGATCAATGATAAACATAGAAAAGCATGGGTAAAAACCGTTTGGTATAACTCCATCTTTTTTCCAATTGCTGAAATGTCTACCTCCATTACCATAGGTTTGATCGTATGGTTTGGTGGTTTACGGGTAGTTGCGGGTGATGATATGTCTTTAGGTATTATTGTCGCATTTATAGAACTGAGTCAGATGTTATTCAGGCCACTGCGCCAAATTGCCGATAAGTTCAATACGTTGCAAATGGGAATGGTCGCTGCTAACCGGGTATTCGGGATCCTGGATACAGAATCCACAATTGAAGATAACGGGACTATTGCAGTAGAGCATCTTGACGGAGAGATCGAATTCAAAGACGTAAGATTTAGTTATATTCCAGAGGAAGAAGTTGTAAAAGGAATCTCCTTTAAGGTAGAGCCTGGTGAAACTGTGGCAATTGTAGGAGCAACCGGTGCTGGGAAATCAACCATCATTAATTTACTGAGCAGATTTTACGAAATTGATAGTGGAGTCATTGAAATAGACGGGCAGGATATCAAGGATCTGGAGCTGAAATCTCTAAGATCTCAAATCGCTGTGGTTCTTCAGAATGTATTTTTGTTCGCAGATACGATCATGAATAATATCAATCTTGATAACCCTGATATTTCAGATGAAGATGTGATCAAGGCTGCTAAGCAAATTGGGATTCATGAATTTATTGATTCCCTTCCTGGGGGTTATTATTATAATGTAAAGGAACGTGGAGCAATGCTTTCTTCCGGACAGCGACAGTTAATCTCATTTTTAAGAGCGTATGTAAGTAATCCAAGTATTCTTGTGTTGGACGAAGCAACATCTTCCGTAGACTCCTATAGTGAACAACTTATACAGGACGCGACCGATAAGATCACTGAAGGTCGAACTTCCATCGTTATCGCCCACAGGCTCGCGACTATTAAAAAAGCCGATAAGATTATTGTAATGGATCAGGGTAAAATCGTAGAAATTGGTAATCATCAAAGTTTACTTCAGAGAACCGATGGGTATTACCGAAAACTTTATGAAGTGCAATTCAAAGAAGAAGAGAGTATTTAGATAACTCCCTTTAGATTGGCCATATAAATACGAATGAAAAGGCTAACTATTACGAAAACAAGCAAAATCAAAAGCAGAAAAAGTAGACTTTTAAGAATTATCTTCCATAAGCTTAGACCATACATTTTTTTAAAAATATACCCGTAATAAATCAAATAAAAAGGTAAACTAGCATAATTCATAACTGCAAAAACCGACTGATTGCTGAAAGAAAATAGAATAAGGATCGCAAAAACGATACTTATATGTGAGTAAGCATATAGGTGTACGATAAAATGCTCGGCAAGATTGTATTTCTTATTTTTTAAAAAGACCAGCCTGGATAACAAGGTGATTACCGGAATGAACAGAAAAGTGATGAGGTTCATGTGTTCCAGGATCATCGTAGTGACCTCCCTAGTGATATCTTGTTCTCCTGTATTAACCTCAAGACCTCCATCCTCTAAATATTCTGGAAAATATTTCAGGTTAACGTAAGTGTATAGACCAGTAAGGGTTAGCGCAATGGTAAAGTATCCGTAAGGATTGATATATTTCTTACGCAGTCCTTCAATATATCCCTGAATCACATTCACAGGTCTACGGAAAAGGTCAATAAAAGTAAGTACTGGTTTGTTGGAGTCAATACTCCAGAATGATTCAAAGAATTCCCCAGAAAGATAGGGAACACTAAGCTTGTCCCGTACGATCTTAGCTCCACAATTAGAGCAATAATTCTGTTCTTCTGATATCGAAAAATTGCAATTTTTGCAATGCGTCATCTATTCTTAGCTTATGTCTTCTTTGATCTTAACCTTTAGTTCGTCCATCGTTTCGAACATCACGAACTGCCCGTCCCTGATATAAGATGTTTGTCCAGACTCTTCACTAACCACTAGAGCCAGCGCATCGGTTTTTTCAGTAATTCCTACCGCTGCACGATGTCTTAGTCCGAATCTTAAAGGAATGGATCGGTCATTGCATACCGGTAGGATCACCCTGGTGGCGGTGATCATACTTTCTTCGATGACCATCGCACCGTCATGCAACGGGCTGTTTTTGAAAAATATAGATTCAATAATAGGCTGATTCAGCTTGATCTTCATTTTATCTCCAGTATTCTTTACGAAGTCAAGTTTATTATTCTTTTGAATGACCATCAAAGCGCCGGTATAGGTTTTACCCATTGCTTCACAGGCATCTATAATGGCTTCTACATCTAATTTTGTGCGTACATCATCCCTGCTAATTTTAAAGCTTCGGAAGAAACGGCCTTTTTGGGTGAAATTTGTGGAACCAATCATTAATAGAAATTTTCTGATCTCCTGCTGAAAAACCACAATAAGTGCAAATACCCCAACCCCAACGAATTCACCCAGAACACTGCTAAGTAATTCCATTTGTAGCAGCTGTGTTAGCAGCCAGACCAGGTAAATAACCACGATCCCAATAAAAATATTAACGGCCGCAGTACCTCGAACCAGTTTGTAAACGTAGTAGAGTAGAAGGGCGACAAAAACAATATCTAGAATATCGAGGATGCGAAGATCTATGATGTCCAAATGCAGTGGTTTTTTGTAAAAATAGAAAAACTAAACGTAGTTATTGAGTTCACCGGTTAATTTGATACATTCCACGGCCTCTTTTACATCGTGAACCCTTAAAATTGAAGCTCCTTTATTAAGTGCAATAGTATTCAAAATGCTGGTACCATTCAAAGCATCTTCTGGTGTAGAATTTAAGGTTTTCCAGATGAGACTTTTCCTAGAAAGCCCGGCAAGAAAGGGAAGTTCAAGATTTTTGAAAAGATCCAGTTTATTCAGTAGCTCAAAATTTTGTGCAATGTTTTTAGCAAAGCCAAATCCCGGGTCAATAATTATATCTTTAATTTTAGCTTTTCTGGCTACCGAGATCTTTTCAGAAAAGTAAAAAAGAATATCTGCAGTTAGATCCCCGTATTGGTTCAGGTCTTTCATAGTTTGCGGAGTTCCTTTCATATGCATCATAATATAAGGAACCTGAAGACTGGCAACGGTTTCAATCATCTGAGCATCGAGATTTCCGGCAGAAATATCATTGATGATCGCGGCTCCATTCTCAACAGCTTCTCTTGCGACTCTGGATCTAAAGGTATCTACGGAAAAGTTTACTTCTGGAAAATGCTGTTCCAGTAACTTCAGCTTCGGAATCATTCGTTCTAATTCCTCTTCTTCTGAAATATCCTGAGCATCAGGCCTGGAACTATAAGCGCCAATATCCAGGAAGCTCGCACCTTCTTTCAGCATTTTTTCAGCAGAGGAAAGGATCTCTTTATCTGTTTGTTTTCTACTACCCTCAAAAAAGGAGTCTGGAGTGATATTGATGATCCCCATCACTTTTGGTTCGGATAGGTCGATGAGATTACCACGGCAATTTATAAACATGAGATGGCTGAATTTTGGTAGCGCAAATAACTTTGACTATCTGAAATATTTGACCGAAATTTACGCAAATTACAGCTACTTCATGCAAAATACCTCCGAACAATACGATGATGTCATTGGCCATTGTCGCAGTCTTTTTCTGAATAAAATGCAGGATTATGGATGTGCCTGGCGCATTTTACGATTACCTTCCTTAACAGATCAGATCTTTATTAAGGCACAGCGTATAAGAAAACTTCAGGAAAGTGATGTTCGAAAAGTTGACGAAGATGAGAAATCTGAATTTATCGGGATCATTAACTATTCGGTAATGGCTTTGATTCAGCTTGAAAAAGGAATTGCAGATCAGCCCGATCTTGGACCTCAGGACGCAATAGATCTATATGACAGGAACATTGCGGTAACCAAGCAGCTTATGATGGATAAAAACCATGATTATGGCGAAGCATGGCGGGATATGCGAATTAGTTCGCTCACAGATCTTATCTTACAGAAATTATTAAGGGTGAAGCAAATTGAGGATAATCAGGGAAAAACGCTGGTTAGTGAAGGGATTGAAGCAAATTACCAGGATATGATCAATTATGCTGTTTTTGCCATGATCCATTTCCAGGAAGCCGAAAAATAATTCAGAATATATAGCTTATGAAAGCAATTGTAGGTATTTGCAGAGTCCTGGTAGGTGTGCTTTTCATCTTCAGCGGATTCATAAAACTGAATGATCCCGTAGGTTTTTCATATAAACTACAGGAATACTTCAGTGAACCGGTACTGGACATTCCGGCGCTTATACCATTTGCTCTTATTATTGCTATTTTACTGGTAATCTTCGAGTTAGTACTTGGAATCATGCTGATTATTGGGTTTGCTAGAAAATTTACAAGCTGGAGTCTGCTCCTCATGATCATTTTCTTTACGTTCCTCACTTTTTATTCGGCATACTTTAATAAAGTCACAGATTGTGGCTGTTTTGGTGATGCTATTCCGCTTACTCCATGGGAGTCATTCTATAAAGATATTGTCCTACTGATTCTGATTTTGGTAGTATTCTTTAATCAGAAATATATAGAGCCGCTGTTTCCGCAGAAATATCATAAATGGGCAATTTTCCTGAGTTTTATGGCGTGTTTCGCATTTTGTTATCATGTGTTGATGCATCTCCCAATGCTGGATTTCAGACCCTATAAGATCGGCAATAACATAGCTGAAAAAATGGTAGTGCCTGAAGGTGCCCAGGAACCTGTGTATGAATACCAATGGAAATTTAAGTTGGAAGGGGAGGAGAAGATTATTACCAATCAAGGCGCCTATCCTCAGGTTTCCGGAGAATTCATAGGCGTTGAGACGGTACAGATCGAAGAAGGCTATGTACCGCCAATTCATGATTTTGTGATCGAAGGTCCGGTAGGTGATATTACGACAGATATTCTTACTACAGATAAAGTCCTGATGTTCGTTATGTATAATATAAGGTCTACTGAAATGGAAGGTTATGAAGCGATCCAGGACCTGGCAAAAGAAGCGCGGACTAAGAATTATCGTGTTATTGCACTCACAGCATCAGGCGAAGACCTGCAAGCTAAACTCCAAGAGAAATTTGATCTGGACTTCGATTTCTATCAGGCAGATGAAACTGCGCTTAAAACTATTGTAAGAGCAAATCCTGGTATCCTGGTGTTAAGATCCGGAATCGTTGAGCAGAAAAAACACTGGTTCGACGCGAGCGATATCAAATTATAAACATCTACTATCTTTTATTCTGAAAATCCTAAAAATTGAAGGTTTAGCTTTGGTTTAGGATTTCGTATTTCAGTCTTTCCTTATATTTGTCTTTTATGCTGAAGCCTATAGTAGGAGAGCATCCAATCACTGAAATACATTTATCATGAGAGAACAAATAGTAGCCGGAAACTGGAAAATGAATAACGACCTTGCTGAGACTGAAGAATTGCTTGGCGAAATGAAAATGCAAATGGTTAAGGAGCCTGAAGCGACTGTTATGGTAGCTCCAGCCTTCACAAATCTATATGCGACTTTCCAGGCACTAAAGGATACTCCCGTGATCGTGGCGGCTCAAAATATGCATGATAGTGAAAATGGAGCCTTTACAGGCGAAATTTCAGCAAAAATGTTACAAAGTATTGGTGTTACTACGGTAATTCTTGGGCATAGTGAGAGACGTGCATATTTCCACGAAACAAATGAGCAACTGGCTAAGAAAGTAGACGCAGCGATCGCAGCAGAAATGCGAGTGATATTTTGCTTTGGAGAAGAGCTGGAAGACCGTAAAAATGACAAACACTTTAGTTTAGTAGAATCACAATTAAAGGAAGCTTTATTTCACCTTTCCGAAGATGCATGGAAAAATATCATCCTAGCCTACGAACCAGTTTGGGCAATTGGGACCGGTGAAACTGCAAGCCCTGAACAGGCACAGGAAATGCATAAACATATACGTACTTTATTAAAAGACAATGTAAGCGCCATTGTTGCTGAAAATACTTCGATCCTTTATGGAGGTAGTGTAAAACCGGCAAATGCCAGAGAGATCTTTGCGAAAGAAGATGTGGATGGCGGCCTGATTGGTGGTGCAAGTCTGAAAGCAGTTGATTTTCTTGAGATCGTAAACTCATTTTAATGACCGGACATTATTACGAATATCATTTTACGATACAACCGGTCGCACCAGCTTCAGAAATACTGATCGCAGAATTAGGGGAACTTGGTTTTGAAAGTTTTGTTGAGAATGAAGACGGTATTACCGCTTATGTGCCGGAAGAGCAGTTTGCAGATGATTTACTGGATGAGGTACAGATTCTGAAATCTGAAGAATTCAGTATTGATTATAAAGTAAAGAAAATCGAACGGGTGAACTGGAACGAGGAGTGGGAAAAGAATTTCACTCCTATACTGGTGGACGGTGAATGCAGTGTTCGGGCTCCGTTTCATGAGAAGCCAGATACCCGGTTCGATATTGTTATAGAACCTAAAATGTCATTTGGTACCGGGCATCATTCTACAACTCATATGATGATCCAGCATATTTTAAAGAACGACTGGAAAGGTAAATCTGTACTGGATATGGGATGTGGTACTGGAGTCCTTGCCATTTTAGCAAGAATGAAAGGTGCAACTCCGGTTGAAGCGATTGATATCGATAACTGGTGTTACCTGAATACACTGGAAAATATTGAACGAAACAATTGTGAAGATATTAAAGTTGAAGAAGGTGGGGCAGAATTACTACCTGGTAGGAAATATGATGTAATTCTTGCCAATATCAACAGAAATATTCTGTTGAATGATATGGCTACTTATGTAGAATGTCTGCAAGAATCCGGAAGTATATACTTCAGTGGGTTTTATACCGAAGACCTTCCAATAATAAAGTCGGCATGTGAAAAGCATGGTTTAATGTTTATTGAACACATAGAAAGAAATAACTGGGTAGCTGCAAAGTTTTCATTTTAAGCATGTTACATTAATTTGTATCTTTGCAGCTTTCAGAAAAAGTAATAAGTTGAAGATGAGTACGAAAGAGGAAGTTTTAGAACAGGTTGACCTGAAAACCAAAGAACAGCGTGAAAATGAGATCGTCTTGTATAATGATGATTATAATACCTTTGATCATGTGATCGAAACATTGATCTATGCTTGTGAGCATACTCCGGAACAGGCAGAACAATGTAGTATCCTGGTGCATTACAAAGGAAAATGTACTGTAAAAACCGGACCCTATGATGAATTGGAGCCACGATGCTCCAAATTGTTAGATGCGGGATTGAGTGCTGAGATCGTGTAGTTCTACAGAAAATTCCTACATTTAACATAAATTATTAGTAAATATTTACAGTTTGAAGTAGTTTGCCTTCATAAGTGCCCCCTTAACCTAAACTTACTTATGAAAAAAATTACACTTCTTACCCTATCTCTGGGAGTATTATTCTTTGCTTCCTGTGAAAAAGAGGATGTTTCAGAAATATCTTCTGAAACAGCTCAAGTTCAAGAAGATCAGATCTCGAAAGAGGTTCTTGAGAGAATATCTGATCTTAATTTCAATTCAAAACATGTTGAAAAGCAAATGATGATGCTTCCCGATGGAAGCTCTATCGAAAATTACCTTATTGAAGGTGATATTGCTATGACTAAAGATCAATTGTTTAGCATGTCTTCGGCTTCTATTACTGACAAGCAGTATCGAACCAATAACCTGGTGAGTTCACCTCGTACTGTGAATGTGATCGGGTATACCGGAGGAAGCCAGGCTTTATCCAGTAAACAGAGAACTGCCTTGCAGTATGCTATTGGAAATTACAATGCGCTGGATCTGGGAATTACTTTTACACTTACTTTTGGAACTAACTATCAGCCATATGATATCGTAGTTTACCAGACTAACAATGGTCAGGCTGGAGGAGTTGCAGGATTTCCAAGCAATGGTAATCCCTACAAGTATGTACAGATCTTCTCAGGTATGCAGAACTACGATACAAACACCAATGAACACGTAATGACTCATGAAATTGGTCATGCGGTAGGATTAAGACATACAGATTGGTTTAGTCGCCAAAGCTGTGGACAAAGCGGAGAATCTGCAGGAGCAGATGGTGCAGTTCATATTCCAGGTACGCCTACAGGCTTTGATTCGAATTCTATTATGCTGGCCTGTTTTGGCGGAAATGAAGATGGAGAATTCGGATATTATGATACAGTTGCCCTAAACTACTTATACTAAAAACCAAACATTGGGCACTAAGGAAAGGCGGTTCATCCGCCTTTTTTTTATTTTATTCTGAAAAGGCTTTTTAGTTTTATAAAAAGAAATTATATTTGCACCCGCTTTGCAAAACAGTAGAGCACTATTTAAAAGGCCTCGTGGCGCAACTGAATAGCGCACTTGATTACGGCTCAAGAGGTTCCAGGTTTGAATCCTGGCGAGGTCACAAAAAACTGCAACTTTGGTTGCAGTTTTTTTTATGTCTTATCTAAAATAAAAAAAGCCCGGTTTTTCAACAGAGCTTCCTACCAGGGGGAATTATGATTATTCACTATAAATTCTTCGGTTAATATTTTTAATGACGTCTGCCTTGAAATTCTCAGTTTTCAGGCTATCTGGAATCTCAGTTTCTGGAAGTCCTAACAAAAGCATATGTTCTATAAGGTTTTGTTTTACGCATTTTTCGATCTCTCCCAGCTTTACTCGATAAGTAGATTTACGCACGAACATTTCATTATTATGAAAGATTTTGGTGGTAATGTCCAGATCAATTAATGGTCCTCTAATTCTTGAAGAAAGATAGTAATTGAATTTAGGTTCTTTAGCATCTATCAATGCCATTGCCCTGGGTGCGGGCGCGAAGATATCATCTCCCAGTTTCTTGAAGAGCATAGTAAGAAATTTTACAGGTTGGTCCTATAAATATAAAATATTGCTTTCCCACCAATTAACGTTATTGTATTTTATTTGAACGCAAAAAGATGTCTTTCAGATTTATAAAGATTTGATTGTCACTAAGAATGCCAATCATCTATTGCAATCCCGGTGTTTTCTGCGATCTTTACGATTCAAATATTGTACATGGATTTCAAAAGATTGTTCTCTTTTCTACGGGAACTTAATAAGAATAATTCGAAAGAGTGGATGGATGAGCATCGTAAAGAATATCATTCCATTCGTAACTCTTATATTTTATGGTTGAATGAACTGGATATTAAACTGGCTAATGTTGATGAAGATTATGCACCTACCGAAGGTAAGAAAGCTATCAACAGGATTAATAATAACCTGATGTTTCACCCTAATAAGCCAATTTACAAAGATCATTTTGGCGCTGGTCTGGATGACAAGCCTGAAAAAGGAGATTTTTATATTCATATAGGGATCAATGGTAGCTTTGTGGCCGGTGGATTCTACCGTCCTAAAAAGTCCATACTTGACAGCATACGTTCAGCCATCGACTATAATGGTGGAGAGTTTAAAGAAATCATCGAAAAGGAATCATTTGTAAAAACATTCGGCGGACTCGTAGACGATGAAAAACTGAAGACCGCACCCAAAGGCTTTAGTAAGGATCATCAACATATCGAGCTGCTGCGGAATAAGACTTTTGCTGTTCAGGTTGACTTCGCTTAAAAACAAATTTTGAAGAAGGATTTTCAGGAAAAACTGGTAGAGATCTATAGGGAGATGCTACCTTTCCGAAATTATTTGAATAAAGCAATTACAGTTTGATCTATAAAATATGGAATTGAAGAATTATATACGCGAGATCGAGAACTTTCCGAAGGAAGGAATAGGATATAAAGATATTAGTCCGCTTCTGCTGGATCATGAGGCTATGAAAGAAGTTATTGCAAAGTTTGTAGCCAGACTTCCAGACGTAAGAATAGATAAAGTGGTAGGAATAGAGTCCAGGGGTTTCTTCTTTGCCAGTTTGCTTGCACAGGAGCTCAAAGCCGGGTTCGTTCCGGTTAGAAAGCCGGGTAAACTGCCTGCTAAAACGTTTAAACAGGAATACGATCTGGAGTATGGAAGTGATAGTCTAGAAATTCATCAGGATGCGATTCAGGAAGGCGAAAATGTGCTAATTCATGATGATGTTCTGGCAACCGGAGGTACGGCTCTGGCCACCTGCAATCTTGTGGAAAAATGCAAAGGCAAAATTGTGCAGTGTAATTTTTTGATAGAACTGGATTTTCTCAAAGGCAGAGACCGGATTTCTAAATATGAGGTAGAGTCACTTATACATTATTAGTCCAGCGAGTTTTTAGTAACCCATAGTCGCCAACCGATAACAGCCATCTGGGCTTTCGAAGCTTTTTGTAGATCCAGTTCTTGCTTGGAGTAACTAGGTAAAAATTTCTTATTGAACTTAGCAAGCGCTTTGAAAACTGATTTCTTCATTAGATATAATGATATTTTTAGAAAGATACAAATTATTCAATTTCAGGGAAATAACATATTCGGTTGAAAATTGGTCATTTAAAGCGTCGCATGCTTAGACTTAAAGAAAGTAATTGCAATTCTTTGAATTCCTCTATCTTCGCAAAAAATATCATCTATGAGCGTTGTATTTCTAATTGTTGGCTTTGTCCTTTTGGTAATAGGAGGAGAGTTTTTAGTTCGAAGTTCTGTAGCAATATCACTAAAACTCAGTATTTCCAGGATGGTCGTAGGTCTTACGGTGGTTTCCTTTGCCACTTCAGCTCCAGAACTTTTAGTGAGTATTCAGGCAGCTATTGATGGATTTTCAGATATTTCTTTAGGTAATGTTATTGGTTCCAATATCGCTAATATTGGTTTGGTTCTGGGCTTAACAGCCATGGTTTCTCCATTAATGGTAGATCGTGATTTTTATAGGATCAACTGGCCAGTTATGATGTTATTCTCCGTAGTACTTTACTTCTTTCTTCAAAGTGGAGAAGTATTGTCACGTATAGAAGGCGGGATTCTCTTGCTTGGACTTGTTGGATATATGTTTCTATTAATAAAGAGATCAAGAAGAAAAGATAATGTCGTAGCAGATGAAGTGGATCTGTCTCTACAGGATGTTCGAAGTATCAAATTAGGAATCTGGCTCTTAATCGGGATTCTTGCCTTATGGGGAGGGTCAGAATTACTTGTAATGGGCGCAGTAGATCTTGCAACTCAGTTAGGGATTAGCGAACGGGTAGTATCCGTGACTATTATCGCTGTTGGAACCAGTGTTCCAGAACTGGCAGCTTCCCTTATCGCAGCAATGAAAAAGGAGAAAGCAATATCTCTAGGGAACTTAATTGGCTCCAATATTTTCAATATCGCTTCAGTTTTAGGTTTAACCGCTTTAATTAAACCTGTAGTCGTACAATCTTCGGAAATTCTTTCGAACGATATGATCTGGATGCTGGCAATCGCATTTGCCTTACTGCCACTATTATTAATTCCGAAGCCTTCGGAAATGGGAAGAAAAGAGGGATTTGGTCTTATTGCTGCTTACGCTACATTTATCCTGATCACCATTCTATAAGTCTTAATTTATTCTCAAATCCCTTCGGAAATAGGGGTGTTTAATATTAATGATTGGTTAAATTTCAGAAACGACCCTAAATAAATAGGGGGTTATCTTAAATAGGGCGCATTTTTTACGAAATCTGCACACATTTTTTGATGCATATCACCTATATTCGCAACTTGATTTGATAATTACTGAATTATCTGATGATTTGATAATTCAATCTTTTATAAACCAACACAATTAATATTTCAGCATGTCAACTTTAAGATTCCAAGCTTTAAAAGAAACATTGAACAGGAAGCCGGTGAAGATCAAGGAACCTCGTAGAAGGTCTGAAATTTTCGGTAAGAATGTTTTTAACGAAACTGTAATGAGACAGTTCCTGACCAAAGAAGCATACACGAATGTCGTGGAAGCTATGAACACCGGAAAGAAAATAGATCGTAATGTTGCCGATCATATTTCTACTGGAATGAAAGAATGGGCGATCTCTAAAGGAGTAACTCATTATACTCACTGGTTCCAGCCTCTTACCGGAGCAACGGCAGAGAAACATGATTCCTTCTTTGAACCTTTAGGTGATGGGTCGGCAATCGAAAAGTTTGGCGGTGGACAGCTTGTTCAACAAGAACCAGATGCATCAAGTTTCCCGAATGGTGGAATTAGAAATACTTTTGAAGCAAGAGGTTATACTGCATGGGATCCTACTTCTCCAGCTTTTATCTGGGGAACTACGTTATGCATTCCAACAGTTTTCGTAGCTTACACCGGGGAGGCGCTAGATAACAAAACGCCACTTTTGAGAGCTTTACAGGCAGTTGATAATGCTGCAACAGATGTTGCAAAGTATTTTGATAAGAATGTTAAGAAAGTAAATGCAACTTTAGGATGGGAACAGGAGTATTTCCTGATCGATTCCGCACTTACAGCTTCAAGACCTGATATTACTTTGACCGGAAGAACATTATTAGGACATTCTCCGGCAAAAGGTCAGCAATTGGATGATCACTATTTTGGTTCTATACCTTCAAGAGCGATCGCTTATATGATGGATCTAGAGATCGAGTGTATGAAACTTGGTATTCCAGTAAAAACCCGTCATAACGAGGTGGCACCAAACCAATTTGAGCTGGCTCCAGTATTTGAAGAAGCTAACCTTTCTGTAGACCACAATTCATTGATCATGGATGTAATGAAGAGAGTTGGTGAAAGACATAATTTTAGCGTATTAATGCACGAAAAGCCATTTGCCGGAATTAACGGTAGTGGTAAACATAATAACTGGTCTCTAGCGACAGATACCGGAGTAAACTTACTATCTCCAGGTTCTACGCCAATGAAAAATCTTCAGTTCCTTACATTCTTTGTAAACACGATTAAAGCTGTTTATGATAACGAGGAATTATTAAGAGCTGCGATCGCAAGTGCTTCCAATGATCACCGTCTTGGAGCAAACGAAGCACCACCAGCAATCATTTCAGTATTTATTGGAAGTCAGCTGACTAAAGTTCTTGATGAACTTGAAAAAGTGACTGATGGTAAGCTTTCTCCCCAAGAGAAAACAGATCTTAAACTGAACGTTGTAGGAAAGATTCCTGAAATTCTTCTTGATAATACAGATAGGAACAGAACTTCACCATTTGCCTTTACTGGGAATAAATTTGAATTTAGAGCTGTAGGTTCGTTAGCGAACTGTGCCGGAGCGATGACGGTACTTAACAGTATCGTGGCTAAACAGCTTAAAGAATTTAAAGTTGCGGTTGATAAACTTATCAAGGACAAGAAAATGAAGAAGGATGATGCTGTCTTTAATGTTCTAAGAGAGTACATCAAAAAATCCAAGAAAATCAGATTTGAAGGAGATGGATATGGTGAAGCCTGGGAAAAGGAAGCAGAAAAACGCGGACTTAGCAATAACAGAACTACGCCATTAGCTTTAAAAGCTCAGGTAAGTAAAAAAACAATTGCCCTTTACAAGGAATTAGGGGTGATGAATGAAACCGAGATCGAAGCAAGACATGAGATTGAGCTCGAAGAATACGCGATGAGAATCCAGATTGAAGGACGTATCCTTGGAGATATCGCCAGAAATCATATCATTCCAACGTCAATCAGATATCAGAACATCCTGATCAAGAATGTACGTGGATTGAAGGATATTTATGCTGATGATTTCGCAAGACACGCAAAAGAGCAGCTGGAAATTATAGAGAGCATTTCTTCTCATATCGCAAGCATTAATTCTAATGTGAATGCGATGATCGAAGCGAGAAAGATTGCTAACAAATTAGAAGATGCTGAAGAAAAGGCATTTGCTTATTGTGATGATGTGAAACCTTTCTTCGAAGAAATTAGATATCACTGTGATAAATTAGAGTTATTGGTAGATGATGAGATCTGGCCATTAGCTAAATACAGAGAATTACTTTTCACAAGATAATTTCTGAAGATTTTAGAAAAAGAAAAACCACGCTTTTAGCGTGGTTTTTTCGTTTAAATAGGTTGTATAATTTCCCAGAAGCCTGAATCTAATTATCTTTGAGAATTCTAAGTTATATTCATGAGTAAAGAAATAAGCAAAAGGTATTCAGGCAGAGGCGTATCTGCTGGAAAAGAGGATGTTCACAAGGCTATCAAGAATGTTGATAAAGGACTTTTTCCGAAGGCTTTTTGCAAGATCGTGCCAGATCATTTAACAGGAAGTGAAGAACATTGTTTGATAATGCATGCCGATGGTGCCGGGACTAAATCTTCTCTTGCTTATATGTACTGGAAAGAAACCGGAGACCTTTCGGTTTGGAAAGGGATCGCCCAGGATGCTTTGATCATGAATATAGATGATCTCTTATGTGTAGGAGCTACCAGTAATATTTTGCTTTCTTCCACAATTGGTAGGAATAAAAATTTGATTCCGGGCGATGTAATTTCAGCAATCATAAATGGCACAGAAGAATTAATTTCAGAATTAAGGAAATTCGGAGTAGAAATCCATTCTACTGGTGGGGAGACTGCAGATGTTGGAGACCTGGTGAGAACCATTATCGTTGATTCTACCGTAACTGCCAGAATACCAAGGAATAAAGTGATCGATAATGCGAATATCAAACCTGGAAATCTAATCGTAGGACTTTCATCTTCAGGGCAGGCTAGCTACGAAACTGAATATAATGGCGGGATGGGCAGTAATGGTCTTACTTCTGCGCGCCATGATGTTTTCTCTAAAGTTTTAGCTGAAAAATATCCTGAAAGCTTTGATAGTTCTATTCCTCAAGAACTTATTTATTCAGGAACGAAAAAGTTGACAGATGTCGTAGAGGACAGTCCGATAGATGCCGGGAAGCTCGTGCTTTCACCTACCAGAACTTATGCGCCGGTTATTCAGAAGTTACTTTCTGACATTGGAGCTGAGAATATCAACGGAATGGTTCATTGTAGCGGAGGTGCGCAAACAAAAATCCTTCATTTTATTGATGATTTACATATTATAAAAGATAATATGTTTCCTACACCACCATTGTTCAAACTTATTCAGGAGGAAAGTAAAACCGACTGGAAAGAGATGTATCAGGTTTTTAACATGGGACATCGTATGGAAGTTTATATCGACGAGTCTCATGCAGATAAGGTGATCGAAATTTCAAGATCTTTTAATGTAGACGCTCAGGTTGTGGGAAGAGTAGAGACAGCTGATCGTAAAAAGCTGACGATTGACAGTAAGTACGGTACGTTTGAGTATAGCTAAGTACACAAATTAACTTCAAATAACCTAGAGCAATGAGTATTCCAGGTTATTAGTATTATTACTTTGAGATGAAATCCTGGTTTGGCTTACTGGTTTTAATAATGATCATTGCGAATGTCCTGGCGATCTATTACCTGGACCCAATTACCGATAGATGGTTTAGGCTACTGGCTACAGTGGTTTTCTTCCTGATCTTTCTATTCAAGTACAATACAGACAAAAGATTACTAATAGCATTCTTTTCACTCACATTATGTGACGGACTATTAATATTTTATGAGGATTCTATAGTTCGATATATTATATACGTTGTTCGTATATCGGCATATCTGGCCATTATTAATTTTCTGTATCCTTACCTTTCACGGCTTCGGTTAAATTTCATCACATTTATAATTACCACTTTTATAATTGCGCTGGATATCTATATGTTGCATGATATGGCAATCTATATACCTGGCTACAGAGTTGAACCTTATTTACTATTCTGTTCTACACCATGGGCTTAGTTTCCCTGGCCCTGGTAGCGACCTGTATATCTTATTTGAATAGATATGCTGATGCTAAAGGTTTCTTGTTGGTGGTTATTTCAATATGCCTTGTGTTGTCTGACTTAACTTTCTATAATGCGTACTATTTAGATTTTGATGTGTTTTATTATGCAGACAGGATCGTTAATATAATTGGTATCGCACTACTTGTAGTTTTTGCTAAAAAATGGATTCAAATAAGGAAGATGAGTCTGTTACTGAAATTTAGTAACTTAAAACGACATTTCAAATCCAGGATTTCTTTAGATTCGTAAGTTCTTTCTAAACAAACCCTAAGATGTTTCCAAAATATTTTCTCCCGATTGTAGCTAGTATTCTAGTACTGGCAAATACGTTTTTGATATGAGAGTATGATCTGGAAATGATTAGATGGGGTCGGTTAATAAGCACTTTTCTTGTTTTTCTAATTTTAATCTGGAAACACAGATCTGAAAAACTACTACTTTCTGCAATACTATTACTTCTAATGTCAGATGTTCTTTTACTGAATTATGAAAATATGTACATCAATACTGCTACCTTTCTTCTGCGTATTGCCGCATATAGTACTATAGTACTGGTTATTTTCCCGGAGATCAAAACCTTGAAAATGAGTATTATTCAGAAAATTGTATTTGCAATCGTGTTTTCACTGAATATTGGGATGTTATATGTTCTAGTAGATATGATCCCTGAAAAATATGACTACCCCCATTTGAATTTTCTGTTTTATATCTACGGAAGTGCCATGATCACCTTAGTTCTTGCCGCAATATCTTATAGTAATATGTATTCTAATGCCACAGCCTTATTCTTTACCGCCGGAGCCCTATGTCTGGTCTTTTCAGATATAATGTCATTTATCGCCTATTATCTGGAGTTCTATGAATTTTACTATCCCGATAGTTTTTTCTATATTCTTGGTATCATTTCGCTGGTGAAATTTGCAACTTTCAGCAGAAATCATGAGCCAGTATTTGATATGGAAAGGCTTTAAAGCTTTTATATGATTTCAACCAAATTATCGTAAATTTGTTAGCCTAAATTCAGCAGGAATATATGATTGAAAGACTTAATATCGTAAAGCAGAGGTTTGATGAGGTGAATGATTTAATCATTCAGCCGGATGTAATATCAGACCAGAAGCGGTATATCGAATTGAATAAAGAATATAAAGATCTTCGTGCGTTGATGGATGAACGCGAAAAGTATGTGAGTCTTACTGAAAACATTTCGGAAGCTGAGGAGATCATTTCTGATGGTAGCGATGCTGAAATGACAGAAATGGCGAAACTTCAAATGGAGGAAGCAAAAAATCAACTTCCTGCGCTGGAGGATAAGATAAGAATGATGCTTATCCCAAAAGATCCTGAAGATTCCAAGAACGTGGTCGTGGAGATTCGCGGTGGTACTGGTGGAGATGAAGCCAGTATTTTTGCAGGAGATCTGTATCGTATGTATACTAAATATGTTGAAAGCAGAGGCTGGAAGCATAATATCGTGGATTATAGTGAAGGTACTAGTGGAGGATTTAAAGAGATGATCTTTGAAGTTTCTGGAGAAGACGTGTATGGTACCATGAAATTTGAAGCTGGAGTGCATCGTGTACAACGGGTTCCTCAAACCGAAACCCAGGGCAGAGTACATACTTCTGCCGCAACCGTTATGGTGTTGCCAGAAGCTGAAGAATTTGATGTTCAGATAGACCCAAAAGATGTAAGAATTGATTATTTCTGTTCTTCAGGACCTGGTGGGCAGTCAGTCAACACTACATATTCTGCAGTACGTTTGACTCACGAACCTACTGGTTTGGTCGCTCAATGTCAGGATCAAAAATCGCAACATAAGAATAAGGAAAAAGCTTTCCGTGTTCTGCGTTCCAGGTTATATGAACAGGAACTGGCTAAGAAAATGGAAGCCGATGCTGCTAAAAGAAATTCAATGGTTTCCAGTGGTGACCGTAGTGCTAAGATTCGTACCTACAACTATGCTCAGAGTAGGGTTACAGATCACCGTATCAACCTGACCCTATACGATCTTTCTAATATCATTAATGGTGATATTCAGAAGATCATTGATGAATTACAGCTGGCTGAAAATACCGAAAAGTTAAAAGAGAATTCTGATATTCTTTAAATCTGAATTAGTTAAATATGACTTCACAGGAGCTTACTGAGCAAATATTTAAAAAGCAAACGTTTTTGTGCGTAGGTCTGGATACCGATATCGACAAAATTCCAACCTACCTGCTTTCAGAAAAAGATCCTGTTTTTAGTTTTAACAAAGCCATAATTGACGCTACACATCAATCCTGTGTGGCGTATAAACCTAATATTGCATTTTATGAAGCATTGGGTGCCAGTGGATGGAAGAGTCTTAAAAAGACGATCGAATACCTGCATACTGAATACCCCGAGCTATATACTATCGCTGATGCTAAGCGTGGAGATATTGGTAATACTTCCAGAATGTACGCCAAAGCCTTTTTTGAAGATCTTGGTTTCGATTCTATAACCGTTGCACCTTATATGGGAAAGGACAGTGTAGAACCATTCCTTGAATTTGAAAATAAGCACACCATATTACTTGCACTTACTTCCAATGAGGGTGCATATGACTTTCAAACGCAGAAGGTAGATGGCGAAGAACTTTACAAAAAGGTTATCAAAACTTCTTTAGACTGGAATAATTCTGAAAACTTGATGTACGTTGTGGGTGCTACCAAAGCCGAGTATCTTGCAGAAATAAGAAAGATCATTCCTGAAAACTTTTTGCTGGTACCAGGTGTTGGTACCCAGGGAGGTAGTCTGGAGGAAGTTTGTAAATACGGAATCACGTCTAATGTAGGTTTGCTTGTAAATTCTTCCCGAAAGATTATTTATGCTTCAGATTCTTCAAATTTTGCTGAAATTGCTGGTGCTAAAGCTGAAGCTATCCAGAACCAGATGAAGGATGAATTAGCAAAACTTTAGAGATATGCAGTTTCAGGATCAACTTCAACGATCTTTTGAACTCACCACGATTCCGAAGAGAATAATATCGCTGGTTCCAAGTCAAACTGAATTACTCGTAGATCTTGGATTAGAAGATTCTATAGTAGGAGTTACCCATTTTTGTGTACACCCTGAAGGACTCCGGGATAGGAAAACCAGCTTGGGAGGAACTAAGAAAGTGAATTTAAGGAAGGTCAGGGATTTAAAACCTGATATTATACTTTGTAATAAGGAGGAAAATACCAGGGAAATGGTAAATGCTCTTACCGAAATCGCACCTGTTCATTGCTCAGATGTTGCCAATTTGGATGATAACGCTGAACTTATTAGAATGTATGGGGAGTTGTTTGATAAAAGTAAGGAAGCCAATATTTTGATCCAGAATATAGAGAATTCCCTGAAGGAATTGGTGCGTATAGTTTCTAACTCGAAATCTAGAAGAGTAGCTTATTTTATCTGGAATGAGCCATTGATGGTAGCAGGGCAGGGAACCTTTATCAATGAAATGCTTGCTGTAAATAGGATGATAAATGTTTTTAATTTGGATAGATACCCTGAAACAGATCTTGATATTTTGAGGACAATGGAAATTGATGAGATTCTCCTGAGTTCTGAACCTTTTCCCTTTGAAGACAGACATAAAAAAACCTTCTCAGGAATCGCTGAAAAGGTGTCGCTTGTGGACGGTGAATATTTTAGCTGGTATGGAAGCCGTGTATTAGAAGGATTGAAGTACTTCAGGCAGTTTCACTCTTAGTTTCTACCATCGAGCAATCCATTCTTCTAAGCTCAGCCAGAATTTTCTTAGCTCTTAAATTCAACTTGTCACTTTGTTCTTTATCTATAAGAGCAATTTTGTAAGCACGCTGCATTAATCTGCTATACTTCTCACAAAGTCTTTCTTCTTTTGATTTATTTTCAAAAATCCTAAACATATAATACTTAATTTCTTTCAACTTCATCATCTTCTCCCTACGTTACAAAGCTAAGACTAACCCAGCTTATACATTGATAATGTTGAGTTAAGCTTAATTTAAAAAATACCGGATATCTGTGGGAAAGTGTTAAAGTATTGTATTACGTAGGAATTCTAAGATCTATCTTGTAGGGCAAAAACACGTTTTAAAAGATCTGTAGTTCTGGAGCTTAAAGAATTTCGAATGTCCTTCTCTTCTTTTTCTATCATAAGAAAAACGCCTTGAAGAGCTTCATTAGTTACGTAATCTGTAAGATCTGGATTCACTTTACTGGTAAGTGGAATGGCATTGTATCTTTGAATAAGATTGGACCAAACCCGGTTTGCTCCAACTTTCTCTAATGACTTATTGATAATAGGATTGAACCTGTTATAAAGCTGTGTTTCAGTTTTTGATGAAAGATAACTGGTTGCTGCATTATCTGCACCCAAAAGAATGTTTCTGGCATCTGCAAAACTTATTTCTTTCACAGCACTTGCAAAAACAGGAATAGCTTCTCCTACTGCGTCTTCGGCAGCTCTGTTAAGAACTCTCAGGCCCTCATCTGCTAGATTATCCAAGCCAACATCTCTTAATGTCCTATCAACTTTCTGTAATTCTGGCGGCAAACTTATACGCACAAGTTCATTTTTAAAGAATCCATCTTCAGTAGCAAGACTGGTCACTTCCTTATCTATCCCAAATTGAAGCGCCTGCTTTAGTCCGGAGTTGATCTCTGAATCGGATACACCATAAGTTGAAGGAATCTGAGTAGCAATTTGTTGCAATTCAGCACAGGAACTTAACGAGAATATTAGTATTAAACCGAGGAGCTTTTTCATGATAAATAATTTGCTCAAATATACTTGCTAAAATTTTAAGGCTTCATCGTATAAAGTTATAATAATATTAAAACAATCGATTTTGTTTATGCCATTTGCTGAAGTATTTTAGCTGGGCACATCTTGAATTCAGATTTTTAATTCGAAGGCGTTAGGAGAATTGTACTTATGATAATTGTATTTCAAATAGGTAAAATGTAATTTGTTAGAATAGTTAGCACCTCAATTTCACTTTTTAGAGAATACTTTTTTCAGATTAATATAAAACATGAATAATGAATTAGTAGTTGACTGTTTTAAAACATTAGCATATTACGAGTTCATATTCCTACTTTAAAGCCATCTTCCCCAAGGTGGCTTTTTTAAGTTTTCAATAATTTTAAAATCTCATTTTCATTGCGATTTTCGTAAATTGCAGGTCAATATTCTTGATATAATTAAACATGGAGCAACAAAGTCCTTATAAACCTAAAAATAAAATAAGAATTGTAACCGCTGCCTCGCTATTCGATGGTCATGATGCCGCTATTAATATTATGCGGAGGATCATCCAGGCTACTGGAGTTGAGGTAATCCATCTTGGACATGATCGAAGTGTGGAAGAGGTTGTAAACTGTGCTATTCAGGAAGATGCACATGCGATTGCAATGACTTCCTACCAGGGTGGTCACACCGAATACTTCAAATATATGTATGACCTTCTTAAAGAGAAAGGTTCAGAACATATCAAGATCTTTGGTGGTGGAGGCGGAGTGATCCTTCCAGATGAGATCAAGGAATTGATGGATTACGGGATAGATAGGATTTACGCTCCAGATGATGGTCGTGAAATGGGTCTGCAAGGGATGATCAATGATATGATCCAACGTGTGGATCATCAGGTTCCAGATCTTGAAGAATCAGATAAGGTCAATCAGAATCTACAATCCAGAAAGGTTACTACGATCTCCCGTCTTATTTCACTTGCTGAAAACAGGCACGAAGAATTTTTGAAATACTTTGACAAGAACAATTTTGATACAAATAAAACTCCTGTTCTGGGAATTACCGGTACGGGCGGATCTGGTAAATCAAGTTTGGTAGACGAACTGGTTCGAAGATTTTTGATGGATTTTCCTGAAAAACATATTGGAATCGTTTCTGTGGATCCTTCAAAAAAGAAAACTGGAGGGGCATTACTTGGTGACCGTATCAGGATGAACAGTATCAATCATCCTAGAGTTTTTATGCGTTCACTTGCTACAAGGCAGGCGAATCTGGCATTGTCCAAGCATGTCGCAGAAGCTGTTGATGTGCTGAAAGCAGCCAGTTATGATCTTATTATTCTTGAAACTTCAGGAATTGGGCAGAGTGATACAGAGATCATGGATCATTCAGATGTGTCATTATATGTAATGACTCCGGAATTTGGTGCAGCAACGCAGCTGGAAAAGATCGATATGCTTGATTTTGCAGATCTGGTTGCTATCAACAAATTCGATAAACGTGGAGCGCAGGATGCTTTGCGTGATGTAAAAAAGCAATATCAGAGAAACCACCAGTTATGGCATGAAGATGCTGATAAACTTCCGGTATTTGGTACCATCGCTTCTCAATTCAATGATCCTGGAATGAATACCCTTTATAGAAGTCTTATGGACGCTGTAGAGGAGAAAACAAATTCAGGGATGATCTCTACCTTTCAAATTTCAGAAGAGATGAGTGAGAAGATATTCGTGATTCCACCAAAACGTACACGATATCTTTCAGAAATTGCTGAAAATAACCGTGGTTATGATGAAACTGCGGCGACTCAAACCGAAGTTGCTCAGCGTCTCTACGGAATTTATAAAACCATCGAAACCGTTGCTAATACCAAAACCCAGTTTGGTAAAGATCAAACCAAGTACCTCGATAAAAACGGAATCGATCAGGATGGGATCAAAGAAGTTTCAGAAGAAGATCAGTCAGAATTTTTAAAGCTGCTTTTTGCTGAATTCGATAAAATAAAAATGGATCTGGACCCCTATAACTGGGAGATGATTCTTGCGTGGAACGAGAAAGTAAATAAGTATACGGAACCTGTTTATAGCTTCAAAGTGCGCGATAAAGAGATTAAGATCGATACTCATACAGAGTCCCTTTCACATACGCAGATCCCGAAAGTGTCACTTCCAAAATACAAGGCCTGGGGCGATATTCTAGGATGGTGTCTTCAGGAAAATGTTCCTGGAGAATTCCCTTATACCGCCGGATTGTATCCGTTTAAACGAACAGGTGAAGACCCTACAAGAATGTTTGCCGGTGAAGGTGGACCAGAAAGAACCAATAGAAGATTTCATTATGTTAGCCAGGGATTACCGGCTAAAAGACTGTCTACCGCTTTCGATTCGGTTACCCTCTACGGAAATGATCCAGACCACCGACCAGATATTTATGGTAAGATTGGAAATTCAGGAGTATCCATATGTTGTCTTGATGATGCGAAAAAGCTTTATTCAGGATTTGATCTGGCAGATGCGATGACCTCTGTGAGTATGACTATTAATGGTCCTGCTCCAATGCTACTTGGATTTTTCATGAATGCTGCGATCGATCAGAATTGTGAAAAGTATATTAAAGAGAATGGTCTTGAAGACATAGTAGAAGCCAAACTGAAGGAGTTATATGACGATGCTGGTATCGACAGACCTCAATATCGTGGGGAACTTCCAGAAGGAAATGACGGACTTGGCTTGATGCTTCTTGGATTAACCGGAGACCAGGTACTACCGAAAGATGTGTATGCAAAGATCAAGGCTGAAACCATAAATGTGGTTAGAGGAACCGTTCAGGCAGATATTTTAAAGGAAGATCAGGCTCAGAATACCTGTATTTTTTCTACTGAATTTGCCCTACGATTAATGGGTGATGTTCAGGAATATTTTATTGATGAAAATGTTAGAAATTTCTATTCTGTCTCTATTTCAGGATATCATATTGCTGAAGCTGGTGCGAATCCAATTACCCAATTGGCATTCACTCTGGCGAATGGATTTACTTATGTAGAATACTATTTAAGCAGGGGAATGGACATCAACAAATTTGGTCCAAACCTTTCGTTCTTTTTCTCTAATGGAGTGGATCCGGAATATGCAGTGATTGGTCGGGTTGCCAGAAGAATCTGGTCCAAAGCCTTAAAACATAAGTATGGAGCCAATTCCAGAGCTCAAATGTTGAAATACCATATACAGACTTCAGGAAGATCATTGCATGCTCAGGAAATTGATTTTAATGATATTAGAACTACCCTTCAGGCATTGTATGCGATCTACGATAACTGTAATTCATTGCACACCAATGCATATGATGAAGCAATCACCACGCCTACCGAAGCTTCAGTAAGAAGAGCGATGGCTATACAATTAATTATCAATAAGGAGTTGGGGCTTGCTAAGAACGAGAATCCAATCCAGGGATCGTTCATTATCGAAGAATTGACCAACCTGGTAGAGGAAGCTGTGCTTACTGAGTTTGATCGAATCACAGAACGTGGCGGAGTGCTTGGTGCTATGGAAACTATGTATCAGCGAGGAAAGATACAGGAAGAAAGCCTGTACTATGAAACTTTAAAGCATAATGGGGACTACCCGATTATCGGAGTGAATACTTTCCTGAGTTCTACAGGTTCGCCAACGGTAACGCCGGGTGAAGTTATTCGTGCTACGGAAGAGGAAAAAGAACACCAGATCAAAACTCTGGAAACTTTACATAAAGCTAAAGAAGATTCTGCTGAAGAAATGCTGGAAAGAATCCAGAAAGCAGCAGTTACCAATCAGAACCTTTTCGAGGAGTTAATGGAAGCAACGAAAGTTTGTTCACTAGGACAGATCACTCATGCTTTATTCGAGGTGGGTGGACAGTATCGTAGAAATATGTAAATACTGAAATATTTCAGATCATAAAAAATCCCGGGAAACCGGGATTTTTTTGTTTTCTACTTTATAAGGTTAGTCGCCACACGCGTTGTAATTTTCTAAATTTCTGGATTTCTTTCCGTAGAAGTCGTACGAAATCCTTGCCGTTGCTATTGGCAAGTTCAAGGTGTTCGCAATGCTTGCTTAAGCGTTCGGTAAGCAGACTTACGGCATGTACGTAATGCTTCCTGCTCTCCTGGAAAAATTCATTTTCAGCTCTCGCAATATTCGGCAATAGTGATTCGGAATATCGAATAATATCGCCGGTAAAATATACGCTCTTATCTTCCAACCCATGATCATTCAAGCCAGATACATCCGGCAAAAGGTAATCTGATACAGATTTGGATATCTTCATGATCTCCCGGGCCTTAGAATATAAAGCTTCGCTGGGCTGTCGGGACTTATTGTAAGAAGATGACATCGTTTAAATTTTCTACTAAATTACTAGAGACTATTCAAAGACGCATTTAAAAGTTAATGTGAACCGTGGAATTATATTTAATATTTAAATTTATAGGTATCTAATACTTTAAAAAATATGGTGGATAAATTGAACTGGGCGATCCTGCAGGAATTACAAAAAGATGCGAGAGCATCGTTTTCGGAGATAGGTAGAAAAGTGGGACTAAGCTCACCGGCCGTTGCTGAAAGAATGAAAAAAATGGAAGATGCCGGGGTGATCAATTCTTATAAGGTTAATATTAGTCATCAGAAAACGGGATATCAACTAAGGGCGGTAATTACATTGCGAGCATTCACTGGAAGACTTAAAGCATTTTTAGAAACAGTTTCAACCTACAAAGAGGTGCTCAATTGTTATCGAATAACGGGTAATGAAAATATTATTATGGAGGTAATCTTAAAAGATCAGGTTCACCTAGAGAAACTCATTGATCAGTTGATTACCTATGGGGAAACCAGAACCCATATTATCCTTTCCAGGGTTGTAGATGATGCGCCAATACTACCACGATAAATTTTTAAACTTTCAACAGGTGTAAACGAGCCAGAAAGAACTGTTAAAATATCGGCTTTCAATTCTTTCTGTTAACAGTTTGATTTGAGAATTTCCTGTTCTTAGTTAAAAAGATTCGAATTGTAATTTTGTTATGACAAACTGAAGAGATTCGTACTTAAATTTGTACCAAACAAAACAAGTAAAAAGTATCATGAGGAAGAAAGCACTATTATTTTTAGTTCTTGCAGTAGTAACAGGATTAGTAGGATTTACCGGATTATCATTTTCTGGAATAGAAGTTATTAGAATAATGTTCCTGATTTTTGCAGACTTACTGGTGATTTCTCTTATGGCGAAATTATTTTTTCCAGAGAAACAGAAAATGAAATATCAGCCAGTGAAAAGGAGATAAAAAACACATCAAAAATACCCCAACCCGTAAGTTTATTGCTTGCGGGTTTTTTTATGGAATAATTCGTGATGCAATTGTTATATTTAAATATATTACAATACCTATGAAAAGACTTCTACCATGTTTCATCTTTCTTTTACTCCCTTTGTTAATCATAGGGCAGGAGGTTAGAATTGCCAAGGGCAATGTTACTAAAGGCATCAATATTCCCGGATCTCAAGGTGAAACTTTCGTAATTTACACTCCTTCCCAATATTCTAAGGATAAAAAATGGCCAGTCATATTTATCTTCGATCCAAAGGGAAGGGCGACCAGTACCGCAAATTTATTCCGACCTGCTGCGGAAGATCAGGGATATATTATTGCGGCTCTGGAACTTGATTTAAAATCTAAGTCTCTTGATAGTGTTATAAATACTTCTGTTTCCATGATGAACTTAGTAACCGGAACTTTATCAATTGCCCCGGAGCAAATCTATTTTGCTGGTATGGCGGAAGGAGCACAGATCGCCTCAGCGCTCACATTAATGAATAAGAATATGGCTGGAATCCTGGCCATTAATAACTCATTCGTTAATCCAAAATTCGTGAATGATCAGGAACCCTATATGTTTATTGGAATAGGAGGAAGTCAGGATTATATGGTTTACGAAATGGAAAGCTATCTTAAGTTTTATGACAAGCGAGATTTCCCAACAGAGATCTATTACTTTGACGGTAAGGAGAATGACTGGCCATCCAGTACAGTCATCTATAATGCGGTTTCCGGTTTTACGTTACAAGCAGTAAAGGAAGGAACAAGACAGGCAGATAAAGAGCTCATTTCTAAATTATACCAGCAGGAACTTGATTATGTAGAAAGTCTGAGACGAAAAAGGAATTACTATTCTGCGTATGAGAACCTGGAGAGAATGGAAGAAAAGTACGCAGAATTTGGTTACGAGGATAAGGTTAAGGATCGAATGAAAGAGGTAAAGCGTACCAGAGGTTATTCTGCTCAGAAAAGAGATTTCAAACAGGCAGTTTCTTATGAACGTGAACAACAGGCGGAGTATGAATACCTGTTAACTTCAGATGTGATGACGCAAAACTTTCAAAATATTGGTTGGTGGGCTTACCAGATGGATGGTCTGGAAAAACTCCAGAATAGTTCTGAAAAGGCCAAAGTAGATATGGCTTACAGATTGAAGGGATATCTGGACTTGCTTTCCAAGCGACAGTTCGATGATATCATGAAATCCAATGCCGGAATCGATGCCAGAATCTTTATAAGTGTTCTAAGAACTGCGATCAACAAGGAAGATCCTGAAGCGTATTTCAAAATTATTTCTCTGGCTTCTTTAGATGGGGATGCTGAAACTGCTCTTTTATACCTGGAAGATCTTCTGAAGACCGGTTACGATGACTATGAAAAATTGTATTCCATCGATGGAACTCTGGATTTAAAATTTTCTGAAGAATACAATGCGATCATTCAGAAGTATCTCAAAAAATCGAAATACTAAGCTGCTTCCCGAGCCAGAAACTTCTTCAGAAGCAAAAGTAACAGAATGCAAATAACGGCGAGACCCATCATAGTATACCAGGTGAAGTCGTAACCAAAATTATCGATTAATTGCATTCCAGAGTTATGTCCAAAAATATGGCTGACTGAAAAGGCCATACTGTAAAGCGCCATGTAACTACCCCGTTTTTTGCCTTGAGACCTGATAAGAGCAAAGGTGTTGGAAAATGGAAAGGCGATCATCTCGCCAATAGTAACCAGAAGCATCCCAACAATAATAATTTCCACCCAACCTGTAAGATTTATGACCAGAAAGCTTAATGCGGTTAGAAAGGCACCAAATATGACATAATTCAACGTTCCTAAATTTCGGTTTTCCAGGTATTTGATCAGAGGCATTTCAAACAGGAATATGAAGAATCCATTCAATCCTAATATGAGTCCGATCTTGAGTTCGCTCAACTGATGTACTTCAGAATAGTAAAGCGGGACGGTAGAGAAATACTGGATAAACACCAGTCCGAACAGCATTAGCGCTACTATGAATACCCAATACAGTTTATCCTGGTATGCAGAAGCGGTATTGGTAATCTCCTCTTCGGGTTCTTCCACAGCACGCTTAGGGTGAAGTAGTTTTAATAATAGAACGCCTGCGAAAAGGCAGGTGATACCGTCAACCCAGAATAGACCATCATAACCCGCAGTAGCTATAATTAAACCTCCCAGCGCTGGTCCTGCGGAAAATCCTAGATTTATCGCCAGTCTTATCAATGTTAGGGATCTAGTTCTATTCTGTGGTTTACTATAGGCGCTAATCGCAACAAATACTGCAGGTCTGAAAATATCTGCTATAGACATGACCAGGTAAATTCCCAGGCAGAACGTCCAGAAATCCTGAGGGAACTGAAGTAGAACGAATAATACGGAACTACCAATCAAACTACCAGCCATGGTTTTGTAATGGCCGAAAATATCTGTTAGCTTACCACCCAGAAAAGAGCCGGTTACAGATCCCAGTCCAAAGAATGTGAGTATCCATCCTACTTGCTCCAGGCTGAATCCCTGACTCTTGGTGAGATACAGAGAAAGAAATGGAATCACCATAGTGCCGGCTCTGTTGATCAGGGTGATCAATGCCAATAGCCAGATTTCTTTTCTCAATCCAGAGAACGAATCGATATAGGATACATATAACTTTTTCATAGACTTGTCAAGCCTCAAAATTACTTCAATTTTTCTGGTAGATATTGGTTATTTTGGGAATTAAATACATCACATGTCTACATTCAGAAATTTCGTTATTCTTCTTATTCTTTCCATATCCTCGTTATTACAGGCTCAGATGCCGGAGGCAGTAAAAGCTTCGGAAGAGTATCGAGTGAAAATGAATGAAGATTTTAGAGATCCCGAAGAATCTCCACTGGAAAAAGGAGACCTGGAAAATTTTGATAGGCTGGAATTTTTCACAATTGATACTACCTACATCGTTGAAGCAGAATTTGTTCGAACTCCATCAGAATCTCCTTTTGAAATGCAGACAAGTACTTCCAGGACTTCCACTTATGTTAAATATGGAGAGCTTTATTTTGAACTGAAGGGAAAAGAATTTATGCTGAATCTATATCAAAACCAAAGTCTTAGATCAGATCCTGAATATTTTGATTATTTGTTCCTGCCCTTTACAGATGAAACTAACGGAATTTCAACTTATGATGGAGGTAGATATATAGACTTCAGAATTCCTGAAGAGAAGAAGGTAACTATAGATTTTAATAGGGCATACAATCCTTATTGCGCATACAGCGGCCGGTATTCCTGTCCCATTCCTCCTAAGGAGAATCATCTGGAAACAGCAATACCGGCCGGTGTTAAAAAGTTCGCTAAAAACTAGAACGCATAAATGGCAGCGACCAGAAAGGAAGCCAGGTCACTATTTGGTTGTAGGTCCCGATCCAGAAATGCAGGGTAATTATCTGAGACGCTATCAAGACGTAATTCAGGTTTAATGATAAGTCCGCCGGTCTGGAAACTACCGGTTAGAGTGAAAGCAGTAATACTGGTGTTTGCTCCATAAACAACACCTCCATCTTCCAATTCTTTGAAGTACTCAGCTCTTAAGCCAAGACCAAAATTATCTGTAAGGGAAAGTTGCGGATAGACTGCTGCACCATAAAAGCCTGTGCCGTCAGTATCTTGGTAAGTAGTATTCAATCCAAGGTAAAAACTGTCGGTTAGATCCCAACCTGTAGTAAGGTCTATTTGAAATAGACTGTCATCTGAAAGTGATTGCTCACCGTAGAGAAGATTTAGAAAGGCACTTCCACCGTCTACACTATAACCCAATTGTCCTCCAAAACTATATTTCCCGGTGGGGTTATATTCAGTATAATCTGTAGGATTCATGATGGCTAGCATCCCGGTCCAGTTATCGTCAAAGCTAAAGTCGGCTTTGATCCCAGTGTGAGAGAAAGGTCCGTAGGAGAACATATAAGAGGTAGAATAATTAAAATTCGCGACCGGAGAAATTACCTCGTAACCTAAATAGGTATTCCAGTTCCCAAGTGTGAATTTAAGAGCATCATTGACTTTATAATAAGCGTATAACTGATTCACAATTTGAGCAGAACCCTGGGAGAGAAATACAGCATCTTCACCACGGGGTCCAAAGACCAGATCTGCCACAAAGCCGACTTTATCATTTTCGTAGCCCAGTATCACATTGGCCATTCCAATCGCAAAACCGGGATCGTTTGCAAAGGAAGTGGCTGGAGCGGCAGGGTCCAGAGTTACGGCATCACCACCTACGATTTCTTCAGATTGGTTAAGACCATTAAAATTTGTTCTGAAGTAAGCATCAACACTTCCACTGATAATGAATTTTGAGGTTTCTTCGTTTTCCTCTTCCTGCGCCTGCAAGCTAAATGAGAAGACTAAGAGGCATGGTACAATGAAGATTTTTATTAATTTTGAAAATGTAATTGCATGCATAATTTTAAGATTAAAACATAGTTAGTGTATTCGTTTAGCGACGGTATTACTTAATGTATTTTAAAGTTTAGCAATTATATAACGGAGCGTTTGGAGGAACGCTCCGTTTCTATTTTAGCTGTTATTTTTGATTTAGTCCGAAATCTGGATAGGCATCCATTCCATGTTCATGAATGTCCAGGCCTTCAGTTTCTTCTTTTGCTGAAACTCTTAGTCCAAGAGTAACCTTCAGAATATAGAATATGATAAATGAGGTCACGATACAGAAAGCGGCATAAGCCCCAACACCAATAAGCTGAGTAATGAATTGATCGATTCCCGCCATATTTCCGAAGATACCAACAGCAAGAGTTCCCCATATTCCGCAGATCAAATGAACGGCTACGGCACCCACAGGATCATCCAGTTTCAGTTTGTCAATAAACGCAACTCCCATTACGATAATTACACCTGCGATCGCACCAATAAGAATTGCATCTGTTGGGGACATCTGGTCTGCACCGGCGGTGATTCCTACCAGTCCACCCAGAATACCGTTTAGAAACATAGTGATATCGTAGTTCTTATAAAGAATGCTGGAGAATATAAAGGATGCTACTCCACCTGCTGCTGCTGCAAGACAGGTTGTTACCAGGGTTAATGAAGTTAGTTCTGGATCTGCAGAAAGTACTGAACCTCCATTAAATCCAAACCATCCTAACCATAAGATCAAAACTCCTGCAGTGGCAAAAGGCATGGAATGACCAGGAAAAACTCCAATTTTACCATCTTTGAATTTTCCGATTCTTGCACCTAAGAGATAAATAGCAACCAAAGCAGCCCATCCACCAACTGAATGAACAAGTGTTGAACCAGCGAAATCGTAGAATCCCATTTCGTCAAGGAATCCGCCACCCCATTTCCATGATCCGGCTATTGGATATACAATTCCCACATAGAGAATTACAAAGATCATAAAACTGTTTAGTTTGATCCTTTCTGCTACTGCACCAGAAACAATAGTTGCTGCTGTAGCTGCAAACATTCCCTGGAACAAAAAATCTGTCCAGTAAGTATAGCCTTCACTGTAAGCCAGATCGAGACTTCCACCGACAAGAGGACTATCCAGTCCAAAGCCTGCAAAACCAAAATATCCATTAAACTCTCCCGGATACATCAAATTAAATCCTAGTAGGCAATATAGCAACAGGCCTACGGTGATGATAAACAGGTTTTTAAATAATATGTTGATCGTATTCTTTTGCCGGGTAAGACCTATCTCTAAAAGAGCAAAGCCCATGTGCATAAAGAAAACGAGTGCCGTACAGATCATCATCCATACGTTATTGATAGTTAATATTCCTTCCATAATAAGTTACTGTTGAGATTGTAGTTTTTACTTGAGTGATTCTGAACCTTTTTCCTTGGTTCTTATTCGGTAGGCTTCATCTATTGTGGATATAAAGATCTTTCCATCTCCAACACTGCCGGTATATGCAGCTTCCATTAAAGTTTCTATGGTTTTATCCATGAAACTATCTGTGACCACGATAGACAGGTATCTTCGTTGAATATCTGCGGTGCTGTAGGATACACCACGATAAACATGACCTACCTTTTCATTACCAACTCCGGTTACATCCCAGTAGCTAAAAAACGTAACTCCAATTGAGTGCAGGGCTGCTTTGGTCTTGTCAAACTCAGACTTGCGAATAATTGCTTCAATTTTTTTCATAAATGTTGATTAAGAGAGGTTTAAAGTTATTAAAAACTTCAACAGACCCTGTAAAAATATAGGTCTTCTGTCAACTTTTACGATATAAATAAAAAACACCCCTATAAATTTAGGGGTGTTTAAGTAAAATGTTTAAAATCGAAATATATGTATCTGAGAATAGATCAAAAAAGTCTGGAAAGGATAATTCCGAGGAATATGGCGATAATTCCTAGGATGATACTACCAAGGAAATATATAGAAAATGAAATATAATCACCAGATTTTATCATATTGAAATTTTCGAATGAAAAGGTACTGAAGGTGGTGAAGCCACCACAAAAACCAATGGCTAAAAGAAAGTATAATGGATGATTGAGCATATCCTGTTTAATAAACCATCCAAGGGCAAGCCCTAACAAAAAGCTACCCAGAACATTCACTACTAAAGTTCCCTGGGGAATAACACCGCCGTCATTTAAATACTTGTTCAGCAAATATCGCAGACTGGATCCTAAACCGCCTCCAAGAAAAACGAGTAGCAGGTTTTTAATCATCTAATGCTGTTTCTTTTTCTCCAAGTGGAATGTACAAATGAGTGATCCATTCCGCTGGATTGGCATTGTCCTTTGGACCAGTAACATGCACCTGGAAGAATTCTGCATCTTCCATAATTACCAGGTCGTTCTCCTGAATATACTGGTAAGCCGCATCCCAGGCTTCCTGTAAATATTCATAATCACCTTTTAAAGTGGTTTTTAATGTTTTTTGGTTCGGCATAAAACCGTTCAGTACCTGGCTATCCTGAGGTGTAATTACTTCACTTGGAGTAAAATAGGCTGCCGAATAAATGGCGGTTCCTCTATCTTCATTTCTTTCATTGAAGAGAATAAAAGGTTTGCCAGTCATTTCAATATTATTAGAATTCATGAAGTTGCTCACGTCATTCGTCATATCTTGCATTTTGCCCGCAATTTGTGAAAGTCGGCTCGCAGTAGTGATATAAAGATAATAACCTCCACCGTGTTGCGTCACTCCGTCCACATTGATCGAATAACTTTCGATCTCCTTTCTTATCTGTTCTTCAAGATTATCCAATCCCTGTTTGAATACCGGCTGTAATCGCTGAGTCATACTTTCATTTTCAAACAAAAAAGCTGCTTTTTCAAGAAAAGTTTGATCACCTTTTAAAGTCCAGGTAGTTAGGATGCTGTCATTTTGTTTTTCAAAAGACCAGGAGATATCACTGGTGCTTTCTCCAAAAGTTGTCTTGAAGGTAACCTGTTGCTCAATGCTACCATGCGGATTGGCCTTCGTGGTCACCAGCGAACCATCACCCATTTCTTCGCTACTCCATTCGTAGTTCGCACCCTCACCAATGGTCTTATCACCGTAATTAATGATCATGTCTTCAGCACCATTAGACCATGGTTCCCATTCTTTCCAGGTAGTAAGGTCATTTACCTCATCATAAAGAACTTCCTGGGGAGCTGCGATCATGCGCTGTTCCTGTACCTGGTAACTTCCATCTTTGGTGGCGATATAAATGGACGCTCCAATGAATATGATCAATAAAAGGAAAAACAGGTATTTAAGAATTTTCATGATGACTGGGATTATTGAGAACTAATATAATTATTTTGAAGTGGTTGTAAGAATCAATGATTCAGCTGCGTCTTGATTATAAATAAAATCACAATAAAAGCTATAAATGCTAGCAGCACCATCAAACTTCCTTTGTAGTATTTTTTATGTAGTTTCAGATCCTTTCGGTAACTAATGATCATAACGATGATAAATGCTACCACGAAAAAGGCAGCGAATATAAGTTGTCCGGTAGAAAACATTTAGTTAATTTTTCAGCAAAGTTAAACTTTTTAAACATTCTAATCATGAAGAAAGCTATTGCTGCTGTGGAAGAGTTTCATTCTGCATTTGGTCTTGGCATCAAACAGAAGCCAGAGGCCAATCTTGGAAAGAAAAAGAACCGCTTGCGTTATATTCTAATGAAAGAAGAGAACGAGGAGTATCTGGAGGCTGCTAATAGCGGAGATCTTGTTGAGGTAGCAGATGCTTTAGGGGATATGCTTTATATATTATGCGGTACAATTCTCGAACACGGCATGCAGCATAAGATCGAAGAAATTTTTGAAGAGATACAGCGAAGTAACATGAGCAAACTGGATGAAAATGGTGAGCCAGTTTATAGAGAGGATGGAAAGGTCCTGAAAGGGAATAATTATTTTAAACCTGAAATAGGCAAAATCCTGGAATAATAAAAATCCCGAAAGAGAACTTCCGGGATCGTATATCATTGCTGTTTAGAGGGATTTTATTTCACCTCGTAAGTCCAGTTGTACAGATCTTCAGTTTCATTATACTGAATTTTCATAAGTGTATCCTTGAAAAAACTCGCATAAGAATCATCCATATTTGGTAATTCGAACTTATCTTCTTTATAGCCGAAGCCAGCAATAGGATTGATCACAGTTGCAGTTCCAGATCCAAACATTTCTTTTAATTCTCCTTTTCTGGCAGCTTCCACGATCTCCTGAACGCTAACTCTGCGTACTTCTACTTCAATATTGTTTTCTTCCGCAAGTTTTAGAACACTCTTTCTGGTCACCCCATCAAGAATCCGGTCGTTTGTTGGTGCAGTTACCAGTTTGTTTCCTATTCTAAAGAAAATATTCATTGTACCAGCCTCTTCAAGATATTCATGGGAATTGGCATCGGTCCAGATGATCTGCTGGAAACCTTCTTCCTTTGCAAGATTGGTAGGGTAAAACTGTGCTCCGTAATTACCTGCTGCCTTCGCGAATCCAACTCCACCATCTGCAGCTCTGCTATATTTTTCTGAAAACTTCACTCTCACTTCTCCACTGTAATAAGCCTGTGCCGGAGAACAAATGATCATAAATTTATATTCCTTTGCTGCGGAAGCTGAAACACCTGATTCCGTAGCGATCACGAACGGTCTTAGATACAAACTGTTTCCAAAACCTTTCTTGATCCAGGCTTTATCTAACTTTAGTAATTCTTCCAGCGCCTCAAAGAAATATTCCTTCGGAAACTCTGGAATTGCCATTCGCGCACTGGATTTATTGATCCTCTCAAAATTTTGCTCTGGTCTGAAAAGCCAGATACGATCATCTTTATCCTTGTAAGCTTTCATTCCCTCAAATACAGCCTGTCCATAATGAAACACACGCGCGGAAGGTTCTAAAGATAAAGGTCCATAAGGTCTGATGATAGGTTTTTGCCACGCACCATCCTTATAATCACATTCCATCATATGATCTGAGAAAACCTGTCCGAAAGCTAGATTATCAAAATTAGTCTTGTCTATTTTAGATTCGGTAGTCTTTTGTATCTCTATCATTAGTTGGTATTTTGTGGTTGTTCAGTCTTGTTGCGCAAATTTACCTAATTAAAAGTAGAATCAAAATCTAAAGTTTTGGTAAATTTGGCGCAGAACACCCTATAATATCTGAGAATCATGAGAATAACATTAGTAATCGCAGCCATCGCCTTGAGTCTGGTTAGTTGCAAGGAAGCTGAAAAATCAACGAACAATGACCTTGCTGAAGTACAGGAAGTTCAGGAATCTTATGAGAGTTTCGGAAAGAAATTTTCTGGTGATGCGGCTTTGAATGCTTCGGAAATGCTTGAAAAATATAGAGCACTGGAAACAGGTGATACTATTAACGTTAGCTTCAGCACCAGGGTGATGAGTGTTTGTAAGGAAAAAGGTTGCTGGATGGTATTGGATCTTCCCGAAACCGATCAGGATCCCATGGTGAAATTTAAGGACTACGGATTTTTTGTTCCGAAGGATATAGAAGGAAAAGAGGTAGTAGTGAATGGGAAAGCTTTCGCTGAAGTCACCAGCGTAGAAGATCAAAAGCATTACGCTAAAGATGCAGGAAAATCTGAAGAAGAAATCGCCGCGATAACAGAACCTGAACAATCCTTTGGATTCCTGGCAGATGGAGTTCTTTTGAAGAAATAATTTGGAAAGAAAAATTATTAAAACCAGCGATGGTTCTGTGACCATACATTTACCTGAATGGGATGAACAATACCACTCCAAACATGGTGCTATTCAGGAAGCCAGGCACGTGTTTCTCAAAATGGGTTTGCATCACTGGTTGGAATCAAATTCAAAGAGACCACTGGAAATTCTTGAAATTGGTTTTGGTACCGGTCTCAATGCTTTTCTAACTCTTTTAGAATCCAATAGTAATGATATTGAGATAAAATATACAGGAGTAGAAGCATATCCTGTAGTTCCATCTGAAATTAAACTGCTTAACTATCCAGAGGCGGCCGATGCTGCTACAGCTGAAGTCCTATTCGAAAAATTACATTCCGTTCACTGGGAAATTTCAGCTCCAATCACCGAAAAATTTTCTTTACTGAAGAATAAACTGACATTTCAGGAGATCGATTTGACCAGCCAGTTTGACCTGGTGTATTTTGACGCTTTTGGCGCGAGAGTTCAACCCGAGTTGTGGGGAGAGGATATTTTTATTGCGATGTATAAAGCTTTAAGGTTTCATGGTGTTCTTGTAACCTACGCTGCGAAAGGGAGTGTTCGGAGAGCCATGATTTCCGCTGGTTTTCAGGTAGAGAAATTACCGGGACCTCCGGGGAAGCGAGAAATGTTAAGAGCTGTTAAACTATAACTGCATTCTCGTTAAACCTGTAGAATTTTGCTACACCTGCCTTTAGTCTGTTGTATATTTCTTCAAAAAAAGAGATGAAAGTACTTATTACAGGAGCTACTGGAATGATTGGTTCCAGGTTGAGTGATCAATGCAGAGAGAGTGGCATGATAGTACATTATCTAACCACCAGTAAATCGAAGATCGAGAAAAGGGAAGATTACAAAGGTTTTTACTGGAATCCGAAATCTGAAGAAATAGAAAAAGAATGCTTTGATGGTGTTACCACGATCATCCATCTTGCAGGTGCCAGTATAGCTGAAAAATGGACTTCAGAATATAAAGAAACGATCATAAAGAGCAGGACCGAAACTGCGGCATTGCTTTATGATACCTTAAAGAACAACGAACACCAGGTGGAAAATTTTATATCTGCCAGCGCTATTGGCAAATATCCGGACTCCCTGGAAAAATTATACTTTGAGGACGACGAAGTGCTTGCAGATAATTTCGTAGGAACTGTAGTAAAGAAATGGGAAGCAGCGGCAGACAGGTTTAGTAACCTAGGAATAGATGTCGCAAAAATTCGTGTTGGCTTGGTCCTTTCTGAAAAAGGCGGAATGCTTGAGAAAGTCAGGAAACCTATAGAGATGAATGTTGGTGCCCCTTTGGGAAGTGGTAAACAATGGCAAAGTTGGATACACCTTGATGACCTCGCGGGCATTTTTCTTCATGCTACAGAAAGAGAGCTTACAGGAGTTTACAATGCGGTTGCGCCAAACCCGGTAACCAATAAAGAAATGACCAGGCAATTGGCAGATCAGCTAAATAAACCGTTATGGCTTCCAAATGTTCCCAAATTCGTACTTAAAACCATGCTAGGCGAAATGTCGCAGATCGTACTTTCCAGTCAGCTGGTAAGTTGTAAGAAGATCGAAGAACATGGATACAAATTTAAATATTCCAATCTTTCCAAAGCTTTGGAAGATCTTGTTTAAAACAAAAAAGGCTGCCAGATGGCAGCCTTTTTTTTATGATTCGAACTTTATAATTAAGCTTTCTTAGCTTCAAGGTTGATCGTTAACTGAATTTCATCGTTGATGAATTGGTCCCCAAGACCTTCGAATACAGATTTAGAACCATAGTTTACGTTCCATTTTGTACGATCAATGCTAAAATCTTTACTGCTGATAGTGTAAGTATCATTATTCTTGCTAATAGTTACAGGAAAACTAATGTTCTTAGTAACCTCTTTCATTGTAAGATTTCCCTGTAGCATTGTAGTACCTTCTTCTTCAGTGATTCCAGTTACTTCAAAAGTAGCTTCAGGATATTCCTGAACATTAAAGAAGTCTCCTTCTTTTCCTTCTACAGTTCCCATAAGGTGAGCCTCAAGATTGGACTTTTCTTCACCTTCAAGATCTGTAACTTCGATAGATTGCATGTCAATCACGAAAGTTCCACTCTGGATCGTAGAGTCTGTAGCCATAAATGTACCTTCTTTCACAGCAATAGTTCCTGTGTGATTTCCAGTTGGCTTAGAACCCTGCCATTCGATAGTTGAAGCAGTAGTATCTACCTTGTATTCCATTGCTTCAGCTTCAGCAGTTGCCGCATCTTTAGCATCAGCAGTTTCAGCTTCGTTATTGTTATTTTTACATGCTGTAAAACCAAGTCCAAGACTAGCTACTACAAATGCATTCAGTAATAATTTTTTCATTGTTAAAGTGTTTTATATTCCGCGCAAAAGTAAATGGAATATCAAACCGGGCTTCTTAAAGTTTTATTAAATAATTTCTGTGACATTTTGACATTTCAGCTTAATTGGCAATGATTTTGACCCAATTGCAGCAGAAAGTAAATTTTTTATAAAATGAGCCGAAAAGAAGATAACATCAAAGACGAAGATAAAAGAGTGAAAGACCAGGTTGAGGACGCGATGGATGAAGCAATAAATGAGGTAGACCAGACCGGTGATGATACCGAAGCAGAAGATACAGTAAGCGATAACGAACTTACCGAAGAAGAGCGCATGATAGAAGACCTTCAAAAGGAAAAGGATAAATTCCTGAGACTTTTTGCAGAATTTGAAAATTATAAGCGTAGAACTTCCAAGGAACGTCTTGAATTGTTCAAAACTGCCAACCAGGAAGTAATGACAGCCATGCTGCCAGTTATGGACGATTTTGACAGGGCTATGAACGAGATCAATAAGTCTGGTGATGAGAACCTTCTCAAAGGAGTTGAGTTGATTCACAACAAGCTTCGCGAAACTCTAAAAGCTAAAGGTCTGGAAAGAATGGACGTAGAGCAGGGGAGTGATTTCGATTCTGAAATTCATGAAGCTATTACGCAAATTCCGGCGCCAACAGAAGATCTTAAAGGTAAGATCGTAGATGTGGTTGAGCCAGGATACAAGCTTGGAGAACGAATTATCAGGTATCCAAAAGTGGTTACAGGTAAATAAAAACGCTTTTACAGAATTGTAAAAACACAGTATGAAAGAAGATTATTACGAAATATTAGGCGTAAGTAAAGACGCTTCAGCAGCAGAGATAAAGAAAGCATATAGAAAAATGGCTTTAAAGTATCACCCGGATAAGAATCCTGGTGACTCCACAGCAGAAGACATGTTTAAAAAATCTGCTGAAGCTTATGAGGTATTAGGAAATCAGGAAAAACGTGCTAAATATGATCGTTTTGGTCATCAGGCTTTCGATGGCGGCGGATTCGGCGGTGGCGGCGGAGGTATGAATATGGATGACATATTCAGCCAGTTTGGTGATATCTTTGGCGGTGGCTTTGGCGGCGGCGGCGGTTTCTCCGGTTTTGGAGGTGGCTTTGGTGGAGGTCAGCGACGTGCAAAAGGGAGTAACCTTAGAATACGCGTGAGCCTTAACCTTGAAGAAATTGCCAACGGCTGTGAAAAGAAGATCAAAGTAAAGCGTAAAGTTCAGGCTTCAGGAACTACTTATAAAACCTGTACTACCTGTAACGGGTCAGGTCAGGTAACCAGAGTAACTAATACCATACTTGGTAGAATGCAAACTGCTTCTCCATGTACTACATGTGGTGGGTCAGGACAGATCATTGACAAGAAGCCTGATGGTGCAGATGCTCAGGGTCTTATTATGAAGGAAGAAATGGTTTCTATAAAAATTCCAGCAGGAGTTGAAGATGGAATGCAGTTAAAGGTTTCCTCAAAAGGGAACGATGCACCTGGTAATGGAATTCCCGGGGATCTACTAGTTGCGATCGAAGAGAAAGAACACCCTAGCTTACAACGAGAAGGTGATAATCTTCATTATGATCTTTATATAAGTTATTCTGAAGCAGCTCTTGGTACTTCCAAAGAGATCGATACGGTAACTGGAAAAGTGCGTATCAAGATTGAAGAAGGGGTACAGTCAGGAAAGATTTTACGTCTTCGCGGTAAAGGTATTAGTAGTATCAATGGCTACGGAAAAGGAGATTTGTTGGTTCATGTAAATGTATGGACCCCTAAAACTTTAAATAAAGAACAAAAAGAGTTTTTCGAGAGAATGGCTAATGACGAGAACTTTCAGCCGAATCCAGAAAAAAGCGACAAATCATTTTTTGAAAAAGTGAAAGATATGTTTTCATAAAATCCAATTTTAAGAAAATTTTTATATATTTGATTATCGCTAAGTCTTTTAGCGATAATTTTTCTTTTTCATAGCAATTTTTTTCCCATCCTTAATTTATTAAGGGTGGGTTTTGTTTTTAAGGACTTTTTGAATAATAAAATCTTCTTAATCGACTTTTTCTCTGTTGCTATTTCTATATCTTTAACATATTATAAAGAACTCTATGGATAATCTTTTGGTTGCCGAGAATGTCTACAAGCGCTTCGGAAAATTTACCGCTCTCAACGATGTTTCTCTAAGTATCCCGCGCGGAAGTATTTTTGGACTCTTAGGTCCTAATGGTGCAGGAAAAACTACCTTTCTCAGGATAATCAACCAGATCACCATGCCAGATGAAGGCAAGGTATATCTTGATGGCAAACCATTACATCCAGATGATATCGCTCACATTGGTTATTTGCCGGAAGAAAGAGGGCTCTACAAGTCCATGAAAGTTGGAGAACAGGCACTATATCTGGCGAGATTAAAAGGATTGAGTAAAGCGGAAGCTAAAGAAAGGCTTAAATACTGGTTCGAGAAACTGGAGATAGAAGAATGGTGGGATAAAAAGATCCAGGAACTGTCTAAGGGAATGGCTCAGAAAGTACAATTTGTGATCACTGTTTTACACCGCCCAAAACTTCTGATTTTTGACGAACCCTTTAGCGGATTCGATCCTGTGAACGCGAATCTTATTAAAGACGAAATACTGCAATTGAGAGAAGAAGGAGCTACTATTCTATTCTCTACTCACCGTATGGAAAGTGTGGAAGAGCTTTGCGATTATATAGCACTAATCCACAAGTCGAATAAATTACTGGATGGCCCAATCAACGAGATCAAAAAAGCATATACTTCAAACACTTTTGAAATAGGTCTGGAAACGGCAGATAAAAATGCTTTGTATGCAGACCTGCAGTCAAAATTTGATGTTGGGCCCGCTAAGTACAAGAGTATTCAGGATGATCTTAAACTAACCATCAAGGTTGGTGAAAAGGATGATTCTAATGAGTTGCTTAGATATTTACTCAGCCGGGCGAAGGTGAACCATTTTGTGGAGGTGATTCCTTCAGTAAACGATATTTTCATTAAAACTGTGACTCAGAATGCGTAATTTAAAGTTGATCATTAGCAGGGAATATCTTGCCCGGGTACGCAACAAGACCTTTATCGTGATGACATTTTTGAGTCCGCTCATCTTTGTGGGAATGATCATGTTGATCGCTTATTTGAGTATGCTTAATAGTACCGATCAAAAGATCATTGGAATTCATGATGACACCGGAATTTTTGCTGAAGAATTTAAAGATGGAGAACAGGTACAGTATCTGGATCTTTCAGAAAAAGATCTTCAACTTGCCAGGACTCAGGTTCTGGAAAATGAATATTTCGGACTCATCCATATCTCTCCTCTCAATTCTATTAGCGGCAAACCAGATACGATCGAATTCTTCGGAAAAGAGACACCGGGTTTTGGAACTATAGAGAATATCGAGAAAACCATATCAGATAAATTAACCCGTAAACAACTAATTGATAAAGGAATAGATGTTTCAGAAATAGATAAAGCGAGAGCAGATGTTAGCGTGGACATTCAGAATTTCTCGGGAGAGAAAAGCTCGAAAATGTCTAATTATATCAAGATGTTCTTTGGTGGTGCAGCCGGTTACCTGCTTATGATGTTCATCATAATCTATGGGAATATGGTCATGCGAAGTGTGATCGAGGAGAAAACCAACAGGATCATAGAAATCATAGTTTCTTCAGTGAAGCCCTTCCAGTTATTATTAGGGAAAGTTCTGGGAACCAGTCTTGCGGGACTAACACAATTCGTAGTTTGGGTAATTCTGGGAAGTGTACTATTATTAGGATTGTCTACTTTCTTAGGAATCGATCCTATGGCAGCACAGACGCCGGCAACTATGGCGATGGAAAATGCCGGGAATCCAAAGATCAATCAGCTTGTGATCGATATTTTGAAGTTGCCGTATGCCAGCCTGCTTAGTTTCTTTGTGATCTACTTTATTGGCGGATACTTTCTGTACAGTTCGGTTTATGCAGCGATTGGAGCCGCGGTAGATAGTGAAACCGATACGCAACAATTTATGTTCCCGGTTATACTTCCTCTAATTTTAGGGATCTATGTAGGTTTCTTTTCCGTAGTGGAAAATCCGCATGGGACCGTATCGACCATATTTTCATTTATACCATTTACATCACCTATTGTTATGCTCATGCGTATTCCTTTTGGTGTGCCATGGTACGAAATCTTAATTTCCATCATTATTTTAATTGGAACCAATTTCGCAGTACTTTGGTTATCGGCAAAAATTTACCGTGTGGGAATATTGATGTACGGGAAAAAACCAAGCTATAAAGAATTGTATAAGTGGCTTAAGTATTAGAATGCAGGACGATCAATCTACAAAAGAAAAAGTTACAGAAGTAATTGAGGAAGATATCTGGGGTTTGATCCAAGATTTCTGGAATGCCGGATTCAGTTATCAGATAGGAGGCGATGATATAAAGATCACCGTTGGAATGGTCATTATTGTCATCCTGTCCTTTCTATTGACCAGTGTGGCATTACGATTAATTCGATCTTTTATCACCTCAAAGTTGATGGACGAAGACAAGCTTAAGTTTATAAGCGTCTTTAAATTCATCAAATACTTCGTATATCTAGCGGTGATCCTGATCACTTTAAGCTCCACAGGTGTAGATGTTACTATCTTACTAACAGCTTCTGCCGCATTATTTGTTGGACTTGGTCTGGCATTACAGGAATTATTTCAGGATGTTATTGGTGGAATTTTTATCATTCTGGATAAATCACTTCTGGTTGGAGATATTATAGAAATGGATGGCCGCGTGGCAAGGGTATTCGAAATTAAACTTAGAACTACCAGGGCGCTTACGAGAGATGATAAAGTAATGATCATCCCAAACCATAAGTTTATAAGCGATACAGTATATAACTATACTCAGAATCATAAAACTACCCGGGAATCGGTTAAAGTGGGAGTTGCCTATGGAAGCGATGTTGAGAAAGTTAGAACGATCCTGCTGGAATGCGCAAAGGAGCAGAAAGGTATTTTAAAGAAGCCTGAGCCATTCGTTCTTTTTGAAGATTTTGGAGATTCCGCTTTAATGTTTGCGTTACATTTTTATGTGTCAGACAGTTTTGTAGACCCTAAGGTGAAGAGTGAATTGAGATTCAAGATCAATGATAAGTTTAGATTGAATAATATTACCATTCCGTTCCCACAGCGCGATGTACATATGTTTTATCCGCCAGGGAATAAGATTCCTAATGATCAAACCATAGAGAATGATGCATAAGTCCTGGATTTTGATCATATGTTTACTGGGTTTTTCATTTCTGAATGCCCAGACAGCTGATCTTGCCAGGATCGAATACACTTATTTTCCGCAGAAAAATTCAGATAACTCTTTCCGAAGGTTTAGAGCACAGGTAGCCTATCCAATTGCTTTGAAGAAAGATGGTGCTTACCTGGTGCCGAGCGTAGAATACAGGAACGTTAATTTCAAATTTGAAGATCCTACAGGATTTCAAACAACAGATCTTGATAGGTTCCAGTCTTTTACCGGATCTTTGGGTTACACTTTTAAATTTGGTAATGACTGGAGATTTGGTGCTGAAGGAGGATTAAAGATAGCCTCAAATTTTTCTGAAAATACCATATTAGCAGATGATCTTATCTACACTGGTTCAGTATTCTTTGTAAGGATTAGAGATAAGGAAGAGGTGGAAATTCCGTGGAGACTTATTCTTGGGTTACGATATAGCACGACTACCGGATTTCCATTTCCATTGCCCATCGTGAGCTACTATAGAAAATGGGCAGAAAACTGGTCATATACGGTCGGAATTCCGAAGACCAACATGAAATATCATTTTAGCGAAAATAGCGAATTACAAGCCTTCGTTACACTGGATGGATTTTTTGCGAACATTCAAAGCAATATTGATACGCAGCCATTGGTTTTTAATGATAGACCAAAGGCAGAAAGTATCTCCATGACAATATTACTGAGTGGTTTAGGTTATCAATATAGTATTACCGACCATTTGAAGCTATACATTTATGGCGGACATACGTTATTGAACGATATCAGGTTGCGTGATGCAGATCGCGACGATCTGTACACCATCAATGAAACAAACACATTTTACGCGAGAAGCGGAATAAAATTTACAATATTCTAATGGCAAAAATATTACTGATAGAAGACGAAGCTAGCATAAGACGAGTGCTGAACAAAATACTGAGTGAAGAAAGCAAGGATTATCATGTAACCGAAGCTGAAGACGGACTTGCAGGAATGGAACTGGTGAAAAATGAAGATTTTGACTTGATTCTTTGTGACATCAAAATGCCGAAAATGGATGGTGTGGAAGTACTTGAAGCGACTAAAAAGATCAAGCCAGAAATCCCTGTTGTAATGATCTCTGGACATGGTGATCTTGATACCGCTGTAAATACCATGAAGGCCGGAGCTTTTGACTATATCTCAAAACCACCAGATCTTAATCGTTTGCTTAATACTGTTCGAAATGCACTTGATCGCAAGGAACTGGTTGTAGAAAATACCCGCCTTAAGAAAAAGGTGAGTAAGAATTATGAAATGATCGGTGATTCTGAAGAAATCAGCAGAATCAAAGGTATGATTGAAAAGGTGGCTCATACCGATGCAAGGGTACTTATTACCGGTCCAAATGGAACAGGAAAGGAACTTGTTGCGCACTGGTTGCACCAGAAGAGTGATCGCTCTAAAGGTCCTATGATCGAGGTAAACTGTGCTGCAATTCCTTCAGAATTGATCGAAAGTGAACTATTCGGACATGTAAAAGGAGCATTTACTTCAGCAAATAAAGATAGAGCCGGGAAATTTGAAGCGGCCAATAAGGGAACTATATTTCTGGATGAGATCGGGGATATGAGCATGTCTGCTCAGGCCAAGGTGCTAAGAGCGCTTCAGGAAAGTAGAATTTCGAGGGTTGGAAGTGACAAGGATATCAAAGTAGATGTTAGAGTAGTTGCGGCCACAAACAAAGATCTTAAAAAAGAGATTGAGGAAAATAATTTTAGAGAAGACCTTTATCATCGTCTCGCTGTGATACTCATAGAAGTTCCTGCTCTAAAGAATAGAAAAGACGATATCCCGCTTCTGGTAGAACATTTTAGTGAAAAGATCGCTACAGAACAGGGCACTAATAAGAAAGAATTCACTTCAGAAGCTATCGAAATGCTAAAGCAAAGTGAATGGCGTGGAAATGTACGAGAACTTAGAAATGTGGTGGAAAGGCTCATTATTCTTGGTGGTAAGGAAATTACCAGGGAAGACGTGGAGCTCTTCGGAAGCAGGTTCTAAGGTCTTTTATTTCTAGGCTTTTTAGGATCGTATTTAAGGAAATACATGGTGTCTCCACTTGGGTGGTCCCACTCATGAAAAAGATCAAAACCAACCCGTTGGTAAACGATAGCATTCGTTCTACCGCGGGTTTCTGCATATAATTCCAGACCGGTATCATGGGCAGTTCTAAAGAAAACATCCTTCATTTCCTTACCTACCTGAGTATCTGCACCTCGGTATTCCTTTAAAATTCCCCAGAACCAACAGTATAGATATTCACCTTCCTGAGGACGTTGATTCTTAATATACTTCTGAGTCTTGAGAATGTCCAGCGCATTTTTGACTCCAGTTACATTAGCAACCAGCTTAAGCTGTGACCATAGATCTTTCCAAATATTATTGTCCTTCTTACTGGTTTTGAAAAGAATGGCGATACCCTGGCGATTTTCAGAAACGATAAGTGCATCTTTCTCAATTGCCTTATCTACCATATGCGTAGCGAGATACCTGAATCTTTGGTCACGATTTTCATCATTTTTAACGACATCCATAGAAGAAGGGATCTCTTTTAAAAGTGTAGTGACCTTATCGATGATATCTTTTCTCTCTAATTTGTCCAAGCCGAATGAATTTGTGGCGAAGATAAAAAAATTAACTTTTATAAAGATTGTATCTTTAGTGGTTCATTTAATAATCTTATGAAGAAAATAGACCATACCCAGCTCAAAGTGACCGGTAATATTAATCTGAAAGAGAAGCCTACAAAGATAGAGATGGACGCTTCAGAAGATAAAATTAAAGACGAACTTAAAGATGTACGAAAGGAGCTCGGCGACTGGCAGGATGTACTTTATGCACACCATAAATATAGCGTGCTGGTTTGCCTGCAGGGAATGGATACTGCGGGAAAGGACAGTTTGATCAGGGAGGTTTTTAAAGATTTCAATAGTAGGGGAGTTGTGGTGCACAGTTTCAAAACACCTTCTCACAAGGAGCTAAAGCATGACTATTTGTGGCGCCATTATATCGCTTTGCCCGAACGTGGTAAATTCGGCGTATTCAATAGAACTCATTACGAAAATGTGCTTGTGACAAGAGTCCATCCCGGGTATATCATGAATGAAAATATTCCTGGCATCAACAGCGTTGAAGATATAGATGAAAATTTCTGGGATCAACGTTTTGAGCAGATCCGTAATTTTGAAGATCATATTGCCCAGAATGGAACGATCATTTTTAAATTTTTCCTGCACCTTTCCAAGGATGAGCAACGTAACCGTTTATTAAGAAGGCTGAATAAGCCCAGCAAGAACTGGAAATTTTCTCCGGGTGATCTTAAGGAAAGAAAACTCTGGGACAAATACCAGGATTGTTATGAAGCCGCGATCAATAAGACTTCTACGGAAAATGCACCATGGTACATCATCCCGGCAGATGACAAACCAACGGCAAGATACCTGGTTGCAAAGATACTGAATGATGAGCTTGCGAAATATAAGGAGGTGCAGGAGCCGGAACTTGCTCCGGAAATCCTGGAAAATTTAGATCAATACAAAGAAGAATTAAATGCTGAAAAATAGCAGCTTCAGTTTTTGAACTGTTTAAATTCTTTTAATTTGCGACCAAATCCCATTTAATGAAAAAATTACTTTGTACCCTGGCGCTGTTTTTCTTCGGAATTCATTCAGCAATGATCGCGCAATCTTCAGATTCTCTAAATATCAGGAAGATCTATGACATGTCGCTGCTAAATGGAAAAAGCTATGAGTGGCTGGATCATCTTTCGAATCAAATAGGTGGTCGTTTATCTGGTTCTTTTAATGCTGAACAGGCGGTGGAATACACCAAAAAGGAACTGGAGAATTTAGGTCTGGACAAAGTATGGTTACAACCGGTAATGGTTCCAAAGTGGACTCGTGGAGAACGGGAATTTGCTTATGTGCAAACCGGTCCTGGCGATACTCGCAACGTAAATATTACGGCTCTTGGTGGTTCTATTGCTACGGCTGAAGGTGGTACGAAAGCACAGGTGATAGAAGTACAGGGATTGGAGCAATTAAAAGAATACGGGGAGGAACAAATAAAAGGAAAGATCGTTTTCTATAACCGACCTATGCGAGCAGACCATATACTTACGTTTGAAGCTTATGGTGGTTGTGTGGATCAACGTTATTCTGGGGCTGAGGAAGCAGCAAAATATGGAGCTGTTGGTGTTATCGTACGTTCTATGAACCTTCGAATGGACGATTTGCCACATACTGGTTCTATGAGTTATGGTGAGTTATCAGAAGATCAAAAGATTCCGGCGGCCGCAATTTCTACCAACGATGCCGCATATCTCAGCAGTATGCTAAAAATTCAGAACGACCTGCAGGTCTATTTTAAAATGAATTGCAAGAACTTTCCAGATGTGCAGTCGTATAATGTAATTGGTGAAATTACTGGTTCTGAAACTCCAAATGAGATTATGGTAGTAGGTGGTCACCTTGATTCCTGGGATCTTGGAGATGGTGCTCATGATGACGGCGCAGGAGTTGTGCAATCTATGGAAGTTCTTAGATTACTGAAAGAAACCGGGTATCAACCTAAAAAAACGCTACGTGTTGTATTGTTCATGAATGAAGAAAATGGTCTTCGTGGTGGAAATAAATATGCTGAGGTTGCAAAGGAAAAAGATGAAGATCATGTTTTTGCACTTGAAAGTGATTCGGGAGGATTTACTCCAAGAGGATTTACTTTTAATGCGAGCGATTCTCAGTTCAATAAAGTATTATCCTGGAAGCCACTTTTTGAACCATACCTGATCCATTATTTTGAAAAAGGAAGTGGTGGAGCTGATATTGGTCCGCTTGAAGGTGGCGATACGGTGCTTGCTGGATTAAGACCAGATTCTCAACGCTATTTCGATTATCACCATGCCGCGAACGATACTTTTGATGCGGTGAATAAAAGAGAACTGGAATTAGGTGCGGCAACGATGGCTTCCCTGGTTTATCTTGTTGATAAATATGGACTGGAATCTATATCCAATACACCGCAATTAAAGAAGTAGAAAGAGAATTATTTAAGGTCATTTCTTTAAAAGATATTTAAAGGCTCTACCTTTGCAAACTTAAATTCAAGATTTGCAATTATCAGCTTATACGAAAGAATTCGGTAAAAACCTGAACATCGCTTACCCGGTGATGCTCGGGCAGTTAGGGCATGTAATGGTAGGCCTTGTTGATAATTTGATGATCGGGAGATTGGGTGCCGCTCCACTGGCTGCAGTTTCCCTGGGAAATGCCCTGGTTTTTATAGCCATGTCTCTGGGGATAGGTTTTAGTTTTGCTATAACTCCGCTCATTGCTGAAACCGATGGTGCTAATGATGTAGAAGGTGGTCGAAGTTATTTCCATCATGGTCTTATTCTCTGTACGCTGAATGGCTTGTTCTTATTTATCATTCTGCTTATCGCAAAACCTCTGCTGTATTACCTTGATCAACCACCAGAGGTAGTAGATCTGGCTATTCCGTACCTTAATATTGTGGCTCTTTCCATGTTGCCATTAATGGCCTTCCAGGCTTTTAAACAATTTGCAGACGGACTCTCACAAACCAGGTATGCGATGTATGCGACCTTACTGGCGAATGTGGTGAACGTTATTTTCAACTATATACTTATTTATGGGATCTGGATCTTTCCACGTCTGGAGCTTGAAGGAGCTGCCTGGGGAACTCTGATTTCAAGATTTTTTATGCTCTGGTTCGTATGGGAGATCCTTCGCAGGAAATCCAAATTTGCCGAGTACTTTAAATGGTCTAAAAAGGAAATGCTGAAATGGAGCATTTTTAAAAGATTGTTATCCCTTGGTTTCCCAACAGCTTTACAAATGCTTTTCGAAGTGGCCATCTTTACCGGGACGATCATTCTGGCTGGAAATCTGGGAACGAATCCGCAGGCTGCAAATCAGATCGCTCTCAATCTGGCAAGTATGACCTTTATGATCGCGGTTGGTTTGGGCGTAACGGCAACTATTAGAGTCGGCAATCAGGTAGGGCTTAAAAAATACCGCGAATTAAGACGAATAGGAATATCGATCTTCCTTTTGGTTTTCCTTATTGAGGCTGTATTCGCACTCTTATTTGTACTGCTGAAGGATATTTTACCAACATTTTATATAGACAATGCTGAAGTGATCTCACTTGCCGCACAATTACTGGTGATAGCAGCCTTATTTCAATTGAGCGATGGCATACAGGTGGTGATCCTTGGCGCTTTAAGAGGATTGCAGGACGTTAAGATCCCCACAGTATTCTGTTTCATCGCTTACTGGATCATCGGCTTTCCGGTGAGTTTCTATTACGGCCAGCCAGAAAGGCTAGGTAGTATGGGAATCTGGCTTGGTTTACTGGCCGGATTAACGGCTTCAGCAATTATGTTATATTTCCGTTTTAATTATCTAAGCCGAAAATTGATTAGAACTAAAGAAGCAAAATTAAACACATAAACTATGGAATTACCAAAGTTCATATTAGGTGATAATACCGATTATCCTGAATCTATTTTTGTGGTACATACCGAATTCCCACGCTTTGTTATCGATCTTAAAGACGATGAAGTAGAATGGCTGGAAGAATTTGATAAAGAGGATGAAAAGGAATTATCTGGTGAAATGGAAGGCATTATTAAAGATGCTTCTGAATTTTATGACCGCGAAGTAAGCAGGTACGAAGAGAGCTAAATGGAGAAATTAGTATCCCTGGACAAAGAACTTTTCCTGTATCTCAATAACCTGGGTGCAGAAGAGTGGGACTGGCTCTGGATCGCGATTAGTGATAAATGGATGGCGATTCCGTTATATGCGCTATTGCTGTATTTGATATTTAGAAAATTCGGCTGGAAAGCCACGCTGTTAACGATGGTGGTGGTAACACTGCTTATCACGGCTACAGATCAGCTGGCAAATTTGTTTAAACATGGATTTGAAAGACCCAGACCATGCCGGCAGGTAGGAGTCATGGAATACGCCAGGTATGTTGCAGAACGTTGTGGCAGGTTTGGTTATTTCTCTGCTCATGCTGCAAATTCAACTGGAGTGGCTGTTTTTCTCGGACTTTTATTCCGAAGAGCGTATCCAAAAATGCTTTTATTATTGAGTATCTGGGCTCTTGTAGTTTCGTATAGCCGGATCTACCTGGGTGTACATTATCCGGGAGATGTTATTACCGGTATTTTGATAGGAATAAGTTTTGGATTATTATTCCATGCACTAAGGAAATATCTTTTTCTGAAGTTTCTGAAGGACTAGGATAATTTCAGCAATGCCCGGGCGGCAGTGAAAGCAGTAGTTTTATTTTCTTCGATTAATCTGAGTTGCTTTTCAAGTTCTATTTTAACCTTAGGATCATTGTAGAACTGACTTTTCAGGTGATCGTTAATACTCTGAAACAACCAGAACTTATTCTGTTCCTGCCTGTTGTGTTCGAAATGACCGTTTTTGTCGGTGGAACTTTTAAATTCAGTAATCATTTCCCATACTTCTGAAATGCCCTTTTCGTATAAAGCACTAATTAACTGTACCTGTGGTTTCCACTCACTCGGTTTTGGAGGGTACAGTTGAAGCGCACGTTTAAATTCAAGTCTTGCTTCACGGGCAGCTTTCTGATTCTCGCCATCAGCTTTATTGATCACGATAGCATCTGCCATTTCCACGATGCCGCGTTTAATTCCCTGTAATTCATCACCAGCACCAGCCAGTTTTAGAAGTAAAAAGAAGTCGGTCATACTATGAACTGTAGTTTCACTCTGTCCAACACCAACAGTTTCAATAAGAACGACATCAAAGCCTGCTGCTTCACAAAGCAGAATGCTCTCCCTGGTTTTTCGAGCGACACCACCTAAAGAATCTCCGCTTGGAGAAGGACGTATAAAGGCATTTTTTTGAGTGACCAGTTTCTCCATTCGGGTTTTATCTCCCAGGATACTTCCGTGAGATACGGAGCTACTGGGATCCACTGCCAGGACCGCAACCTTTTTTCCCTGTTCAATAAGATAGGAGCCAAAACTTTCAATGAAAGTACTTTTTCCAACTCCGGGAACTCCGGTAATTCCAACGCGAATCGATTTCTTGGCGTGAGGCAATGCTCCTTCCACGATCGCTTCAGCCATTTCTTTATGCTTCAGTTGATTGCTTTCGACCAGAGTAATACTTCTTCCCAAAGCAGTCTTGTTCCCTTCCAGCAAATCTTTCAGTAAAGATTTTTCCGAAGATTTATTGCGGCGGGAATCTCTTATTCTTTGGGCAGATTCAGCACTAACATTTCCTGAGGAATTATTGCTTTGAGATTCGCTTAGCGCAGACTTATGCTGATGTTCGTTCAAAATGAAGCGGTAATTTTTATGAGAAAATTATGACTAGGTTTTTCAGGCATCTTTAAATGCTTGGTATATTGGAGAAAACTAAATTACTTAAATTATTTTACGCAATGAAGAATTTGTATAAAACTACAGTCACTACTCAGGGAGGTCGTAACGGGCATACTCGTAGTGAAGATGGTATACTGGATATGGAATTGAGAAAACCTAAAAGCCTAGGTGGTGAAGGTGGAGACTATTCTAACCCGGAACAATTATTTGCAGCGGGATATTCCGCTTGTTATGGTAGTGCTTTGGAACATGTTGCCAAACAACACAAGATCGATCTTGGAGATTATAGCGTGACAGCTACAGTAAAACTGGGTCAGACAGATTCTGGAAATCTTCAGCTTTCTGCAATTCTGGATACTTACATTCCGGGAGTTGATGTAGAAACTGGTGAAAAGCTGGTAAATGAAGCTCACGAAGTTTGTCCTTATTCTAGAGCAACCAGAGATAACATTGATGTTACTCTAAACCTGATGCTGGACGAAGATTAATATCATCCAGATATAATAGAATTAGTTGAGGCGCCTGTAGGCGTCTCTTCTTTTTTTATAGGGATCTCTATTTTAACCTGATCCCAAACAAGTTCCATGGAAACAAAATCGCCGGCTTCTTCAAAGGAAATAGTGAATTGCTCGGTAATTCCAGCAGATTTCTCAACCGGTCTCTCCAGTACCAGAGCATCAAATTGTGGATCTCTATAAGCCTTCTTATCCATATTTATTCCCCATGGATACATTTGATCGTTGAAGATCACTTTCCAGCTATCCTGCTTCGGAATGCTCCAGAGCGTATATTTTCCAGCCTTCAAAAGACTTCCATCCACGAGAATATCTGAAGTGGTTTCAAAAGTTGTTGCTTCGTTAGCGCCGGTTCGCCAGACTTCATTATAAGGTACAAGTTCACCAAAGATCTCACGATCTTTCCTGTAAGGCCGGTTGTAAAAGACTTCCAGTTCTATCCCGTTTTGCTTATAGGTAGCAACATCCTCAGGGCTATGAGCTTTCGTAGTATATCTCATTATAAGCATGGTAAGTAAACCAGCGACGATCAATCCTCCGGCAATACTCAAGCCTGTTTTTAATTTACTGTTCATTTTCTAGCATTTATTAAAACATATCCAATAAACCTGCCATAAGGTTTACTTAAGCTAATCGCTTTAAATGTAAGAATATAGAGCGATTGTAAAATAAATTTCGGAATTTTTGCAACGCAGACATTCATGGTTCGTCTTTAGAATGAACTAACCCATCAAATACCAATTAAATTGATACAGCATAAGCTAATAGAAGCTTGCCAAAACAACAGCCGTAGGGCACAGTTGAAGCTGTACAACAAATATTGTGACGGGATGTACTATGTGGCGTTGAGATTTATGAAGGATACGATGGAAGCCGAGGATGCCATGCAGGAAGCATTTATTAAAGCTTTCTCTAAGTTACATCAATTCAATGGCGAGGTCACTTTTGGTGCCTGGTTGAAGAAGATCGTGATCAATAAATGTCTGGACAAACTCAAGGCAAGAAAAATGGAACTGGTAACCATAAATGAGCAAACACTTGGCACCGTAGAAGAAGAGAATGACTGGCAGATAGATAACGGGATCGGGATAGAAGAAGTAAAATTGAAAATGCAGGAGTTACCCGAAAAATACAGGTATCCTTTAATGTTGTTTTTAGTGGAAGGTTACGATCATGAAGAAATAAGCGAAATCCTGGATATTACCCAGGTTGCATCCAGAACTCTGGTGCATAGAGGAAAAAAGAAATTGCAGGAAGAATTAAAATACTTAAATCATGGGACAGGATATTAGGAGGATGTTTCAGGAGAAGCCGGAACAGGAACACCAACTTCAGTCAGGGCACCAGCAACGTTTTGAAGATCGATTGAATAGGGCTATGCCAGTGGAGAAAAAGAAGAACAATTTTCATTTCCTTCAGATAGCCGCAGGACTTATGATCGCTCTTGCTGTGGGAGCATTCTTATACTTCAGTAATAACGAAGCTGAAACAGTGAACTCACCGCAGATAGTGGAAACTCCTTCCGAAGAAAAAGCAGAAAAAGAAGAAGTTACCGGAACCGACTATAGGCTGAGCGATGTCTCCCCTGAGTTTAAAAAGATCGAAGATTATTATATGGCCAGTTTAAATATACAATTGGCTAAACTGGACATGACGCCAGGAAATAAAGAACTTATAGATGCATTTATGAGAAAACTGGAAACTCTGAATGATGAATATATCGCACTTAATGCGGAAATTCAAGAGACCGGTTTGAATGAGGAAACAGTGGAAGCTATGATCGCGAACTTACAGCTTCGACTGGATCTTCTGAAGAAATTGAAGAACAAATTAGATGAAATCGAACAATCAAAAGACCTTAAAAATGAAAACTATCAAGCATAAATTTATGTTTTTGATGCTGCTCTTTATCACGGCAGGATCGTTTGCTCAAACAAGTAAACTGAAGAATTCCTATAAAACTTCAGCCAATGTGACCGTGGAACTGGATTCCAGGTATACCAATATCATTGTAGAGAACTGGGATAAGAACGAGGTTGCCGTAGAAGCCTATCTGGACGGAAATTCCGGTAACAGAAAAGCTACGAAAGAATTGCTGGAAAACTGGGAGGTAAAAACCTCTAAAAATGGTGATCGTGTAAAGATCAAATCCAGTGGAAGAGGTAACACGAATATGAACATGAATCTTGACCTGGACCTTTCAGGACTTGAAGAGCCATTGTCTATGCTGCCTGAAATGCTGCAACCTATGATGAATGAACTTGTGGGACCTTTGCTTGCTAATATTGCACAAAATCCGTTACCGGAAGGTTTTGCCGATGATATGGAAGAAATGAAATTCGATTATAGCGCTTATAAAAAAGACGGTGACAAGTACCTTAAGAAATGGGAGTCTAAAATGGACAAGAAGTTTGGTAAGGAATACGAAGCGAAAATGGACAAGTGGGCTGCTGAAGTCGAGAAGAATTCTGAAGAATGGGAAAAAGAATATGAAGTAAAGATGGAGGCCTGGGGCAAGGATTTCGAAAAAGATATGGAAGCATGGGGTGAAAAATTCGGTAAGAAAATGGAAGCCTGGGGAGAAAATTTCGGAAAACAGTTCGAAGCTAATATGGAAGCCAATGGTGGACATGTGTTTACTGGAAATAGTAGCAATTCATCAAAAAATCAGAAAACGATCAGGATCAAAGTTCCGAAGGATGCAAAACTGGAACTGAACGTTCGTCATGGTGAGCTAAAACTTGGAAGTACAGTCAAAAATCTGAAAGCCGATCTGTCTCACAGTCGACTTTCAGCCAATAGACTCACCGGAAAAGATACAAGGGTAAAGGCAGCGTACTCACCGGTGAAAGTCGCTCACTGGGATTATGGAGTGCTAACTACAGAATTTGTGAAGAATTGTAAAATAGACAAGGCGGTGAGTATCAAACTGGAATCGAATAGTAGCGATGTGGTCATCAATGAACTCCAAAAAACAGGCGTGCTTAGTGGTAGCTTTGGAAAGCTGGACATCAAAAACCTTGGTTCAGGATTTCAGGAACTTAATATTAGTCTGGAAAATAGCGATCTGGAACTCAGTGTTCCTGAAACTGCTTTTAATTTCAGTTTTAATGGAATGCAAAGCAATATTAAGCACCCATCCGGCATGAAGCTAAAATCAACAAAATCCTATGATAACGAGATGCTGAATGGTTACTTCAAATCAAAAGATGGAAGCGGTAATATCACGATCAAGGCAAATTATAGCGATGTATTGATAAATTAAGATCAAGCCCTTACATTTGGCTTACTAAGCTGAATGCAATGATGGAATTTTCGGAATTTATTAAAGGTCTTACTTCAGAATTTACCCCGGTAATAGGAGGAGAGTATGCACAGGAAGATTATGAATATATTGATCTTTCACAAAATAGCAGGGATCTGCTGAAACTGGAAGTGGCATCATCTGCCGCTTTTTCGGTTTTTATAGATGAATATCTGAGAAACCGATCGGCTAAAGCTGCCTATGGTGGTTACAATGAACTAAGAACTTTGTATAATCGAAGCGAATTGTTCAATCATTCGAGTTCGAATAGGAATATTCATATAGGGCTGGATGTATGGGTTCCTGCTTATTCAGATATTATAACACCATTGGATGGAAAAGTTCATGGCTTTCAGGACAACTCCAATTTTGGAGATTATGGACCTACGATTATTTTAGAGCATCAGCTTGATGGTCAGTCATTCTATACCTTGTACGGACATTTATCCCGCGCTTCTCTGGTTAATCTGGAAACAGGAATGCAATTCGAAAAAGGTGATAAAATTGCTGAACTCGGAGATTACGCCGAAAATGGTGATTATGCGCCACATTTGCATTTTCAGGTCATCAAAGATATGCAGGGCAAGATAGCAGATTATCCAGGTGTGGTTCGAAAAGAAGAGCTAGAAGGTTATTTACAGAACTGTCCTGATCCTAATCTATTATTGAAAATTTAGAACTTTCTCTTCGGAAATATATGCTAAGTAAACTATTTTTTTCGGACGAACAGTGCAACAACGGCTGAGGTCACGACTCCTACGACTAGCGCAAAGAAGAACGACTGAAGTATATAGGAAGTAAGATTAAAATATTCTTCCGCAGCTTCACGAGTCATACTCCCTCTTTCAACAGCATGATCTATGATATTCGGAAAATATTCCGGAGTAATAAAGGCATGGGTTATATACTGCGCCAACGGAGTTAGGATTGCCACGACGATGCTCACCACGATTCCAGAAATGAATCCCTGAGACCAGTTCATCTTACCTTTAAAAAAATTCTTTCTTTTATCCAGCAAGGCCAGTACGTAAATTACGATCGCTACAATTCCAAAGAAATTAGTGTAGATCGCATGTTTGGCGATGAGTTCATCATGCCACCCCAGGGATTTTTCCAGGTACATCCATAATAGAGATACTACGCTAAAAATTATTCCCCATTTAATTTCGATCGCAAAGCGTTTCATGCTGATGATTTATTTTGTTAAAATTACTAAAAAAATTCATGATGGGAATTCTGAGACCTGTTTTAAAATTTTATGCTAAGAAGGGTAACTGACTCGTTTTTTGGAGAGTGCTCTTTCAATAATAGCGTGTAACTGAGATAATCGTTAGGCTACCTTAGTTAGCTCTATTAAAGCAGTACTATCCTGGAACACTCTGCGGCTTAATATGAATTGAATTTTACTATAGTCATACTTAAAATAAGAAAATCTAATTTTAAAGTCTAATTTAAAGTAATAACTTTGTATTTACAAAAATTGAAAATTATGGAAACTTCAATCATACAGATTGGTAATTCAAAAGGACTTCGTCTAAGCAAAACAATTCTTGAAAAATATCAGATAAAAGATAAGGTAGAGCTCATTCTAGAAAAAGGTCAAATAATACTTCGACCAATTGATTCACCAAGAAAAGATTGGGAAGAGAAATTTAAAAAAATGGCCATAAATGAGGATGATCAGCTTTTGATGAAAGATGTGTTTGATGATGAAAACTTTGATGAATGGATTTAAATCAATACGATATTGTTTTAGTTAATCTGGATCCTACAGTTGGAAGTGAAATTAAGAAAACCCGACCTTGTTTAATCATTTCTCCAGATGAGATGAATAAATACTTAAGAACAATAATTGTTGCTCCAATGACAACTAATACCAAAAAATATCCTACTAGAATTGCGGTAAAATCGCATGGAAAAAAAGGAATGATTGCAATTGACCAGATTAGAACAATTGATAAACAAAGAATTGTAAAAATCTTTGAATCATTATCCAATTCGGAAATTAAAAAGTGTAAAGAGGTGCTTAAAGAAACATTCGTGGACTAATTATTTATACTTACACACATTTATCTTAAAATTGAGGCTGGCGGAAGATCTGTGGTTTGAGAAACTAGGAATGAAAACAACTAATAAGACATATCAATGTTCCTTATGCCGCAACTTCTGCTAATCATAACTGATAACTCCAGCCTTCGATAATCTCCGGCTAGTTATCATGAAAGTTTTCTACGTATTGGTTCTAATTCAGTTCAGCCTACTATTTGCTCATCCTTCGACAGGCTCAGGATGGTAATAGCATTTTTATAATCTGGTCTTCGACAGCCTTGGGATCGCCATTGCGCTCTTATAATCCAGCCTTTGAAAGGTTCTGGATGGCAACACTCTCCAAAGCAAACGTTTTGTATCAGCAGTATGAAGCACTGAGCCTGTCGAAGTGCAGTCTCACTTACACTGTTTTTAAAAACCCAGGTATGGAGAAGCTCAATGATACAGAGGCATAAAAAAAGCCTGAAGTAAAACATCAGGCTTTATTTATATATAAGAACAGGTTCTATTCGTCTACAAGAACCCAGTCTCCTTTATCTAAGAGTGGAATTGCTTGTTTGAACTTCATGTCTTTAGTTTCACCACTTAAGACGTTCTTCAAAGTAACCTTATCGTTTCTACCAATTTTAGGTCGGTCTCTGGTGATGGTTTCAGTGATCTCAGGTTTACGCTGAGTATTACCAACCGCGCGGCTTTGAGCAGCGCGTTCGTCCATGTTAGGGATCTCTTCCTTCTTGGTTTCAACTTTATCTTTCTGCTGAACCTGCCTTGCTTCCTGAATATTAGGAACGCTCGCCGTTGGAATCTCTCCTTTAAATAGGAAAGACATCACATCACGGTTTACGGTTTCCAGCATAGCTTTAAAAAGTTCAAAAGCTTCAAACTTATAAATAAGCAATGGATCCTTCTGCTCATGTACAGCCAACTGAACACTTTGCTTCAACTCATCCATTTTTCTTAAGTGAGTTTTCCAGGCTTCATCAATGATTGCGAGAGTGATATTCTTTTCGAAATCTTTAATTAATTGCTTTCCTTCAGTTTCATAAGCTTTCTGAAGATTGGTAACCACGCTCAATGTTTTCGTACCATCTGTAAAAGGAACAGAAATACGCTCGAAGTTATTTCGCTCATCTTCGTGAACCTGTTTGATCACAGGGAATGCACGTTCAGCATTATGAGCCATCTTGGTGTCATAATGTATGTAAGCAGCTTTATAAACCTCACCAGCTAGCTTCTGAGGGGTCATTTTCTTGAACTCTTCTTCAGAAACAGGAGAACTCATAGAGAAATTCCTGATAAGTTCGAATTCAAAGTTCTTATAATCTTCAGCTCCTTTATTGGTTTCAGCAATATTTTCAGAAATATCAAAGATCATATTGGCAAGATCCACACGTAACCTGTCTCCGAATAGAGCATGGTAACGACGTTTGTAAATTACCTCACGCTGAGCGTTCATTACATCATCATATTCCAGCAAACGCTTACGAACTCCGAAGTTATTTTCCTCTACTTTCTTCTGAGCACGCTCGATAGACTTGGAGATCATGGAATGCTGAATAACTTCACCTTCTTCCAGACCCATACGGTCCATAAGTTTGGCGATTCTTTCAGAACCAAATAATCTCATCAGGTTATCTTCAAGAGATACATAGAATTGTGAACTACCCGGGTCACCCTGTCTACCGGCACGACCACGTAACTGCCTGTCCACACGTCTCGAATCATGACGCTCGGTACCAACAATCGCCAGACCGCCAGCTTCCTTCACTTCCTTACTCAGTTTAATATCGGTACCACGACCCGCCATGTTAGTGGCGATGGTTACGATACCAGCATTACCAGCTTCAGCAACAATATCGGCCTCCTGCTTGTGACGTTTCGCGTTCAATACGTTGTGAGGCACATTTCGAAGTTTGAGCATACGGCTGAGTAGTTCCGAAATTTCTACGGAAGTCGTACCAATAAGTACCGGTCTGCCCGCATTCGAAAGATCGGTTACATGATCGATCACCGCATTATATTTTTCACGTTTGGTCTTATAAACCAAATCTTCTTTATCATTTCTGGCAATAGGTCGGTTGGTTGGAATTTCCACCACATCAAGTTCGTAGATCTCCCAGAATTCACCTGCCTCAGTTACCGCGGTACCAGTCATCCCCGAAAGTTTGCGGTACATTCTAAAGTAGTTCTGAAGGGTTACCGTAGCAAAGGTTTGTGTCGCATCTTCGATCTTCACGTTTTCCTTGGCCTCGATCGCCTGGTGGAGTCCGTCACTATAACGACGACCATCCATAATACGACCGGTTTGCTCATCTACGATCTTCACTTTGTTATCCATCACCACGTACTCTGTATCTTTTTCGAACAGGGTATATGATTTTAGTAACTGGCGAAGCGTATGAATACGTTCACTTTTTACTGAATATTCTCTGAATAATTCTTCTTTCTTTTCAGCTTCTTCTTCGGCAGAAAGACCTTCCTTTTCAATTTTTGCGATCTCCATTCCAATTTCAGGCATCACGAAAAAGTCAGGATCATTTTCTCCGGAAAGAAATTCAATCCCTTTATCGGTAAGATCGATCTGATTGCTTTTCTCTTCGATCGTAAAATACAGCTCGGCGTCCACCTTCGGCATTTCACGATTATTATCCTGCATATAGTGATTCTCGGTCTTCTGCAATAATTGCTTTACACCCTCTTCACTAAGGAATTTGATCAATGCTTTATTCTTCGGAAGACCACGATAAACTCTCAATAGTTGGAAACCACCTTCTTTGGTATCACCTTCCTTGATCAGTTTCTTAGCTTCAGCAAGTACTTTTACTAGATATTTACGCTGAACTTCCACGATATTGGCAATCGCAGGTTTCAGTTCCATAAACTCATGCGTATCACCTTTAGGTACGGGACCAGAAATGATCAATGGAGTACGCGCATCATCAATTAATACTGAATCCACCTCATCCACGATCGCATAGTTATGCGGGCGTTGTACCAGATCATCAGGAGAATGAGACATATTATCTCTCAGGTAATCAAAACCGAATTCATTGTTGGTTCCGTAGGTAACATCAGCATTATAAGCTTTTCTACGCGCGGCAGAGTTTGGACGGTGATAATCGATACAGTCTACACTTAATCCGTGAAACTGAAAGATTGGGGCCATCCACGCGCTATCACGTTTGGCCAGGTAGTCGTTTACGGTCACCAGGTGCACTCCGTTTCCGGTAAGAGCATTCAGGTAAACTGGTAAAGTTGCCACAAGGGTTTTACCTTCCCCGGTGTGCATCTCTGCAATTTTTCCCTGGTGCATGGCTACACCACCAATAAGCTGAACATCGTAGTGGATCATATCCCAGGTTACCGGCTTTCCGGCTGCATCCCATGAGTTGTTCCAGATCGCGTGATCACCTTCAAGATTTACATAATCTTTCTCTGCGGAAAGTTCTCTATCGTAAGCAGAGGCCTGAACCTTTAGTTGCGTATTATTACAGAAGCGTTTCGCGGTCTCTTTAACAACTGCAAAGGCTTCTGGAAGGATATCGTTGAGAACTGCCTCAGAGAGCTCGTAAGATTTATCTTTAAGCGCATCAACTTCAGCATAGATATCTTCTTTACGGGTGATATCGTCAATCTCGTCAGCTTCCTTATTTAGTGCTTCTATCTTATCTCTAACTTCTTTAGTAGCATCAGAGATCTGACTTTTAAATTCAGATGTTTTTGCACGCAATTCATCCAGGCTCATCGCTTCGAACTTAGACTCAAGAGCCTTGATCTTATCTACGATGGGTTGAATCGCTTTTACGTCTTTCTTGGATTTATCTCCAACGAAAGCTTTTAATACGGTATTTAAAAAACTCATAGTGGTTTTTTTATTTAAGGGGTTCAAATTTACGCAAAAAAAAAGCCTCATGATTGAGACTTTTCCCTATTTTCTACGTGTTATATTTTAATATTCGTCCTCATTCCAGAGGTAATCTTCATCTGTTGGATAATCCGGCCAGATCTCTTCAATAGAATCATATGAATCACCTTCATCTTCTATTGCCTGTAAATTTTCGACAACTTCAAGCGGTGCTCCTGTTCTAATTGCGTAGTCTATTAACTCGTCTTTGGTGGCCGGCCAGGGTGCATCACTTAAATAAGATGCTAATTCTAAAGTCCAATACATTGATTAATCGGGTTTTAAATTTTGGCAAAAATAATTTTTTTGCTCTAATAGCCAAGAAAAAAATCTATTATTTACTCAATAATGATAAGAACGTAAAGATTTCGATCATTATTTGCATTATCCACAATGAAAATGATGAAAATCTAATTGATTTAGGATTTTTTTGGAATCCATTGAATTTCTTCAGCTTGCAAGGAATGAGACAACATCCGTGCCAGCACAAACAGGTAATCTGAAAGTCGGTTCAAATAGACCAAAACCTGATCCTGAAATGGTTCGATGTCATATAAAGCGGTAGATATACGTTCAGCTCTTCGACAAACGCAACGCGCTATGTGACAGAATGACACGCTTTGATGTCCGCCAGGCAACACAAAATGCGTCATTTCAGGCAAATCGGTATTCATCTGGTCGATCGCATGCTCCAGTTTTTCAATATCAGCATCAGATACTTTAGGAATATTCAAACGATCCTTGCCATTTTTGAGTTTCTCCTTTTCAGGATCTGTAGCCAGCACCGCTCCAATAGTAAATAACCTGTCCTGTATTTCTATAAGTAATTGCTTAGTGTTATTATCGACTGGCTGATCTCTTAAAAGACCTATATGTGAATTCAATTCGTCTACCGTTCCGTAGCTTTCAATACGTATATGGTGCTTGGGAACCCTGGTTCCTCCAAATAGAGAAGTGGAGCCCTTGTCCCCGGTCTTGGTATATATTTTCATTGCAAATTTTTATCAGGATAAAAGTACGAAGTTCGTGGAGCTAAGAAAAATAAAGCGGATAGCTTAACATTCAGAAATATTATAGAATTTCAGATTCCTGCTCTCTTTTACGTTCGTGATAACGTTTTCTGAAATTTCGGTTCTTTCGCTCTTTTTTAATTTTTTTACTACGGTTGGAATTCCATAGAAAAAATGCGAGAATGGCTACAATAATGAGGAGGTATAGCCAGGTTTCCCTATCAAGGTCGATCATAAGAGTTGTTTAGAGATCTAAATTTACAAAAAACCTGAAAAATCTGATCTAAACTGTAGGAGTATGCACTCTTTTACGTTCATCGGTTTCTATTCTACCATCTTTTAAGCGGATTACCCGGTGCGCATGTTCGGCGATCTCTTCTTCGTGTGTAACCAGGATTACAGTGTTTCCGGCAGCATGAATATCGTCAAAAAGGTTCATGATCTCTACGGAAGTTTTTGAATCAAGGTTTCCAGTTGGCTCATCTGCAAGAATGATGGAAGGTTTATTAACCAGTGCACGACCTACCGCCACACGTTGTCGCTGTCCTCCCGAAAGCTGATTGGGTTTATGATCCATCCGGTCACCAAGTCCCACGCTGCGAAGTACTTCCTCAGCACGTTCTTTACGTTGAGATTTTGTCGCCCCGGCATAAACCATTGGTAAAGCCACGTTATCTAAAGCTGTAGTTCTGGGAAGTAAATTAAAAGTTTGAAAAACGAAACCAATTTCTTTATTCCGGATTTCAGCAAGTTCGTCATCGCTCATCTTACTGGCATCCTTTCCGTTGAGAATGTAAGACCCGGAAGTTGGAGTATCCAGGCAACCTAGAAGATTCATTAAAGTAGATTTTCCGGAACCTGAAGGTCCCATGATCGCGACATATTCACCTCGTTCAATATCCAGATCGATACCTTTTAGAACTTTTACGACTTCCTGACCTAAAGGAAAATCTCTGGTGATGCTGCGAATTTCGATTACTTTACTCATGGATTTTAATTTACGCTTGTTTGACGGCGATTCAACCAATTTGTTACACCCTTATCGTAAAATGCTCTTTTACCTGTTCACTTCGGAAGAATATAAAACCCCATTGAAAAGTATCGATCGATACCCGAACCTGCGGATGCTCAATTATTTCTTTCCAGGCTTCCTGCATTTCAGCAGACCAGTGGATGTCATCAAAAATAAAGACAGAATCATTGTGAGCAAGAGGTAATAGCTTCTGGAAGTATTCCAGTGTAGCCTGCTTTTGGTGATTGCCGTCGAAATAAATAAGGTCAAATTTCTCTGAAGTTTTCTGTTCGATATTCTTGTTTCGGAGTGTACCAGTTAGATCAGAAACAACATTTTCAATATTATCAATCCTTAAATCAACATTTTTGAGATGAAATTTTTGAAATTGTTGCCGGGCGATTTTCGCAGTTTCTTTGCAACCTTCTATAGTGGTAAGTTTTGTGGAATTGTTTGCTGTAATGGCTGCGGAAGCTATTCCAAGAGAAGTTCCCAGTTCCAGAGCATTCTCGATATTCAGATAATTCACGATCCTGGATAGTAACTTTGCCCGAAATAGGGTAATCCCGGCATTTTTGGCAATGGCATGCACTGGTCTTTGATTGGAACTAAAAACCCTGCTTCCCGCACCAAAATCTTCTACTTCAATAATTTCTCTATTCCGAAGAAGATCATTGCGGTAATCTTTGATCCTTTTATATTCCGAATGTTCCGATGTATCATAAAAACATCTGGTCACCAGCTCATAAACAAAAGGGGAGTGGAGTCCGTGTTGGTTCTGACTTTTTAAAAGAAAATTTATATAGGATTTGAGTTGGAAGAGCATGAAATTGGTTATGGGTTCTCAGTTGTAGGTTAAGTGTTTCATGTTTCTAAATATAGAATTAGGGAATGGAAAGAAATACTATTTCCATTCTCTTTCAACATATTTTATGAATGAATAGATTTTTGCACCCAGAATTTCATAATTGGCTTTGAGTTCTTCTGTCCCTTCAATTTCATAGAGGCGATCAATCATTTCTAATTGGGATAAACACTCGAGCAACGAGGCGTGAGAATAGATTAAATATTTGAGAAAATCCTGCTTATAAGTACGTCGGCCATAGCCTTCAATGATATTATCCTTAATGCTTTTAGAGGATCTCCGAATCTGGCTTCCCTGTTCATAAAGTTCAAATTTCGGAAGTTTTAAAGAAATTGCATGTACTTCCAGAGCATATTCAAATGCCAAATTGTAAATATCCAGATCTTTATAACTTTTCATTTTTATACTTTAACAGATAACAGATAACAGACAACTGACAACAGACAACAGATAAACTACCCCTCCAACTTCTCCATCAATTCAAACCAGCGCATGGTTTTAGTTTCAATTTCGTCTTCAATTTTTTTTAGGTCTTTAGATCTTTCAGCGACCTCTTCAGCGCTAAGTTCTTCCAGGAAGCTTTGCTGAATTTTCTCTTTCTTCTTCTCCAGTTTTGCGATCTCTTTTTCCAGTTTACTGTATTCCTTTTTCTCGTTATAGGTTAGAGAAGCTCCGGAATTACTGGATTTGAATTCCTTTTTGTCCTTAGCTTCAGAAGTCTTTTCTATTTGAACGTTTTCAGCTTTAGGTTTAGAAGCCTGGTATTCTCTGAAGTCGGTGTAGTTTCCGGGGAAATCTGTGATCGCACCGCCACCTTCAAAAACAAAGAGGTGATCGGTAATTTTATCCATAAAATACCGGTCGTGAGACACCACGATGATACATCCGGGGAAATCCATCAGGAAGCTTTCAAGAACATTTAGTGTAAGAACGTCCAGATCATTGGTTGGCTCATCGAGAATCAGGAAATTTGGATTCTGAATAAGAACAGTACATAAGTAAAGACGTTTCTTTTCACCACCACTCAGCTTTTCAACAAAGTCGTATTGCTTTTTTCTGCTGAAAAGGAAACGTTCCAGCAATTGTTCCGCAGAGATCTGTCGGCCCTTTTTAAGTGGAATATAATCTCCAAACTCTTTGATCACTTCGATTACTTTCTGTCCCGGTTTGATCTTAATACCTTTCTGAGTATAGTATCCAAATTTTACGGTTTCACCAATAACGATCTTCCCGGTATCCGGTTCAAGACCTCCCGTAAGCATGTTTAGAAATGTAGATTTCCCGGTACCATTTTTACCTATGATCCCGATTCGTTCACCTTTAAGGAAGTTATAACTGAAGGCTTCCATTAATTGCTTTCCACCGAGTTCCTTGGAAATATTGTGGATCTCCACAATCTTGGTGCCCAGACGTTCCATATTGAGTTCCAGCTGAACCTTATGATCTTGCCGGCGTTGTCCCGCACGATGTTTGATTTCATGGAAATCCTCTATTCGAGATTTGGACTTGGTAGTACGCGCTTTAGGCTGCCGACGCATCCACTCCAGTTCCTTTTTATATAACTGCTGAGCCTTGTCTGTATTGGTAGCTTCCTGTTGATGTCGTTCTTCTTTTTTATCCAGATAATAGGAATAGTTTCCTTTATAGGTATATAATTTGCCATCTTCCAGCTCCACGATTTCGTTGCAAACGCGCTCCAGAAAGTAACGGTCGTGAGTCACCATAAAAATGGTGAAATCCTGCTTTCTGAAATATTCTTCCAGCCATTCGATCATGTCCAGATCCAAGTGGTTGGTAGGTTCATCAAGGATGATAAAGTCAGGTTTTTTAAGAAGCATTCTGGCTAGGGCGAGGCGTTTCTTTTGTCCTCCGGAAAGGTTTTTTACGACAGCCTGTAGATCTTCAAGATTTAACTTGAAAAGTATTTGTTTGAATTCGGTTTCAAAATCCCAGGCATTATTGGCTTCCATGGCATCCATCGCTTTCTGAAGAGCATCAGAGTCTTCAGGATTTTCCATCGCTTTTTCGTATTGAGCTACAACTTTCAGGGTCGGATTCTCACTCGAAAAGATACTTTGCTCGATGGTAAGTTCAGGATCAAGATCAGGTTCCTGGGAAAGAAAAGCAACGCGAATGTCATTACGATAGATCACCTGTCCATCATCTGGGGAATCGGTTCCGGAGAGGATATTTAATAAACTGGTTTTTCCTGTTCCATTCTTGGCAACAAAACCAACTTTCTGATCTTTATTTATTCCGAAGCTAATTTGTTCAAAGAGAACACGTTCGCCATAAGATTTCGCAACATTTTCTACTGAAAGGTAATTCATATTATTGTTATCGGTTCTATGTTGTCCGTTAGAGCCTCAAAAGTACGATAGGCAAATGACAATTGGCTATGGATAGTTGAAAATGGATAATTATTTTGTTGGTTTGATTGTCGTTGCTCATCCTTCGACAAGCTCAGGATGGGAATGAATTTAGCACCAGTATTTTTAACAAGTTAGTTGCAGCATTGAGCCTGTCGAAGTGCGAATTGGTAGTTGCTGCATTTGTTACTCAAAATTGCTCATCCTTCTACACTTTCAGGAAAGCATTATTCGCATTGATAGTTTTATTTCAGTAGTTGCAGCACTGAACCTGGCGAATTCCGGGTTTCTAATGCATTCCGAATACTTCATCCTTGAAGAAGTTTAAATACCAATAACTCCGATTCCAAAACCATAATCCGAGAACTATATACCAGCCACCAAAAATACCTCCATACAATCTCCACAACCGACAACTCACAATTTATAACTCAAAACCCCATCCCCAAACCCCAAACCCCCAACTAAGAATAACAAACAACTGACCACAAACAACAAACACCACACCCTGAATAACCTCCACACACAATGCAAAACGAAAAACAAACCCCAAACTCCGAAACCCACAACCCATAACTCACAACTCACAACCCCCAAACATAATTCCACCCCAAAGTTTCGTTATTTGACCGTAAAAACTATATTTGTTAAAACAATGTGAAGCCTTCTATGCGATTCAAATCTTTTTTGTTTTTATTCGCTGCAATACTAGCCTTAACCTCCTGCGTATCTACCAAGCAGATGTCCTATCTTCAGGAATATGAAGAGGAGTTGGATAGCATCATTCAGGTTCAGCGATTGCGCAAGCCTTACCGTATCCAGACAGGTGATCTTTTAAGTATTCGTGTAAAAGCTCTGGATCAGGATATTGTGGGGATGTTTAATCCTATAGGAAGTGAGAATCCAAATGCAACTACAGAGGAAGCAGTGTATTTTGATGGGTTTACTGTAGATGATCATGGTAATATTAGGGTCCCCACCATGGGAGAGATCAACGTACTGGGTTTTACGGAAAAAGAGGTCCGTGAAAAAATCGAAAAAAAATTATTGGATGAATACTTTCGGCAAGAAGCAAACATATTTGTAACCGTAAAACTTGCCGGAATACGTTATACAACTTTAGGCGAAATAGGTCAGGGTAGTCAAGTTGTTTATAAAGATCAGGTGACAATTATGGAAGCGATTGCGAATGCTGGAGGAATCGATGATTTGGGAGATAGAGAAAATGTGCAGATCATTCGTCAATATCCTCAGGGGGAAGAAGTACATGTAGTAGATGTTACAAACATCGATATCATGAGAAGTCCTTATTATTATATCCAACCCAATGATATGATCGTGGTGAATCCTTTGCCTAGAAAGGCTTTAGGTTTGGGTACCACTGGGCTTGAAGTTTTCAGAACTGTTACAAGTTTAATTACATTGGCAACGTCCATTTATTTCATAGTTACAAGATAATGGCTCACGAAGATGATCACATATCAGATGTAGGCTCCACTTTTGACTTTAAAGGGTTTATTCTTAAGGTTATTAGTTATTGGAAATTAATTCTTTTATCTGTAGGTATAAGTCTGGCGGTGGCCTACTATAATAATGTGCGTAAACTTCCTGTATATCGTTTAGGAAATACTATTTCTATTAAGGACGACCAGAATCCATTCTTCACTTCTAATACCAGTCTCACGTTTAATTGGGGAGGTACCTCAGATAAGGTGAATACTGCCATGACCATTTTGCGATCGCGCTCACATAATGAAGAGGTCGTAGAAAAACTGCAATTTTATATTAACTATCTGGAACAGGGAGAATATCAGCGGGTAGATGCATATGGAAAAACACCATTTAAGGTATATGCAGATACACCCTCTTTTCAGGCCAATAATGTAACCATAGAAATCCAAATGCTGGATGAGGTAAGCTATAATTTGCGAGCCATGGTGCCTTCAAATCTATCGCGTACTAACTATAACACCAAAGAAACTGATTCACGGCTAGTAGAACCCAGGGAATTTAATAGAAATTTTAAAATAGGTGAACCCATAAGCCTGCCTTTCTTTTCTGGTCATTTAGAGCGAACCAACGAATCACTTTCGAAAAATGTTTATTATATAAGTTTTACCCCTTTTGACGGAGCGGTGGGAAGATATAGAGGAGTAAATATTTCACCTGAAGCCCAAGGATCCTCTGTTTTAAATTTAAGCATGACCGGTCTTAATAAGACTCGGATCGTAGACTATCTTAATGGATCAGTCCAGGTTTTAAGCGAAAATATGCTGGAAAGGAAGAATCTATTTGCGACCAAAACCATACGGTTTATTGATAGCAGTCTGGCGGTGCAAGCAGCTGAATTAAAAACTGTCGAAAATGAGCTAAATGATTTTAGGAATACCAATTCTATTCTGGATATATCAGCAGAAAGTAGTGAGCTATCTGGTAAATTAGCTAATCTCGATGTGAGAAAAGAGGAGGTTAGCAGACAATTGGCATATTATAATAACTTGCAGGATTACCTACAAACAAGGACTGATTATTCTAATGTTCCTGCGCCATCGGTAGCAGGGATAAGTGAAGGAAGTATCGCTGGAGGAGTTGCGAAAATTATTGAGTTAGCAGAAGAACGACAAAATTATCAATACACCTTAAAAGAGAACTCACCGATATTTGATGATATTGATCGTCGGATCAATTCAGTGAAATCAATTTTAATTGAAAATATCAGTTCTTCAAAAGGGCTTTTAAGGACAGAACTTAGGGATGTAAATGGAAAGATTGCAAGGTTTGAACAAGAGGTGCGCAAATTACCTCAAGAGGAGCAGGATCTGCTAAAGATCCAAAGAAAATATGCTATTAATGAGCGTACTTATAACATGTTCCTTGAAAAACGCAGTGAAGCTGGTTTAATAAAAGCAGCTAATGTTAGTGATGTACTGGTTATTGACAAAGCAAAAGACACGGGTGGAGGTCAGATTGGACCAAACACTCAACTTAATTATGTGATGGCTGTAATGGTTGGCGGAGTAATACCACTTACTTTCGTATTCTTACTAGTTTTTCTTAACTCTAACATACATAACGCACAGGAGATTACGCGCCTTTCTCCGATTCCAATCTTAGGACTTATAGGTAAAAATAAAATGGAAGGTAATTTAGCGGTTTTTACATCTCCCAAATCCTCCATTGCTGAAAGTTTTAGAGGCTTACGATCCAGTTTGCAATTCATGTATAAGCGTCAGGGGGTAACCGGGGCAAAAACAGTAATGATCACTTCATCTGTTTCAGGAGAGGGAAAAACCTTTTGTGCCATGAACCTGGCAACGGTATTTGCCTTAAGTGAGAAAAAAACAGTTCTGGTTGGTGTTGATCTTAGAAAACCTAAAATTTTTGATGATTTTCAATTGAATAATGATTTGGGAATCGTGAATTATTTAATTGATCAGGCCTCACCACAAGAGATTATACAAAAAAGTAAGATTCCCTATTTAGATGTGATCACTTCGGGACCGGTGCCTCCGAATCCTTCAGAGTTATTACTAACTGAAAAAATGGATGTCCTGATCAATGAGTTGAAAAAGGAATACGATTACATAGTTTTAGATACTCCACCTATAGGAATGGTGGCAGATGCACTTAATCTGGTTAAACATGCTGATGCAACCTTATACATGGTTCGTCAGGATTATACAAAGAGAGGCATGCTGGAAACCATCAATCAAAAATATGCTAAAGGAGAAATAAAGAATATTAGCTTTGTATTGAACCACTTTGTACATAGTGCCAAATATGGTTATGGTTATGGTTATGGTTATGGTTATGGTTACGGATATGGTTATAATCGTTATGCCAAAGGTTATTATGGGGCTGCCCCTTCTCGTATTTCTCAAGTTAAGGATTCATGGAGGAAGTTTTTGCGAAACTTTGAATAGAAGAGAACTAGACTATGCAGAAGGATCGGGAGTGGTTATATGAAATAAGTCCAAAAAGAAAGCTGATAGATCTCAATTTTAAAGAAATATGGCGCTATCGTGACTTATTGATTCTTTTTGTTAAGCGAGATATTGTAACTGTTTATAAACAGACTATTTTTGGACCACTTTGGTACTTTATTCAGCCGCTGTTTACTTCGGTTATTTTCACCCTGGTTTTTAATAATATTGCCAGTATTCCCACAGGGAATGTTCCATCTTTTTTATTCAATTTAACGGGGATCACGGCATGGAACTATTTTAACCAGTGCTTAACTGGTACTTCAAATACTTTTGCGGCCAATGCGGGGATTTTTGGTAAGGTTTATTTCCCACGGGTGATTATGCCTTTGAAAACTGTAATTTCTAATCTCTTTAAATTTGGAATCCAATTGATAATATTGCTTATTTTTTATATTTATTTTCTATTTAGAGGTTATGACTTAAGTCCAAACTTTAATTTACTGTTCTTTCCAGTATATGTGATAATGATGGCATTGTTAGGTCTAGGAGCAGGAATGGTAATTTCGGCCCTCACAACTAAATACAGAGATCTAGGTGTTTTAATTGGTTTTGCTACATCTTTATTAATGTATATCTCGGCTGTACCATATCCCCTTAGTGAAGTCTCTAAAAAAATGCCAGATTGGGCCTGGGTAGTAAAATATAATCCTTTAACCCATATAATTGAAGGATTTAGATTTATGATCCTTGACACAGGTCTTTTTTCCTGGTCTGGTTTCTTTTATACGCTAGGGATTTCTGTTTTTCTATTTTTAGTTGGCCTGGTGATATTTAATAGGACAGAAAAGAATTTTATAGATACTGTATAGTTTCTGATAGTGTGAATAAATTCAAAGTATGGTTTATCATTAATTCTCTGAAGTACCATTCAAGGGTTCATTGTTTAGGAAAATAAATGCGCAGTATTAATCCATTGCCATATATGAAAGCTTGAGGTATTTTCACCTTCCTGATAAGAACGCCATTCTTTTTCAATTTCCTTATGGTCAAACCAATCTGCAACTGAGCAAGATTTAAGTTTTTCAAGATTCCCGGAAACATACTCTTTAAGTTCATTGCCTAGCCATTCTCTTTGTGGGGTTTGTAACGGACGTTTTGGGGCATTACTTATCTTTCTCGTAGTTAATTCCATCAATATTTCTCTAATTAAAAATTTCTGGACCTCCCCTTTAATTTTAAAATTTCGCGGTTGAGCAAAAGCAAATTCAACCAGGCGATAATCTAAAAAAGGTTCACGGAGTTCAGTTGAATATGCCATGGAAACACGATCGTTAAACCTAAGTGCTCTAGGGATTTTTGTATAAAATAAATCTCTATATTGCAGGTTTTGGAGTTTTTCAGCAAAAGGTTCAGGGTATTCCGGTTTTATGCTTTCTTGTAATAATTCCTTTTTCAGCACATTGGATTTAAAGGGTTTTTTTCCACCTATTCCCTGAATATTTACAGAATGTGTATTTAAATAATAATCGTAGCCGGCCCACTGCTCATCCATTCCCTGTCCATCAAGAAGAACTTTTACCCCATCCTTTTTGGCTCGCTTAAAAATTTCAGAGTAAGCCATGGTGGGAATCCCTCCAAAGGGTTCATCCTGAATTTCACTAATAAATTTTGAGGTTTTTCCAACTTCTCTAGCCTCAAATTTAATCGTATTCAGAGGATTATTGGTATAGGAAATCATTTCTTCCACCCAGGGCAATTCATCGTAATTTCGATCTCCCGTATAAAAAGTATAGGCATTAATATTATTTTTTTTCTTGAATTGATTTACAAGTGCTAAAAGAAGAGAACTATCTACGCCACCGCTTAGATTGAAACCCACTGGAACATCGGCTCTAAATCGAAGCGCAATACTCTCTTGAAGCATTTCCAAATAATATTCTTTAGCCTGGTTATATTTAAAATCTTTTGGATTTTCCTTGATCTTTTCCTCAAAGTTGTACCATCTGGAAGTAGAGAGAATTCCTTTAGAATATTCTAGATAGCATCCACCAGGAATTTGGTTTATCTGCTGATAAAATGTTTCATCAGGCATTCCATAAATGCCATATTTAAAGTAATTAGCCCAAACCTTTTTATTTGGAGAATTAATTTTGGTCACAGCAAGTAAACTCTTAATCTCACTGGCGAAGTAAAAAGATTCTTTATCTGAAAAATAATAAAAGGGTTTTACCCCGAATCTATCTCTGGCAGCAAAAAGTGTTTTATTTTTGGTATCCCAAACTGCAAAAGAAAACATTCCATTTAATTTCTGAAGGCAATTTTTCCCCCAATGTATAAATGCAGCCAGTAAAACCTCGGTGTCTGAGAACGTCTGGAATTTATACTCATTTCTCAATTCCTGTCTTAGCTCCTTATAATTATAAATTTCCCCATTGAAAGTGAGATAAAATCTTTTCGAAGAATCACAAAATGGCTGATTAGCGTCTGGGGAAACATCAATTATAGAGAGGCGGTTATGTCCTAATGAAGCAAAACCATTGTCGATATAAATTCCTGTATAGTCTGGACCCCGGTGAGCCTGCTTTCTCAGCACTTTTTTTAAATTTGCTGCCTCAGGTTTCTCTGAAATAATTCCTGCGATACCACACATTACTCAATCCATTTTAAAATTTTTTCTGCCTTTTCCCAGTCTTCAGGCTCATCGATATTTACATAACTACTTCCGGTGGTATCGATAAACGAAATTTTTTTACCATAAAGGGAATTTTGATTTTTTATTACTGAGGTTTTCGTTAAATATATAGAACCGTCTCTATGATAAGCCTTGGGGAGTTTTTGACGTTGTGAAATAATTTCTGACTCGCCGGTCGCAATTTGCAATAGATTGGTTTCATCTGGCTCAAAGGTCCAGTGGGGATTATATTCTACAGGAACCTCTCTAACAGAAATCAGGCAATCGGCCTCTGATTCTTTGAATTTCAGAATAGCTTTATCTATAAGTGATTTTTCGCGAAAAGGAGATGTTACCTGAAGAAAGCAAACTACATCAAAATATTCATTCTTTGCTTCAAAAAAATCGAGCGTATGCTTTATTACATCAAGTGAAAAAATATTGTCACCTGCAAGATTTGATGGACGTTTAAAAGGAACTTCCAGACCTAGCTTTTGGGCGACCTGAATAATATTATCATCATCAGAGCTAAGTATACAACGATCCAGGAATTTGGAAGAACTTACGGAATCAACGGTGTACTCCAGGAGGGGTTTATTTCCCAGAAGTTTGATGTTTTTACCCGGGATACCTTTACTACCTCCACGAGCCGGTATAATTCCTAAGATTTTCAATTTGATTTTTTTAGTGCTTAATGATGATTGAATTAATACGAAATTGTCTTAGAGAAAGACAATTCTACAGTTGCAAGTATCTCCGCGATCATTTTCCCTGAGTTTCCAGAACCATACATTTCTGAAGGCGGATAATGCTTCTTATTGATTCCATCCCTTATTGTTGAAAGAATTTGAAGCTCATTATAGTCCACATCCGTAACATTTTGTGCGCGGTTTCTACGGTTTTGACGATTTCCAATATTTATAACCGGAACTCCTAAATAAGAACATTCCCTAATCCCGGCACTAGAATTTCCAACCAGAACCTTTGCATTTTTCATTAATTTCAGAAAATCTATGGGATTCATATTTTTGAAAAAATGTATATTTTCTGGCTTTTCAAGTTCACGAAAAGATCTAATTCCATTTGAAGTTCCATCAGAACCAGCATCTACATTTGGCCAGAACCAAAAAGCAGGATAACCAGAAGCTTTTACCGCTTTTAAAGTTTCCTGGATGTGTTTTTTTGCCTTTTCATATTCCGTGGTAACCGGATGTTGCATTATCACCATGTAACCATTTGTCCAGGAGAATTCGGCTCCAACCCCACCATATTTTTTAATAGGATCAAAATCAAGCTCAGGATTCTGGGCCACCTGTTTTGCCAGATCTATCGATGGGCAGCCAGTATTAATAACCTTAGAGGGATCTTCCCCTAATTTAATAACCCGTTCCCGGGCATCTTCAGTGCACACCAGATGAAGGTCTGCTAATTTTGTATTGGCATGCCGTACTTTTTCATCAATACTGCCGGTAACTTCCCCTCCCTGGAGATGGACCAGCGGGATATTTTGATAAGCCGCAGCTATAGATGTAGCAATAGTTTCAAATCTATCGGCAATACTAATAACGGCATCAGGTTTAAGGTTGTAAAGAACATTGGTTAACTCCATTACTCCAAGACCAGTGGTTTTTGCCATAGTGGTCGGATTTTCACCCTCCAATACCATAAACACCTTGGCTGAAATTGGGAAGCCATCTTTTTCAATGAAATCGATGGCGTTTCCATACCTATCCAGTAGGGCAGAGCCAGCTATCACCAGTTGAAGTTCAAGGTCAGGATGTTCTTGAATAGCAGTTAGGGCAGTCTTGACGCGACTGTATGAAGGTCGAGCCGTAACTACTACACATATTTTTCGTTTGGGCATATTAGCAATTTGTTATCGCAAAAATTTACTGTAAGCTAATGTAGCAAATAAGTATTGGATTAGAATATATGCAGTAGGCGATGCCTACTTTTTAATATCTTCTTCCGTTAAGAAATCCCACTGCTTTAATTCACGAATCAAACACTTGCCAATAATACTTTGAAATTGGGAAGCAGGAATACCATAACCTTTTGGCTTTTTTGATTCCAGGTCCTCAAAAGCTAATAGATGACCTGCTGGCAGATCTTTATTTACAGCCAAAGATTTCTCAAAAATATCCTTTAAACCTGAAAAAGAGGAGTTGTCATTTTTATTTACTGGATGCTCATTGGCAATTTCTAAATCTCTTATAGAAGACACTAATTGTTTGATCTCATTTATTTCAAGGGAAGAAGAAGCATCTGGGCCAAACATTTCCCGATTAAATACTGCATGAAATTCAAGAATTTCAGCTCCAAATATAGTAGCAGCAATGCTGGTTTCTATTTTTGCAGAATGATCTGAGTATCCTATTGGAACCTGGTATCTTTCTTTCATTTCCCTAATCACGTTAAACCCATAATTCTTAGGGCTGGTAGGGTATGAGGTAGTGCATTGAAGAATAGAAAAATCTACATTTCGTTGGTTTAAAAAATCTACGCTTGTATCAAGCTCTCCAAAAGAGCTCATTCCAGAAGATAAAATAAGGGGTTTACCAGTCCTGCTAATTTTTTCAAGTAATAATAAGTTATTTACTTCACCAGAGCCAATTTTATATCGATGAACATTCAGCTTTTCGAGCAGATCCACTGCAGCAATGCTGAAGGGAGAAGCTATAAATTCAACATCGACTTCCTCACAATGTGCTTTTAAATCCTCCCATTGTTCAAGAGAAAACTCCATACGTTTCCAGTATTCATAACGGCTTTTATCCTGAGAGGAAAATTTAACCCGAAAAGGTTCATGGATGCTACTTTCAGCTTCAGCTATATGAACCTGAAATTTTACAGCGTCTACACCTGTCTTTGCAAGTGCATCAATATAGGAATGCGCTATACCTAAACTTCCCTCATGGGCCTGAGCAATTTCGGCTATCAAAAACATCCTTATTTATTTAGTTTCATTTTAATTTTTGTAAAATTCTTTTTCATTTTAAGTTTCCAACCAAAATGCTGGTCCTTGAAAATAATTGGAGAAAAGTCACCCTTATCTGTATTTGGAATAGATTCCAAAATATTATTGATACGGTCTGTGTGCTTTATATTTTGACCATAAGCTCTGGCATACCAGGTATGGTGTAAGAGGAGATTCCCATCTGGAACATATACTGAGGTTGTAATATCATCTGCGGGAAAGTTTGTGTCGACATTAAGATATAGAAATTTAAATCCTTTCCTTTTTAACCAGAAATAAAAACAGTAATAGGGCTCATATAAACTTGCAGTATCAAATTTCATTGAAAGCTGTGATAGATCATCTTTAAATTCATCTGGAGAGATATATTGATTTTTCTTTATCTCTTTTTTATTGAAAATTTTTTCAATTTCAGAAAAATGCAAAATAGAGAAAAATGTATTGATAGCGTAAGGATTAAAGGGCTTATGCGAAATTATACCGCCTTCTCTCACCCCTGATACCTGAAAATTGTTCTTTTTCATGTATGCAACAAGCTCCAGAGTCTTTTCGGGATTTTTGAAAATCACATCTTCATCTGCCATTATAAGCCAATCTATATCTTTATTTTTTAGTTTTTTAAATATGTAAAAAATACTTGCAAGACCATGCATGCCATTTCTACCATCAATGACGTAGTGATTTATATTCTTTGGAAATAAAGGAGAAGTCTTCGAATATAACTCGAAATTTACTACAGTTGATATAATAGCTATTTTATCATTCATGGAGCTTCTCTGGTAATTGATTGTTAATGAGATAACTTGAAGGTTTAGTATTTTTTCCTTTGTAGATAAAAATCATATTATGATAGAAGTGAATAGATTCAATATTAAGATTCAAATAAGAGGCTTTATAATCTGGTATTATAAGTTCTGCATGATTCAATCCGTCAGTTAGAGATTTAAAAAAGCCCATTATAGTTTCGGGGTTATTTAATTCTAAACTTGAACCACCATACTCCGGCCAGTATGAGGTTTGAATATCTTCTATCACATAAATTCCTTGCTCGTTCAATTTTGGAAATAAGAATTTAAAGGAGGTAATAACATGCTCGTTGATATGGCTGCCATCATCAATTATTATATCCAACTTTCCGATTTCTGAGTATACATGATTTAAGAAATTTAGGTCTATCTGGCTACCTTTAAAAATTTTAATACGTTTTTCCTGAAGTTTCTCTTTGTCATAAATATCTATAGCAAAAATTTTTGCTTTTCTGAAATAGCCTTTCCACATCCTTAGCGAATTTCCACCAGAAATAGGATTCTTATACCCTCCAACTCCTATCTCCAGAAGATTGATCTTCTTTTTGCGCAATGGATGAAAATGCTTTTGATAAACAGGGGTATAGTTATGTTTCTCAAATTTATCAGTCTTAAAGATCTGGCCAATCCTGCTCAAGTCTTTTTTATAAAAATGGGCCCGGACAGCTTCAAGTTTTCTTTTCAGCCTGGTTTTAAATTCTGGTGACAATGATTTTTTAAGATACATTCGTTGAATTACTAGTTAACACCTGAATTTTTTCAGGATTCCAATAGATCCTGGTTTCATTTAGCCCGAGATATTTCTGATATTCTTTACGATTCAGTCTTTTAGAATTAGCAAAGATCCTGGGTAAATGGATCAATAGATCATACAAGGCTAGAATTATAGCTCTTAGAGCTTTAAAATCACCTTTGAAAACCTTCAGCTTTAATTGCATCCATACAGAATAAACTAATTTTCTAGGTATTAAATGTACAGGTAAAAAAAGTATATATAAAAACCATCCTGCTCTTAATGAATAACGGAGTCTGGTTATATAGTCTGCTTCTTTTTTTCTTGCTTTTATATTTACCCGATGCTGTACCAGTACGCTAGGTAAATAATGCACTTCCCAATTTTTTTTAAGCAGGTGATAGGATGCAAAGTCCTCTTCCCCATAAAAATTAAACCAGGCTGGATAATCTGGGATATCTCTCCAGGCCTTCATACGCCAGGCATGTCCGCATCCTACAAAACTTCGAACTCTATGAGGTTCTACTGAAGTAAAGGTGGTTTCTGGCGTATTTTTAGACCAATAGATCCTGAAAGAGGTTACTGCACATTGCTGATGGGTGTTGAAATAGTTTATTATTTGTGATACTGGCTGCTTGCTTAAGAAATTAGAATCGTCATCCAGGGATATGGCAAAGTCAGTTTCAACCATGTTAAGTAACCTGTTACGGCTAAAAATTAATCCCTTACTTTCAATATTGCGTATTAAATTAATTTCTGGATAATTAGCTCCTAAAAAATGAGAGGTCCCATCTTTAGAACCATCATCGCAAATAATGACAGGTACTTTCTTCCGAAACAATTGATCTAATAAACTTAAACTTCGCTTAAGTTCATGTAAACGATCCTTTGTAGTAATAAGAATTGTGACCCGTGTATCCTGCATTCTAAATTACCATTTTTAAAATAATATCCTTTAATCTGTTACTGGAAAAATAATTTAATAGATCGGGCCTGTTTAATTTTAAATCTACAGGATCTTTCAACCATATATTATAAAGTTTTTGGAGTAACTCTACAGTCTTTTCAATATTGTTAGCTTCGGTTTTGAAAGGGTATTCTACTCCTAAAAGCCTGTTTACTTCACTTTTTTGCGGTCCAAGGAAAAGGATCGTTTTATTCGCTTTGAGACAATGAGGGAATTTACCAGGTAAAAATGGGCTATCATTGGCTTCAGATTCTAGAATAATATTTACACTTACTTTTTTTTGAAGTCTTAATACAATATCAAATTTTACATTTCCATCACTTATATACAGTGAATCAACTTGATCTTCCAGTTCTTGAAGTCTTTTCGTATAATAATCTGCATTACCTAACAAGATTAATTGGGATTTCTGTGCGGCTTCAGGGTTTTGCTTTAAAAATTTTTGATAGGATATTAATAATGGAAGAGGAGAGCGTTGTTTCATTAGATTCCCTGCATGGAGTAATGAGAACTTTTTTGGATCAAAAAAATCTGGTAGCGTGCCTTCAGAAAATTCTTTTTTAGCTAACTGATGCGGAATAATTATACTTTTCTTTTCAAAATAGGGATATTTTCTTGTCATCCATTCCTTTAAAAATAAACTAGGAAAAGCAGCCCACTTACACTTACTGGAAACTTCAGAAAAAAAAGAAATCTTTTCTTTAAATCCTGGTTCAGACCATTGATAAGGTTCGGGATAATAATGGAATGGATAGGGATCATGTATATAGGCCAGCCATTTTGCATGTAATTCAGGTAATTTGAGCAATGCATGATGAGGTCTAAAACTAGCCCCTTTACTTAAGCTAAGGACCAAATCCGGTTCAAATTCACAATTCTTTATACTTTCTGCAATACTTTTGCTATCATTAAAAAAAGTGAATGAAAAGCCAAACGTATTTTCTAGCGGTTTATTGATGATAATCTTAAGATCATTTTGTATACGTCTTTGCGATCTGCTTAGGAAATACAGATAATTCCATTTCTTTTCTTTGATTGCAACGCACTTTATTCCGGGTAAAAAGATCTCTTTTCTGGTATAATGAAGTACTAATAATTCAAAACCTTCTTTATGTAGATTTTCTATTAGCGCAACATTAGCTTTTGAGCCACTGCTATCTTCAACATCTATTGATTCTACTACTACAAGAATTTTTATTTGGTTAGCCAATTTCAAAGTATCAAAGATTTAAGAAAGATTATATGCCTTATACTTTAGGATTAAGATTTTTTCTTATATGATTTATAATTCTTCCTGCAGCTTTTCCATCACCATAGGGATTTTTTAGAATATCCAGATTTTCCGGATTAGTGAGTAATTTTATTGCTTCTTTAAGTATAGTCTTTTTATTTGTACCTACTAATTTGGAAAAGCCCTGATCTAAACCTTCTAAGCGTTCAGAATGATTACGGGTAACTAATATCTTTTTATTAAAACTAGGCGCTTCCTCTTGGATGCCACCTGAATCTGAAATAATAAATGCCGCCTTATCCAGTAGCCAAAGCATGGTAGGATAAGAAACCGGATTTATTAAATAAATATTGGGTTGTTCTTTTAGTAAATTATATACGGTCTCTTGAACATGCGGGTTAAAATGAACAGGGTAAACTATGTTTATATTATCAAATTGAGATAATTCTATAAGTGCTTCACATATACTAGCTAATCCTTGAGCAAAGCTTTCCCGCCGATGTCCCGTTACCAAAATTAGTCTCTTATCTAGGTTTAATTTGGACTCTAAAGAAAGAATTTCCTTATTCATCTTAGATTTAGAAACTATATCTTTAGCCAAATCCAATGCATCTACAATGGTATTTCCCGTGACTACTATTTTCTCTTCCGGGATTTTTTCATTTAGAAGATTTGATTTTGCTTTGGTAGTAGGAGCAAAATGAAAATGAGCCAATCTCGCTGTGATTTGGCGGTTTACTTCTTCGGGGAAAGGAGATTCCATGTTATAAGTTCTAAGACCGGCTTCAATATGTGCTACTTTTATTCCTTTATGAAAAGCGACCATGGCACTTATCGAGGATGTAGTGGTGTCTCCATGTACTAAAACAACATCTGGCTGTTCATTTTGCAAAATCGTATCCAAACGCTCTAAAAGTCTAGCGCTTAATTGATTTAGATGTTGGTTGGGTTGCATCAAATCGAGATCATAATCTGGTACAATATCAAAAAAATTAAGCACTTGATCTAACATTTGCCGGTGTTGAGCGGTATTACAGATTACTACAGATAATCCCTGTTTTTTTATTTCCAGGATTACAGGGATCATCTTGATGGCTTCCGGTCGTGTACCAAAGACTACAAATATTTTCAATATTTCTCTATTTTAAATATTTCTTGTATAAGGGATATATTTTTTTATAAATATAATATCTCAGCATGTAGTACCTGCTTAATTTTAAATTAATATCATGCTCTTTAAAAAAAAATGAATGCTTTTCTAAAACTTCTTTATCTGAGTGCCAGAATCCGAAAAAAACTCTTTGTAACTTCATGTTAAAGAAAGATTTGGACTCTATCTTTTTCGCTTTTAAGTGAGCATGCATCAAACGAAGACTATAAATTAAGGAGTAGAGTCTTTCCGAATTTTTCTCACTACTAATTCTTTTTGCTTCATGGGAGCGATAAAGCACATAGCAGTTTTTTACATTAATTATTTTATTTGAAGCGAGAATAACCCGCGTAAAATATTCCGCGTCCTGGTTGATTCTTAATTTGGTATTCCATTCTCCAGCCTCTATTGCTATTTTTTTCGGTGTTAAATATGCTAATGGTGGGATAAAGCTTCTGGTCTTTGTCATCTTTGAGAAAAAACCTTCACAATCTGTAAATTCTATTCCATCAAGAATATCATTAAGTTCCAGGGTTTTTCCATGCCAGAACAAATCCCAGGCACAGGTTGCTACTAGATTTTTGTCTGAATTTTCCAGTGCCATGACCTGTAATTCCAGTTTGTTTGGTCCTAAAAGATCGTCATCATCCAGCCATTGAATGTATTCTCCTTTAGATAGAGATAAACCATAATTTCTAGCGCCACAAGCGCCTTTAGGATATAAATCAGGCCTTAAATGATACAGGATTCTTGGGTCTTTCCTGGCGAAATCTTTTACAATTTCAGCCGTCCTATCTGTACTTCCATCATCGATCACCAGGCATTCCCAAGTTTGATAGGTTTGAGCAGTTACAGAATTCAGGGTTTCAAGAATGAGGTTCTCTCTATTATATGCAGGTAAAATGATTGAAACCATTGGAAACATATATTCAATATTTGAGTAATTTTAATATGACTTTCCGAAGTAAAACATGAAATTTTTTGGCTAATAGAAATCTATAGTAAAACCTCCTGTCCAGATCTTTTAAATCTTTACCAATTTGCTCAATATAGACGGATGTAAATCTATATAGTAAATAATTTCTTGCAAAGAAGAATAATGTAACCTTAGTATGTAGATTATGTTTATTTAAAAATTCAAAAACCTTAACACCAGTAATCGCTGAAGCTTTTCTTCGGGAAAAATCAATGTCTTCACGTTCAGTAATTGATTCAAGATGTTTTCTTCGGTAAAATAAAACCTTATTTTCCATTTCATAAGTCGGTCTATTTGATAAGAATTGCATTGAAAATAAGACCCATTCTTCCGCATAAAATAATTCTTCATCAAAAGCGAATTTTTTTGCGTAGCTCCATCTGAATAAGGGAACCTGCGCTACAAATTTTATTGTTCCGATTAAATAAGCTTCACCTAATAATAAATTTTTCGGATTATTTTTTTGCTGAATTTCTGTAAAATTTATTTCAGATTTATTCTTGAAATTTTTGGCCCCACAGAGAGAAAATTGAGCTTTTAAATTTTTTTTTAATGCCTTAGTCTGAATTTCAAGTTTAAGAGGATGCATAAGATCATCATCATCAAAAAATTGAATAAATTCAGAAGGGTTTCTTTTAGCTAAATCTAAGCCGAAATTTCGGGTTGCAGAAAGACCTTTAGCATATTCTATTGGTTTTAAAAAGTATCCAAAGCGATCATCTTTTCGACAAAATTCCTCAACTACTTTTCTCGTGTGATCTGTTGAGTGATCATCGATAATATAACATTTAAAATTAGTGAATGTTTGGTTTTGGATAGATAATAAAGTTTCTTCAATAAGATGCGCTCTATTAAATGTGGCTAAGAGTATTGTGACTTGGGCTTTTATTGCCATAACCTTTTTATGAATCTGATTGGGGCTAGTATTTTAGTTCCTACTTTGTATTCTATTCTTTCTTTATTTTTTATCTTTTCCTTCTCCTCTAATGCAATTTTACTGATAAAAAAATCAATCATAGATTCATAATTGTTTTTATAGAGCTCAGAATGTTTTCTAAAAATATAAGCCCAAAGTTCATATTTTATTTTATTAGCGCTTTTGCGCATTGATTGTTCTTTCTGTCGATAATGAAATAGAGGTTCTTTTATTACATATGCTTTTCCAGAGTTCGAAAGTAATCTTATATAAAATTCCCAATCTTCGAAACCTTTTCTCATATTTTCATCATAACCTTCAATTTGTTGCCAATCTAATTTGGTGAAAAGAGAATTGCCTATTGCAGCATTAAAGAATAAAAAATTCTCAATGCCACCGCCTTTTGGTTTAAATATGTCGATTACCCCTTTCCGATCAAAACGTTTAGCGTAGCATGTAATAACCTTATATTCACTTTTGTTCTCTAAGAAAATTTTTACTGCCTTCTCGCAAAAACTAGGTGAAAAAAAATCATCTGAATCTAAAACAACAATAAACTTTCCATTGGCGGCGCTAATTCCAATATTTCGTGCTGCACTTAGCCCACGATTTGGTTGAGTTATTATTTTATTTACTTTAAGTTTTAAAGAATTTAGAACAGCTTTGGTTTCTTTATTAGAACCATCATCTACTATAATAACTTCTTTATTTTTATAGGTCTGGTCAATAGCGGATTGAACTGCCTCAATAATAAAAACTGGATCGTTGTAGCAAGGGATTATAATAGAAACCATCATATTAAATTATTTGTTACCAACTTTAGTTTCTATGAAATAAGATAACTTTCTCAATATCTTAAGACGTCTCAGGAAGGTTGTGTTTATTTTCCTTTTCATAAATAACAGGATTGCTTGCTTTTGAGAAATAAAATTTTCCTGCAAAAGAAACTTTTCAATTTTCCTAATTTCACAATTATATCGTTTCGGATTTATGTACATGAACCTGAATAAAACAAATAAGATAAATTTTTTGAAATATTGATTATAATTTTTTATCTCGTACCTTAAAATTTTTTCAAATATTATTAAAAAACTATAAACTACATTATCTATATGATTAGTTGAACTCGTTCTTTTACAATTTAACCTGTAAAAATTATCGATTTCAAAAATCCGTTTTCCATTTAAATTTTCACTAAGTAATACTCGAATATGAAAATCTACATCCTGTAATCTACTAAGGTTTTCATCAAAGGAATAATAATCTAATACGTTTCTTCTCCAAAAAACACTTCCAGTTTGCCACGGAATTTGATAGCTTAAGAATAATTTGAGATAAGAATCTTTTGATAAATTTTTTGGGTCAATATTAAAAATTTCTCGTTCTCTAGAACCATTAGCTTGCATCTTACCCGTAGATTTTATCAAATAGTCGGCTTCATAATTTAATTGACATTGAAAAACCCGATCATTTAAACAATTAGGAGTGATTATGTCATCAGAATCTAAAAACTGAATAAATGCCCCTTTACTTTGGTTAAAGCCAAAATTTCTACATGCATTAGCTCCTTTGGGACGTTGCTTTGGCCTATGGTAAAACTTTATTCTTGGATCTTTTAAATAGAATTCCATCAATTCCTCCGTATAGTCATTTGAACCATCATCAACAACAATACATTCCCAATTTCCATATGTTTGTACTAGAACAGAATCCAGAGTTTCACCCAGCAAATGAGCCCGGTTATAGGTTGGGATAACTATGGATACTAAACTTGACACTGAATTTTATAATTAAAATTATCTTCTAGCTGCTTTTTGAATTAGCTCGTTTATCTTCCCCAGATGCCTGGATATGGTATAGTTTAATGAAATATTTTTTTTCCCTGCTTCTCCCATTTTTCTGGCAATATTTTGATCTTTCAAAAATATTTTCATCTTAATAGCCATTGCATCAACATCATGTTCTTTTACCAATAAACCTGTAGTTCCATTGATAATAACATCAGGGATTCCTGCATGAAGGGTGGAAATTACGGGTAACCCTGCAGCACTAGCTTCGAGAATAGAAACTGGCGTACCTTCAGAATCACCATTGTCGGCCAAAACAGAATGTTGTACGAATGCTAAGGAATTCTCTAAATATTCTTGATAAATTTCTGGGGTAATAATGCCAGGAAAAGAAACATTGTTTTCAATTCCTAAATACCTCGACATATTCTTACAAGTATTCAATAAAACTCCATCTCCAGCCATAACAAGTTTTGCTTCCGGGTAGCTTTTTAAGACTTTCGAGAATGCTAATAGAGTGTAATAAGGTGCTTTTTTGTCTACAAACCTACCAACAGATATAAACTGTTTGTTTGTAAATTTTGGAGAAACTTTTAGAAATCTGTCATTTGGACCATATACATTATAGATGATTTTTTCTTGAGGACATCCCATTTGGAGTAATTTTTCATACATTTTCTTTGAGACAACAATGATATAGCTGGAATAATCAAAAACCTCCTTATAGTTTTTGTATCGCTTAATTATATCATTACGGGATGCATCGTAACCATGAAAATGGACAATTAAAGGTAAATTAAGGTACTTTATTACAGGAAGATGAATGGCGGCGGTAATACCATACTCTGCTAGTACTACCTGAATATTATTTTTAGAGAGAGATTTAACAAAAAGTTGTTCATGAAGATATGAATAAGATTTTTTGAGAATCTTACGCTTCACTTTCAAAAATGTGGTTTTAGGCATATTTGAAAGAGCCCCCTCACCTTCTAAATGCAGGAATGATTTATCACCGTAATAATAAAATATTTTTCCTTCTAGCTTTTTGTGTGCCTGGATAAAAGTTTCAGAATATGCATTTTGCAAAGGTGAAATTATCGCTGTGTTTATCATACCTTTTTTTTTGCTGTTCCCGTAAGCCCGGTTATCATTTGACCTTCCTTAAATTCTATTTTATCAGGTTGGTCCAATTTAATCAAATAGCGGATTATTGGTTTTGATATATAGGATAGTATTTTTCGCTTATTAGCTGCCATGGGACTTCTTCTAACCCACAGTCCTAGCATTTGTGCCATAGAAGCGTGCCAGCCTCCTGTGGCTTTAATTTCTATATCCTCAAAACCAGCATTTTTTAAATGACGTTTAATAGAAAAAGGGGTATAGCGGTATTCATCATGAGGTACTTCATGTAAATTCCATAAAAATGGAACTGTAAAAAAAAATATACCTTCCTTCTTAAGAATGCGATATGTTTCCTTTAAGACAGTTTCTGGATCAGGGCAGTGTTCTAGTACCTCAGTAGCTAAAGCGCAATCAAAAGAATTTGAATCAAATGGCATTTTTATCCCATCCCAGTAGAAATCAGGTTTTATACTTTCATCATAATTGATCGCGGTTTCTATATCTAATCCAATATAATTCTTAATGGGACAGTTTTCGAGGATATAATTTTTATAAGGCATCTTACCACAACCTATATCCAAAAACTTATTTTTAAACAAATGAGTAGAATCTTTTATTGCATTAAAAATAGAATTACGAATAGTAAATCTGTCTAAATTTTCAATATTCAATGGTATATTTATAAATTGATTATCCATTAAGTATTAATTTTTTACAGAAATTCTACATGTATAATCAATCCGATGTAGCAAAAGACTAATATCATTTTTAGCTAGATATTCATCAACAGCTTTTTTGCAACCTTTCCAATGACCGTAATCATCAATAATTAACACACCTCCCGGAACTAATCTAGGATACAAATGTTCTAATTCATGCAGGGTTGACTCGTACCAGTCAGTATCCAACCTTAATATGGCAATTTTGTTAGGTGCATTTCCAGGTATTGTGTCTTCAACTTTTCCTTTAATAAATTTTATTTTTTTGCTGGGATAATTTATAGTTTTAATATTGGATTCAACTTCTTCAAGAGTTGAAAAACATTTAATCCTCTCCCAAAATTCATCTTTTTTATTAAAGGCTTTATTAGCAGATTCTCCCCTGAAAGATTCGTCTTTTTCAGTTGGTTCACTCATGCCCTCGAAAGTATCGTATAAATAAATTTCCCGATTGGTACTATCTCGATTTTTTAAAGTTTTTAGAATTGACATGATACTTCCACCTTTCCAAACCCCACATTCTACAATGCTACCTGCTATATTGTTTGATTCGATATAATCTACGGCTCTAATTAAGCTAACTAACCTTTCAGGATTAGTCAATGTAAAATCTTTTGTCTGGTTAATGATATTCCATTCTCTATCAGTAATGTCAGAATAGTTTGAGGCTGGCTTTAATGCATCGTCCTTACTATTCACTAAAAATTTAGCTATTTTTTTTCTTAACTTATATAGCATTTGAATTAAATTTTGATACAGACCAATTCGCATTCTCGAGATATTTACATGTTCCATGAACCCAATTGAAATCTTTTCTTACACTTTTCATCATTTTTATCTTAAAACCACATACAGATTCTAAATAATCAAACTTTTCCTTGGTTTTGGAATTTGAAAGATGGACTCTTACTGAATAATCACCCATATATAGTTTTGGTTTAGGTATAGTACATATAAAAAAATAATTACCTTTTTCTCTTTTTATTTTTTTCTCCGAGTCAATAATCCATATGTGGGTAATCGGTTTTTGCAATTCATCTATTATCTGAAAGGATAGAGCCAAATTATCTGTGACATATGGAATATCTATTTGAAATTCAAATTTTAGTTCCTTTCCGAATTCATGAATATTGTTTGGTAGGCTGGTTTGTAATTCAATGTGTCTTATTTTGGGGATTTGTGATACTCCATCTGAGTGATATGATTTACCGCCCTTATAGATTTTAAGATATTCATTTACTCCCTTCATAGTTTCACCATCATAATGCACTAAACCATTTTTCAATAATAAAACCCTATCAGTTAAAAGTGAAATAGAGTCCATATTATGACTAACAAATAGCACTGTTCTACCTTCGCCAGTTGACAGATCCTGCATTTTGCCTATGGCTTTTTTTTGAAATTCGGCATCTCCTACGGCCAGGACTTCGTCTACTACTAAAATTTCAGGCTCTAAATGTGCTGCTACGGCAAAGCCCAGTCTCACGGTCATCCCGCTGCTATATCTCTTTACCGGGGTGTCAATGTATTTTTCGCAACCGGAAAAAGAGATGATCTCATCGAGCTTATTTTTGATCTCGCTTTTGGTCATTCCTAGCACCGCTCCATTCATAAAGATATTCTCCCGGCCGGTTAATTCGCCATGAAATCCGGTGCCCACTTCTAATAGGGAAGCGATCCTGCCTTTGGTTTTTATACTCCCGGTAGTAGGAGAGGTAACCCGTGATAAAATTTTTAAAAGGGTGGATTTACCAGCACCGTTCTTGCCAATAATTCCCAGCACTTCTCCATGCTTAACTTCAAAATTTATATCCTTTAAAGCCCAGACATAATCTTCATTAGCTTTACTGGAGCGGTCGTTTACTGCACCAACTTTTAAAAAGGGATCTTCCTTACCTCGAATTCCTGCCCACCAACGTTGTGCATCATGTTTTAAGGTTCCTGTACCCACAGTCCCCAGGCGGTATTGTTTGGAAATATTTTCGGCCTTTAAAATAATGCTCATATACTAATTATTGGGAAAGGATAAATGTATTGGATTCTATATTTAGGTACAAATTAAATAGGCCTTCTATAAACTATTAACTGGCTACGGGTAAGATTAAGGTTTAAAAAACCTGGTAAATATTTCTCAGATCTTAACGCCCATTTTCTGTAGCGATGGTTGAATTCATTTTTAGGTAAAATGCGGTGGAGCCTTTCTAAGGTGCCCACAGGAATAATCTCAGTTATTTTAAAATAATTTTGTCCGGCCTTTTTAAAATGCCTGGAATTTAAGGTCCTATCTGGATGAACATCTTTTTCTTTCCATAGAGCAAAGGCCTTTTTATTAAATTTTGAAGGCCTTCCCGGAACGGGAATATGCCATCTGAGTTCGTCGAGTAGTTTACTATTTACGGCAGGTTCAAAAAAACGCGCTTCGCCCTCAGGTTTAAGAAGTCTAGCAGTCTCCTTTATAAAGGCCTCTTCCACGGGTAGGGTTAAATGGTGCAAAAAAGCCTTGCCAATAACAAAATCAAAACTATTGCTTTCCAGAGAATTTTCTAGAAAATCACCCTCTATAAAACGAATGGGATGTTTAAAATTGTAACTATCATTTAACTTTTTAATAATGACACCACTGGTTGAAGCGATATCATTAGCATAAACTTCAGCTCCCAGGGCAGCCATAACCGCGGCATTCGAGCAATCCCCACAACCCATTTCAAGCACTTTTTTTCCTTTTAAACGGTTTTGGAAATCATTTTTATACATTCCGTTCCAGGTGGTATACGTACTAATTATTCTTGGGAGGACTTCCTTTAAATTATTTAGCCAGTAAAGAATTCCTTCAATAGGATGGTTTTCATAAAGTTTCTCGTAATATTCTTGGTTTTTATCCTGGTTTTGCTGGGAATCGGTTGTCATATTAATGGCTATAATCCAAAGGCAATATAGAAAAGTTTCAATTAAAAGTCTTCATTTAGAGATTTGAAAACAATAGTTACTATTCCCGGCTGGGCAAAGTTAATATTTCTGCTATTTTTGCTTTAACAGCTCCTAAAAAAATGAATGAAAAAAACTCAGGAAAACTCGGTCTGGTCATTACAGATGGCGTAGGTTATAGGAACTTTGTGTTGAGTAATTTTCTTCCCGAGGCAGTCAAGAATTTTGAAGAGGTGATTATTTATTCCGGTTTACCGGGAAAAATATACAACGATAATAGTTATGATAATTTAAAAATAATTGAGCTGCCGGTTTATATAGAGCCATTCCAAACCTGGTTTTGGAGAAAATTCAAAGAAGTAGCACACTTACAGTTACACAAAGATTACTTTGGAATCAATGATAATTTAATAGCCAATAAGTCCAAAAGTAAATCTAATCGAGGGAAAGCAATAAGACTTATTTACAGCATCACAAATGTATTTCATTCAGAAAGATTTATCAGGATTCTAGAAAAGAGACAACAGAAATCTTTGAGAAATCACAAGATGACCAGAGAATGCTTAAACATTTTAAATAGCAATTGTCCAGACCTTCTATTTTTTACGCATCAGCGTCCTCCTTATGTTGTGCCATTAGTTGCTGCAGCTCAGGAGCTAGGGATTAAAACCAGTTCCTTTATTTTCAGTTGGGATAACCTGGCTTCAAAAGGTCGTATGGCGGCAGGTTTTGATTCTTACCTGGTGTGGAGTGATCTAATGAAAAATGAACTTCTTTATTTCTATCCGGCTACCCGGGCTGAAGACGTGAAAGTTGTAGGTACTCCTCAGTTCGAACCATATATTATGCCGGAATACCAATCGCATAAATATGAATTTTATAGAAGGTTTAAACTGGACCCAGGAAAAAAAACTATTTGTTATAGTTGCGGCGACGTCTCTACCAGCCAGAATGATGGTCTTTACATAGAAACGATAGCAACGGCATTACAAGATGGGCAAATTAAGGAAGTGGTGAATTTTATTGTGCGTACCTCGCCTGCTGAAGAGCCCGAAAGATTTTTATATTTAAAAGAAAAATTCTCATTTATAAAATGGAATTTTCCTGACTGGTTTATTTCCAGGAATGATCATCCTGAACCATGGTCGCAACGTATCCCGAAAGCTAGAGATATTAAAGATCTTAGAGCACTTCTGGAATATGCAGTTCTAAACCTGAATATGTGCTCTACCATGAGTCTTGATTTTATGTTATTTAATAAACCTGTTATCAATCCGGTTTTTGGGACTGAAGATAATGGACTTTATAATGATCAACGTTTTCTCAAGTTTGGTCATTATGAAAAGGTAATACAAAGCGGAGCGGTTAAAGTTTCAAAAAATAAAACAGAACTTATTGACGCGATAAATAGCTATCTTATGAATCCTCAGTTGGATAAAACTGAAAGGATGAAATTGCTGGAGATGCAAATAGGTAAAAATCTTGAAGGTACCAGTATAGGGATTACAAAGACTTTAAAGAAAATAATAAAGGGTTGAGTAGAAAGCGACATATCGCCGTAGTTTGTAATTATGAATTAAAACCAGACCGAATAGGTGGAATGGATAGGTTTTTTATAGCCTATGATTCAGAACTCAAAAGAAGAGGCTGGATTGTGAATTGGTTTTTTGCAGGGAATAATCATCCCGATTTTCATTCAAATTTAGATGTGCGTTTGGCCGGCATTCAATCTTTAGAAAATTTTTTTATAAAGCATCTACATGAGGGAAAAGAATATGCAATTGTAGTAACTCATTTTATTGCATTATGTACCCCTTTTTTTAAAAAGGTTAAAGAGGAAACACCAGCATATATTATTGCTGTAGATCATAATCCAAGGCCTTTGGAGGGTTTTAACTTAAAGAAGCGTATTAAAAACAAAATTAGGGGAATTCTCTATGCTTCTTATATAAATCATTTTGTAGGTGTTTCCCAGTATACTGCAGATGCCATCATAGAGGATTACGGAAAAACTTTAACTAAAAAGACCAGTGTTGTTTATAATGGAATAGATTTAAAGTCCTATAAAAAAAGGAGGCGAGAGAATTTTGGTAAATTTATAGTCGCCTCACATTTGCGTAAATCTAAGGGTATTGGGGATCTAATCAACGCGGTATCGGCACTGTCGGAAGAGATCAAGCAGCAAATTAGAATTGATATATTTGGAGAAGGCCCACTGGAAACTGAATTGAAGGAACTGGTTAGCAAATGTAATCTTCCTGAAGTGATAAGATTTCATGGTAGTTCTTCACAATTGCCAGATCAATTTCAAAATTATTCCTATTTATTACAACCTACATACATGGAATGTTTTAGCTTATCTATTTTAGAAAGTCTTGCATCTAATGTTCCGGTGATAACTACTACGGTAGGAGGCAACCTTGAAATTATTGATAATTCTATCAACGGATATATTTTTGAACCTAAAGATACAAGGCAGCTAACCAGCATTCTAAATGATATTATGACGGGGAAAAAAGGTATTGATAAACCTGTAAATGGAATAATCGAAGAGCGGTTCAATTTACAGGCGATGCTATCCAATCATATAAAACTTTTGCCATGCACTTAGGTTTTCTTACTCCGGAATATCCCCACTTGCGTACAAACGCTGCCGCGGGAATTGGAACCAGTATCAAGAATATGGCAGAATCCTTGACTCTCAAAGGTATAAAGGTTTCAATATTTATTTACGGGCAGAAAGAGGATGAGGTATTCGAAGAAAATGGGATCAAATTTCACCTCGTAAAACAGAGAAGGTTTAAATTGCTAGGATGGTACCTGTATAGAAAATTCCTGCAGAATTATTTAAATAAATTTATTCTAAAAGAGCAAATAGATGCCATAGAAGCACCGGACTGGACCGGTATAACAGCATTTATGAAAATTCGATGCCCGCTAGTAATAAGAATGAATGGGAGCGATGCCTATTTTTGTCATCTGGAGAGTAGACAACAAAAAAGGAAGAACTTCTGGTTTGAAAAGAACGCCTTGTTGGGTGCAAACCATTTATTATCTGTTAGTAAATTTACAGCGGATAAAACAAAGGAGATTTTTGGTTTGAAAAAAGAGATCGAAGTTATTCCAAATTCTGTGAATACTACAATTTTTAAGCCTTTGCCAGGGAGGATTGAAAGTAATATGATCCTTTATTTCGGAAGTATCATCAGGAAAAAAGGAGTTCTGGAGCTTGCCGCAATTTTTAATATCGTTCATAAAAATATTCCGAAAGCTGAATTGGTTTTTGCAGGAAAAGATGTGATCGATAAAAAAACTTCTCTTTCTACTAAAGAAATAATTGAAGAAAAACTTAGCCCTGAAGCCCGGAAGAAAGTGACCTTTTTAAATGAAATTCCTTATGAAGAGGTGCTTAGCCTGGTAAACCGGGCTGGAGTGGTCGTGTTGCCAAGTTTTGCAGAAGCCCTTCCCATGACGTGGTTAGAAGCAATGGCATTGGAGAAGACACTTGTTTCTTCAGACATTGGCTGGGCGAAAGAGGTTATGATTCATGGGGAAACTGGTTTTGCCGTAGACCCAAAGCAACATAAAGTTTATGCCGAAAAGATTGTAGAAGTTCTTAAGAATGATGAATTGAGGTTAACAATGGGAAAAGCAGCGAGGAAAAGAGTTAACGAAATTTTTTCTGCAGAAGTGGTTGCTTCACAAAATATTCAATTTTACAGAAGAATACTTGGTTATGGATCTTAAGGAATATAAAGCCAGTAATGGAGATATCCTGTTATACTGCGGGAATCCTAAAATGGATATACTGGACGAATTAGCTATGGGCCCTGGAGACCTTTGGCATAGCTCCTTAGACCAGGGATTTAAAGACGTATTTCCTGAACTTGTATATCAGATCGCTGTATTTTGGTGGTTCTTGAATGATTTCCCCCATTTGGACAGAGCAGTAAACTGGAGGATCAACCCAGAGCAATTTGTAGTAAGGAAAGAAGTTTGGGAACTTTTTGGAGGATTCCCAAGAGATTATAGATCAGAGACTATGCCTGCTCTGGATTTGGGATTTAGGATGTTGAGGTATGGAGGAGCTATTCCACTATATATAAAAGGCCTGTATCCATCATCTAACAATTTAGTAGCAATTCCAGCTTTTGATAGGTATATTTTTTTTAAAAAGAATTTTAAAAGAGAACATGCTTATAATATGCTCTTGAAAGAAGGATTGAAAAATCCTTTTAGAGAACTTAAAGCATATTTACAGGCACAAAGAGCAAGCTCTAGAGCTAATAGTTTTCCATTAGTTCCTCCCCGGGAGCTGAAAGATATAAAAGGGCAGCCTGAAATTAGTGTAGTTATTCCTACTATGTTCCGGCAGGAATATACTCTGCGGCTTTTACAGGATTACGAAAAACAGGAATACCCGGTAAAGGAAGTTATAATAATAGATGCGACTCCAAAAGAAGAGCGGAAAAAAAATATCTACAATAAGTATAACTTTTCTTATAACCTTATAGTAAGATGGCAAAAAAGTAAAGGAAGCTGTAGGGCAAGAAATGAAGCTATAGAAATGTGTACAGGTGATTATATCATCTTTGCTGATGATGATACCCGTATTCCATCAGATTTTACAAAAAATCATATTAAGTTATTACAAACCTATAATGTTGAAGCATCCAACGGATTGGATATCATGGCAAAGAAGCATACGGAAGGCTTAGAGGAACTAAAGAAGGCCCTTAAAGGGCTTGGGCAAAGTAGGTGGAAAGTAGGTGCCGCACAAACCTTTAGTAATGCTAATTCCTGTGTTAAAAAAGATTGGGTAAAAAGATTAGGAGGTAATGACGTGAATTTTGATGGGGGTTATGGTGAGGATAGTGATTTTGGTTTTTCATTGTTAGAGAAGGGAGCTATGGTCATATTTAACCCTTTTTCAGCAAATCTACATTTAAAACCTCCTTCAGGAGGTTATCGGTATTGGGGAATTCAGGGAAAAATCCTAGGGAAGAGAAGAAAAAAACAGGCCTGGGAATTAGATAGGCCGGTACGTTATATTAGGCCAGTCCCAAGTCCTACCATTTTATATGGTATAATTAAGCATTTTAATACTAATCAAATAAAGGAATATCGGTCGAAATACTTTTTTTTATACCTTTTTAAAAATCCTAAACGTAGTTTTTTCTTAAGGCTATTCAAAATGCCATATAAAATGCTACAGTTTAAGCGTGCGATGCTTTATGCGAGGAATCTTAATGATAGAGGGGTAAGGTTTGATTAATTTCTGATATTATACCTGTTTATTGAAAATTAGTTATTAGACTTGTCCATGTATTTTAGTCTTATTATTTGTACTTACCACAGGCCGGAGGCTTTAATAAAGCTTCTGACCTCTGTTGCCAAGCAGAGCGTACATCCCAATGAAATAATTATTGTAGACGGTTCACTGGATAATATCACTAAAGATATACTTGCAGAAAAATCGTTTTCAAATTTAAAGTATTATAAGGTTACTAAACAAGACAGAGGTTTGACCAGGCAGCGTAATTTTGGGAATTCCAGAGTCTCTAAAAGGTCTGAAGTAATTTTTTTTCTTGATGATGATACGGTGGCGTCTAGTCAATATTGTGAAGAAATTTTAAAAGTTTACAGAACATTCCCTGATGCTTTGGGAGTAGCTGGTTATATAACTAATGAGACCGTTTGGAAAAAGGTAAATGAAAGTTACCAACCAGACAAGGAAGAATACTATTTCGATGGTTGGGTTAGAAAAGAAGGTGCGCGGTTTTCTTTGAGAAGAAAATTTGGTTTGAAACCTGATGAAAACCCTGGAATTATGCCTGATTTTTCTCACGGATATTCCATTGGCTTTTTACCGCCTAGCGGAAAGATTTATCAGGTTGAATTGTTAATGGGAGGGGTGGCCTCCTATAAAAGAGAAGTTTTTGACCATATTAAGTTCTCTAAGTATTTTGAGGGTTACGGTTTGTATGAGGACGCCGATTTTTCTTTAAGAGCCTCCAGGATGGGGAAACTATATGTGAATACGGCGGCAAAAATAGAACATTATCACGATATAGCAGGCCGTCCTAATAAATTTAGGTATGGTAAAATGGTGGTGAGAAATGGCTGGTATGTATGGCGAATCAAAAATCCTCACCCCAGTCTAAAAGCCAGGCTAAAATGGAACAGTACTTCTTTATTACTTACCTTGGTTAGATTAGGTAATATAGTTAGTACAAAAAATAGAAAAGAAGCTATAACGGAAAGCCTGGGTAGAATTTTTGGTTGGTTTAGCTTAATAATTACAAAACCTATTATTGAAAAAGATGTTTAAATGGGGCAGGACATTGATAGTTTTAGTTACTGTAATTATTATTATTTTATTAATCTTTAATTATCGGTATCCTTTTATTTCTCCCGGAAGCAAAGGCTGGTCAATAGGATATAGGACTATAAATAATCTTATATTTCAAGAATCTTATGAAGATATATCTACATGAAGGCAAATGAAGATTTAATAATAAAACAAAAGAAGTTCTACGAAACTAAAAAGAAAAACCTTCCTACTAAACTATGGTTCTTTGTAAGGAATGGTTTATTAAATAAAGTTAGAAAAAATATAGGTGTTCAAAATGATATTTATGCCCTTCATAAAAAATGGTGTGGCGATTTATCGGGTAAAAAAGTCTTGGACCTGGGATGCTTTGAAGGAAATGCTTTGTCAATATATTTAGCACAAAGCGCAAAGGAATATATAGCAATAGATTTAAGTGAATCTGCTATTTTAAAGTTGAATATAAGACTTGAAAATATACCACAAGCAAGAGCTATAGCTGTCGATTTTTTATCTAGCCAATTTGTTGAAAACGATTTTGATCTAATTTATGCCTATGGTGTTTTGCATCACTTTAAAGATACAGATGGATTGGTAACCAGATTAAAGGAAAAATTAAAACCTGAAGGAATGGTGATAAGTTATGATCCGTTACAGACCAGTATACCTATAAAAATCCTAAGAAATCTTTATAGGCCATTTCAATCGGATAGAGCATGGGAATGGCCATTTACAAAAAAGGTTTATTTTCATTATAAGCGTTCCTTTAATATTGTAGAAAAAAGGGCTGTATTGGGAAAATCCAAATGGTTGTTCCTTCTTAACCTCCTTCCTTTAAGCACTAAAAGGAAGGAGAAAATTGGGAAAAACTGGCATTATCAAGATTGGCAAAAATCTCAAATTTCAGATAAATATATGTTTAAATGCATGCATTTGACCATGTTGTTGGCTAACAGGGTTTAATGATTTAAATTAAAGATAGAAATGCAGCGTTTTCGAAGCGATCTAAGAAAATATAGAGAATACAGCGGAAAATCTTCCCTAAATCTGTTATTAACCCATCAGGGCCTTTGGGCGATATTTGTTTACAGAATAAATAATGGTATTTATACTTCCGAAATTTCGATAGTTTTAAAACGATTGCTTTTAATTTTTGGAGTGTTTTTTCAGAAATTAATGGAAATTCTGACCGGAATTTCTTTACCATATTCGGCAAGTATAGGTAATGAATTTTATATTGGTCATTTTGGGGGTATTATAATCAGCTCCAGAGCCATTATTGGGGATAATTGTAATATTGCTCAGGGAGTCACTATTGGGATTAGTGGAAGAAAAGACCGCAGAGGTGTGCCAATAATTGGTAATAATGTATATATAGGAGTAAATGCTGTTATAGCTGGAGCGGTTGAAGTAGGAGATAATGCTGTGATTGGTGCAAATTCCCTGGTAATAAATCCGGTGGCTCCAAATACTACAGTATTAGGAGTTCCCGCCACAAAAATTAATGATAAAACATCTCAAGATTATATCTAATTGAAATTTCTAATCGTCACAAATGCTCCTACCATCTCAAGAGGTGATAAATCTTCATCGTATGCACCATATGTTCGCGAAATGGAGCTTTGGTTTGAATACGTAGATGAGGTTGCAATAGTATCACCCACGACCTATCCTGAGAAGGTTTTTTTAGCAGATTTCAGCATCCCGGTTAAAGTTTTCAAGCTGCCTTTTTTTTCATTTAGATCTATCTCCGAGTGTACTAAATCATTATTACTTCTTCCTATAATTTTTTACCGAATTATCAGGTCATTTCTGTGGGCCGACCATTTACATTTACGTTGTCCTGGTAATGTAGGTTTAATTGCATGTGTCGTTCAGATATTTTTTCCAGATAAACAAAAATCCGTTAAATATGCAGGAAATTGGGATCCAAAAAGTAAACAACCCTGGAGCTACAAAATACAGAAGTGGATTTTAGGAAATAGTTTCCTAACCAGGAAAGCAAAGGTTTTAATTTATGGAGAATGGCAGAATAAAAGTAAAAATATAATTCCCTTTTTTACAGCAAGTTATTCGCATTCTGATATACAGAAAATAGCAAAAGATTTTTCTCAACCTTTCAAATTTGTTTTCGTAGGGACACTATCTAAAGGTAAACGACCTTTAATAGCAGTAAAAGTTCTTCATGAACTCATAAATAGTGGGTTTAAGGTTTCTTTAGATATATTTGGAGATGGGGTTGAACGAAAAAAGATTGAAAATTATATTTCGGAAAATCGTTTAAAAGATAATATACGGTTACATGGGAATATTAGTAAAGAAAGACTAAAAGAAGCATATATAGAATCGCATTTTTCCATATTGCCTTCAGAAAGTGAAGGTTGGCCCAAGGCTCTGGCAGAAGGCATGTTTTTTGGTTGTATACCAATTGCAACTTCTGTAAGCTGTGTTCCATGGATGCTGGGCAACGAAACCCGGGGTTTACTCATTTCAATCAATAAGGAAACAAATCTGGAAATCACCAAAAATTCTTTAATAAACTTAAAAACACTTCTTGAGGATCCCCAAGAAATGGAGAAGAAATCTTTAGCAGGTATAAAATGGTCGCAACAATTTACTCTCGAAAGATTTAAAGAAGGAATTGAAAGCCTTCTTATTAGGTCTTAGCTATTACAAGTTAAAGAAATGAGAATACTGCAACTTATAGATTCATTAAGACCCGGAGGCGCAGAACAAATGGCTGTAAGTTATGCCAATGCCTTTTCAGAGGAAAGCGTAGATTCACATCTATGCTGCTCCAGACTGGAAGGGAGTTTAAAGAAAAAAATAAATAATAAAAAGAATTACATATTTCTTAATCGCCAAAGCACTTTCGACCTAAAGGCAATTATTAAACTTAGGCGCTACATTAAAAATAATAAGATCGATTTGATTCAAGCACATGGTAGTTCTTACTTTTTGGGTGTACTTATTAAGATAATAATCCCAAAAACTAAACTGATATGGCATGATCATTTGGGAGCTCGGGCGCTAAATAATAAAGATCTGGGATTTCTTAAAATTGCATCTAAGTTTTTTGATGGGATAATTGTTGTGAATCATGATTTATATGAATGGACAAAGAAGAACCTTCTCTGCGGAAATTTACTTTTATTAAAAAACTTTGTAAAATTAGGTAAAACTAACTCTACAGATTTTTATTTAAAGGGTAAGAGCGATTTCAATATTATTTGCGTTGCAAATCTTCGACATCCAAAAGATCATTCAACTCTAATAAAAGCTTTTTCTTTATTAGATCATAAAAAATTTTCTCTTAGCCTGCATCTTGTAGGTGATGATTCAGATAAGCATTATACTGCAAAGCTTATAAGGTTAATTGAGGTTTATAATCTACAGAATAACGTTTTTATTTATGGTCAAAAAGGAAATATTAAATCAATTTTAAATCATGCATCTATTGGAGTGTTATCTTCAAGCTCAGAAGGTTTACCGGTTGCGCTTCTTGAGTATGGTCTCGCAGGATTACCGGTGGTCTGTACGAATGTGGGGGATTGTAAAGATGTAATTGGAAATTTTGGGAAGGTTGTAGAAAAAGGAAATCCAGATGCGTTCGCTGCAAATATTGCGGAATATTTACTTCATCCGGAAGAAATGAAAAAGGATGGGCTAAATTTTCAAAATAGGATTATTGATAATTATTCAGGAAAAAAATCAATGCCATTAGTAATTGAATTTTTTCGGTCTATATTGAATAGAGATAAATAATTAGGTTTTAAAGCGATCTAATTCTTTAATTTTTTTGTAGAAATTAACTAAATACTGAACTTATTAAAGACCTCACCCACATACAATATGTACAGTTAGTGCTTTTACATTTTGTAATCGCAGTGGTGCTCTATTTATTACGTCCCTCAGCAATTATTATATTTTCTGCTATTTGGATATTCTGGATTCTATTCATTTTTATCCGAAAAAATAAGAATAATGAGGCTTTAATGGCGGCAGCATATATATCTGGAGCTGAAGTACTATTTAGGATGACCGAGGGTATTATTTTCTATGAAACAGGTAAATATTCTGTAATCCTCTTTCTTTTAATAGGTATGTTTTTTAAGGGAACATCCATAAAAACTACACCTTTCTGGATCTATCTAATTATTTTATTTCCTGGAATTGTAGTGGCATCTCAAACATTGGACTACGATGTGGTTTTCAGAAAAGCAGTGGCTTTTAACCTGGCAGGGCCGGTGTGTCTGGGCATAGCTGCTTTATACTGTTATTATAAAAAGATTACAGGAGTACAGTTTAATTATATTTTAATGACCTTACTCCTGCCGTTGGTTTGCCATATGTTTTATTTGTTTTTGTATACACCGAGTATAGGAGAGGCTTTATCTAGTGGGACAAATTCTAATTATGCAGCTTCTGGTTATTTTGGACCAAATCAAATCTCTACAGTTATGGGGCTTGGAGCATTCCTTCTTGCTACTCGGTTATTCGTGATTAAAGTACCAATCATTAATCTTATTGATTTATTTTTATTTGGTATGATAAGCTATAGGGCAATTGTTACCTTTTCACGAGGAGGAGTTTTAACGAGTTTAATATGTATTATTTTATTTCTAATTTTTTATTATTACAAGCAGAATGCCAGGTTGCAGGCTAAAATAAATAAGAAAATAGTTTTCTTATTTATGGCTGTTTCCATTACCTGGATTGTTACCTCAATATTTACTCAAGGTCTTATAGATTACCGTTATACCAACAGGAATGCGGCAGGAAAATTAGAAGATGATATTACAACTGGTAGAACTGAACTAATCGTTAGTGAGCTTCAAGGCTTTTATGAAAACCCTGTAATTGGTGTAGGAGTTGGAAAAGCTAAAGAATTCCGAAGTGAAGCTACAGGTTTTGAGACTGCCTCTCATAACGAAATAAGTAGACTACTATCTGAACATGGAATATTCGGATTATTAGCGATCCTAATCCTTATATTTGTCCCGGTAGTTTTTTGGTTCAAGTTTAAAAATAATTATTATTTCCTGGCATTTGTAGCATTCTGGTTTTTAACCATTAACCACTCCGCCATGCGTATTGCTCTTCCAGCGTTTGTATATGGACTTGCTTTATTATATATAGTAGATGAAAAAAAGAATCCTGTACATAGGAAACGACTTGCAGGTCAATAGTTTTACGGTTACCTATATTTCTTTTTTTAGTAAAATGTTACGGAAAGAAGGTTACGAGGTTAAAACTGCATCTACACGATCCAATAAGGCTTTGCGCCTTACCGAAATGCTTGGGCTAATTGCACGCTACAAAAATTCTACAGATATTGTTCTTATCGATACTTATGGTGCCCTGAACTTTTATTATGCCTACCTGGTTGGGAAAGCCTGTCAGCTTCTGGATCTTGAGTATATTCCAATATTACACGGTGGAAATTTACCGGAACGACTGGAAAGATCTAAATCATTTAGTGAGAGTCTATTCGGAAACTCAAAGGTCAATATAGCACCCTCCATGTTTTTAAAGAATGCTTTTGAAAAGCACGGCTTTCAAAATACCAAAGTCATTCCAAATGCCATCAAAACCTCCAATTATCCCTTTAAGAAACGTAAAAATTTTCAGCCTAAATTGCTGTGGGTAAGACGTTTCCAGGAGCGATATAATCCTATAATGGCTGTCGAAGTATTGAAGATAATTTCTGAAAAATTTCCACAGGCAAGTCTTTGTATGGTAGGCCCGGAAAAAGATGGGACGATGAAAACCTGTAAGAAACTTGCGGAGAAATATAAGCTAGATGTTCGTTTTACCGGGAAATTAAAGAAGAAATACTGGTCCTCCCTATCCCAACATCATGACTTTTTCATTAATACCACCACCGTGGATAATACGCCTATAAGTGTTATAGAAGCGATGAGCCTTGGCCTGGTTGTAGTTAGCACGAATGTTGGTGGAATGCCACAGCTAATTGATCATTCCATGGACGGAGTCCTAGTGCAGGATCGTTCTGCTCAACAAATGGCTGTTGCTATTCAGGACATCGTGGAAAACCCGGAAGTAGGAGTATTACTATGTAAAAATGCTAAAAGCAAGGTAGATGAATTTGACTGGAGTTGTGTAAGAGATGACTGGAACCTAGTGCTGGCCTGATGCATAAAATTCTTTATATAGGCAACAAACTGGAAAAATGGGGAAGAACTCCTACGGCAGTTGATACTATACCTGATTTGCTCAAAACTGAAGGTTTCGAAATTGTAACGATTTCAACCTTTCAAAACAAATTCCTGAGACTTCTAGAGATGTGCCTCTATTGCTTATTTGGCAACTATCAAAAACTTCTTATTGATACCTATAGCACTCAAAATTTTATTTATGCAAAATTCTGCGGGAGTATAGCCAGGTTTAGAGGGAAGGACTATTATTTTATTTTGCATGGTGGTAATTTATCGAACAGGTTGAGGTCTTCAGGTAATTATGTAACAAATCTCTTCCAGACCGCTACAAAATTGGTAGCGCCTTCAGAGTACCTTTATCAGCAGTTTAATCAGCTGGGTTATGAGAATCTTGTTTGCTTTCCTAATGCTGTTCCTCTTCAAAATTATGCTTTCCGGCATCGAATCCATATTAATCCAAAATTGCTTTGGATTCGCTCGTTTCAAGAACTTTACAACCCCGAACTAGCCATTCAGGTACTGGAAAATTTATCAGATCTTTATCCTGAAAGCGAACTTTGTATGGTAGGACCTGATAAGGATGGTAGCCTTGCAGAACTTAAGAAGTATGTGAAAGAAAATGACCTCAAAGTTAGCTTTCCCGGGAAACTCTCTAAACCTGATCTAATTTCGCTATCTCATGATTACTGCGTTTTTCTAAATACCTCGAATGTGGACAATACTCCTGTGAGTGTAATCGAAGCCATGGCCCTAGGCCTTCCAGTAGTTTCAACGAACGTAGGTGGAATACCGTATTTGATCCAAAATGCACACACCGGTCTCCTGGTAACTCCAGAAGATCCTAAGGCTATGACTGCTGCTTGTATTAAATTGATATCTCAGCCTGAATTTAGCGCTCAACTTGCTAAGAATGCTAGAATCGAAGTAGAGAAGTTCGATTGGCAGCGAGTTAAACAACAATGGCTGGATTTACTAGGCTAAAAGTTCTATATTTATCGGCACATTAGCAGCCCTGCCGAAATGTCTAAAAAGCCTATATTTCATTTTGAAATTTCTGAGCGAAAGTTTCTCCTGAAACTTTTTGATATTCTGTTTGCCTTACTTTCTCTTACTATTGTAGGGATTATATTTCAGTTTGATTACTTCAGAATTAATTCTGAAACCTGGACCTGGACTCTTGTGTTTATATTATATCTGAGTTTCTTCGGAAATGTTTTCGAACTTTATGATCTTCAGAAGGCAGACAGGTTTGACAGCGTATTGAAAAACGTCCTGCTTACCACCAGTCTTACGGTTTTGTTCTATATGCTAACGCCATTACTTACTCCAAGTTTGCCTGATAACCGACTGCAGATCATCTTTTTCTTTCTTTCTGTAGCCATTTCACTGCTTATATGGAGATCTCTTTATATCAGTCTGATTTCAAGTCCAAGATTCTATAAGCGGGTGTTGGTGGTGGGCGATTCATTCGACATTAAGTTGATTGCTGAATCCCTGCAAAAAGCTGATCCTAATTATTTTGTAGTTGGCTATATCAATACCGATGAGACTTTAAAAACTGATATCGCCAGAGAAGATCTTTTAAGATTTGAAGTAGAAGAACTTGTGCAGACGGTCAAGGATGAACATATAAGCGAAATTGTTGTTACCAGTGCATTTCAACGTGGGTTGATGTTGCCACTTTACAATCAGTTAAGCACACTTCAGAAGCAGGGGTTTTCTATTCGTGATTATTCGCAGGTTTATGAGGAGATCACTCAGAGAATCCCGGTGCAAAATGTAGACAAGGACTTTTACCGTTATTTCCCCTTCAGTAGAAATCACCAGAATAAATTTTACCTGTTGGCCTTTCGAAGCTTTGATATTTTTGTTTCCATATTCGGAATTTTAGTTGGAATATTTCTAAGCCCTTTTATCATCGCCGGAAATCTGATCGCGAATCGTGGAAAGACCTTTTACTTTCAGGAACGTGTTGGAAAAAATGGGGAGGTTTTCAAGATCGTAAAGCTGCGAACCATGAATAAGGATGCGGAGATTTCAGGACCACAATTTGCTCAGAAAAAAGACCTGAGGGTTACCAAATTTGGCCGATTCCTGCGTAGATCAAGGCTGGATGAAATTCCGCAGTTTTACAATGTATTACTTGGTGATATGAGTTTGATCGGCCCAAGACCTGAGCGTCCTGTGTTCGTGGATGAACTTTCAGAACTTATTCCTTTTTACGATACCCGGCACATCATTAAACCCGGCTTAACTGGCTGGGCGCAGGTAATGGCTAACTATGGAGATTGCTATGACGATAGTCTTGAAAAACTTCAGTATGATCTATACTATATCAAACATCGCGGAATCTTTCTCGATCTGAGTATACTTTTAAAAACCTGTAGTACCGTGCTATTCTTTAGAGGACAATAAAAAGTGTACAGTTGGAGGTTGTACATTTTGGGTTGTCATATGGTTCTTAGGTGTAGGTAGGCTGCTTTCAGTCTTCAGTTGAAGAGAAAATGGGAAAGAAGCTGGAAATTTTCTTCATACTTCTCACTTCTCACGCAGGTCTTTTCCTGTTATATTTTACTACGGAAAATAAGAAGATGAATAGAGCCAGAAACTGTGCGATTCTTGCTAAATAATCTCCGTATTTGGAATAAAAAGTAAGCTCATTCTGGATTCCGACTCGCCCTGAAATGCTGCCACGCTCCTCGTATGCCAGGGTTTCCAAAATATCACCACGGGAATTTATAATCGCTGAAATACCAGTGTTGGCGCTTCTCGCCACATATCTTCTATTTTCTATAGCACGTAAGCTCGCGTAACTTAAATGCTGCTGGTGACCCTGTGTGTCACCCCACCATGCGTCATTGGTAATAATACTTAGAAAATTCGCTCCGTTTTCTACATACCCGGTTACATACTCGCCGTAAACCGATTCGTAGCAAATAATTGGTGCAGTTCCCAGAGAGTCCTCAAAATAAAGCACTTCCCGCTCTTCCTGGGTGGTTTTCATGGCAACCGTACCCCCAAGATCGATCATTACATCTCCAAGTATTGGTTTCAAAATTTCCTGGTATGGGAAATTCTCCACGCCTACGACCAGTTTCGATTTATGGTATAATTGCAAACTATCTGAATGATCACTGATCATAAATGCAGAGTTATAATCATCATACCAATCCTTAGGACCGATTCTATTAGATTGTCTGCGGACTTTCCCTGGATCATTGAACCTCTCGTACAAGGTAATTCCTCCCATGAAGGATAATTCATCGTCCAGTCGGCTTATTTGCTCACCATAAAATACTCCTTCAGAATTGTTTAGGTTCTTCAGTTGTGTACCATCAGCAAAGACAGTTTCAGGAGCAATGATTAAGTCGGTTTGCGGTGTTACCGCTTTAGCAGATAGATCAAGTAGGAGCTCCCCGATCTTTCGATCTGTAGTATTATATTTTTCAGTATATGGATTAATATTTGGCTGAAGGATAACCACATCTATAAATTCCTCAGGCTCCGCGTATGTCCAGTATAGAACTCCAGAAATTAGCATTGGAATACCAATAAGCAACAAGACCTTTACAGCGGCCCTTGCGATGATTGCTTTGTCTTTAAATTCCTGGTATGATAAAATGGACTTGAAGATAGCGATGTTCAATACCCATACCCATAGTGTTCCTCCAAAAGTTCCAGTATATTCGTACCATTGAATCCATGCTGGAACTTCTGAAAATACGTTCCCAAGATTAAGCCATGGCCAGGAAAAGTCCCAGTTCAAGTGTATTTTTTCAAATACCATCCAAATGCTAATAAGGAATGCTGAAGCGGCCTTAAACCCAGTTCTCTTGGCTACAATATGATATAAGAGAAACACTATAGACATCAATAGCGAATTGGCCAGTATAGCGAAAACGCCTCCAAAAGGAGTAGAGTTGTAGATCCACCAGGTAGTAATCACATTCCAGATGAAGAAAGTGAGATAGGAAAGAGCAAAAACTTTCAGTTTGACTTTGCTTTTAGAATAGTTACGAATCTTAAATTCAGCATAAAGCAGTGGCACGAAACCTAGAAATATGAAAATTGGAAATCCATAAGTTGGCCAGGAAATTGCCAGAATGATCCCGCTAAGAAGCGCCAGAAGAAAGTTTTTCATAGATGCTGAAGTCTGCTCAAAAATAATAAACTTATACAGGAATCATTAAATTTAGCGGACTTGCTTTTCATATAACAGTATTTTTAGAGGCTTTTAAATTCAAAATGTTAGTTTAGTGGATTCTATTTAAAACAGTCAAATGGGCTTAAAAAAACACGTTCCGAATCTAATTACTTCTTTAAACCTGCTATCTGGTAGTATCGCAGTTATTTTTGCTGTACAGGGAAACCTGGTGCTGGCGGCTATATTCGTAGCAGCAGGGATCTTTTTCGATTTCTTTGATGGGCTTGCCGCTCGTGCGCTTGATGTAAAAAGTGAAGTAGGACTACAACTGGATTCTCTGGCAGATGTCGTTACCAGTGGAGTAGTGCCGGGAATAGTGATGTACCAGTTGATCATAAAAGCATTGCCGTCCAGCGGTAGCTTATCAACCGACTGGAATTCTTCAGAATTTGATCTCAACCTGCAACCTTTCGCGCTTATAGGATTGTTAATCATTGTAGCTTCAGCCTATCGTTTGGCAAAATTCAATGTCGATGATCGCCAAACTGATTCTTTTATTGGTCTTCCAACTCCGGCGAATGCTTTGCTGATCCTTAGTTTACCACTAATTCTTACCTATGAATCTGTTCCAATGATCAATCAATTGATTCTGAACGAATGGTTTTTGGTTGGATTAACGATCTTAAGCTGTATTCTTCTGAATGCGGAATTACCATTATTCGCGCTAAAATTTTCAGACTGGGGATTTAAAGAGAATAAATTACGATACTTCTTTATTATTAGTTGCCTCTTGCTCATAGTATTCCTGAAGTTTATAGCAATACCAGTAATTATCCTTCTCTATGTACTACTTTCAGTAATTTCCAATAGAAAAGCAACAGCTTAGTTAAAGATCTTTTTCTTTCTAAGCTCGAAGTTCTGTCCAAGGTATACTTTACGTACCATTTCGTCCTCGGCCAGCTCTTCAGGCATTCCATGCTTTAAAATGCTACCTTCGAACATAAGGTAGGTCCTGTCGGTAATGGCAAGGGTTTCCTGCACGTTGTGATCGGTAATGAGAATACCGATATTCTTGTCTTTGAGTTGAGCAACAATTCTTTGAATGTCCTCTACCGCCACTGGATCTACCCCGGCAAAGGGCTCATCTAGGAGAATGAAATTTGGATCTGTAGCCAAAGCCCTGGCGATTTCTGTTCTTCGACGTTCACCACCACTTAAAAGGTCTCCACGGCTTTTTCGTATATGGCCAAGTCCAAATTCTTCAATAAGCGATTCCATCTTCATTAATCGCTCTTTCTTTGAAAGCTTGGTAAGTTCCAGAACGCTAAGAATATTGTCCTCGATACTCAGCTTCCTGAAAACCGAAGCTTCCTGGGCAAGATATCCAATTCCGTGCTGTGCACGCTTGTACATGGGGAATTTGGTAATGTTCTGCTTATCCAGAATAATGTTCCCACTATTGGGTTTGATCAAACCTACGATCATGTAAAAAGATGTGGTTTTACCAGCACCATTCGGTCCAAGTAACCCCACGATCTCTCCCTGATTAACTTCCACAGAAATACCTTTTACAACATTTCTTCCTTTATAAGTTTTGATCAGATTTTCAGCGCGTAGTTTCATAGTCTCAATTTATTCTGAATAAGCAGAAATTGTTCCGTTTTATTCCTGGGCTTCCAAAGCTTCCCAATATTCGTAAGCACGTCTTAAGTGAGGGATCACGATAGTTCCACCTATAAGAGTACCAATACTCAGGGTTTCCATTACTTCTTCCTTGGTGATTCCTTCATTATAACTCGCTTCCAGGTGATATCTTACGCAGTCATCACAACGCAATACTGTAGATGCAACCAGTCCAAGTAATTCTTTTGTTTTTTTATCCAGGGCACCTTCAGCAAATGCATTGGTGTCCAGGTTAAATATCCTTTTTATGATCTTATTATTATCACCAAGAATCTTATCGTTCATCTTGGCACGGTACGAATTAAATTCGTCCACTTGATTTGTCATAGCTTAACTTTTTAATTTTTCTTCTTCTTTTTTATACATGAACTTTGAAATGATAATACTCACTTCATAAAGTATCAATACCGGAACCGCAACAATGATCTGACTCACAATATCTGGCGGAGTAATTACTGCCGAAAGGATAAGTACAATCACCAGGGCATACTTTCTATAGGTTTTCAGGAATTGTGGTGTTACAATACCAACCTTTGTCAAGAAATAAATAAGTATAGGAAGCTCAAAAATTAATCCTGAAGCTATAACTGTAGTTCTTACCAGGCCTATATAATCACTTAAATCGAATTCATTCAGAACAATGTCACTTACCTGATATTTCCCAAGGAAGTTTATGGATAACGGAGTGATCACGTAATAACCGAAAAGGACTCCAATAAAGAATAGCATGGAAGTCACAAAAATAAAGCCTTTAGCATGTTTACGTTCCTTCTCATGCATTGCAGGAGCGACAAACTTCCAGAACTCATAAATGATGTAAGGGAATGCGATGATAAAACCTGCGGTAATGGAAGTCCAGATGTGTGCAGAAAACTGTCCACCCATCGTTCTACTTTGTATGGTAAAAGGAAGCTCTTGAAAACAGAACCCACCGTCAAAACCAAGCGCTTCAGAAACTTTACATAACATACTATAGGACCAGAAATCACCTTTGCTAGGTCCAAATAATACAACATCAAATATGAAACTTTTCAGTAAAAAGGCAACAGTGGCTGCGATTACTACAGAAAGTACTGCACGAATCAAATGCCATCTTAGTTCCTCAAGATGATCTAAAAAAGACATTTCCGGTTCTTCCTGGGGGGCGATTCTTTCCATTATAAAATTCCTTCTCTTATTAAATTGTGCAGGTGAACAACACCCGTATATTTTCCATTCTCGACAGCCAGTAGCTGCGAGATCTGGTTCTTCTCAAGAATTTCCATGGCCACAACAGCCAGAGTATCCTGTTCGATCGTTTTTGGATCGGCACTCATGATGTCCCGTGCTTTTAATCCCTTTATTTCTCCGTGATCCTTCAGCATTCTACGAATATCACCATCTGTGATGATCCCAATGATTCGATCGTTTTCCAGAACTGCGGTTACACCCAGCATTTTTTCTGAAATTTCAATGATCACATTAGCCACATCGGTTTCCGCAGAAACCATAGGCACCATATTTTGAGATACGATATCGCTAACTCTCAAATATAATTTCTTACCTAATGATCCTCCCGGATGATATTTGGCGAAATCTCTGCTGCTGAAGCCTTTTAAATTCAATAAGCATACTGCAATTGCATCTCCAATAACCATTTGTGCAGTTGTACTAGTAGTCGGAGCGAGATTATTAGGACAGGCTTCCATCTCTACATAACTATTAAGAACATAGTCTGCCTGTTTCCCAAGAAATGAATCCTTGTTCCCGGTGAGTCCTATAAGTACATTATGAAAATTCTTAATGAGTGGCACTAAAACCTTTATTTCAGGGCTATCTCCACTTTTGGAAATACAGATCACCACATCATTATCCTGGACGATCCCAAGATCTCCATGGATCGCGTCTGCCGCATGCATAAAAATAGATGGAGTACCAGTTGAGTTGAGAGTGGCCACAATCTTATTGGCGATTATGGCACTTTTACCAATACCGGTGACCACAACACGACCTTCAGACCTATAGATGACTTCTACCGCCTTAATGAATTCTTCGTCAATGTAATTTTCGAGATTCGCAATTGCTTTGGCTTCGTTTGAAATGGTTTCTTTCGCTGAAGAAATGATTTGCTCGCTAAGTTTCAAATTAGATTAAATTAAGAATTGCAGGTACTAAAGAAAACCGTATATTTAGTTATACAAATGTATGTAAAATTGTAACACAATTGAATGGGTTTGACCGAAATTGATTTACACAAAGAACTGAAGAAGTACTTTGGTTTTAGTCAGTTTAAGGGGCTTCAGGAAGATGTTATCACCAGTATCGTAAATGGCCATGATACGTTCGTTGTTATGCCAACGGGTGGAGGTAAATCATTATGTTATCAGCTCCCTGCACTAATACAGGATGGAACAGCGATCGTTGTTTCCCCACTTATAGCTTTAATGAAGAACCAGGTAGATGCTATTCGTAGTATCTCTTCGGAATATGGTATCGCCCATGTTTTGAATTCCTCTTTAAACAAAACAGAAGTAAACCAGGTAAAAGCAGACATCGATAATGGTGTTTGTAAACTTCTCTATGTGGCTCCGGAATCACTAACCAAGGAAGATTATGTGGATTTTCTGAAGCATCAGACGATCTCGTTCCTTGCTGTGGATGAAGCACACTGTATAAGTGAATGGGGACATGACTTCAGGCCGGAATATCGAAATCTAAGACATATACTTCAGCGTATTGGCAATAATATACCGGTCATCGGACTTACCGCCACGGCTACTCCCAAAGTTCAGGAAGATATTCTGAAGAATCTGGGAATCGCAGATGCAAATACTTTTAAGGCAAGTTTTAACCGACCTAATCTTTATTACGAGGTACGGCCAAAAACCAAGAATGTTGATGCCGATATTATTCGTTTCGTTAAAAAGAACGATGGTAAATCGGGAATTATCTATTGTCTGAGTAGAAAGAAAGTGGAAGAGCTTGCTCAAACTCTTCAGGTAAATGGCATTAAAGCCGTTCCTTATCATGCCGGCCTGGATGCAAAAACACGTTCCAGACATCAGGATATGTTTCTTATGGAAGATATCGATGTGGTGGTGGCAACCATCGCCTTTGGAATGGGGATCGACAAGCCAGATGTTCGTTTTGTGATTCACCATGACATTCCTAAAAGTATAGAAAGTTATTACCAGGAAACCGGTCGTGCCGGGAGAGATGGTGGTGAAGGTCATTGTCTTGCGTTTTACAGTTATAAGGACATCGAAAAGCTTGAGAAGTTTATGAGCGGTAAACCTGTCGCAGAACAGGAGATTGGCCATGCACTATTACAGGAAGTGGTTGCCTTTGCTGAAACTTCCATCTCAAGAAGAAAATTTATACTGCATTACTTTGGGGAGGAATTCGATTCTGAAACCGGGGAAGGAGCAGATATGGATGATAATGTTCAGAATCCCAAGAATCAGCATGAAGCCAAGGATGATCTTGAGCTATTGCTGAAAACCGTTAAAGAAACAAATCAGTTATATAAGTCAAAGGAAGTGGTGCGCACGCTCATTGGAAAAAGCAATGCGGTCATTCTTTCTCATAAGACCGATGAACATCCTCTCTTCGGAAAAGGAAGTCACCAACATGCCGGTTACTGGATGGCACTAATACGCCAGGCTTTAATCGCAGGATTTCTGAAAAAGGATATTGAAACCTACGGGGTGGTAAAGCTAACCAGGCGTGGGGAAGAGTATCTGAAGAATCCGGTATCATTTATGATGACCGAGGATCATGTTTTTAATGATAGTACTGAAGAAGTCGTTGTACCGCAAAAATCTGCAAATACTGTGGATGATCAGCTGGTCAAAATGCTAAAGGAACTTCGGAAGAATGTTGCTAAAAAGAAAGACCTGCCTCCATTTGTGATCTTCCAGGATCCATCTTTGGAAGATATGGCTCTTAAATACCCGATAAGTATCGAGGAATTAGGAAACATTCATGGAGTAGGTGAAGGAAAGGCCAAAAAATACGGAGCAGATTTTGTAGATCTTATCTCGAGATATGTTGAAGATAATGAAATTGTAAGGCCCGATGATTTTGTGGTGAAATCTACAGGTGCCAATAGTGCTTTGAAACTATTTATTATCCAGAGTGTAGACAGGAAATTACCATTATCAGATATTGCTTCGGCAAAAGGTATGCAAATGCCTGAGTTTATCAAGGAAATGGAAGCGATCGTCTATAGTGGAACCAAATTGAATATTGACTATTATCTCGATGATATTCTGGATGAAGACCAACAGGAAGAGATTCATGAATATTTCCTGGAAGCGGAGACCGATAAGATCGATGAAGCGATGGAAGAGTTTGATGGCGATTATGATGACGAAGAATTGCGATTATACCGAATCAAGTTTATAAGTCAGGTAGCGAACTAAAACAAAAAACCCGGAATCTCTTCTGGGTTTTTTTATTACAATAATCTAACTATTGAGTCTCATCTAGAGTGTATATGCTATACTCAGGATCCATTGTGATGGTCTTGAATCTATAGTGAAACCACTATCGGCAGCAAGATTTCCACCCAATGCCTGGTTGTCCTGGAAAGCTCCTTCATATCGAACATCGAAACCAAGCCTGCCTAAATCAAGACCTGCTCCTAATTGATATCCCACACTGATTTCATTTTCAACATCACCAATACTCAAATTCGTGTTTTCCAGTTCATTTTTCAGAATATATTGAAATGCCGGACCTGCCTTGATATTCAAAGGTCCTAGCACATTTACTCCTAGAAGTACAGGAGCATCTATCTTCTGAAGCTTATAATCAAATTGTGAGTACTCGGTATTCATTTCTGTATAAACCAATTCCGGGCGTAGAAAGATTCCCAGTATTTCGAACTGACCAAAAAATCCTGCATGAAAACCGGTCTTGTTTTCTCCATCTTCAAATGAACCGCTAAAATCATCGGTTAGACGGCTAATCGATTCATATTCTCCGGTTGCACCGTAATTTAATCCACCTTTGATCCCAAAACTTGCATCCTGTGCAGAAACATTCAGCGCACCAATCATTAGTGCAAACATCATTAATTTTTTCATAGGTCTAATTTTTTCTTATTTCAGGCTATTATAACGCCATGGGTTTATTGTTTATTTCAGTAAAAGTAGAAAAGCCTTCCGAAGATAAACTTCAGAAGGCTTTAATATGCTGACTTCTATGTTATAGAAGTATTATTTTCTTTTAATAGCTTTTTCCGCAGCCTTTACAATAGCAGTGGCATTCAAACCATATTTTTCCATCAACTGAGCAGGAGTTCCGCTTTCCCCGAAGCAATCTTCAGTCGCCACGAATTCCTGAGGTGTAGGGTGGTGAGAAGCCAAAGTTCTGGAAACACTTTCACCAAGTCCGCCAAGGAAGTTATGCTCTTCAGCAGTAACCACACATCCGGTTTTCTTAGCTGAAGCGATCACAGCTTCTTCATCAAGTGGTTTGATTGTATGAATGTTGATCACTTCGGCACTAATACCTTTTTCATTCAGCTCCACAGCCGCCTGAATAGCTTCCCAAACTAAATGACCAGTTGCAATGATACTAACATCGGCACCTTCATATAGATGCACTGCTTTCCCGATCTGGAAATCCTGATCCTCTTCAGTAAAATTAGCAACCTTTGGTCGGCCAAATCTCAGGTAAACAGGACCATCGTAATCTGCAATTGCTTTGGTTGCAGCTTTAGTCTGGTTATAATCACAGGTGTTGATCACCGTCATTCCAGGTAGCATTTTCATCAAGCCGATATCTTCAAGGATCTGGTGAGTTGCACCATCTTCTCCCAAAGTAACTCCGGCGTGACTTGCACAGATCTTCACATTCTTCCCGGAATAGGCAACACTTTGTCGAATCTGGTCGTAAACTCTACCTGTCGAGAAGTTGGCGAAAGTTCCTGTAAACGGAATTTTCCCACCAATGGTCATCCCTGCGGCCATCCCGATCATATTCGCTTCAGCAATACCAACCTGGAAAAATCTTTCAGGATGATTTGCTTTGAAGTCGTCCATTTTCAGGGATCCGGTAAGATCGGCACATAGTGCAACCACATTCTCGTTAGATTGCCCAAGTTCTGTTAAGCCATCTCCAAAACCAGATCTGGTATCCTTACTTCCTTTATTTATATATTCTTTCATGATATTCTTAATTTTGATTTTAATGAATTCGGCTTAGTAATCACCAAGGGTTTCCGGGTTCTGAGAAAGTCCTTTTTCCAACTGCTCGTCGTTTGGAGCCTTCCCGTGCCATGCGTGTGTATGCATCATAAAATCGACACCATTACCCATTACCGTGTTCATTAAAATACAGACTGGCTTACCTTTTCCAGTTCTGGTTTTAGCTTCTTTAAGTCCGTCGATCACCTGTTGAAGATTATTTCCATCTTCAATTTCCATAACGTCCCAGCCAAATGCTTCAAATTTAGCTCTAAGATTTCCTAGCGGAAGTACTTTTTCTGTACTACCATCAATTTGCTGACCGTTGAGGTCTACTGTAGAAATTAGGTTGTCTACTTTATTTCCGGCAGCGTACATGATCGCTTCCCAGTTCTGACCTTCCTGCAACTCACCATCACCATGAAGGGTGTACACAAGATGAGTATCATTATTCAGTTTTTTAGCCTGGGCAGCACCCAGAGCAACGCTCATTCCCTGTCCTAGCGAGCCTGAAGCAATTCTAACTCCAGGAAGTCCCTCGTGAGTGGTAGGGTGTCCCTGCAATCTTGAATCGATCAATCTAAAAGTATTCAGTTCTTCAACAGGAAAATATCCACTTCGGGCAAGTACACTGTAAAAAACCGGGGAGATATGACCATTGGAAAGAAAGAACAGGTCTTCTCCCTTACCATCCATGTTGAAGCTGGTGTTGTGATCCATAACTTCCTGGTAAAGAGCCGTGAAAAATTCAGCGCAACCTAAAGAACCTCCAGGGTGACCAGAGTTTACTTTATGCACCTGTCGCAGAATATCGCGGCGAACCTGAGTGACAAAATCTTGTAATTCGTTGATGTTTGGCATTTTATAATGTGTTGTTTTGTTGCCGCAAAAATAAGCGATTTAAAGCCTTTGACAAAGCAACCATACCCCAGTTATTAACTTTTTCAGCAAAATACTAACAGGCTCTGTGAACTCTGACTTCCATTTGAGTTTTGAATGAGTATCTTTGCAGCGATCAAACGGAACTATGAAATGAGCCAATTCAAAAACTTTACTTCAATTCGAGGTTTTTTGGCGAATTGCATCTGATCGTTAAAGAACATATATTAAATACCAGATGAAATTTGAACTTTTATCTACCGATGCAGGTAGTAAAGCACGTGCCGGAAGTATTACCACAGATCATGGCAAGATCGAAACTCCTATTTTTATGCCGGTTGGAACGGTAGCTACCGTTAAAGGCGTACATCAACGTGAACTAAAGGAAGACATCAATCCAGATATTATACTGGGAAATACCTACCATTTATACCTTAGACCTCAAACTGAAATTCTCAGGAAAGCCGGTGGACTTCATAAATTCATGAATTGGGATCGAAATATCCTTACAGATAGTGGTGGTTACCAGGTTTATTCACTTTCAGCAAGAAGAAAGATCAAGGAAGTAGGTGTGAAGTTCAAATCTCATATAGATGGTTCCTATCATACGTTTACTCCTGAAAATGTAATGGAAATTCAGCGTACCATTGGAGCCGATATTATTATGGCTTTTGATGAATGTACGCCATATCCATGTGATTATAATTATGCAAAGAGATCTATGCATATGACGCATCGCTGGCTGGACAGGTGTATTAATCACCTTGAGAAAACGCCTGAAATTTATGATTATAAGCAAACGCTTTTCCCGATCGTACAGGGAAGCACTTATAAAGATCTTCGGAAGCAATCTGCGGAATATATCGCAAATGCCGGAGCTGAAGGAAATGCTATTGGAGGATTATCTGTAGGAGAACCGGCAGATGAAATGTATGCCATGACTGAAGTGGTTACTGCCATACTACCGGAAGACAAGCCACGTTATCTAATGGGAGTGGGAACACCAATTAATATTCTTGAAAATATTGCTTTAGGAGTAGATATGTTCGATTGCGTGATGCCAACTAGAAATGGACGTAACGGAATGTTATTTACATCCCATGGAACCATTAATATCAAGAACAAGAAATGGGCAGATGACTTTTCACCAATAGATCCAGAAGGTGTTAGCTTTGTAGATTCAGAGTATTCTAAAGCCTATGTTCGACATCTATTTACTGTGAACGAAATGCTTGGCAGGCAAATTGCAAGTATTCATAATCTTAGTTTCTACCTGTGGTTGACGAGAGAAGCCAGAAAGCATATATTAGCCGGAGATTTCACACAGTGGAAAGATAAGATGGTAAAACAAATGGATAAACGATTATAATTCCGGAATTTGAAAATTCTCGATTGGTATATACTTAAAAGATATCTGGGAACCTTCAGTATGATGCTGTTGTTGTTCATTCCAATTGGTATCACTGTAAACCTTGCTGAAAAGATCGACAAGATCCTGGATAATGAAGTGCCATTTATTGAAGTCGCCTATTACTATCTGGACTTTACCATCTATTTTGCAAACCTCCTATTTCCTATATTTCTATTCTTGTCGGTCATCTGGTTCACTTCGAAGCTAGCGATGAATACTGAAATTGTCGCTTTTTTAAGTAGTGGTGTTTCTTTTTATAGATTTCTAAGGCCTTATTTAATAGGTGCAACTATAGTTTGTGTTGGTGCATTGATTCTTTCCATGTATCTCGCTCCGCAGGCCAGTAAAGGTTTTAATGAGTTTAAATACAGGTATTTAAAACACGGGCAGGAAACCAGGGAAACCAACGATGTTTACCGGCAGATCAATGACAACGAGTTCATCTACGCCAATCACTTTTCACCAAGTTCAAATTCTGCGCGTAATTTTACGCTAGAACACTTTGAAGGGAATGAGTTGAAATTTAAGATAAGCGCTTCCAGTTTACGCTACAATCCAGAGGACAGTACGTACAGGCTTACTATGGCAGATAAACGAATTATTGGAGCCAGAGGAGATAGCATATTTAACTACAGGACCCTGGACACGATCCTGCCATTCGAATTCGATGAACTTACTCCTGAATCTTATATTGCTGAAACATTAAATTATACCGAATTAAAGGAGTTCATCTCTAAGGAAAAAAGAAGAGGTTCGGGTAACATAAGCAGGTATGAGGTCGTGGCTTATAAGCGTTGGAGTATCCCTATTTCAGCCTTTATTCTAACAATAATTGCCGTTGCAGTGTCTTCCTTTAAGAGAAGAGGAGGAATGGGAGTGAACCTTGCAGTGGGAATCTGCCTGGCCTTTATTTTTATCTTTTTCGACAAGGTTTTTGGAACCATGGCAGAGCAGTCCACCTTCTCACCTTTGATCGCAGTATGGTTTCCTAATATAGTATTCGGGATACTGGCCATCGTGCTTCTTATTCGCGCGAAGCGTTAATCCATAACTGTTGAAAATTTAAACTTTATCAGCCATTTCTATCCTTTCAAAGTTGTTATATTTGTGAGCTATTTAAATTAATAACCATAAGAAATATGGAGTATTTAGAATTTGAACAACCTATCAAGGAGCTTGAGGAACAATATGCCAAAGCCTGCAATATTGGACAGGAAAGTGATGTAGATGTTACGGCAACCTGCAAGCAAATTGAGAAGAAACTTGCTGAAACCAAGAAACAGATCTATAAGAATCTTTCGCCCTGGCAGAGAGTACAACTTTCCAGGCATCCTAATAGACCTTATACTTTAGATTATATAAACGCTATTTGTGGAGATACTTTCCTTGAATTGCACGGTGATCGTAATGTGAAGGATGATAAGGCAATGATTGGTGGTCTTGGAAAGATCGATGATCAAAGTTTTATGTTTGTTGGGCAGCAAAAAGGTTATAATACCAAAACAAGACAATACCGTAATTTCGGGATGGCCAATCCTGAAGGGTATAGAAAAGCACTTCGTTTAATGAAGTCTGCTGAAAAGTTCGGTGTTCCTGTAGTATGTTTCGTTGATACTCCTGGAGCATATCCTGGGCTGGAAGCTGAAGAGCGTGGGCAGGGTGAAGCGATCGCAAGAAATATTCTTGAGATGACGCGATTAAAGGTGCCAATCATCGTAGTGATTATTGGTGAAGGTGCCAGTGGTGGAGCTTTGGGAATTGGTGTTGGAGATAAAGTACTAATGCTGGAAAACACCTGGTATTCTGTGATCTCTCCTGAAAGCTGTTCTTCCATTTTATGGAGAAGCTGGGAATACAAGGAAATAGCAGCAGACGCTTTAAAACTGACTGCTACAGATATGAAAAAGCAGAAGCTTATTGATGAAATTGTAAAAGAACCTTTAGGAGGTGCTCACAGCAATCGCGAAGAGATCTTTAATACGGTAAAATCTTCAATTACCAAAGCACATTCTGAATTCAGAAACTTATCACCAGACCAACTGGTAGAAAATAGAATGGATAAATATTTAGACATGGGAGTGTTTAAAGGCTAACTGCTTTATTTATACATCATAGTTAGAAAATCCGGCAGTCAAATTCCGGATTTTTTTGTCTTATTAACACAAAATCGAAGTTATCAACAGGTGAATTGTTCATTACCTGTTGAGTACCTCAGGGCTTTCTACTTAAGATTGTCTTAACATTTTATTTACTTTCGTATCTATGGAAAAAATAAGCTCCCCCCAGAACATTACCTACAAAAAAACAAATGTGGTAAGCCTTGAGAAAGGTAAAGTCCCGCCTCAAGCTGTTGATTTAGAAGAGGTTGTGCTTGGTGCAATGATGATCGACAAAAAAGGAGTTGACGAGATCATTGATATTCTGGTACCGGATGCCTTTTACAAGAATTCCCATAAGTTGATCTATGATGCCATCAAAAAATTGTTTGATGCCTCTGAAGCGATTGACTTATTAACCGTTTCTAACCAACTTAAGAAGGATAAGGTGTTTGATAAGGTTGGAGGAGACTATTATCTCATTCAGCTTACTCAAAAGGTGTCCAGTAGTGCGCATATTGAATTTCACGCACGTATAATTTTACAGAAGTACATTCAGAGATCTTTAATTAAGATCTCCAACGAAATAATTGAGGAAGCATTTGATGAAGGTTCAGATGTGTTCGATCTTTTAGATTCAGCAGAATCCAAACTGTATGAAGTAACCCAGGGGAACATTAAGCGATCAACCGAAACTGCACAATCACTGGTAATCCAGGCGAAGAAGAAGATCCAGGAGATTTCCAACAAAGAAGGACTTAGTGGAGTTCCTTCAGGATTCGACAAACTTGATGATCTTACTTCGGGATGGCAACCTTCAGATTTGATTATAGTTGCTGCCCGTCCAGGTATGGGTAAAACTGCGCTTACCTTATCTATGGCCAGAAATATTGCTGTAGACCAGGGTTTTCCAGTAGCATTCTTTTCACTGGAGATGTCTTCAGTACAGTTGATCACCCGTTTGATCTCTTCTGAAACCGGACTTTCTTCAGAAAAACTTAGAACCGGTAAATTGGAGCAGCACGAATGGGAGCAATTGAATGTAAAGGTGAAAGATCTTGAAAAAGCACCTTTGTTTATTGATGATACTCCTTCACTTTCTATTTTTGATCTACGTGCAAAAGCCAGACGTCTTGCCTCCCAGCATGGGATAAGACTTATTGTTATAGATTATTTGCAATTAATGACTGCCGGTGGCGGGCAGAAAGGTGGGAACCGTGAACAGGAGATTTCCATGATTTCCAGAAACCTGAAGGCTCTAGCAAAAGAACTTAATGTACCTGTAATCGCCCTCTCACAGCTTTCCCGTGCGGTTGAAACGCGTGGTGGAAGTAAACGACCATTACTATCCGACCTTAGGGAATCTGGAGCGATCGAGCAGGATGCAGATATTGTATCATTTATTTATCGTCCGGAATATTATAAGATCGAAGAGTGGGATGATGAAGAAAGAACACCTACGCAGGGTCAGGGTGAGTTCATTGTAGCGAAACACCGTAATGGTGGTCTGGAAAATATTCGCTTAAAGTTTATTGGAGAACTCGGTAAATTCGATAATTTAGAAGACTTTAGTTTCCCTTCTGAAATTCCTTCAAGCATGAATAGTGGAGATGGGGATGACTTCGGAAATTTCAATTTACCAAATCCTAGTGCAGATGAAGCATTTGGTAGCTCAATGAATAGCGAGGATGATGATAGCGACGTTCCATTTTAATGATCTTAAACTGAAGAATATCAGCAATACAGGACATTTAAAAAATATTATAAAAAGCAAAGTACTTCAAACTACTTTGCTTTTTTTGTATCTATTGGTTACCAGTTTTACTGCAAATGCCTCCAAAGTACTTATCCCGATGGATGCGAGTACACAAAATGATCATTTGAAGGCATACGGAATGGTCTATTTTTCCCTTCAGAAAAACTTCAAGGTCAACTGGCTGCTAAATTACAGAGGTGGTTCCTTTCTGGTCTCAGATCATCCAGATTTTCGGAAAGAATGCCAGATTCGTGGTGTGTCTTTTGAGATCATTAGTGATCAAAAAGCAGAAATTATTCTTCAGGAAATTAGCAGTCCTTCCCAGAACATGGAATCAGTTCCACTGGAAAAGGCACCTAAAATTGCAGTTTATAGTCCGCAGGGAAATAAACCCTGGGATGATGCCGTTACTATGGCACTTAGTTATGCTGAAATACCATATACTACCATTTACGACCGTGAAGTTCTGGCAGATGGCCTGCTCTTATATGACTGGCTTCACCTGCATCATGAAGATTTCACCGGGCAATATGGGAAATTTTATCGCAGTTTTAAATCTACTCCTTGGTATATAGAAGACAAGAAGGAAGCTGAAAGACTGGCGAAAGAGCTCGGTTATGAAAAAGTTTCAGAAGAGAAACTTGCGGTGGCCAGAAGAATAAGTGAATATGTAAAAGGGGGAGGTTTTATGTTTGCCATGTGTAGTGCCACAGATAGTTTTGATATCGCTTTGGCGGCAAATGGGGTAGATATCGCAGAAACAATGTTTGATGGTGATCCAAGTGAACCGGCGTATCAATCTAAATTAGATTATGATCTCAGCTTTGCGTTCACCGATTTTATTTTGGAGAGAAGTCCGTTGGTGTATGAATTTTCCAATATAGATATGACCTCGAAACGACAGATGATCGAAAAGGAGAGTGATTATTTTACTTTGATGGATTATTCTGCGAAATGGGATGTAGTGCCAACCATGCTTACGCAAAATCATACCCGGCTGGTAAAAGGTTTTATGGGACAAACAACAAGTTACGATCCTGAAACGATCAAACCTGGTGTTTTAATAATGGGAGAATCCAAACTCAATGGCGAAGCTCGGTATATACATGGGGTAAAAGGCAAGGGATTTTTCACCTTCTATGGGGGACATGATCCTGAAGATTATCAACACAGGGTAGGGGATCCTAAAACAGAATTGCAGTTGCATCCTAATTCGGCAGGATACCGGCTTATTCTTAATAATGTGCTATTTCCGGCAGCTAAGAAAAAGGAACAGAAAACTTAATAAAATTGAATGGAAATTTATCAGACTGAAATGCGCTTAAAACCACGCAAACGTGGTTTCCACTTAATTACAGATGAAATTTTAAATCATTGTTCAGAAATAGAAGACTTCAAATTCGGATTCTTGCAGATCTTTATCAAACATACCTCTGCAGGGTTGACCATCAATGAAAATGCAGATCCAACTGTAAGAGAAGATTTCCGTAGTCATTTTGATGAGATGGTACCGGAAAATCAGGAGTATTATAGACATACTACAGAGGGTAGCGACGATATGCCTGCACATATCAAATCTTCACTAACCGGGCCTTCATTGCAAATTCCTATTACTAATGGTAGTTTGAACATGGGAAACTGGCAGGGCATATATTTGTGTGAGCATAGAAACTCTGGAGGATCGAGAAAACTTGTGCTAACGATCTATGGAGAAGAGGATATCTAGGATCATTTCCGGATTAGTAGAAAACAAAAAATCCCGCAATTGCGGGATTTTTCTATAAGAGAGTATAATTGTTTATTTTACTTTTTCTACAATTGCTTTGAAAGCCTCTGGGTGGTTCATCGCCAAATCGGCAAGAACCTTACGGTTCAATCCAATTTCACTGGTTTTGATTTTCCCCATAAATTGAGAATAAGATAATCCTTCCTGTCTGGCTGCAGCGTTAATACGCATAATCCATAAAGAACGGAAGTTACGTTTCTTAGCTTTACGGTCTCTGTATGCATAAAGCATCGCTTTGTCAACCGCATTTTTAGCAACGGTCCAAACGTTTTTACGACGTCCAAAATAACCTTTTGCTTGCTTTAAAACTTTTTTTCTACGTGCCCTTTTGGCAACTGAGTTTACTGATCTTGGCATATTTTAAATTTTTTTGTAGTAGGCGGTCGTTCACCGACACTTTCAACTTAAACTTATACTGTAGCACTATGCACAGTCTAAGTGTTGCCCAACTCCATGGTTAAATAATTAATTAAACCTCAAGAGCTTCAATTTACTTTAAACGTAATTGAAGTTTGATATTTTGCTTATCTGCATCATGTACCAAAGTACTGTGAGTTAAGGCTAGCTTACGTTTCTTAGACTTCTTTGTTAAGATATGACTCTTAAACGCGTGCTTTCTTTTAATCTTACCTGTACCGGTTAGCTTGAAACGCTTCTTGGCACTGGATTTCGTTTTCATCTTAGGCATTACTGTCCTCTTTTTATAATTAACTCTCTTATTCTCTTATTTCGATTTCTTGGTAGGAGAGAGAAACATTGTCATTCTCTTTCCTTCAAGTTTTGGCATCTGTTCTACCTTTCCAAGTTCTTCAAGATCCTGTGCAAGTCTAAGAAGAAGAATTTCTCCTTTATCCTTGAACACGATAGATCGTCCTTTGAAAAAAACAAAAGCCTTTAGCTTTGCACCGTCTTTCAAGAATTTCTCTGCATTACGTTTCTTAAACTCGTAATCATGATCATCTGTATTGGGACCAAATCGAATTTCTTTAACGACTACCTTACTGGCTTTAGCTTTCATGGCCTTTTCACGTTTCTTTTGCTCATAAAGAAACTTCTTATAGTCCATTACTTTTACCACTGGTGGTTTTGCATTTGGAGAGATCTCTACTAGATCAAGACCCTGTTCCTCTGCAATTGCAAGAGCTTTCTTTACAGGATATACATCCATCTCTACGTTATCACCAACCAGGCGTACTTCGTCTGCTCTGATTTTCTCGTTGATTCGGTGCTGCTCTTCTTTTTGTCGACCGAACCTGTTCGGTTTTTTTCTACGTATAGCTATGGCTTAAAATTTTAATTAAACTTATGTTTTGAAAGGCTTTAAGGTACTACTGATTTCTGTATTAATCAAATCTGCAAAATCATCGATCTTCATCGTTCCCAAATCTCCTTCACTATGCTTACGAACAGAAATCGTACCATCTTTGGCTTCCTGCTCGCCGACAATCAGCATATACGGGAATTTGTTTACTTCGGCTTCCCGAATCTTCTTCCCGATAGTTTCGTTTCTATTGTCTACAAGGGCGCGAATTTCGTGATTTTCAAGTAAATTTAAAACTTTTTGTGAGTAATTTTCATATTTCTCGCTGAGCGAGAGAATAATTGCCTGTTCTGGCATTAACCACAGTGGGAAATTACCACCTGTATGTTCCAGAAGAATAGCAATAAATCTCTCCATACTTCCAAAAGGAGCACGGTGAATCATGACTGGTCGATGTGACTCATTGTCACTTCCTTTATATGTCAGGTCAAAGCGCTCTGGCAGATTGTAGTCTACCTGGATGGTTCCAAGTTGCCAGCTTCTTCCCAGTGCATCCTTAACCATAAAGTCAAGTTTTGGTCCGTAGAAAGCCGCTTCTCCTTTTTCAATCACATAATTAAGACCTTTTTCTTCCGCAGCACTTAAAATGGCCGACTCGGCTTTTTTCCAAACATCATCAGATCCTATATACTTATCTTTCTTTTCAGGATCCCTTAAAGACACCTGGGCAGTAAAGTCATCAAAACCTAAAGACGAGAATACATATAAGGTAAGGTCAATTACTTTTTTAAATTCTTCATCCAGCTGCTCCGGCATACAGAATATATGCGCGTCATCCTGAGTAAAACCTCTAACTCTGGTTAAACCATGCAATTCTCCACTTTGCTCATACCTATATACAGTACCAAACTCAGCAAATCTCTTCGGAAGGTCACGATAACTCCAGGAACTCGCATTGTACATTTCACAGTGATGCGGGCAGTTCATAGGCTTGAGTAGAAATTCCTCTCCTTCATTAGGAGTCATTATCGGTTGAAAGCTATCTTCCCCGTATTTAGCATAATGACCAGAAGTTACATAAAGTTCCTTATGACCAATGTGCGGACTTACAACCATTTCATAGCCGGCTTTCTTCTGAGCCTTCTTTAGGAAATTCTCGAGTCTCTCTCTAAGAGCTGCACCTTTCGGAAGCCATAATGGTAATCCCTGTCCAACTTTTTGGGAAAAAGTGAATAGCTCCAATTCTTTCCCCAATTTTCTATGATCTCTTTTCTTGGCTTCTTCCAGCAGAGCCAGATATTCTTTTAATTCTTTTTGCTTCGGAAATGATATACCATATACTCTGGTTAGTTGAGGATTAGTTTCATCACCTCTCCAGTATGCACCGGCAACACTCATTAATTTTACTGCTTTGATGATTCCTGTATTTGGAATATGACCACCGCGGCAAAGGTCTGTGAAAGTATCGTGATCACAGAAGGTGATTTCACCATCAGTAAGATTTTCGATAAGCTCTACCTTAAAAGGATTATTCTCCTTCTTGTAAAATTCCAGCGCATCAGTTTTAGAAACTGAACGCAGTGCAAAATCATGTTTACCGCGGGAAATTTCCAGCATACGGTCTTCGATCTTCTTGAAATCATTTTCTGAGATCTTTTTCTCTCCGAAGTCTACATCATAGTAGAAGCCTCTATCAATCGCTGGTCCTATAGTAAGCTTAGCTCCCGGGTACAGATCCTGAATAGCCTGAGCCATTACGTGAGAAGATGAATGCCAGAATGCTTTTTTACCTTCATCATTAGACCAGGTGAAAAGAACAAGATCGCCATCGGTATTTAAAGGTGTTGTGGTTTCTACAGTTTCATTATTGAACTTTGCAGAAATAACATTCCTTGCAAGTCCTTCGCTTATACTTCTGGCTACATCCATCGGAGTAGTGCCTTTTTCAAACTCTTTAATACTTCCGTCTGGCAGAGTGATCTTGATCATTATATACATGTTTTACGAAGTCGCAAAGATAAGGTGTTGAGTTTGGTTGCACAATACATACTTACCTATATACTATATATAGGTGTTGATTATCTCTTCGGAAATGTATTATGAAATTATTTAGAATTAGATAATTCTGAAATTCAATCACTTATAAGCAATCTTGTATTTATTTTATATTTTTCTTCGGAAAGTCATTGTGTAATTAAAAATGGGGTGTATATTTGCAGCCGCTTTGGCAGCAAGGCGTATGTTCGTTGAAAGTAGTAATGGTGGGTGATGTGAGAGGATCTGGCTTTAAAAAATTAAACTAAAATTTATTAAATTTTAGTTTGGTAGAAAGAAAAAAGTTAGTGTATATTTGCAGCCGCTTTGAGAGCAGGGTGAGAGTTCACTGAAAGGTATGTAAAGGGTAGGCTAT
>NZ_JBNJLI010000004.1:0-363682 GCF_051195275.1 Christiangramia sp. 3-2217-3z | reverse complement strand
ATTTTCATTGGGTCTAGACCCAATGAAAAAAGAAAAATTGTGTAATTTAGAGCTGTCCGAAAACGGGTAAGTCTTCAAAAGGAGTAAATATTAAACAAAAGGATTATCTGTTATTGTCACCGGAACTTTTCGCAAGAGTGAAAAAATGTGGACTAAATAGGAGAGGAGTATGGCCTGAAAAGCGGCCAATATGGTCTATTTATCCTAATATGCAACAGAAAAACCAGGCCGCCAGTGAGCATCCTGCGATTTGGGTGGAGATAGAAATATGATCTTTAAAAATTCTCTCTAAAAATAAATTAATTCCTATAGAAGCAAATCTGTATTTCCTATGGCTATCGGAGCCGAGTCTCTTAAATAGCCCTCATATTGAGCCGTAACGGCCACACGAACTCTTAGTTATTGTACACTGTTTTTTGTACTGCTTATTATTTAATTATCTAATTCTTTACCTGCTAGTAAACTTTTGAAGTAGTCAGCAACTTTTGATGCACCTGTTTTTCCTCCATCATCGATATTTGATAAAATAACTATGGTGTAATTATCATCCATAAAATCCATTAGCTCACCGTGAATTCCAAACCATCCACCGCTGTGGCCAATTATAGTTTGATTATATCTATTATCGATGTCAATTCCATATCCTAAATGTGTATTATATCCTTTTACTTTGGGCTCCAACATCAAATCCGTTGTTTCCTTGTTCAATAATTTGTGGTTTCTCAAAGCTTTTGAAAACTTAAATAAATCTTCTACTGTAGAATAATAAAATCCAGCTGGAGATGCTTTAGATAAGTAATACTCATTCTTTTTTAGATTATCATTCTGACCAAATCCCGAGGTATATCCACTTGCTTTATTTTTTACTATAGAATCAACCTGAATTTCTGATGTTTCCATCATATTTGATGGTTCAAGAATATTCTTTCTTATATACTCGTAATAACTTTCTCCGGAAACTTTTTCAATTATTAAACCTAGAACCACGAAACCAGTTCCGCTATAGTCATATTTTGTTCCTGGTTTAGATAGTAGTGTATCATTTACAAACAGTGGTACAAAATCCGAAATTTTTTGATAATCTGAATTTTTAATTTTATCTAAATCAGTAACGAAAAAGTTGTTGAGTCCAGATGTATGTGTTAATAGTTGATGAACTGTTACTGAGTTCCGAACGGTTTCGTTTGGATAATCTGGTAAATATATTCCTATTGGTTGTTTAAGATCTAATTTATCTTGCTCATAAAGTTGTAAAGCTGCAACAGCTGTAAACATTTTTGTAATTGAAGCTATATTAAATTTAGTATCAATTTTATTTTCTACATCGTATTCTATACTTGAAAGTCCGTAAGCTCTTTTATCAATTATTTCATCCTTTTCAGCTACCAAAACTACTCCTGAAAACTCTGAACCATCAATGTTGTCTAAATACTTTTTAATTTGAGAATTTGTAGATTGAGAATGAGATAGATTAAATATGAATGTAAGTAGGAGTAGAATTTTGACTTTCATTGAAATTTGGTTTTTAAAATTGTCTACGAAGGTTACGGTTCGTATTTTGCAGCATTATGGACGCGGATTTGTCGGCTTAGTTTCGGTTTATTAGGAACCCAATTTAGTTCTTTTTCATAAAACCCGGAATTTGAGATGAACCGCTGTTGGGTTTAGTAGCAAGTAACAAGAATGAAGTTAATTTATTGATTTAATTATAATTAATAATGCCCTTTACAATTCCTTGAATCAAAACTTGATGAGAATTGGCTAAAATTGGGGAGTACGATTTATTAATTGAATGTAGGATTATATGACCATCATTTAAATAAAATTTTTTTATCAACACAACTTCATTATATACACAAACAATAATATCTCCATCTTCGGCGATATTCACTTTTTTAGCAATAATTAAATCACCACTCTTTATTTTTGGTTTCATTGAATCGCCTTTAGCCTGAACTAAGAAGGCTTCATCAGTAGAGAAGTTTATTAACTTAGAACTTATTGGTATGCGATCAATTGGATTTCCATCTAATAATGTTCCATTGGGACCGCATTGGGCCATGCCATATAAATTTAAATATGCAACTGGCTTTTCTGGTTCATCTAATAATTGATAATCTTTGGGGTTACTTGGATTTCTTTTCAAAAGCCCTTTTTTTTCTAGCTGTGTTATGTGGTGATGCACAACGCTAGGTGAGGATACACCCAATTCATCTTGCAACTCTCTAATTGTCAAAGGGTCTAAGATATTGCTTTGTAGCAATTTTAAAAGTGACCTTTGGGTTTCATGGAGTTTCATTTCATATCATTTTTACAAAATTAATGAAACTTTTTTATTTGTTCTAAATTTTGTTCTATAATTGTTATATTTGCTTTCAATGTTAAAATAAAAATTATGTCACAACCCGAAAAAACAGAAAAGTTTAAAATCATGGTTGATCAGAAACCATTTGAGGTCGAAAATAAATTTATAACTGGCTCCGAGATCAAAGTTTTGGTAAGTGCCCCTGCAAACTATGGAGTATGGTTAAAGGTTAACGGTCCAGGTGATGATATTGAAATTGAAAATAATGAGAAAATTGATTTATCTGATAAAGGAAGAGAGCACTTTTTTACAGGAGCTAAAACTACAACTGAAGGATAATGTTTTTACCAGAGTTTGATCGAGAATATTTGATTTCCAAAGGATATCAATTTGAAGAAATTGTTGAGGGAAATAGGAATGGATTAATTATTAAAAATTATATGCTTCCTTCTGGGAAATATAATCACGAAAGATCAGACTTATTAATTTTAATACCTCAAGGTTACCCTGATGCAAGACCTGATATGTGGTATTTTAATCCGCCAATTCTTCTTAAACCTTCAAATAGACCCGCCCGTCAAACTCAGGCTACAATTACTTTCGAGGGTAAGACATGGCAAAGATGGTCTAGACATTATCCTGCAAACGAATGGAGATCTGGAATTGATGGTATTCATACATATTTAAAAAAAGTAAAAACAGCATTATCAGTAGCTAGATGAAATATTCAATTACAATTAAAGAAGACTTATATGATCAATTGAAGAATCATTTATTAAGATCTGATGGTAAAGAAAGAGTTGGTTTTTTGATATGTGGAAGAGCACATGTCGACAACAAATTAGAAAATTTTTTAACTAAGGAAGTTGAATTATTAAATGACGATCAACTTTTAAAATCTGAAGCTTCTTTAGTTTCTTGGGATAATAATCATTTTATTAAAATTCTAAAAAAAGCTGAATCAAAAGGTTTTGCTGTAGTATTAATTCATAATCACCCTAGTGGTTTCAATCAATTTTCTAGTACTGATGATAAAGGTGAATATGAATTATTTCAATTAGCTTTTAATCGAAATGGAGGTGAAAGACCACACGGAAGTTTAATCTTAATGCCTGATGGATCACTTATAGGAAGAGTATGGAAATCAAATCTTGAAACTCAATCATTTGATATTATTAAGGTAATAGGTGAGAATATTAAACTTTGGTATCCCAATCGTCTAAGGAATTACGACACTCCCGAATCTTTTAATCGACAACAGTTGGCGTTCGGTAAAGCTTTGGTTCAAGATTTATCAAAGTTAACATTTACAGTCGTGGGAGCCGGTGCTACTGGTTCTGCTACTGCCTTAATGCTTGCTAGGTTGGGAGTTGGGGCAATCAATATAATTGATAAGGATACAGTTGAAGAATCTAATTTAAACCGATTGCATGGAGCAACTATTAAGGATGTAGGAAAGAATAAGGTTGAGGTTTTAAAAAATAGTATAGATATTATCGGTTTAAAAACGATTGTGAATGCTCATTCAGATTGGGTATCGACCAATAAAAGCATTGAACTTCTAAAGTCAAGTGATATAATTTTTGGTTGTACTGATGACAATGCTGGTAGGATATTATTAAATAGATTTGCTTATTTCTACTTAACGCCGGTAATTGATATGGGTTTGGTAATTTCTGTTAAAAACGATCCTCCTGAAATTCAAGATCTTCAAGGACGTATTTCATACTTATTTCCAGGAAGTGATTGCTTGTTAACCAAGGGTGTAATTAATACAGATCTCGCATACTCCGAAAATTTAAAAAGAAACTCTCCAGATAGATATGAGAGTTTGAAAGAAGAAGCCTATGTTTTGGGAGAAGGTAATCCTGCGCCATCAGTAGTTACATTTACTACTCAAGTTGCCTCCGTAGCTATTAACGAGTTTTTAAATCGTATGCAGAATTTCAATGTTAACGGTAAAGCAGCGCATAGAATAATATTTTTTCATCGCGGGATGGAACTAAAACCCTCAAATATAAAACACAATGAATGTAGGATTTGTGGAGATAGCTATTATTGGGGTAGAGGAGATATGAATCCATTTTTAGATATGGCTCTTTAAGAAATGAAAAATTTAAATATCTTTCAAAAAATTAGAAATTTTCTAATGTGGAAATTTAAGAAGTTTCGATATAGGACGATATTTATTGATGATAATCCTAAGCCAGAAAGTATAAGAAAAGATAGGATTTATATAGTCGGAGGTAAGGATTACGTTAAATGGGCTTATTTCAAATGTCCTGATAATTGTGGCGATATTATAATGTTATCATTGTCAGAGAATATGAACCCTTCTTGGAAAATTAAAATTGATAAATACGAAAGAATTACTTTATTTCCATCGGTAGATAAATTAGACGGTTGTAAAAGCCATTTCTGGCTTTCAAATGGCTCTATAAAATGGGCGGTTTCATAAAGATTTTATTAATTCTTATTTTTTTGCCCAACTAAGGTTTGATTAAGTTTTTTATTATAATGCTTTAACTTTTCTTTCTCGCTCGTCTGTTCTGAAGATTCAAGAGAGATAATATCGGATCTATCTCTAAAAGCTTCCAAAATAGAATTAATTTCGGTGGAGTTGAACTCCTCAACCAATGGCTTAAAACTAAGTAACTTCCAAAAAATTTCCGTGTGGTCAGGAATACACCATCCGAGTATTGTTATATAATTGTATTCTTTATTTGAATTAATATCATTTATAATTAACTCCTTTAGCATGTTTAGTAAATAAGTTTGATTTTTATGAAACTTCATTAAATAATTAAATGAATAATTTTTTAATTGTGTAGTGTCAATACTTTCTGAATTGTCTCTAATTATGGAGAAAAAATAATCCTTGCAAAAAGGATAGTTGTGATTCATCAAAATAAATGAAAGGTTTTCTCGAGTATTTACACTTATATTTTCATATTTTGAAATCATGTACATTTTATACAATTGATTTTCTCTGAATTTATAAGAAGGTATTAATGAGATTATAAAATTAACAGAAGAATCTACAATTTCACTATTCCCAGATTTTAAGTTTTCTATTGATTCATTTATCTGTTCAATTCTATATTCTTTTAAATGAGCATTAAACTTCTTCTTAGCCTTTTTCAGTGCTTGCCGAGCAGGTCTGATACCAAATATCCATACCAACAAAGGGAGACCTAAAGTGAGTAATCCGATAAGTATCGTTAAGTAAGTGTAATAGGTGCTGAAACCACTTAAAAGATAATTTTGTTTTTTAATTAGAGCTTCACCTGTTTCAATCGATTTTTCAAATTCTAATTTTTGTTGATCACTATTTATTTTCGATAACAAAATTTTAATTGAATCTCCGTTTCCTTCAAGTTCTTTTCTTAAAGCTATATTTTCCATTTTAATCTCTTCGAACTTTTCTTGGGTTAATCTATTTTGTTGAGAGATTTCTTCCCTTAAAATTTCAATTTCGTTTGATTTATTTGTGTCTTTACTTTGAGCATGGGCATTTATAGAAAAAATTATTGTGGTTATTAAGATGGTGGAGTTTAGTCTTTCCGAGAAATTACTTTTCATGTCAAAAATTAGATTCAATCTTATTGAGCTAAATTAATTTTATTATTGAAGAAATTAGTTCTAATACTTATAAATTGGTATCATGTTTTTGCTATTAAACCCAGCTCGTCATATCCTTTCAATTATACATTTTTATCCGGGTTTGCTCCTGGATTAACACAGGTCTACTTAGTCTATAACGCTTAATATTGCCAAACCTAAAACCTTAAAATTCCTAGTATCTTTCAAATAACCTGCTTCGTCCAGATTGCTCAAAAACCCCAACTCTATCAATACAGAAGGGGAAATGTCCATAGTTTCCCGAAGAACCTGAAAATCTGAAAATTTTACTCCGCGACTCCTTATGCCAGTACTTTGAGCGATTGATTTTTCTATTCGGTATGCTAAGTATGTGGATTCGTTTCGATTAGCACTGTTCCTACCGGAAACATATACTTCAATTCCTCTCGAACCTGGAGCAGGGGAGTGGTTGCAATGCAGGGAAATGAATAGATCGGCTTTAAGTGATCTGGCACTTTTAGATCTGTCACCTAAATAAATTAAAGTGTCTGAATAGCGAGTTAGATAAATTTCAAATTTATTCTGGAAAACTTCTTGATTCAGCTTTTGCAGGTACAGCGCTAATTTCAGCACGACCTCTTTTTCTTGTATACCGTTTATTCCTATAGCTCCGGAATCCCTGCCTCCATGTCCGGGATCGATGACAATATTTATTTTATCATTCCTTTTTAATTGCGCAGAAATATACTGGTGCGTAAGGATAAAACCTGCCATGAAAATGATCAATAAAATTGATTGCATGAGTCCCATAATTTCAGATTTGATTATTCAAAACTCAGACAATCAAAAGTTTTAATGAGAATATTTCAAAGTTTAACACCAACTCAAGTTAAAATTTGAACATTTAAAACGAGCCCTCCAGTTTCATAATAGATTCGATAAAAATTCATTCATCAAGTAGTCATCAATAACCTGTTTTAATAAACAGTCAAAAAACGAAACATCATGAAAAGATCTATTTACGCTACGCTTTTTTTGTCTCTTTTTTCTATTCCTCTTTTCGCACAGATAGGTGGAATAGAAAATTCTGTCGCAGACATTTCCGACACTATTAGAACCATTTTTCCAATCATTCTTGGAGTGATTTTTCTGGTGGGATTTCTCTTCAATGCGGGGCATTTTTTTGGTGAAAATGCCGATTTGAAAAAGGGAATTACCCGTGTGCTGGTTTTTGTACTCATCGCTGGAGCGGTGGTAGGAATTTTCACTTACCTAATTAGCATCGTTGTATAATGAAACAGTTCGAGGTATATAGGAATATTAGAAAAAGGGCCATGATTTGGGGACTCCCCATTACCATGTTCGCATTGATGATGATATGTGTAGTAGGTTCACTCATGGTGATTATTTTCTCCTTCAGCTTAACAATGATTATTGGGGTTTTTATTTGCAATACCTGCCTCTATATAATCCTGACCAGAATCTCAAACAATCCACGGCCCTTTCAATTCTCAAGTGTCTTTCCAAATATTATAAGCAATAAGAAATCAAGTCTTTTAAATTATGAAGAAAATTAACCTCACATCTTATTCACCGATCTCTGATATTCAGGACAATTTGGTATTTGCAAGCAATGGGAATCTTATTCTTTGCTATCAGGCTATGCTTCCCGAAATCTATTCATTATCAGAAAAGGATTTTGATGAACTGCATAGCACTTTTTTTCAGGCATTTAAATCGCTACCTGCATCCTGTGTTATTCACAAACAGGATGTTTATTTGAAGCAGGAGTATTCTTCAGTAAAGTTGCCTGATAAAACTTTTTTGGAAAAGGCTACCCACGACCATTTTAAAGGGCGGGAGTATATAGAACACCAAAGCTATTTGTTTTTCGTATTGACCAAAAACAAATCCTTAAACAATGCGAAATATAAAAACCCTTTTAGAAATGTTTCAAAAGCGATTCCTGAGACACTGGAGGTGAACATCCGGGACTTCATAAGTACGGTTTCAGATTCGGTTTCATACATCAATAATAGCCGTAAAGTCAGTTTAGTTCCTCTTGCCGCAGATAAAATTAAAAGCTTTAGTGAATCCTATTTCAATGGCTTCAATGAAGCTTGTGATACCGATATATTACTTGATAAGTCCGGCATTAATATAGGTGATAATTATTTTGATCTATTGTCCGTAAACAGTGAATTATGTTTCGGAGAAAGTGTACAAAGCAGCAAAAGAAACGAGCATTTTACCTCTGATGATTTTATTTTTCACCAGGGCTTTATTGACGGCTTAGGCCTGACCTTAAATGAAAACCATATTGTAAACCAGATCATTTATCTGGACGATAAACAAAAATGGAGAAAGCTGCTGGACAAAAAAATAGAAGAGCTCAGCAAAAGTTCCAATTTCGGATCTCAGAATAAAGTGATTCTTCAGAAAATTCAGCATATACAGGATCAGATCAATAATGATGATAGTTCCAGGATTATCCGCGGGCATTTGAATATCATCTATTGGACCGATGATGCTAGCAAGCTGCAAAGGATAACTTCCAGGATTAAGTCCGAATTCAAAGAACTGGATATTATACCTTATTATCCCGGTGGTGAAGAACGTAAGAATTATTTCCTGAACAGCTATTTCTGCTTTTCTCCCAATTTTTCAAATGAAGATTTATATGTCACCGATTTAAAGCATGCCTTGTGTATGCTCATAAATAATACAAATTATAAATCAGATTCCACCGGAATTATTTTCAATGACAGGGAGTATAATATCCCGGTTTTTAAAGATGTCTGGGATGAGAAAAAGAAGCGGATCAAGGCAAGAAATTTTGCAATTTTTGCCCCAACAGGAGAAGGCAAATCCTTTCTTGCCAATAATATCCTCCGTCAGTATTTTGAAAGTGGGGTTCGACTGGTGATCATTGATCTTGGAGGCTCTTATGCCAAATTTGCTAAATTATACCCTGGCAGTTATACTATTCTACGCTATAAAAAGGGAACAAATTTAGGCATCAATCCTTTTTATATAAATAACCTGAAAGATTTGACTCCTCAGCGCCTGGAGGATCTTGCAGATTTTCTTTTTGAATTGTTCGCTTCCGATTTAAAAGTTACTAAGGCGCAATCTGTTTCCACAAAAAAGATCCTACTCCATTATTATCAGAATGTTCCTATCCCACACTCGTTGGGCAGCTTTTATCGCTTTATAGAAGGAAATAAAAAGGATCTACTTGATCAATTAAAAGTTCATCCGGATTATTTCAATATAACCGACTTCCTCCACATCATGTCTGAGTATGTAGGAAATGGAATATATAGTTTTCTGTTTAAAGAGGGATTAGATCTAACCTATAAAATTGAAGATAAAAGGCTTATTGTCTTTGAATTGGATGAAGTAAAAGATAACAAGGAGATCCTTTCCGTAATGCTAAAATTGATTAAATCTGCTATACAAAGGACAATTTGGAGAAACCGTGCTGAAAAGGGAATTATCCTTTTTGATGAATTTGCTAAACAATTAAAATTCGAAAATGTCCTGGAAAGCGTGGAGTTTTATTACCAGGCTATCCGCAAACAGAATGGTGCGATAGGGATCATCCTTCAATCCATCAATCAGCTTCCAAATAATTCCACTTCAGCAAGTATCCTGGAGAATACTCAGGTCATTTATAGCCTCCAAAATGAAAAGGGATATGATGAGTTGAAAAAGCGTCTGAACCTTTCCATGCATGATTTAAATCAGCTGAAATCCATTAAAAACAACTTTGTCGGTCCGAGGATCTACACTGAAATATTTATAAAAATTGGTAAAGAGAGCAATATTTTCCGCCTGGAAGTACCGAAAGAAGCATATGCAGCATACCTCACAGATGGTTGGGAGAATGAGGAGATCATGAGGCTTTATGAAAAACATTCCAATATGGAAAAAGCAATAACTGAATTCACATCAAAAAACTAAAATTATGAATCATCAAACCAAAATTGCAATGCTGGCAATAATAATTGCCTTAATCATGCCCGCACGCGCTGCGAGCCAGGGAATGCCTGTTTATGACAACACCAATTTTATAAGCCTTGCAAAATCGCTTATAGAATCGGCCAAACAAACCTCACAGTTATTGAAAACTGTCAATTTCCTAAAACAACAAAAGGAGAATCTGGAGAAGGTAAATAGTGTGGTAAAGCAGTTAAAAGCAGTGCAGGAGATTGCCGAAAATAACCATCGGCTTTTTGATATAGTTCGGGATGATCTCAGGGAGATACTGAATTCACCGTATATCAAACCGGAAGAAGTGACCCGTATTTCAGACTCCTTTACTTCAATTATTGAAAACTCATTGGAAGACCTGGATTTTATAGACCAGATACTCTCCAGCGATTATTTAAAAATGACCGATGCTGAAAGAGCGTCCATCCTTAAAGAAAAGGAAATGAATTCTAAAGAAATGGTGGCCGAGATCAACCAGAAGACCCAACGCTATCGTGATATCATTTCCTTTCGGGAAATGCAGGATAAAATCAACAACAGGGAAACTGACTATTAAAAGGCTATGGGAGTTTTTTTAGGAATAGGGCTGGAATATGTGGATGCTGTTTTTCAGACGATCAAAAGCAGTGATTTTTCGCAATACACCATTGCCGGGATGAAAAGTCTCGGGGTTATGTTTTTCCTGGTAAATATCCTAAAAAAATACAATGAAGGAATTGCAGACAGAGATGGTTATACCTGGGGATTGAGTCCCGGAGAACTCGCTAAAAATTTTGTGGTCGTTTTACTGGTCATATTTTCAACGCAGGTGCTGGGTGTCTTTGATGGTATTTTGGTGGCAATTGAATCTAATTATCGTGATACTGCTCCTGCGCTTATACCGCTTCAGTTGCAGGATATAGATATCGAACAGGATGTAGGAGCTATAGAAGCAGCAAAAAAGGCCATGGCTTTGTTATATGAAGCTTTGGTAACTCCACTATATCCGGTGAAAGTGATCTCATTTATAATCGGATTGTTTTTATGGGTTTTAGATCTTTTTATTTATCCATTGTTTCTAGCAGAACGCTATTTCCTACTTGGCATCATGCAGGCTTTTTTCCCCTTGGTTATCAGCCTGGCCGTTTTTGAGAAATTCCGAAGTATGGCCTATAATTTTTTCAGGATGTATGCCGCGGTTTATATGCTCGTTCCTGCATTCTTCCTGGTAAATATTTTTGTAAATGTCATCAACCGATAACGGAATTATAAAAATTATTGTAGAAGCCGGATCAATAGCTTTTATCGTATTTCTGAAATTCAAACTCTATACCCGTGCCACATCATTCACCTTCAAACTATTTACCGCCTAATGAAAACAGCTTATCACAATATTTTCAGTGTTCTAAAGATCAACCGCCTAATAGTAATTACGGTGGTATGCGGAGCAGTTGTTACCAGCCTTTTTTCTGGATGGCTGGTTTATGACATGCACCGTGAAGCTCTAAATAATGCATTTGCAGTAAGTACAGATGGAGCAGTGATTCCCCTAAAATGGGTAGACCAAAAGGAAAATCTTAAGGTCGAAGCTCTGGCACACCTGGAATTATTTCACGGATATTTTTATGATATCGATGCGAGTAATTACGAAAAGAATCTTGAGAAAGCACTTTGGCTGGGGAATAGTTCGGTGGACAATGTTTACCGACAGAAGAAAGCCGATGGAGTTTATAACCGCTTACTTCAATATTCCCTCGTACAAAATGTGTTGAGCATAAACTCTGAACTAGACCTGGAACAGGAGCCGTTTCAATTTAAAACCATCACCATTTTTGAAATTAATCGGGGAAGTATTGTAGATACCTATGAACTCGTCTCTACCGGTAATCTGATTCAGGTGGATCGCAATTTCCCCAATAATACACACGGAATTTTAATTACCAATTATTTTGAAAACAGTTTAAAAAAGATTGAATATGAAAATTGAAAAAAATAAAGTCGTTATCGGGAGTATACTGGCGTTTGTAGTTATTTTTATCGTCTCCTATGCTGTTTTGGTTTTGGGTGATGATTCTGAAGAATTTGAACAGCTAAAACAAACCAACGTACCGGAACTGGAAGAAGAGCAGGAGCAATACAAATCGAAACTCGATGCCATTAATGCATTGAAGGAGGTCAGGGAAACCAATGCTCCAAGTATTTATGATGAAAAACTGATCGATTCCCTGGGCTTTTATGATCCAGACCTTCAAAACAAGGAAAAGGAGCGGATCGTTGACAGTATCTATAAATCTGGCAGGATCAATTATAACGAGAACAGCTATCGACGACCAAGTACTCAGATAAAAAAAGCTGAAGTAAAATTAACCGATTCCATCGTTCCAGAGATAAAGGAAAGTCTGGAAACTAACGAAATTGGACTGGAACATCAGTTATTTTTCTCTTCACAACCTTTGAAAAATAGAACCGAGATAGCATCAATCAATACAGATCCATATATCTATGTAGAAGTAGATGGCGAACAGGTGGTTAAAACTAATTCCAGACTACGTATGCGCCTGATAGAAAATGCAATGATAAATGCTAAACCTGTTCAGAAAAACACCCTTATTTATGGGTTTATCAGTTTTAAGCCAAATAGGGCGCTAATTGAAATTGAAAACATCCAACATCAACCAGTGAAATTGAAAGCATTTGATCTTCAGGATGGCAGTGAAGGAATCTATGTTGAAAATAGTTTCCGCAATGATGCCACCAGGGAAGTCATAAGTGATGTGGTGGAAGATATCAATGTAACCGGAGTACCTCAGATTTCGGGCATTAAAGACATATTCCAAAGAGATAACAAGAATATTAAAGTCACTATCACCAATAACTATAAAATCATTTTAAAGGCTCATTAACACACTTCAATCATGAAAAATTTATTCATTTTATCAATGTTTCTCGTGGCTTTTCCTTTTTCCCGGATTAAAGCCCAAGTAGAATTTAAAAATTACAAATTGGACACCATTTTTGCTAACGATACAAAGAACGTAGGGCTATTTTTTCCGGAGCCAATCCAACAGGGAATTGCAGGTTCCGATAATTTTGTATTGACCTATAACAGGGAAAAAGAACAGACATTTGCACTGCTTCAGGCAACTCCAGGAAAAGAAAGTAATTTGCTGGTTATCAGTAATTCGGGGGCTGTTTTTTCGTATATTGTAAAGTATTCCGAAGAGCTTCAAAACCTTAATTATTTTATTGAAAAGTCAGGGAGTATCGGCAATGTGAACAGGGTGGTGGTTGATTCTGAAAATGTTAAAATCGAGACTGATTTACTTCTCAATGCTGAAATAAAACCATCATTGAATGACCGACTTTATCTCGATAAGTTTAGTTCGTATTTGTTAAATAAAAGCGCAACGTCCGCAAAGCTTCGCAAGCGGAATGAAAAAGTTATTTTAAAACTTGAAAATATCGTATTCCATAAAGAGTATTTATACTTTGTGATAGAAATACAAAACAGATCGGCAATTGATTATGAAGTCAATTTTTTAAAGGTTTCGGTAAAAACCCGAAAAAATGGAAAAAAGAAATCCACGCAAAGTTTGATTATGGATCCGGTATTTAAATATGATATGCCGAATAAGATTGGAGTAGGGGAAACCGCGCGTTTTGTATATGTAATGCCAAAATTCTCGATTGCTGATGATAAACTGGTGATGCTTGATTTAAATGAAAAGAATGGCGAACGGAATTTGAAATTGAAAATAAAACAGCGTTTCATTAATAATCCTAATTAGTACTGAATATGAAAAATTACTTATTTATTTTGGTTCTGGGTATTTGTGTTTCCTGTTCGGAATCTCAGATGAGCCCTGCGATGACTGCTCAAATAGTCGTGGAGAGTTTTTATTCCAAGGATAACTCCCAGCTGAAAAAATATACCACTTCAGCAAGTTATGAATCCTTTCTTTCTGTACAGGATATGTTTGAATCTCAAAATTCATCTGCATCAAATTTCAAGTTGCTGGACGAATCTTTGGATGATAAAACCGCATGGGTTAAATTCAGTACTAATTTTGAAGATAATCCCGAGACCTTTAAGCTGATCCAGGAAGATGGAATGTGGAAGGTTACGGAGACTGGGGTGAGGGAAAAGAGTCCATTCTAAATTATTCTTTCCCTGAACTGGGTTTGCTTCTAAATCTACATCATACGGAAAAGAAAAACCTGAAACTTCATTACCGGTCAGCCATGCTTGATGATCTTGGGATTTAAGCACTACGGGCATTCTTTTTTTATTGTTATGAATCTCGCTCATAAACTCATTAGCTTCGGTCGTAACGATAGAGTAGGAGTTTACTAATTCATTATTCTGAGGATTCTTCCACGCGGAATAAATTCCGGCAAAGGCAAAACTGTTTATTTAATTTTAGCAACTAATTTCATAAAGTTTTGCGATATTTGTTCTTCCATTTCCTTTGTTTCTTCTATATCATTTAAGAATGATATAACCGCTTTTAGATCCATTGATTTTACTATTCTGCCATTATGTTTAATGAAAGGACCGTCAGTTTCTGTAAGCATTTTTTCTTTTGGCACACGAGCTATAATTTTTTTACCTTTTTCAGACTTTACCATGGCTGTGTTAAAGGAGAAAAAATATCCTGAATCCACTATTTCATCAATTAATTTTAACCCTCCAGAATACCAGTGGAAAATAGCATTTTGGATTTTATATTTTCGAAGCATCTCCAAGACTTTTTTTTCTGCATTCCTAGAGTGGATACTTAAAATTTTTTTTTCCTTTGAAACAGCTTCTAAAATCTTATTAAAACTATCTATTTGGATCTCTTTTGTTTCAATCCCTTCTCGCGAAAAATCGAGGCCAATTTCACCTATGTAAGAGGTTAATTTTAAAGACCTATAAAACTCCGGAAACTCGCTGGAATGATTTAAAGCCATTAATGGATGCATTCCTAAAGCAAGACGAACCTTTCTTAAATTTCTTGTGTGACGAAAACCCATGTTGAAGTGGCTAGGTAAATTTGTCATTCCAATTGTTATGATATTCTGCTTTTCCAACTCCTTTATTACTAAATTGGGATTGGGATATAAATCTATGTGACAGTGAGTATCAATTATCATTTATGCCAATTTCATTTTTAATAAAGTCGTTCCCTTTATCTCTAAAAAGTTTTAGCACCTCATCTTTAGATCGTAAAACCATTTCTGCATAATTTTCTAAATCATTAGTAGGAACGTTCCCATTGACTAAAATATCTCTCTTCATTTGCTCTTTGTCTATATTTTTCTTCAAAAAATTGATTAGGGCCGGCAGATCAACAAATCTGTTTCTGCTTACCGCTTTTTCAACATAGCTCCCATATAGTTGATCATCATTATTGTTCTTATGTAATGCTGCTCTCCTGTATATACATGGCATACAAACTCCGCAATGGTGTGTTCCAGTTCTATTTTCCCAATTTTCCTTATGGTTGGATTTTCCACAAGAAGTAGATTTTGGATGAATTTCCTCAAGGAAAATGTTATTTTGACATTCTTTAACCATTTCCCCTTTGGTTTTAAAACGATACGGGTTTTCAAGGGCTACTGCAATTTCAAGGTTATATAACAATTGTTGTAGCTTGCCTAATACAAAAGGATGAGTTGTGCGAGTGCTTAAAGAACTAACTCTGGAAGGGGTCAAAGGGTAATTAATGGATATTGTACCATTCTCTGGAATAATTAAATTAGAAGATGGAGAAAGAAGACAACCTAAACCTATAAAAAAGAATGACCTACTTCTATAATTCCCCTCTGTTTTAAACTTATCTCCATATTGATTCACTCGCTTTAAAGCTAATCTGCTTTGTATCCAATTATTTTTTACCTTATCAGGATATTTTTCCACTAAGGAGCGAAATAATATTTGTTGATCCCTATTCGGCCCTGAAGAATAAAAATCAAAATGAGAAACTAACAAAATTTCTTCATCATTATTTAACTTTTCCAAATGGTCAATAATTCCGATTAGTGAATCTAAACCACCAGAAAATAAGCTGGTCACTTTTATTTTATCAGTATTAAAAGTTTTTCTTTTCTTATTCCAGCGACCTTTTTTTTCCAAGAAACAATTTTGAATAGGATTGTGTACAAAATTTATTTTCCAGTGATCTCCTGTTAAGAATTTTAATGATTCTTCAAGTAATGATTCTTGACCTTTCCAGATCGAGATATTATAAACTGGTAAAACTACTTCAATTTCCCTGGACCATCCATCGTCGGAATAATATTCTCTATCTAAAAGATTATCTATGCCATAGACTAAAGCGGATATTAAAAAAAAATCAAATCTAGGAGACTTGGTGTCCCTTGTTAGATCATAGATATCCACAAAATTATTTAAGACTAAACCTACTTTCTGTTCCTTACCGTTTAAAGCATTAAAGGATAAAATAATATTAGAAAATTTGCCGATTTTCGCTTCGCTGAGATGTACTCCTACTTCCATAATTACTCAAAAACAATTAATATATCCTGTTGTAAGTTTTTAATCAATCTGTCGGCTTCATCCGAGCTCCAATCAATACTCTGTAAAGTTTTGGTACGCTGGACATCTCTTAAACTTTCGAAGATGTAATCTTTGATCTGTTTAAAAAGGTTAGTGCAATCAGATGGATTTTTATCCCTAATTAGTTTTTCATAAAACCATTTATCCAAATGTTCGTAGATATAGTAACCGAAATAAGTTATAAGTATATCTTCTGAAGTAGTAGCTTCAAATTTACTTTGTAGCATTGCTTCCATTTCATCAATATTGCCCGCATCTGAAACAAGCTCTTCAAATAGTTTTCTAGTTGCTTCTTTTGCGGCTATCTCATCTATAGTTGAAGCAGAACCGGAACAATACTGGATCAAGTGATTTATAATATCAGAGACAGTTTTATCTTGTAGATCAGTTAATCCGGTACTTCTTAAGGCTTCTCGGAGATTATTATCCGAACCTGTAAAAGAACCAAAAAAACCGCCTATTTTTTTTGCTGTTCTTATGCCACTTTTACCGGCAATTTTTGAGCCTCCGCGGCCCGCTTTACTTGCTCCACCAACTACAGAGACATAATTGCGTAAAATCTTTTTTCTCTTTTCTACAGGAAGCGTAGTAGAATCGCAGCTACTAGTCATAACTGTACTCAGCTCCTTCCAGTTGGGCATCATAGCATGTCTCGTATCTGAAAAGGATTTTGATGTTCCCATTTTGTTACTTTTTTATGTTGTATGCTTTACTAGCTCTGCTTTTATTATCCTTAAAAAATTCTGTCAAAAATTCTCCTAAAACAGGATAGTCTTTGAACTCTCTTAAACCAACTCCAGTAGCTGGTTCTAAATCTTCTTTGTTAATAACTCTCAATGTTTCAATGTAAAAAGATGCTGCATTTTCATCCTTTTCTTTTAGCAGTTGGTGAAATATTTCAAAGACAAATTTCTCTTTTGGATTCTTTTTTAAAGTATTGGACAGTAGATTAAGAAAAGAATCTTTCTCGAGTTGTGTGAGTTGAGAATATTTATCTCCTAATATTTTTTTCCTTGTGCCGGTAGGCATTTCCTGATTTAGTTCATTAAAGAGAGCTTTTACGATCGGAGAAATTAAACTAGTAGCAGATATTGAATTCGCAATACGATCTCTTGATAGCCAAAAATAATCCCGCAAATCGATATTTGAAATTTTTGGTTCAACCTGTAGCCACTTGATAATTTTTTCTTTACTCCAGTTTGGCATGCCGTTACTTTCAATTTCTTGAGCTTTATTTTCAATTCCTTCATCGTTACAGATTTCTTCTAAGAGAAGTATTTCTTTGGGTTTTCCTTCCTGATCTAACTGCCAATCGAATAGTTGTCTAAAAAGCCTCAATTCAGAGTATTCGAGTATCATAAGTTTAGCCAGAATGGCCGAACTGAAATCATTCAACCTAGCTACATCTGAAAGTCTTTGCCTAATAATATACGTGTTTAGAAATCTTTTTATTTGTCTTGGGTTGCCATATAGGCTTTGCGTAATTAGTGGAACTAATGAAGGTATGGATATAATATTAGTTTTTACTTTTTCAAAATCGTCAGAAGTAAGGTGAGGCTGCATATTGAGAAGACCGTAAGCAGAATACTTATCCTTCAATTTAAAATCAAGAAAATTTGTATGAATAGTTTTGAATTTATCATCCCCCAATTCTCTTTTACATATCAACATGGAAATGTAAGTTTCAACTTCTGGTTCTGAAAGCTTCGGCAGAGAATATGGTAATTGTATTAGTTTTTCCAGGTAATCTTCTATAATTCTGGAATTATCATCTTGAATACGATTAGAATTTCCATATTTAATTTCTATGGCATGTCTTACTATTCGTGGATCAGCACCTATAATGAATGCAGTTTTAGGAACATTTACAAATAATTTAATGGCTTCTAAATTTTCTATTATTCTCTCAGGTTTACACCGGTCCAAGTCATCAATAATAACTACTAATCTTTTAAAATTAGTAGCCTCCAACAAATCTTTAAAATCACTTCTGAATTCAGCGACTGGATTAACATTAGATTTTTCTTCATGATTTTCCTTTGTCAAGGACTGAAAAAATTCATTTCCCTCGTCTGAATTTAGTCTCTCAATCAAACCTTGAGGACTGTCAATATTCCATTCTGCTAGTTTTTGCATAGCAAAAGGGGCTAAGCTAAGTCCACCAGTAAAATAAGCTGAAACAGCTGGTAATGCCACATTTTTCATAACCAAACCTGCTCCTCTCATCCAGTTTATCGACTTCCAAAGTTTTCTAGCTTTGGTTTTTACAGTCTCTCTAATTTCTGGACTTAATTTTTTGTTGTTTTCCAGTTCTTTTATAATAGAATCCAGAAGAGCGGCTTTTGCATCATCATAACCTTCAAAGGTCCAGCCATTGAAATATATGCTAAGAGTTTCGTCATCATTGTTTGCTCCCTCAGGATCTTCAAATTTCTCCTTAATGATCTTAAGGATACTTGATTTTCCGCTTCCCCAATCTCCAAAAACACCAATTGTAATAGGTAATATTGAATCGTCTTTAATTACATCTGTCAAAAGATCAGCATGTACTTTAAAACCTAATAAATCTTGAGATGTCTCGTTGTCTGACCACATTCTAATAAATCTTTATTTTACTATATCATACTATTTTTAAACACTTCCTTCAACAATCCCAATCTCTTCGTCCGTCAACTCGTAAAGCTCATAAACTAGCCGGTCAATTTCTGCTTCTAAAGAAGAGGTGTCGGCGGTGAGGTTTTGTTTTTTTAAATTCAGGATTTTATCAATTTTAGCAAGAAAAATCTCCTGTTGAGCTAAAGTTGCTTTTTTAATTGGTAATGCTCTACATTGGCCAATTTTGGCTTTTGGAAAAACGTCATCTCGTTCCGAAAATTTATTTTTAAAATAGAATCCTAGTAAGATGGAGTTGAGCAGAGCAAGCACGTATTTAGCTTCAAAGAATTCTTTAACCAGAAAAACATGGGCAGTATTTTTTACAGTGTAATCTTCATCTGTAAAGGAAGCTATTAGAGAGGTTTTGCCAGGTATTTCTCGTATAATTATTCTGTCTCCCTCAAAAAATTTAGAATCTCGTGGGGCAGCCAAATTTTTACCATATAAAATGTAGTCTCCTTTCCAGTTAATGGCATATTTTTCTACTTCCGAGCCAGAGATATGTCTTCTATATTTTTCATCGATTTGTTCTGACGAATTGAAGACCTTTTGTAATCTATCTTCTTGCGACTGTGGTGGTTTTCCTTTACCTGTTTCATATTCCTTAATTCCACTTGAAGATTCACAGATTTCATCCAGTAGAACGGAATCTTCTTCCATTCTTTTAATAATTTTCCGACTTTCGGAACTGGTTAGAAAATCAAAATAGTAATTATCGTTTTGTTCAAAATCCGCCTGGAGAGAAGAGCCATGAAGATATATTTGTTCATTCTTGCTAACCAAACATCTTACTTCATTGACATTTATTTTGGGTAAGGAAGTAGAAATAACAATAGTATCTACAGTAGCATCAGGAAAAACACCAATCGGTGTATCTATTATAAAATTAATTTTTGAGCTTTGAATAATGAATTCTCGAATCTTCGAATTATTCAGATTATTGGTTAGGGAATTAGGAACAATAAAACAGAATTCCCCTTTGCCAATTAAAAGGTGAAAACCAAGGTCAATGAATAGAATAAAAAGATCTGATTGATATTCGGAAGTGCTGTATTTTTTTAGAAGATATTTTTTCTCGTCCTGTTGCTTTATGTCTCTAAAGTTAACATACGGTGGATTTCCAATCACCATATCAAACCCTACATAGTCACCATCATTGTTTAATATTTCCGGGAATTCAAAGCGCCACTCAAAAGCATTTTCAAATATCTTGTTGTCTTTGATCTCCTGTATTTGGGTTTCCAGCTTACCTGCTTCTGTAGTGAATTTTTTCAGCTTTTTATTCCAGGTGGCTTTTTCCCTTTTGGACATTTCAAACATCTGGGTCTGATTGCTCATCAAAAATATTTCACCCTTTACTTTCTGCAGCCGTTTTACTTGGGGGTCATTGGCAGAGATCTCGCTCCTAAAATCGTTCTTGATATCGTGGATGATCTTTTCCATCTCCCGCTTTTCTTCTTTTGTACGGGCATTACGGTAAGTATCTACCGCTATACGATAACTGTCTATATTCCATTTGCTATCCTTCAACGCCTTACTTAAGTCGGCATCCAGGTCAAAACGGCTGATAAGCGAATTCCCGCATTTGATATTGATATCGATATTCGGTAGCGTCTCAAGTTCTGTTTCGTTCTTATAATAAGCATTCTTCAACAACTCGATCCATAAACGTAGTCGGCAGATCTTAACGGAGTTCGGGTTAATATCCACTCCAAAAAGGCAGTTTTCAATGATCTGCTGCTTTTCGTGGAAAAGAGCTTCCTGTACCCGTTGGCTTTCCTTTGCAGTTGGATTATATTCAAAGAGTTCCCCGTCTTCATCGGTTACGATAAGTTCATCGTTCACCACTTCCACCTGATATTCTTTCAGTCTTCTTCCTTGGCGGTCCTGCAGGATATTCAGGTCATTTTTAATGGCGATCATCTCATTAAGTGCAGATACCAGAAAATGCCCCGATCCCACCGCGGGATCGCAGATCTTTAGAGAATTTATAAGCTCATTGGCTTCCTTACGGTCTTCTATAAGATCATACAATTCATCCAGGTCTTTACAGTCCCAGCTTTTGTTTTCGTTGAACTTCTGGACAACCGCTTTCCTAATCGTCTCTCGGCACATATACATGGTAATAAAACCCGGTGTAAAAAAAGAACCATCTTTATAACCATTGATTTTTTCAAAAATAAGCCCAAGCACCGAGGCGTTGATGAGCGTTTTATTATCTTCCTGTATGGTTTCGCCGCCCTCACTGCTAAAATCGTAGGCATTTAGGAATTCAAATAAATATTCCAGCGCATTAAGTTCCCCGCTGCGTTTTTTACCTTTTTTATCTTTCAGAACGGTGGCGCTATAGATAGGCAGTGTCTTATCATCACGAAGATTACTGATAAACAATGTGGCGTGCTCAATATCTGTAGGCTCAAAAAGCGAAGAATTCAGGTAAGGAACTTTTTCAAAAAGTGCTTTTACATCTTCGTTTCTTTCAGAATATTGCCGCGCCAAAACCTGGAAGAACAAACTATTAAGATCATCATAATTGTGGATCCTGTCAAGGCTCAAAAATTCGTATGATTTATCACCTTTATGATAAGTGATCAACTGCGCTTCGAGCAGTTTTAAGAATAAGATTCTGTTAAGCCAGGTAATGCTTAGTTCCAGTCCCACATTGAACAATCGTTCTTCTTTGGTCTCCCCAAATTGCGACGGACTCTCCAAACGGCCTATCTTATCCATACTGTCCAGCTGGATGATCGCGTTTTCCAGAAAAGAGCCGGAGTTACGCTGACCTTCCTTTTGCCTTTCAATGATTTTTTTGCCGCCCTGTTTGGTTTCGGTAAGGCCAATGATATGCAGCAACTCCCCATAAAAACGTTTGTCCAGGCTATTACTGTCATTCATGAACGGCAGTTTTAAAAGGTGCTCGGGTGATAATAGCTTAAATAAAGAGATAAGTTTATTATCGTCTTTCGGGTTGTTGTTTCGAAGCGGTCTTTCATAATTGCGAATATCGAACCAGGTGAATTCCACCTCCTGCTGCATTTTAGCAATAAAAGGCTCGGCTATTTCCTTATAGAAGAAGTCAGTTGTTTTCCCAGCCAGCCTGCCCGCTTCAAAATCTTCAAACTGTTTTACCAGCTTTTTGTTTTGAGCAAAAGCTTTTTCAAAAACATTTGCATTGAAGATAAACCACTCATTTATATTGGTGGCGATCACGTATTTAACCTCCAGATTCTTTTGAATAATTCGTTCCCGAAAATAATATAAAACAAGCTCATGGAAAGCCTTTACATTAATCTTCTCTTTACTGAGCATCTCTGCCCGATTAGTAGGCTTCTTAGCTTCGATAATAACCCCCACCGCACTTTTAGCCTTGTTCCCGTTATGGATCACCAGGTCGTTACGCCCTTTAGTATTGATATAGTGATTGGGATCGTAATAAGTCTTCTTTAAAAAATCTATGACCAGGTTCTTGTGAAACTCTTCAGACTCGGTGTCATTTGTTCTGTCCAGCAACTCCTTAAGATTCTCTTTGAATTGCTCTATCTGGGACCGATTGGGCTTTACCTTAAGGAAAGCTTTGTTAAGAGCCTTCCGTGGTTTAAGTATTTGTAGGTTCGCCGAATTGATTTCCTGTTCAGGCTGCATGCAGAAATGGGTTATTTTTTGGAGCAGTGCTTAGGGAATACTGTCCATTTGTAATTGCATTAATTTTTAACAATATATAAAGAAGATTCAAAACCTTAACATTGGAGACAAAAAAGCTTTCAACATGTAAAAGTTGATAGCTATTAAGATGAAAAAAGCTTAATTATCATTGAAAATTTATGAGTGAAAGGATCATTTGTGCTAAAAACGGATGTAAATAAAACTTCAAATAATTGAAATGAACTTTGCAACGTCATTAATTTTAGGAGGCAAGGTATTTATAGTAGAAGCTTATTTAATTCTGAAAGTTGAATGATTTCTTAAACTATCATAGTAAACTCAACTGCTTCAATTCAATGTCAGAGTATTATTTTAATGTCTTAAAGTTAATTTCAGTAAATTAGAAGTCAAGTTGAAGACAGCGGTATAAGGAGCGGCCAACACCTGGCAGATGATGGGGGCGGGTCCGGCTGATAAAGACAGTGCTGTTGGATATTAATCTGCAATCAAGTCCTGGTTTTCCGGGACTTATTTTATGGGGGCGCGAGGGCGAAAGCTATCAAGCCTCCTCCTTTTTGAGTCTTACTTAAAAATTCGTTTATCAAAAGGGAAGTCTGTAATGCTGATAATTTTTATTTTTTTAAGATCCTTATGATGCGGATTAATCAAAAAATTAAAATCTCCCTTCACTACTGCTGAAGGTACTTTGAGAACGCAAGTATTACCATCATCTATAAAATCGTCTCCAATTTTTTGTGTATGTATCCCTTGAGGATGGTCATTCCAATCTAATGGAAGTTTATCGCTTTGTAGGGTGTTGATTTTTATAGTATCAGGGATTTCAAGCTCTATCATCATATAATCACTGGGAATGTTTGCCAGTGTTAAATGAACTGCCACTTCTGCCATAGCCAAAGCCCTGCTTTCGGCGGTATAAATCATTTCAGTGCCTTTGGAGTTCCAGCGATTTCCGAATCTGGCTGCTCCTTTACCGTTTAGATCCCGTGCATATTTTTGTTTCGATAACCTAAAAACCTTCATTATGCAAATATTCCATGGTCAATCCTGTTTAGTTCACCCATTACCAGTTCCTTTCCGTAAGAATCTTTTAGGAGTTCAGCGGGTTTTAAATTACCCAGTGCATAGGAGGGTGTGTTGAGCCAGGAATAAAATTGATCTGCTGAATCAAAAACTTCTTTCCCGAATTGGGTTACTTCCGCCAGTTCAATAATTTTTTCAGTATGAATAGGCTTAAAATAATAGTCCTTTTCTTTTTTATGTCGTTGCAGCGTCTTCACCGAAATATTCAGAAATTCCGCCCAGTCATTTTCTGAAAAGGGGGTGACTTTTTGAATTTCGTTAAAAAGGGAATAGGGAAGTCCTTTTCTAATCGCGTGGATGATCAGCATTTTATCCTGAAAAAAATCAGAATAGGTAATGTTCTTATCCCGTAAACTTAGCTTACTGGATTCCCTGACTGATTTTGCATATCTTTTAATAGCTTTATTTACCAGAGTTAGTGATGCGGAACTGTCTTTCTCTTCGGTAATCATAATAATGAATATTTGTCTATAAAAATAAGACAATTGTCGTAATAAACCAATTTTATTATTCTATAATAGATTGCGCTTCCCGATAAATTTTTTCAAAATTGTCATCAAGATCCTGTTCCGAGAATTTCTGTTTTGGTATCGGCAATTCTTTTCGAAGGCTGGGTATTCCAAATTTTATCTTTTGTTCTTTCCCGTCTGCAAAGGAGACAAATTCACCAGGTTTTAACCGAAAAAATAAATCGGCGCGTATTTTTGAAACCTCCCTCTCGCTTCGGGTGATGCGGGTGTCGAAGTTTAGGTTTTCGCTTTTGCTAATACTGATACTTTCTCTTTTTACTATTTCAAAAAATCGCTCATAATATTTTGCTGTGTCTGGATCATTCACTTTTCCGAAGAATTGATAGGAAAGATTGCTAAGAATTGCTTTGCTGGCCTTATCGCCATATAGCATATCATTCTGAATTTTATCCTGCATCACATACACGGTGGAAATATTATAGCTGCGTAAAGTAGCGGGAATACGGTGCATGTTTAGTAACCGGATTGTAGGTGCTTCCTCCATTAATATAAAGGAAGGTAATTTTTCGTGTACACTCATTTGTTTGGTGATTGTGTGGATTATTGTGGCAATAATAGGGGAGTAGGCTGATTCAAATTTGGGATTGTTTACTACAGAAATCACACCCGGTTTTTCAGGATTATTGATATCTAATGGTATCTCATCTGTAGAAAGAACCATAAATATATTTTTGGAGCTTATTTTTTTAAAAGCATTGGAAAGCGTGCTCTTAACGGAAGCGGTTTGTCTTTCAGATTCTACTCCTCCCAGGAAAGCATTTGCCATAGCCTGTGAAGTTAAGTTCGAATTTAAAAAATTGACTAACTGGTATGTGCTTGCATGCTGGTAAAAACCTATGAGGTGGGGCAAAGTGCAAAACCGTGGATAATCGGTTTTAAGTTTCCAGATTAGGCCTCCTATAATACCTTCTGCAGCATCATTGAAGAACTTGGAACTTCCGCCTGAAAAATCTTCTTTTTTCTCCAGTAAGTTCTCTAAAAGCAAACGTGAGATCTCGTTTACACTTTCTACATTTTGCATATAGCGTGGGGCTATTGGATTAACACGGTTGTAAATAGTATCAAAGGAAATCATGTAAAACGGTACATTGCTTTTTTTAAAGAGGGGATAAGCGATCTTTGAAAGTTCAAAATTTTTATAGTCGTGTATAATTCCGCAGAAAGAATGTCTGCTGAAATGTTGAAGAAAATGAGCGACTACGCTTTCTGTCTTGCCGCTGCCGGCAGAACCGATAATAGATACCCCACGCCGAATATCACGAATTTTTATATATCCCTTAGCTAAGGAAGCATTGATCCGGTATTTTCGGGAATTAGCCGAATTGGGTTTATTAATACGTTCATTCAAACAAAAGTTTATAATAGCCAGCGGAAAAAAGTAGCGGCCTGCCATTTGAAAAAATAAATCAAAATCGAAGTGGGTGGGGAAAGTCAGGAAAAATAGCAAACAGATAAATGAGAGATTTATCACATAACCCCAACGTGTATATTTCAGCGAAAAGTAAAAAATACCAGCGGCCCAGCAGTTAAAGAACAGTATAAGAGGAAAATTAGATAACATATACTTATTTTTAATATCCGATCGAGCTTGATTTGAGACCGGTTTCAATAATTTTTTTCAGTTGCTTATAAGCAAAACCCACTTTATTCTGGGGCAGATGTAATATGGGGAGTTGCAATCCTGTTTCTCGGAGCATTTTAAAAGCTATTTTCTTTTCATTCATAGCTAAATTCATAAGGATGGAGAAGTAATTCTGAGGATTTTGAGTAAAGGTTTTTCTTGCCATATAGCTTTCCACATAATTCCGGTTGTAACTGAAAAGCCGGTCAAAGCTTTTCTCAGCACTTTTAAAAAAGCGATCCCTTTCAAATCCACGTTTCACATTCTTACCATGCATCATTACTTCCGACGCTTTGTATTTGCTGCCGGGGGATAGGCTGTAGGAATTAGAGGCGTCCTTTCTGCTCACGACTATATGGATATGGGTTTGCAGACCTTCCTTTTTCATTCCTTCTTCAATAGGCTGTCCCTGGATTTTATAGGGCGCGTCCCTGCTAAGTTTTTTTATCTCATTTTGAATACTGTTCATATTCCCTGATACTTCGCCACGTGCAACCTTCCTTAGTTTATTTTGTAAGTGAGCTATTTTATTGGAATAGGGGGCATTTTCCTTAATGGCGGTATCATAGCTTTTATAGGTGCGTTGATGCTCAATTTTCGCATAATATTTTATGTCATTTATATGTATGGGGCGTCCGTTTATTTCTCTGTTAAAAGCACTGGCATATTCTTTCATTAAATCACGTACATAAGTTTTGAGTTTTTCAGGATTATTATGAATATGTTTTAATTCGTACTGGCTTGGGTTAACGGTAATGGAATAGTATTTAGGTTCGGTTTGTTTTAATTTTGCTGTGTTTCCATCTATTTCTTTGATCACTTCATAAGGCCTTATCTTATCATCATATTGATTAAAAAAATATTCATTTTCCTGCAGGTTTTTTTCCTGATTCTCCTTTTCGAGATAGATTACAAAGTCCCCGACGCTTTGTGAGAAAGAGCCCCCTAATTTTTGGGGAGAAATTGAGATATACATTATGAATTATGTTTTATAGAAACTTTAAATTGTTCAAATTCTGAGCGAGGTATATTCAGTTTCAAATAATCAGGACCAAAGCTGTTTGATTTTATTTCTATTTTATTTAAGAGGTATTCCAGATCTTGCCTTGAAGCCTTATTCGATTCTTGGAGACGAATTATTTCCTGGGATAATTCTTCTCGGTTTCTGGGATCAGAATCAATCTGTTTTTTAGTTATTTTCGTTTGAACATTCTTTCCCGATATGGCATGATTCCCTGCCAATATCTGTAAAATGACAAACGAAGGCTGAATTTGCGTTTTCTCGATATTTTTTAAAATTGCAATTAGTCCATCAATTCGTTTTTTGATTAGGTTCTCCAGGCTTACTTTGGAAGGGCTTAAAGTTTCAAATGGGGACAGGTTATTTCTTTCGAAAAAGTCTATCATTAATTCTAATGCTTCCGAATTTTTGGTACCATTTTTCTTTGCAAAATCTCTAAACCGCTTTGCAATGCTAAGTTTTACTTTTAGTCTCGAAATTATCTCCATGGTTCCTGTTTTTAGATTTTATGGTTCGGTCCATCATGACTCTCATTGAGCTTTTCAGATGTAGGGGCCCCTGATACTATTTTTATGGTTCCTAAACAATCAGCATAAAATTATAAACAACTGATAAACAGAATGTTGTATAATGATTACATGTCTTAACATCGCGCAGCGTGTTATCCTCTTGCTTTACCATTTTGTCCCGAGTACTCGGGACAAAAATTTCAACTATTAAATAGAATTTAATAGCCTTTTAGATGTCCGAATAATGAATTGTACTTTTTAAGAAGCAGAAGTTTATCTTCTTAAATTAATCTCATGAATTAGAAAGATTGATTGCGAATTTTTCAAATAGAAAACCGGGCCTTAAAGATAAAGACCCGGTTAAAATTTTGTTTTTGATTTTACAAAAGACCCTCATCGGCAAAACTAAAATAGTCGCCATCTGGAGTTATTATAAGATGATCAAGGAGTTTAATATCAAAAAGGATCGCAGCATTTTTTATTTTAGTAGTGAGGGCTTTATCCGCATTACTTGGAGTTAAGGTGCCACTTGGATGATTATGCGCCAGAATAATAGAAGTTGTCAGGCTTTTTAAGATAACTGCAAATACAATACGTAGATCCACTAGTGTTCCGGTAATTCCTCCGGTAGAGACTTCAAATATTCCTTTTACTTTATTGGCGTTATTTAAAAGCATAACCTTAAAGCATTCCTGCAGCCCTATTTGATCCTTGTTCCAGGAACAGAATAAAAGTTCGGTTGCACTTAGGGAAGAAGTTATTTTAGGTGCCTGGCTTATTTTAAAATTCCCCTGATATTTTATCGATATTTCATTAACTTTGGTTTTCATGTTGATCTTGTTTAATTGGATTAATAATGAAAAGAGGGCGGATCTTTGAGCAAGGCCGCCCTCTTTAATTTAAAGACTAATTGTTATTATTACTGGCATTTGCACCCAGTAGAAGAATTTCGCTGGCAAGAATTTCCGTTACATGTCGTTTCTCACCTTCTTTGGTTTCATAAGAGCGGGAAGTCAGTTTGCCTTCAATAGCGATTTCTTTTCCCTTACCTACATAATTTTCAACGATTTCGGCAGTTTTACCCCATGCCACAATATTATGCCATTGGGTATTCTGCACTTTCTCACTATTGGAATTTTTATAAAATTCATTGGTGGCAATTGAAAAACTGGCTACTTTTTTACCGCTTTCAAGGTTCTTGATTTCGGGAGCGTTCCCTACATTTCCGATTAACTGTACTTTGTTTCTAAGTGTACTCATGATTGAAAAAATTTAGATTAAAATATTTATGAATCCCGTTTTCACCCACGGGTAGGTTTAAAAATTTACTTATTGTATCCTGAGCGTTTTCCTTTTTTGATTTTTTAACTTTCTTTCCGCTTCAGTTTTATGGATTTGATACGATTTCATGATTTCTGATTTAAAATTTACTTCCCGTAGTGCCGTCGCTGTTACCTTTTTTGATGCCGATACAGTTTCATGATTTAGAATTAGAGAGGAGTTATAAAAGGGAAAGCGTAGCCGACCGGTTATGCACTCCGGCTAACTTCTAAATCATGGTATTTTGCATGACAAAAAAGGTAAATCGGGATGGCTGGGTAGTAGTCTTAAATAATTATGAGGAGTATGAAAAAATTTGAAGTGGAAGAAAGATTATTATAATATAACAATCCGGCGGACTCCATTCCCCTTTTAGAATTTTGATAGCAGCGCACTATTTTCTTTCATTATGAACAGTGTACGAAACAGAAATGGAAAGGGGGATGGTGTCCAAGACTTTTTTTGTGAAGCTCTTTTCTCGGAATGTAGTGATAACGAAATGCAGGGGAATGTGCTGAACTAGTATTATTTGTATTCAAATGAAATCAAATGAGATCAATTAAAATGGGGTGTCAAAAATAATGTGATTCTGTACCTATTCTGTACCCCCTAAAAATAATAAAGGCTCTCGATTTCTCGAAAGCCTTGTGTTTACTGGTAGCGAGAACGAGATTTGAACTCGTGACCTCCGGGTTATGAATCCGACGCTCTAACCAACTGAGCTACCTCGCCTTAACAATTTTGCATTTAAAAGAAGCTTTCAGAAGCCTTGCTATTTAAGACCTCGCATGATTTCTTTAATGCGGGTGCAAATATAAAAACAATTTGTATTGTCGCAAACTTTATTTTCTAAAATATTTATTTTGATTTCTTTTAATCCTTCTAATTAATATCTATATTGCCCGAAACTAACTAATTTAGAATGGAAGAAAAGACAAAATACGAAATGGAGTTTCCAATTCAGGCTTCTCCTTCGCTATTGTATCAATATATTTCGACTCCCTCAGGTTTAAGCGAGTGGTATGCAGATAACGTAAATTCCCGTGGGGAATTTTTTACTTTTATTTGGGAAGGTAGTGAGGAGAAAGCCAAACTAATGAGTAAGAAAAGCGATGAACGAATCAAGTTCAAGTGGGTTGAAGATGAAGATTCGCCATATTTTTTTGAATTAAGAATACAAGTGGATGATATCACCAAAGATGTTTCCCTTATGATTACAGATTTTGCTGAAGAGGATGAGATCGATGAAGGAAAAATGTTATGGGAAAATATGGTTTCAGATCTAAAACAGATATTAGGTTCTGCCTAGAAAAGTCTTAAGATAATAGTACCTTTGCCCCGTTTTAAACGGGGTTTTTTTATGATCAATTTAAATGGAAATATAGTTCAGGATTCAGAAGCTAATCTTTCAGTTCTCAACAGGGGTTTTGCTTATGGAGATTCAGTTTTCGAAACTATAAGAGTTATTAATGGAAAAATAATGTTCTGGGAAGACCATTATTTTAGAATGATGGCTTCCATGCGAATTATGAGAATGGAAATCCCATCCAGCTTTTCACCAGAATTCCTGGAGAAAGAAATTGTTAGCATCGTTGAGAAAAATGATCTTAATGAAAAAGCTGCAAGAGTACGATTCGCCGTATACCGTGAAGAAGGTGGTTTTTATACACCTGCAACCAGAGAGATCGCTTATGTGATGACCGTAGTGGAAATGGAGAACTCGTTTTACTTATTAAATACAGAGGATTACGAGATCGAATTATTTAAAGATCATTATGTGGGTAGCGGACTGTTATCAACGATCAAGTCGAATAACCGTGCGGTCAATGTTTTGGGAAGCATTTATGCTAAAGAAAATGATTACCACAACTGTTTGCTTCTTAATGAGAAAAAGAGCGTAGTCGAAGCTCTGAATGGTAATCTATTTTTAGTTTCAGGTTCCAAAATCAAAACGCCACCACTTACAGATGGTGTTTTAAACGGAATCATTCGGAAACAATTACTGGAGATTATCAAAAAAACTGAAGATTACGAATTAGAAGAAGCTTCAATTTCGCCTTTCGAATTACAAAAAGCTGATGAACTCTTTATCACTAATATTGCGGTTGGTATTCAGCCGGTGTCGAAATATCGTAAGAAACACTACGAGTCGACTGTAGCTAAAAGCCTGCTTAGTAAGTTAAATGTAAAAGCAAGGTTGGGCTAATTAGTTGTAAGAAGGGTTCTCTGGTGAGTTTGACCATAACATGTATTCACCGCCTAATTCCAGCATTTTATCCTTCCAGAAGGAAGAGTAGGGCTTTTCAAGAAGGTCCTTGTTATCCTCGTTTGCAGTGACCACCCAGGAATGAGAATTTAACTCATCATCAAGTTGCTGTGCATCCCAGCCTGAATATCCTAAGAAAAACTTTATCTGCTTATCTGAAATTAGATCTTTAGAGATAAGTTCCATAACAGCTTCAAAATTACCACCCCAGTAAATTCCATGAGCGATCTCAATACTATCAGGGATAAGATCTGGGATTTTATGTATAAAATACAGATTATCCTGTTCTACGGGACCTCCATTATAGACTTCAAAATTCCCCTTGATTTCCGGGATAAGATCTTTAAGTGTGAAATCAAGAATTTTGTTCAGGATGAATCCAACCGATCCGTTTTCGGAATGGTCGGCAAGTAGAACCACCGAGCGATTAAAAGAGACATCTCCAATTATGGATGGTTCTGCAACGAGAAGATGGCCCTTGGTTGGTTTCAACGCAATCATTTGTAGCAGTCTTTAGAACTAAACTATATTTTTTCTGTTAAAAATGCAATACATATCTAAATATTTTAGATAAAAAAAGCCTTCCTAAGGGAAGGCTTATGATATTTACAATGCAAATTATTAGTTCACAGCTTTTTGTAAATCAGCTCCGGCTTTAAATTTCACTACGTTTTTAGCAGCGATCTTGATAGTTTTTCCGGTTTGTGGGTTTCTTCCTTCACGAGCAGCTCTTTTAGATACAGACCAAGATCCAAATCCTACTAATGATACTCTATCTCCTTTTTTAAGAGATTTTTCAACGTTTTCTAGAAAAGATTCTAGTGCTTTTTTAGCTGCTGCTTTAGAAATTCCAGCATTCTCAGCCATTGCGTCGATTAAATCTGTTTTGTTCATAATTTGAATTTTAAATTAATTGTTGGTTAAACATTCTGTTAAACTGGTTTACAAATTTATACGGATTTCCCGTCCACGCAAGTAATGACAAGGGAAAAGCCTGTATTTGTTGATAACTCGGTTGATTTGTTAATAAAGATAATTGTTTTTTATTAAAATGCAACCAAATCAGCATTAATAAGGGTTCAGCGCATTTTCGCTTTTTCTGAGAATTTAAAGCCATTCAAAAGTGAATGAGTTTCCATTTTACGTTTTCCAGGCAATTGGATCTGTTTAATTTCAATGAAACCGCCATGCGCAGCAACCAGCAATTGCTTTTCTTTAATTAGGACCTTTCCGTAGAAGTGATCATGTTCTTCTTTATGGCTAATTACATCGTAGATCTTTACAGTCTGTTCCTGCGCATCACCATTATCTAAATAACACCAGGCAGAAGGGTAGGGATTGAGTCCGCGTATATGATTGTATATTTCATTTAAAGGTTTATCCCAATTGATCTTGGTGTTCTCGCGATTCAATTTTGGCGCTTCTCTAAGCATTGCGGAGTCTTTCTGTGCTATTGGCTTGGTAGTTCCTTCAGAGATAGCTTTTAATGTTTTTACAACCAGCCCTGATCCTTTGTTCATCAATCTATCGTGTATGTTCTCCAGGTTTTCATGTTCCCCGATAATAACAGATTCCTGCATGATCATGGCGCCGGTATCAATTTTTTCATCCAGGAAGAAAGTGGATATTCCAGTTTCTTTCTCACCATTCATAATCGCCCAGTTAATTGGAGCAGCTCCCCGGTATTGAGGTAATAAGCTCGCATGTAAATTGAAAGTGCCAAATTCAGGATAGTCCCATACAGATTTAGGCAGCATTCTAAATGCTACAACTACCTGCACATTTGGATCGATTTGCTTTAACTCTTGTTGAAATTCTTCAGATTTAAGATTAGTAGGTTGTAGAACTTTAAGATCTTTAGAAACAGCAAAAGTCTTTACGGCACTTTCTCTTAACTTTCTTCCTCTGCCAGCTGGTCGATCTGGAGCAGTAACCACTCCAACGACATTATAGCCGGCTTCAAGAATTGCTTCAAGGCTTTTCAAGGCGAATTCCGGAGTTCCCATAAATACTATTCTGAGATCAGTCATTTATTGATATTTTGTACTTGTTAGTTATCGTTTTTTGTAAAATGCCTCGCTCTACCAGTAACCGTATTACCTTTAGAATAGAGGATTCTTTATAGTTTAATAGAGAAGATATCTCTTTAGTGTCTAATGCCCTGGATTTTAATAATTTTTGTAGCGCCAGAAAAATTTCATTCATTTCATCACGACTTAAACCATCAGTTTCAGCATTGCAAACCGAACACCTGCCACACTTTTCAGGCTTAGTTTCTCCAAAATACTTCAGCAACTGTATTTGTTTACAAACCTGGTCATTCTGGACGAAATCGAGCACCGCCGATATCTTTTCTCTTTTTGTTCTATTGTATTTGGTTATAAATCCAGAAACAGGATTTAAAGTGGATTCATCTTCCCTGGGTACCAGAAAGGTGATAGAGGCGTCATGTTTGGCAATCGAGAACTCTATGATTTCCTGTTGCTGTAAGTCTTCAAAAAAGCTCAGACATTCATTTTCCTGGAGATCTGCTTTCTCGGCTACAGATGACATATTAAAGTTGACCAGGTTATCAAATACACCACCATAGTTTCTTAACAGAGTTCTTAAAAGGTGCGCATATTTTGGATTGTCATCAAGATAAATTTCCAGTTGATCCCCGCTTAATTTTATCATTATTTCAGTTTTCTTCTGAAACTGCTGAGACAGTCTAAGGACACTGCAACGATCTAAAAGTTGTAACGCGTTATAGGTCTTACCTGAAATTAAATGATATTGATTACAGAAGCTGGCAAAATTAAAATCATACACCTGATTTTCACCTTCACCATATGCTATGCTGAAATAAGCGTTTAGTTTTCTATAGATAAATTTGACATCTTCAACAGACGCGAGATTGTTTATAAACTGATTCCTTAGAACTGGAATGTCGCCAGCATTGGTCAGTATAACGGCTTTAGAAATCTCTCCATCTCTTCCTGCTCTTCCTGCTTCCTGAAAATAGCTTTCTAAACTTTCAGGTAGATCAATATGCACAACGGTACGAACATCTGGTTTGTCAATACCCATTCCAAAGGCAGTTGTTGCAACCATTACACTGGTATCGTTGTTCATCCATGATCTAAACTTTGCAGTTTTGTCCTCCTTTTTCATTCCGCCATGATATGCAGCGGCCGTAATCCCATTCTTATTAAGAAAGTCTGTAATCTCCCGGGTGGCATTTCTGCTTCTTACATAAACAATGGCAGAATCATTTCCCAGTAGCCTCGTTAATCGAAAGTATTTATCTTCAGTTTTGACAACCTCGTAGAACAGATTGGTTCTTTCAAATGATTTCTTAAATACTGCCCTGTTCTTCAACTGAAGCTGCTCGCAGATATCTTCCACTACCATTTTTGTTGCCGTAGCCGTAAATGCTGCCACAGGTACTTCAGGTATAATTTCTCGAACTTCTGAAATATTACGATACGCTGGCCTGAAATCATGTCCCCATTGAGAAATACAATGTGCTTCATCTACAGCAATCAGGTTCACGTTCATTTGCTTCAGTCGTTCTTTAACAATATCCTGCTGAAGCCTTTCTGGAGAGAGATATAAAAATTTAAAATTTCCGAAGATGCAATTGTCAAGGTTTCTATCCAGATCGGCATAAGAAATTCCGCCAGTAATAGCCATCGCTTTGATATTCTTTTTTTGAAGAGCCTGTACCTGGTCTTCCATTAAAGAAATTAGCGGTGATACTACCACGCAAATTCCTTCTTTTATCATCGCTGGTACCTGGAAACAGATAGATTTCCCACCACCGGTAGGAAATAAGGTCAGCGTATCCTGACCATCGAGGATAGCCTCGATCACTTCCAGCTGTGAAGGCCGGAATTTCTGGAAGCCCCAATATTTTTCTAGAATTTTTAAAGCTTCCGTTTGCAAAAGATTTATAGTTGGTTCAGTATAAATTTAGTTCTTTCTGCCACACTTGATTTAGGAATTTCAATAGGACTATAGCCAAAGCGTCTGTAAGTGTCATACAAATATTCTGAAATTCTTATCGCTTCTTCATAGGTTTCGTAACGCTCATTATCGCTTTTATAAATCTCCTTCCATGGTGGTAAGATAAAAACTTTATCATAGGTATGCTCCTTACAGGTCGCATTAAATATCTCGGGATAAACAGTGTTAAAATAATCCATATAGGCAACAACATCGGGCAATCCACGATCTAGAAAGATGCGATTTGCTGAGGAATTAGAAGCTTCCTTAAACTGATTTAATCTCCCTTCAAGTAATTTTTCACTGAATAGCAAGGGCTGCTCCAGGAAGAGCTGATCGATACCATCTCTTTGTGCTTCAAGGGTTACCTGCCTGGAGATCTCATGGATACAGTTTTCTCCTTTAGCTTCCAGTTCGTGTATAATGGAAGACTTTCCAGTACCGGGTCCACCGGTAATAACAATTTTCATAGTTTTCACCCGGCAAATTTCGGTAAATGAATTTGATTATAAAAATGTTGTCTTTCCTTGTATCTTTGTGATAAAAGAAGGAGAAAACTATGAGTGATTCGACAAATCCGGAGGAATTTTACGCAAAACTTAAAAAACAGCTTCAGGATACTGCCATGTGGCCTGCAGAATATCTTTACAAATTTATTGTTCCTACAAAAGGGGAGAAGGTAACACAGGTTGAGGATATATTTGATAACATGGGAGCTGTCATCAATACCAAACAATCTAAAAAAGGAACATATACCAGTGTTTCCATTAATGTTAGGATGAAAGATCCTGATCATGTGATTGAAAAATATAAAGAGGTGGCTGATAAAGTTGAAGGGGTTATTTCTCTTTAAAGATCGCACAATTGCGCTATTTTCTTGTCATTCTTACTGAATATTTAGTATTTTGCACGCAGGAGAAAACTTCTATTAAATTACCTAATTAAATCTCAATTTTGACAAACGCTTTAGAATATAACTCTGAAAGGAGTAAACTGATCATTCCTGAATATGGCAGACATTTGCAGAAAATGGTCGAACATGCTGTAGAAATCGAAGATGATAAAGAACGTAACAAAGTTGCTAATTCAATTATTGCTGTAATGGGTAATATGAATCCGCATCTTCGTGATGTGCCAGATTTTCAGCATAAATTATGGGATCAGTTATTTATAATAAGTGATTTTAAGCTGGATGTTGAGTCTCCTTTTCCAAAACCGACGAGGGAAATGCTTACAGAGCGTCCCGAAATGCTTGATTATCCAGAGAATAATCCCAAGTACAGGTTCTACGGAAACAATATCAAGCGCATGATCGATGCGGCAAAAGATAAGGAAGAAGGGGATTTCAAAGATGCCCTGGTGATGACTATCGCCAATCACATGAAAAAATCTTACCTGAACTGGAATCGTGATTCTGTAGATGATGAAGTCATCATTAATCATTTGAAAGAATTGAGTGGTGGAAAGATCAATCTCAAAAATGCTGATGAGGATCTAACCCAGGCTTCAGAACTTATTCGCGGAAGCGGATCCAACAAGAAGAAATACTCGAAAAACAAAAAACATACCGGCGGCCGTAAGCCTGGTCGTAAACGCCACTAATATTTTTCTTTAATGGGAACATTTCAAATAGAAGGCGGTCATCGTTTGAGCGGGGAAATACAACCTCAAGGAGCAAAAAACGAGGCGCTGCAAATTTTATGTGCAGTATTGTTAACCGATGAAAAGGTGGTTATCAATAACATTCCAGATATACTGGACGTTAATAAACTAATCAACTTACTAAAAAATCTTGGTGTTAAGATCGAAAAGCTGGGTAAAGGAAGTTATTCCTTTCAAAGTGATGATCTGGACATGCAGCACCTGAATAGTGAACAGTTCAAGATCGATGGAGGAGGACTTCGTGGTTCTATCATGATCGTAGGGCCTATGCTGGGAAGATTTGGAAAAGGTTTTATTCCTAAACCTGGTGGCGATAAAATTGGTCGACGCAGACTCGATACTCACTTTGAAGGTTTTATGAAGCTGGGTGCCGATTTCAGATATAATAAAGAAGAACGATTTTACGGAGTTGAAGCTCCTGAAGGTTTAACCGGAAGTTATATGTTACTGGAAGAAGCATCAGTAACCGGAACTGCCAACATTGTAATGGCTGCTGTTCTTGCAAAAGGAAAAACGACCATTTATAATGCAGCCTGCGAACCGTATTTACAGCAATTATGCCTAATGATGAACCGTATGGGTGCAAACATTAGTGGAATAGGCTCCAATATGCTTATCATAGACGGTGTAGAGAAGCTAGGAGGTTGTGAGCATACAATTCTTCCAGATATGATCGAAATTGGATCATGGATTGGCCTTGCCGCAATGACCAAAAGTGAAATCACTATCAAGAATGTGAACTGGGATATGTTGGGCATCATCCCGACGACCTTCAGGAAACTGGGAATTACTGTCGAAAGAAAAGGTGACGATATTTTTATACCTGAACATTCTGAAGGTTATGAGGTACAGAGCTTTATTGATGGCTCGATCATGAACATCAGTGATGCTCCGTGGCCAGGGTTTACCCCAGATCTTTTGAGTATCATCCTTGTAATCGCAACTCAGGCAAGAGGAAGCGTATTGATACATCAAAAAATGTTTGAAAGCAGGTTGTTTTTTGTAGATAAACTTATAGATATGGGAGCGAAGATCATACTTTGTGATCCACATAGAGCCACGGTAATTGGCCATGACTTTCAATCTCAGTTAAAGGCTACTACCATGACCTCTCCAGATATTAGAGCTGGAATTTCCTTGTTGATTGCTGCACTTTCAGCCAAAGGAACTTCAACGATACACAACATCGAGCAAATTGACAGAGGTTACGAAAATATTGAAGAGAGGTTAAAAGCGATAGGAGCGAAGATCACCAGAATAGCCTAACGGTTTTTCCCTCGGAAATTAAAGTATAAAAAAAGCTGTTCGTTAGAACAGCTTTTTTTATGCTTTATGTATTCAGATTAGACTTCTGACTTCGCCTGTTCCTTATGTTCCTTATAATGAAAAAGATTTTGCTCCTTGATCATTTTTGTTGTTTTTTCCGGAAGCATATCTTCCCAGCCACTTTTCCCTTCGCTGATCATTTTTAATACTTCGCGAGAATATATATTCAGCGTATCTGGATTATAATTCTTGATATCCTCAACACGTCCATTATATTTAAAGAACTTGAATAATTCTTTCATTCTTGGGTGTACTTTCAGATTTTCGCTGGTAGTAAGTTCACCAGTTTCCTCGTCTTTCAGTGGATATAAGTACACCTTAAGATCTTTAAAGAATAATTTTCCGAAGGCCTCAAGAATACCACCGCTTAGATGTCTATAGTATTTTTCATCAAATACATCCACAAGATTTTGAACACCCATGGTAAGGCCCATACGCTGTTTAGAGTATCTGGAGAAATATTCTACTACCTTGAAGTATTCCTGGAAGTTAGAGATCATAACTGTTTGTCCTAATGAACATAAAAGTTCAGCTCTATCCATGAAATCACGCTCATCGATCTCTCCTTCAGCTCTCAAGTTGGATAGTGTGATTTCGAAAATGATCTCAGTATTTTCTTCAGAAACCTTACTCTCGTTGAAGAATAATTCTTTAGATCTTTCATACATATCCATGTTTACCTTGGTAACAGGTCTAAAGCTACCACGCAGCGCAAGAATATTCTTTTTGTAAAGTATTTTCGCAGGAAGTACATTATTTCCATCAGGTCCGAACATTACCGCATCGGTCATTCCATTCTTGACCAGCTGTAAGCTCATTAGCCTGTTATCCACATTCTCAAAACGAGGACCCGAGAAATTGATCGTATCAATCTCGATCTGATCTTTATCTATATGATCATACAGGTAACGTAGTAGTTTTTTTGGATTATCGTACTTGTAATAAGCGCCGTAAATAAGGTTAACACCTAGTATTCCTAAGGTGTTTTGCTGGTGACGGGCGTCATTCTCATGAAATCGTACGTGTAGCAGGATCTCATTATAATCTTCTTTAGGATCTACTTGATATCTAATTCCTACCCAACCATGACCTTTGTATTTCTTCGCGAAATCTATGGTAGCAACAGTATTGGCGTAAGTAAAAAATAATTTATTTGGATGTTTTTCACGAGAAATACGCTCTTCAATAAGATGAGTTTCGTGAGACAGCATTTTCTTCAGCCTTGCTTCAGTAACATATCGCCTGTCATCTTCAACTCCATAGATCGCGTCACTAAAATCCTTGTCATAGGCACTCATGGCCTTAGCGATGGTTCCAGATGCACCTCCAGCACGAAAGAAGTTTCGCACTGTTTCCTGCCCGGCACCAATTTCAGAAAAAGTTCCGTAGATATTTTCGTTAAGATTGATACGCAGGGCCTTACTATTAATAGAAGGAACATTTTCAAATTCCTTATCGCCCATTATGGTAATTGGCATATTTTATTGTTTAGGTAAGCATTGTTAATTGCGTACTCCAAAAGTACTAAAAGCGGTAGGCATACAAAAAAATATATTTACTTTTGTGTCAAAAATAACAGCATTTGGAAGTTACATTCTTAGGTACTGGAACATCACAAGGTATACCAATAATTGGGGTGGATCACCCGGTCTGCTACAGCGATGACCCTCGCGATAAAAGGCTTCGTGTCTCTGTATTGGTTAGCTGGAAAGGAAAAAATATATTGATTGACTGTGGACCAGATTTTAGACAGCAGATGCTCGCCAATAATGTGAAAAAACTGGATGCTATTTTTTATACACATGAACACAATGACCATACTGCCGGTCTGGATGACATAAGACCATACTTTTTCAGGCAGGGAGACATTCCTATTTTCGCACATCAAAGAGTTTTAGATTCGCTAAGAAAAAAGTTCGATTATATTTTTACTTCGGAAGATCGATATCCTGGAGCTCCTGCAGTTATTGAGAATGTAGTGCGTAATGAGAAGTTTCAATTCGAAGGTTTGAATGTTATACCTGTAGATTTTAAACATAATAAATTACAGGTATTTGGATACAGACTGGGAGATTTTGCCTATCTAACCGATATTAAAACGATTTCTGAAAAAGAGATCGCCAAACTGAAGGATTTAAAAGTTCTGGTAGTAAGTGCATTAAGAAGAGAGCCACATCATTCACATTTCAATCTTGAAGAAGCTCTAAAGTTTGTAGAAATGGTGAAGCCGGAAAGAACATATTTTACACACATAAGTCATATGCTGGGATTTCATGCGGAAGTCGAGGAAGAACTTCCCGAAAACGTTCATCTCGCATATGACAACTTAAAAATTGAAATTTAGCATGCGTAGCAAGATCCTAATGTATCTGTTCATCTTCGCCTTATTATTCTGCATATTTATTTATGTAAATGATAAAAGAATTCTGGATTCAAAGCAGGAAAAGATCGAGCAGCTTGAAGATAAGCTTTCTGAAGTAGAACTCAATCAAGAGCAACAATCTATGGCAACAGAGGATTACTTCAATTTGAAGGATAATGAAGATGCAATCACTTACTTTCAGAATAACGGAATAGAGACCGAGGGACTTATCACAAAAATCGAAGATGCGATCATTTCTAAGAACAGCGCTTCAAATGATAATCCTCTGGTTCCACATGCTGGTATGGAAGGTTCCATGAGGATCAATAAGATCAAAGTGCTTAACCATAAATGGATCATTGCCGACTTTACCGATGGATCTTACTGGGGGGAAGTGTTCTTAACTTACACTATTCAGGAAGACGGGACTCCGGTATTTAATACTGAGAAATCATTCCTATATCCTAAATATTAGAGTCTATTTTGAAGCCATTCTTTGAGTTCAAAGAAATTCTGTGGAGCAACGCCGTGGCCGACTGGAAATTCAGAATAAGTAAAATCTACGCCAAGGTTTTCCAAGAATGGTTTTGTTCTGCGAGCCCAGTCTACAGGAATCACCTGGTCTTCAGATCCATGCGAGCAGTAGAAAGATAGCTGACTAAGATCATTTTTGAGGTAATCCTGCCCGAATATTTCTTTATTGATATAACCGCTAAGAGCAATCACATTATCGATCTTTTCCGGGTAAGTCAACGCCACGGCATAACTCAAGATACTTCCCTGGCTAAAACCTAAAAGATTGATCTTCGAAGCATCTACAGGGTAGTTTTCGATAACCTGATCAATAAAAGTAGCGATCGTATCTCTTGACTTAATAGCCTGTATATCATCACTAAACTTTCCATTCTCGTTATCAAAGTGTATAGCATACCACGCGTTTCCAAATGGTTGCATTGGATAGGGCGCTTTAGCTGAAATTATAAATAATTCCTCTGGCATTTCCTCTGCAAATGAAAAAAGATCGTTTTCATCGCTTCCGTAGCCATGTAAGAGGATAAGCGCAGGCGCATTTTCAACGCTTACTTTAGGTTTTCTTATAATATGATCTAAAACAAAATTGTCTTGCATTACTTAACTGTACTTAAAAATTTTTGAAATAAGGCACCAAGAATCGGTACTTCTTTGGTTTGACCCTGTATTGCTGTAATAATTCCGTAACCCCAAAGTACTATAAAAAACAGGTAGAAGGCTCCTATGATAAACACCTGGTCAAATAGTCCCATTAGAGCTCCAATAAGGTAAAAGGTGATGTTGATCCCAAATGCCTGCCTTATATGAAAACTAGCAAATTCATTCTTTTCTTCCATATTCATGAAATAGGCAATTATGGTTCCTACAATAGTGATATAAGAGATAATTGCACTGGTATTTGCGTTACCTTCTGTTTTCATGTTTATGATCTTAGAATTAATCCTGAATTGTTTACAATTCCAACAGCTTTTCCCTTTAATTGACTATCCAGAAAGATGCTGTTCTTAGAAGTAGATAGAATATCGTTCTTTCCGAAGGTATAGTTTACATCTGGCAGGAATAGACTAAGATTGGCAGGATTACCTTTTTCAAGTTTTGATGTTTCAAGCTTAAAGCGCTCTGTTCCGGAAGTTAGAAACTTGATGGTTTCTTCAGTAGTAAAAATAGTTTGCAAGGCGCCGAAAGCCGATTCAAGCCCAATAGTACCATACAATGCATTATCAAATTCCACTTTTTTATTTTCCACGTTTATTGGATTATGGTCTGAAGTAACCATATCTATAGTGCCGTCTTTCAATCCCTGTATTAGTGCTTCATTATCTACCTGAGTTCGCAATGGAGGTAGAACCTTTGTATTGGCATCGTAGTTCGATAGCATTTTGTCTGTAAGAAGCAGATTGTGGATCGCCACACTACAGGAAACATCCAGCCCTTTTTTCTTTGCTTCTCTTATAAGTTTAACCGACTTTGCCGATGAAATTGTAGGAATATGTAGTTTTCCACCAGTATATTCGAGAATATATAGGTCGCGGATGATCTGAAGTTCTTCAGCTAGATTCGGGATACCTTTCAGGCCAAGGGCAGTACTATGCTCATGCTCGTTCACCATACCGTTAGTCGCAATTCGATTTTCCTGAGGATAACTTTGTATTAAAGCTTCAAAATTCTGCGCGTACTGCAAGGCGATCTTAAGAAGATTAGGATTTTTTAAAGGTGATTTGTAATCTCCAAAACTTATCGCACCGGCCTGTTGCATATCCAGTAATTCGGCCAGATCTATACCTTCACTTTTAATGGTCAGGGCACCAACAGGATAAAGGTTTACCGGGTGTCCCGAACTTTTAGATTTTACGGCAGATATGGACCCGCTTTGGTCAAGTACAGGATTGGTATAAGGATTTAGTGCAACGCCTGTAAATCCTGAGCTTCCTGCGACTTCGAGTCCGTTTTCAATGGTCTCCCTTTCTTCATAGCCAGGTTCTCCAAAACAAACACTACTATCAAACCATCCTCTGGAAACATGCAAACCTTCGATCTCTACATGTTTAACATCCTCCTTTAGTATATTTTTCCCAATTTCAGCAATTACTCCATTCTCGATATAGATGTCGGTCGTTTGCCCATTCAGAGGCGAAGACTCATCAATAATTGTAACCGCTTTTAGAAGTAATTTCATTTCAGAAGTTTTAATAATAGCATTTCAATTGCCAGAAATATGATAGCAAAAATAATAAACCATTTCCAAAGCGAGCTGCTTTCGTTTCCTGCTTTTACTTCGGAAAAGTATTGTGCTATAGATTCATGATTCTGAACTGAAAATATCTCCGGATCTAAGTATTCGAGCTCACTCTCTTTTCTAGGTTCGTTAAAACTCAAATTTGATATAATATTGTCCTGGCTCTTGATTTCATAATTTCCGGCATCCAAATTTTCTGAACCAACACTTATGGAAACCCGGTCTGCAAATCTTTGCTGCTGCGGAATAAAATCCAGGTTAACACCGGTAAGATGAAGCACATGATCCTGTTCAATTTTTGCCGGTATAGATATTTCTTCTAATTCTAAGGTTTGGTAATAAAGTTGAGCAGGAGGGAGGCTTTGCAGTCCAATCTGGTATAGAATAGGTACAATTAACGGCGAATTCTGAAAATTTGATATTTGCTGATTTAATGGAGCTGTAAAAATATAGGTATTGGATTTAGATATAAGAAAAGGATCATTGTTCTGAAAATTTAGAATACTGTTACCTGAGATATTACTGAAATATCCATCAACTCGGGGATACTCGAAATTTTGAATCTTCTTTTGAAATACATTGTCCAGCAGTGGATGATCAAAGTTAATAGTAGCAATCAATTTTTCGCCCTCGCTCCATTCAGGCCTGAATCCCAATTGAAATTTCTCTGAAAACCGAATTAATTCATTGCTCTTTTTTGAATTTGGAATAAATAGAACACTGGAACCTTTGTTTGAACGTTGTTTGATATTGTTCAGGTTCGCAGCACTTAATTCACTTACTTCATTTAAAACGATCAAACTAGCCTGCTGAAAATCGGTATATTCAATTTTATTCGCTTCGCTTACTTTTAAATTAAATTCTGGTTCTGTATATAATCTTTGTAGATAATTTGAATCACCTTCAGAAATTGCCAGAACATTGATTGGGGTTTGTTCAGAAATACTGAAGTAGATAATATTATCATATTTCAAGCCCTCATCGTCTATTACAACTTTTCCGTTGGGGATGGTTTGTGATGGTATGGAAAATATTGTACTGATATTGGTGTTTTTGGCATCGATTGTTTTCCTGCTTAGGAGTTGAGATCCGTCATACATGGATATAATTAAACCATCTCTTTTTGTATTTCCGGATAATAGAACTTCAATATCAAGAATTCCTGCCTTGGAATTTACCAGATAAAGAGAATCAATCTTTAAATTCCGGGTACTTTCAGGGGTTAGTTTTATACTACTAATATTTTTGTAAGGAACGTCTATTTCTTTTTGACTAACAAATATTTTCTGAAAATCTGAAATTAGCAGCAGATTTGAAGAATCAATTTCGCGAAGTTGCTGGGTTTTCAATAGAACACTTTTCAGGTCCAATTGTGTGGAGGTATATTTTATCTCTTGAAGTATACCTTTTAATTCATTACCAGACTTTTTAGTATAAAAGGCATCATTTGTGACCAGACTATATTCTGAAGTAACATCGAGATTTTCAAGAAGCTGGTTTCTGGCTATTTGCAGGAGTTCGTCATCTTGATTCTTAAGTTGCATACTATAAGAATTATCCAGGTAAATGATCAAATTTTTAGTGGAGCCTCCAGATTCTGCGGGAAAATAGGGTTTGGCAAAAGCAATTATTAGAAAGCCTAGCAGAAACAATCTGGAGAAAAGAACCAGAAACTTCTTTAGTTGAGAGCTTTTGCGTGTCTGCTGAACGACACGTTTTAAGAATTTAACGTTGGTGAAGTCTTGCTTCTGAAATCTGCGTAGTTTGAAAAGGTGAACCAGAATAGGAATTATAAGTAAAAACAGTGCATACAGTAATTCCGGATGTTCAAATTGCATAGAAACAAAGCTGTTTCTCAAATATAGCTAAAGACTCAGAAGTTTTAGTGTCGGGGAACGCTAAATTTAAAATTACTTCCTTCACCTTCGGTAGATGAAATACTCACTTTCCCATGCATGGATTCCACTAACTTCTTCACTGTAGCAAGCCCAATTCCACTACCTACATTTCCATCACGATCGGCGGTATCGAGCGTAGCAAATAATTCAAAGATCTTTTCAAATCTTTCCGCAGGAATTCCGTTTCCATTATCTATAACTTCAAAGTAGTAAAATTCTTCTTCTGAAGTGAAAGCGATCCTGACTGTTCTTATATCCTTATCGTTGTATTTGAGTGCATTACTAATCAAATTCATGAAGACCTGTGTGAGCGCTGCTTTGTTGACAGCGGTCAACTCTATATCTTCTGGGTAACTGATCTCAATATTGTTGGAAACCGTATAAAGATCTACGATAGGCTTTAAAAGCTTGCCTAAATTTACATTAGAAGCTTCTTTTTTGATGACATGATCACTGCGATAAAAGCTTAAGATACCATCAATATAATTCCGCAGAGAATAAGAGGCTTCAACCAGAAATTGCAGGTATTGGTTCGTTTCTTCATCGAATTTCTCCTTGTTTTCATCTTTAAGCAATTCACTGAGTGATATGATATTCGCAAGGGGAGACTTTAAATCATGCGATACCAGACTCGCGAATTTCTCTAACTCCTTATACTTTTCTTCCAGTTTATTCTGAACAGTAAAAAGTTTCTGTTTCTGCTTTCTTGATTCAAATAACTTTAAGGCTTGTTTTGATAAGGCTAACAGCGCTTTTTCCTGCATGGAACTAAGCTCTTTTTCGAAGGTATCGAAAATACAGAATACCGCTATAGCATAACCATCAGGATTATATAATGGGACACCGGCATAAAAACTATATTCAGTAGAATACAATCCTGTGGCCGACTCAAATATTTCGGGATCTTCTGAGCGCTTAAGACAGAGAATAGGAGTTTTACTTTTGATCGTGAGGTCACAAAAAGAATGCTCTCGTTCGACCTCAGTAGATTCGGCTCCATGTACAGATTTGTTCCAGATACGATCCCGATCAACGATGTTTATTTTGGCAACCGAAACCTCGCAGGCGACTGTGGCCAGGAATGTAAGATTATCATAATCTTCGTCTGGTCCTGAATTTACAATTTGATATTCCTTTAAAGCGGCCCGCCTTAATTTCTCATTAAAAGTGCCTGAATTTTTCTGCATTTCCCCTTACATTCTTGATTTAAAGTTATTTAAATTTAAATAACTTTTTCAGAATAAAAACTTAAACCGGGATGTTATGTCGTAAAACGCTGAACTCGAATACAGTACCTCTATTTTCTTCGGAATTAACCGTAATAGAACCTCCAAGACTGTTTACCAGCTTTTTCACTGTGGAAAGTCCAATTCCATGACCTTTCTTACCTCTACGATCCTGTTTTGCCACCGTAGTAAAAAGATCGAAGATTTTAGATTGTTGTTCCTGTGCGATACCTATCCCATTGTCACTAATTTTGAAATTGAAAAAGTGTTCGTTTTCTGTACAATCAATATCGATCACTATTTTTTCCTGATCATTGTATTTAAGACTATTATTAATCAAATTCATGAAGATCTGCCCTATAGCTGAGGCATTTCCATCAATCAATAGATTATTATCGGGTAGATTGATCTCACAGTTATCCGCGATTTGGAGAAGATCTATAATGTCCTCCAGCATATCGTTCAAAAAGAATTCTTTTACACTGTTGTCACTATGGTGTTCGTTGGAATAATGATCAAGTAAGCCGTTTATATAGTCACTTAGAGTAAGCCCGGAATCCTTAAGGTAAGAGATATATTTCGCTCCTTCTTCACCTAATTTCACAGCATACTTTGCTTTGAGAACATCTGCAGTAATGATCATATTTGCAAGAGGCATCTTAAGGTCATGAGATACAGTGCTCGCAAATTGTTGCAATACTTTATAGCTTTCATCAAGCTCTTCTTTCATTTTTTCAAGCACACTGTTAGCTCTGCGCGTTTCAAGTAAAAGCTCCACCTGTTTCCCTAAAGATTTCAATGCCATTTTCTGTTCTTCGTCCAGATGATGCTCTTTGGAATCATAAACACAAAGCGTTCCCATAGGATAGCCTTTTGGATCCAGTAGTGAAATACCTGCGTAGTAATTAATAGGTGTATCTGCAGTAACGAAAGGATTATCAAAAAAGCGTTTATCCTTCGACGCGTTTGGAACTTCCAGTAAATTCTCAGGATCTGTAATGGTATGACCACAAAAGGAAACATCTCGAGTGGAACCTTTCAAATCTGTTCCATAACTGGATTTGAAAAAATTGCGATCGGCATCGATCATATTTACCACCGCGATTGGCGTTTTACATATATAACTAGCGAGCCTGGTAATATTATCATAAGCCTCTTCCGGAAGAGTATCCATTATGTTGAGTTCTCGCAGAGACTCAAGTCTTTGAAGTTCATTCACTGGCTTTTCCGGAGTTATCATATATGCATCCTGTTTTTTAGGTACAAAGAAAGATAAATATACTGATGTTAAAAATACTATAACTGATCTTTTTCATAAACACCTAGACCAAAGAGTGCAAAATCATATTTAACGGGATCCAAAGGATCCATTTTTCTCAATTCCAAGTCGAGCTCTTTAACTGCTTTAGCATCATTCGCTTTCCTATGCAAAATTCCGAGTTTCCTTGCAATATTACCAGAATGAACGTCTAAAGGACAGCTAAGTTTTGCTGCAGGAATGGTTTCCCATATTCCAAAATCCACGCCATGCTTATCCTTCCTAATCATCCAGCGCAAATACATATTGATTCTTTTTGCTGCTGAATTTTTCAGCGGATCACTTACATGTTTCTCGGTTCTTACCTGGTGAGCTAATTCGAAAAAAATCTTTTTTAGTTCATGGATGGCATTCTGAAGATCGGTTTCAGTTTGATATTTGATAAAAATATCCTCTAGTCCGCCATGCTCAAGATAAATATTCCGAAGTGCTTTTAAAAAATACTTTAGATCATTCGCATTAAAAGTACGATGAACAAAACCTTCGAATCTTTCAAGATCCTGGTCTGAATGATTTAAAATAAAATCATAAGGAGCATAATCCATTAATTTCATCATCTGGTTAGCATTTTTTAAAATGCTTTTGCGGTTTCCCCAGGCAATGGTTGCTGCCAGAAAACCCGAAATCTCAATATCTTCCTTCTTCTGAAATAAATGCGGAATACTAACCGGGTCCTCCGCAATGAATGCTGGTGTGTTGTACTGAGCCGTTTTAAAATCAAGAAATTCTTTTAATTCTGACTTTTTCAAATACTGGTTTTTATTTCAGGAGCAATTTTACCGTCTACCATCGTAAGTTTTCTATCTGCCATATTCGCCAGTTCTTCATTATGCGTAACAATCACAAAAGTTTGATCAAATTCATCTCTGAGCCTGAAAAATAACTGGTGAAGATTTTCCGCAGATTCTGAATCCAGGTTGCCTGATGGTTCATCTGCAAAGATCACTGCAGGATTGTTAATAAGACTTCTGGCTACCGCGATTCTCTGTTGTTCTCCGCCACTCAATTCTCCAGGTTTATGAGAAGCCCTGTTTGTAAGACCAAGAAATTCAAGTAATTCCATAGCGCGGTCTTCAGCCTCCTTTTTTGGAGTTTTATGGATAAATGCTGGAATGCAAATATTTTCCAATGCTGTAAATTCTGGAAGCAACTGGTGAAACTGAAAAATGAATCCTATATGCTTGTTTCTGAATTTAGAAAGTTCTCTGGATTTGAGTCCGTAAATATCAGTACCATTAATAAGAAGTTCTGAATTTTTATCTTTTCCCGGTTTGTCCAGAGTCCCCAGGATTTGCAATAATGTGGTTTTTCCCGCACCTGAAGCTCCAACGATTGAAACGATTTCTTTCTTCTTGATATGCAGGTCTACCGACTTCAATACGTGCAGATCTCCGTAATATTTATGTATCTTCTTTGCGATTATCATGAATGCGAAATAAACATTCCGAAATTAGCCAAATTACACGCATTCCCCAAGTTAACTGCGGAATATGTTTCGGAGGTTATTGTAATCTATAAAATAAACGACTCTAAGGCTGAAATTGTGCCGTGCAGGTTTTGAAAATAAATTATCCAGGCTATCTGAATAATTGAGCTCACTCAGTTTATCTTCATTAAAAATCGAGTTTCGATACAGGAGCACGGCTTCACTACCGGGCGCAAACTGCCAGCGGTAGCTTAGATCCAGGTTCCAGATATTAAAATTCGCGTCTGGATCTCTGAATGTATTAGTATCATAACTGGTAGGTTCAAGTTCACCTTCTGCTATCAATTTCTGGAAGGAGTTATCACCAAAACTTGCCGTAGACCAGAATTGTCTCGCACTCAAACTTAAGCCTTGTTTTGTATTGAAATTATAATTCGCTCGAATAGAATTTTCCACGGTTTTTTGATCTCTTATTCCGAAGATGATATTGTTATTTACTTTGTTTACGAAACTAGGTCGTTCTTGTTGCAGTCCGAAATCAAACTCATAAACCATATTGAACCTGTCACTAAACCTGAATCTTGGTTCAATGCTCAATCCATAATAGGCATAATCTGTATCAAAATATTCTTCCACAGAGATCCTGGAGTCAATTGCAAATTTCTTTCGATAATCTGACGATATAAAAAATCTTGAACTTGCAAAAGGTTTGTAGGTGACATACGTATTTTCAGCCCTGGTTTCAAAATAATCTCTAAACTTTGAGTTGAAATCCAGAGACCCTCCAAAAGCAAAACGCTCGCGAGTCATCGCAAAGAAATCTCCGCCCATTCCAGTATTAATCGTTTTGTCTGGTTTGTACCTTCGAAGGTGCTGGCCGTATAGACTAATTTGAAAATTATTGAAATTACCCTGTGGTTCAAAGATCTGGTAGGAAGTCCCCCAAAAAATATTGTTGTAATTGTTCGTAAAGTTGATACCTAGGTCGTTAATATCGAAAGTCTCGTTCGCGAACTCATGAGCAACTCTATACCTAAAATTTCCTTTCGTACGACGTGCCGCAAAATAGGAGGCAAAACCAGTAAGATTCTGTCCAGGAAGGTTGACGTTACTCATCTTTGCCTGTCCTTCAACATTAAAACTGTTCGCCTTGTTGTACACGTCAAACAGGAAGCCTGTCACATTTCCATCTCTAAAGTTTCCATCACGTGTAACATTTGTATTAATTAGTGTTATAGATGAGTTTTTATTAAACCTTTGATCCAGAACTACAATATTATAATTGGCAAGTGGCTCAGTGATCTTGGACCTTGTGTTGCCAGTTAAAGTATCACGAAATACTGCTTTCGCTTCGCTGGTAATTGCATTAAAGACTCCTATACCTAAACCACGATCTGTTCTTCCTGAAACTTTCAGCGCATTAATAAGATCTGTTCTGCTCGGATTTTCAATAATTTCCTCGCTATCAAGTCTATTGGTTTGGGCCGTGTTGAAACCAATAGGAGTACTCCCAACTCTTCTGGAATAAAATAAATTTCCTTTATTAAAAAGCTCAGTTCCTTCAGTAAAGAAAGCGCGGTTCTCACCAAAGATCTGTTCAAAAGGACCCAGATTCAATTCAACTTCGTCATAAGCTGTCTGTCCAAAGTCTGGCACTAAAGTCATATCCAAGGTAAAGGAATCATTAATACCATATTTCAGATCCATTCCGGCGTTGAAACTAAAATCATCACTGCCGTCAAAGGAGTCAAAAGCAGATTGTATAAATGGATACAGACTCAGGCGAACAGGGGGATCAATATTACTAATCCCAGTAAGTAAACCTGTGTACTGTGCCATTTGTCCTACCGACTTATTGATATAGTTCCAGACATATGTTTCATTTCTATGCGTGATCTCACGCGAAAACTGCAAGCCCCATCTTTGTTTTTCAGTTTCCGGAAATCTCAAAGCAGAATAAGGGATCTTCATTTCAAGATACCAACCATTTGCATCCTGGGAAACTGCCGACTCCCATACTACATTATAACCATAATCCTCCTGAGATCCAGTGATGCGGGCATCAGCCTGCGTTCCAGCAGAGGTTACTATAAACCTGGTCTGGTTCTCACCATCATCATAAGTGTTGATGTCCATCAAAAAATATTCAGATTGTTGAAGATTATCCCGCTGAGTAAATTGCCTTATCGTTTTATCTGGATCACTTTCCTTCATGGTCGCAGCAATATAGATCGCAAGATCATCATATAAGATCTTGACTTCTGTAGCGTGGGATTCGGGAATTGGAGTACCATCTCCAGGCTCAACCATTACAAAATTTTCAGCTGTAGCAGCTTTCTTCCATACTTCTTCCGAAGCTAGTCCATCGATCTTTGGAGCTTCCTGTATTCGAGTTGACTCGTAATTTTTCCTAATTTCTGAATTTTGTGAGGATAAAATGCTGCAATTGATGATAATAATGAAAAGCAGCCAGTATTTTTTCGACATTTATTGATGAATGTTCAATATTGATATTTACGTAAAAGTAAATGCTAAAATTTTATCGGCAAAGTTTTTCATTAAATTCCCGTTAAACAAGGTATTTCTTGTTTAATTAGACCTTAAATTTGATAAACAAAAATTATATTGCAGGTTATGAATGAAGATAATTTGAAGAAAGCGACCCTTGCCGGAGGATGTTTTTGGTGTACAGAGGCTGTTTTTCAGAGATTGAATGGTGTAGAAAAAGTGGTATCAGGTTTTACAGGGGGTGCGATCAAGAATCCCGCCTATAGAGAGATCATTACAGGTCGCACCGGGCATGCAGAAGCAATACAGATTACATACGATCCAGATAAGATTGCATACAACGAATTACTGTTGGTGTTTTTTGCGACCCATGATCCAACGACACTTAACAGGCAGCAGAATGATGTTGGAACCCAATATAGAAGCGCGATATTCTTCCATGATGAAGAACAGGAGAAGATAGCGAGAAAAACCATAGAAGTAATTGAAGAAGAAAATGCGTTTGACGATCCTATCGTTACCGAAGTTACTGAAGCTTCCGCTTTTTATGTTGCAGAACAGGAACATCAGGATTTTTACAATCAACACAGGCAACAACCATATTGCCAGTTTATAATTGACCCGAAAATATCAAAGCTGAAAAAGTATTTTTCAGATAAGCTGAAGCAAACTAACAATCATGGCATATAAATTTTTTGAAGAATACAACCAGGAGGTTACTGGGAAAATGAAACAGAGTTTTCAGGACATCATTGTGGGCGTTGGAGAAAATCCCGAACGAGAAGGAATCGTTAAGACTCCTGAAAGAGCTGCCAAAGCAATGCAATTCTTAACTCAGGGATATGAAATGGATGCGGAAAAAATTCTGAAGAAAGCTATGTTTTCTGAAGATTATGATGAAATGGTTGTAGTGAAGGATATAGAATTATATTCACTCTGCGAACATCATATGCTGCCATTCTTCGGAAAAGCTCATATAGCATACATCCCTAACGGAAAGATCGTAGGACTGAGTAAGCTTCCTCGTGTCGTGGACGTTTTTGCCCGAAGGTTACAGGTACAGGAGAGACTAACCCATGATATTCTGGAATGTTTGAACAATACACTGCAACCTCAGGGAGTAGCTGTGGTGATCGAAGCGGTACATATGTGTATGATGATGCGCGGAGTGCAGAAGCAGAACAGTGCCACCACAACATCGGGTTTCCGTGGTCAGTTCAAAGAAATTGAAACCAGGAATGAGTTCCTGAAACTTATAAGCTCCGACCTTAAATAGATTTGGCACCTTATTTGCTTTTAAATAGTCAAAACAAAAAACATGAAGCTATTTAAAAATAAATTATTTGCAAAAGGTCTGGTATACGACCTTGTAGGGATGGCAACTGTTGCCATTCCATTCGTAGGTCCATTTCTGGATTTACTATGGGCGCCATATGCTGCTAAAAAGATGAGAGATATGTATCCGGGTAGAAAAGGTAAATTAGCCTCCGTACTCGTTTTTATTGAAGAGATCCTTCCAGGAACTGATATAATTCCGACGTTTACATTAATGTATCTATACACCTATGTTTGGAAGAAGGAACCTATGATGCAACCACAGGTAATCGAAGTAGAAAGTTACTAGGATTTACCAGATATAAATTAAAAAGGGCTACTAATTTCAGTAGCCCTTTTTTTTATTTAAATATGAATATTAGCAGAGAGCATTATGTTTCTCCCTATATTAGATATGCTATCATTCTTTAATCGGGACAGGTGTGAAAAATAATTCTTATCAAATAGATTGTTTACACTTAGTCGCAATTCAAATAACGCGCTGTTTGTTCTAAGCTCAGTTCCGGCACCCAGATTCACCAGGCTGTAACCACCAGTTCGGGTTTCAAAACTGCCAGGGTTTTCCTGATCAAAAACATTCTTTAGTGTTATAAAACTATAAGAACCCGATAATAACTTCCCTTTATCAAACTCAACCCTGAATGTATTCGTAAGAGAATTTGCTGGAATTAAAGGAAGGTAATCATCATTATTCAGTTTTCCGGTTACTGTTTCAAAGCTACTTTCCAGGTGAAGCCAGTCCAATGGATGTGGGTGAAGGTGGATACCTATTTCGCCACCATACAATTTAGCGTCATCTTGCTGATAACGAAATACATTCTCGTCATCTATAATTTCTCCTGACGGACTTATAAATATATAGTCGTTTACATTATTAGAAAACCCATTTACAAAAGCTTCGAAATGTTGATTTCTCCATTCCACGGCAAGATCGATCTGGAAGTTCTGTTCATTATCCAGATCAGGATTTCCAATCTCGTATCTGTTAGCACCATTGTGAGAACCATTAGAGGTTAGTTCAGATAAATTAGGCGCTCTAAAGCCACTGGCAAGATTTAACCTGGCGGTAAGATATTCGGTAATATCCAATTTTGCACCTAAAGCTCCATTAAAGCTATTGAACTGTCGATCTACTTCATCAAGTATATCACCGTCCTCTGCAATATAAGATTCCGTTTCAATAGACCTATTATCATATCGAATTCCTCCTTGAAAGTCAATTCGTGGTAAGTGATAATGAGCAGTGGCGAATACACCAAAGTCAGTAGTTGTCGCATCAGGTATTAGAATTTCCTCACCAAAATTCTCGTTGCTTTGCCACATTCCCTGTACTCCGGCAATAACGTCCAGGTTATCGAACTTGGGGAAATTGTATTTTAGATTATAGTTCAAAGTTTCTAAATGCATCTCAAGAGCTGGTTCATCGCCTTCATGCTCCTCATCTCCATGCTCTTCACCTTCGTGTTCTTCCTCTTCATGCTCTTCGCCCTCGTGTTCTTCGTGCTCTTCACCTTCATGATCTTCGTGATGATGGTGGTCTTCAAATTCCTGGCGATCGTTAAACTGGTAACCAACTTTCAGGTCGATACTGGAATTATTCAGATAGAACTTGTTATCAAGACTCAGGATATGGTTGTCAATATTCTGGTAGGGTAGAAGTGGCTGTTTATTAGTGGATTGAACACCCAGTTCTTCCGGAATACCAATTTCTGAATTATTAAAGTTGTATCGTAGATCTCCTTTATAAACACTATTCTGGAAACCAATTCCCGCTTTGATATCTTTCTCATTGAAACGAGTATTGCTAACTCTTTCTCCATCTCCCGTTTCATAATCACTATGAGCCGCATAACTTCCTCGTGCAATAAACTTTAGTCGATCACCAGCACTAGAAGCCATTAAACTAGTTTGATACCCTAGCGTATTTGTAAAATAATCTGACTCCAGACTTGCTTTCGTGCTATTCTCAGGGGCGTATCTTTCGGGATTCAGATATAAAACTCCACCAATTGCATCACTTCCGTAGAGTAAAGAGGCAGGTCCTTTTATAACTTCCACGCTGGCAATCCCTTTAGAGCTAATTCCCAACCCATGCTCATCGCCGTATTGCTGATTCTCTAAACGAACTCCCTGAGTATACACTAGCACACGATTAGAACTCAATCCTCTAATTACTGGTTTTCCAATACCCAATCCAGTCGTTAGATTTTCAACTCCCGCTATTTGAGTAATTCCTTCGGAAAGGTTTACAGCTCCATTTTTAGAAAGTTCAGAAACACTTTCACGTTCCACCTTCATCACATTATCGCTTTGTAATTGGTGAAAAGGTGTGGATACTATTATCTCTTCCATTTCTATTGCTGAAGGTTTTAAAGTAATGGTTATATCCTGGGAAGGTAGAACCACATCCTGGGTATAACTGGCATATCCTATGGAGGAAATTACCATTTTGAAATTCCCGCTAGGCAGATCTGATATTTTAAAATTACCATCAAGATCTGTCATCGTCCCTCTTTCAAGAGCAGGGAAATAGATATTTGCACTAAGAACTGGTTCCTGAGTATCCTGATCGGTGATTTTTCCGCTCAGGGAATTCTGTCCATATATAATGGACTGCACTGCCAATAGCAGTGTCAATAACATTGTGTTACACATTGAAATATTTAAAATGATTAAAACTGAATTATCCTGTAGTAGATAAAGCAGGTGGACCACGTAGCTCATAGCACAATGGTTCATAATCATTTAAAAATCGATAATAATCGTAGGTAAGAGTAGAGGTATAGATGACCTCAGCAAATTCAAAACTCTGGACGTCCAGAGATATAATTGGATTCTTTTGAAACTTATGAAGTTCGCAATCTAAAGACTTATCATGATAATGCTGATCTGCATAATTATCACATAATTTATGTCCATGATCTGAGAATGTATGTGAAAAACTCACTCCTGTAGGAAGCAGTATGAGTACCGCCGTAAAAATTAGGAGTATGTTCTTCAGTAAAGCCATATTAGGAATTAAACATTTTAGCGAAACCCAGCCTGCTCAACATTTTCTTTTCGAAAGCCCAGAAAAATTCAAACTGACCAAAGATCCAACCAAAACTTACCAATAAAACCTGGTATATTGGAAAGATCAATAAAATTCGAAGTGTCCAGTAAATGCTCCAGTGTGTAGTTTCAGAAGTAATTCCAAGAAATTCACAGAGTGGACCGGCAATTTTCGCAGAAGAAGAACCCGTGATGGCAAATACCAGCAATATTACAAAGAGCTGCCAGTTATCATCAATTCCCCATCTAGCCTTCAGTTTTTTCATACGGCAAATATACGATTTTGCTTAAAAAATCAAATTCGTGTAGGAACACTAAATCGTTGGTTGTAATGCCTGCTGAAAAAAACAAAATAATTGTACAGCAAATAATTTACCTCATACCCATAATCAATGTTCGAATCGTAGTTTATTTGATTAATATATAAATTAGGATCGTAGGTTTGTGGTTGCATAACCCTTGTATTATATTCAGTAACCAGAAATTGGTTTTTATTTTCCAGATAAGACTGCGTATGATATCCTCTCGGTCGAGCATAGGAATTGATGAACAAATTGAATCCTGGTTCAATGATAATAATTTCATATTCGAGACTATCATTGGCGATACGAACAGTATCATTAGTTGCATCCCTATCCTTAAAATCTCTGGATCTACCGGAGCCACAACTATAAATAAATAAGGCCAGTAAGCAAATGTAAATTAGATTCTTCATAATAATTTAATTAGCTGCAATAAGCATTCCCTATTTCCCTCCTGTAAAACCTCCTAAAATACTGTCTTCGGAAGAGTCTTTATCTTCCAGAGCAATTCTTCCGGCAGGTTTGATATGATCTGCGGTATCATTTGATCCGCTCGTAATTACTTTTATAAATTCTTCTGAAGCTTTTTCAGAAGCACCTAATAACGTTTGTTTAATTTCAGTAAGCTCCAATTTGCCGTCTAGAGATAGGATTTCAGAAATGATCGAAACCGTAATGTTTTCAGCAATAGTTATAAATTTTTCTGAACTATGAGACTCTACCTTGAATGTGTCTTCCAGTAATGAGTTCATCACTTTTTTATCTTCCGAAGAGATAATAGAACTTTCCTTCAATAAATCTGCAAACTTTAAATCACTAAATTTTGCCAGTGCTGAACTGGATTTAGATAGTTCAAGCCTGGATATAGTCCATGGCAAAAGGCATGCGAATATTTGCAGGACCAATTCTTTTTCCAGTTTTAACTCCGCATGAGTATTTTGGATGAGCTCTTTACCCTTTGAAATTTTGAAAAGATCCAGAATATTTGCCATTGCCTTCTATTTTTTAATTATTTTGATAATTTGATGTGCCAGTTCTTCTCCAATTCTTTCCTGAGCCTCACTAGTTGCAGCACCAATATGCGGACTAAGTGAAATACTTTCGTTCATCAATAATTTTATGGCTGGGGAAGGTTCGTTCTTAAAAGTATCCAAAGCAGCAAAAGAAACCTTTTCATCTTCGATCGCATTCAGAAGCGCTTCTTCATCTAAAATACCACCACGAGCGGTGTTAATGATTCCCACCCCTTTTTTCATTTTATCAAATTCAGCTTTACCAATAATTGGTTTAGACTGTGCGGGAACATGTAAACTAATGAAATCTGCATGTTCTATTAGCTGCTCTACAGGTTCAGTCTTAATAGGAATGGTAACCTTCTGGTCATTATAAAAATCCAGTGTGATCTCGGTTTCTCCAACTTCCTTATCGCTGGCAACCACACGCATACCAACTCCCAAAGCAATTTTAGCCACTTCACGACCAATTCTGCCCAGACCTATAATTCCAAGTGTTTTGCCACGCAATTCAGATCCTCCGGCATAGGATTTTTTGAGATCCTTAAATCTGGAATCACCTTCCAAAGGCATATTTCTATTGGAATCATGCAATTTTCTGGCACCTCCAAAAAGATGAGCAAAAACAAGTTCTGCCACGGAAGCTGATGAAGCTTCAGGAGTGTTGATCACGGTAATACCTTTACTCCGGGCGTATTCCACATCGATATTGTCCATCCCGACACCGCCACGTCCAATAACTTTAAGATGTATACAATTATCTATAATATTCTTGCGAACCTCTGTAGCACTGCGTACAAGAAGTACGCTAATACCATTATTCTTTAAGTAATCTTCCAGTTGATCCTGGGCAACTTTTTTTATGATGACTTCAAAGCCGGCATCCTTTAATAGTTGTACACCACTTTGTGATAAACCGTCATTTGCTAATACTTTCATTCTAATTTATGTCTGGATTAGTTTATTTCTTTTTCTAATTTCTGCATGAGATCTACTACTACCTGCACACTTTCAATTGATAATGCATTGTACATGGATGCTCGGTATCCACCCACACTTCTATGTCCGCTAAGACCATTCACGCCAGCATCCTTCCACAATTTATCGAATTGATCTTTATGAGCCTCATCTTTAAGGTTGAAAGTAGGGTTCATTGGGGACCTGTCTTCTTTAGCGGCAAAGCCTTCGAATAAAGGATTACGATCAATTTCGTCATATAAAAGAGCTGCTTTCTCTGCATTTCTTTTTTCCATGGCAGCGATACCACCATTCTTTTTGATCCATCGCATGGTAAGCATGGAAACATATACCGCGTAAACAGGAGGTGTATTAAACATACTATCCTTTGAGATATGCACCTGATAATCCATCATGCTTGGGATCTGCCGGTCAACATTGCCCAAGATGTTTTCTTTTACAACGACAAGAACAGTTCCGGCTGGTCCCATATTCTTTTGGGCTCCGGCATAAATAAGATCAAAATCTTGAAAATTAAGTTGTCTAGAAAATATATCGCTACTCATGTCGCAAACGATGGGAACATCAGTTTTTGGAAATTCCTTTATCTGTGTTCCAAAAATTGTATTGTTACTAGTGCAGTGAAAATAGTCTGCATCTTCAGGAATTGAATAGTCTTTCGGAATATAATTGAAGTTCTTGTCTTTTGAGGATGCTACTTCTATCACCTCACCAAATAATTTGGCTTCCTTGATCGCCTTGGAGGACCATGTACCGGTATTAAGATAGGCCGCTTTGCTATCCAGTAGATTATAAGCAGTCATTAAAAATTGCATACTCGCGCCTCCCTGAAGAAAAAGTGCTTTATAACCTTTATCCTGTAACCCTAAAAGTTCAAGAGCTAAATTCTGGGCTTCTTCCATAACCGACACGAAATCTGCACTACGGTGAGAAATCTCCAGTATCGAAAGACCAGAGTTATTAAAATCCAGAATCGATTGGGAAGCTTCCTGAAATACTTCCTGTGGTAATATGCACGGACCTGCGCTGAAATTATGCTTTTTCATTAGTGTGTATTATAAGTGTGTATTCACAAAGATGCCAAATTTAGAAGGTCTTTGCTGTTATCGAAATGATAAGATTAAAGTTTACTAAGGAATTCTATAGTATCAATATTGTCTGCGTAATCCCACAATTCTGGTTTTTGTGTTTTACCAAATGCAACTTCATTAGGCTTTGGATTTTTCCTTACTATACACTGCAATTTCTCGGAATTGGATTCTAGAACTTCTTTCAGGTTATCCTCATCCTTGTAGGTCTGGTAAAAGACTGTTGCGATTGGAGAACCAAAACTTTCATCCTCTTTCAGCATTAGAAAACCATTATCAAGGATCTTGTATTCGCTCATTAAATAAACTGCCTTGTTGTAATCATAATTATTGGCATATTTATTTTCGTTGATAATAGTATTCCAGGAATACATAGCCTTGAAGAACTGGTCAAAATCATATCCTTCAGGCACATACAATTTAGATACATTACGACATCCTAAACCATAATAAAGAAAGATGTCCTCACTTAAAGCCTCAAGTTCTTCTTTAGATTCATTACCAGTAAGGATAGCTATAGAATTCCTGTTCTTGCGAACAATGTTTGGTTTTCCTTTAAAGTAATATTCAAAATACCGGGCTGTATTATCACTTCCTGTGGCGATCACCGCATCAAAATTCTCTAGTTTCCCTTTGGTGAATTCTATCCGGTTCTTATATTCTGAATTCTGCTCGATAAGAAATCGAGCGATAAGAGGTAGTAATAGCTCATCACTGGAGGATTGTTTTATCTGTACTTTATGATCACAGATGATCGTGGAAATAAAATCATGGAAACCAACCAGCGGAATATTTCCAGCCATGACGATCCCGATTTTTTTTCCGCCAGAATTTGAAAGATCATAGCGACCTATCCATTTTTTAATATTCTCGAATTTTAATGCTTCGTTCCACTGCTGAAGTGAGAACACAATATTTTCCCGGGTAAACCATCCGTTACGATGAATGGAAGCATCGATCTTCTCATGCATTTCGTTAGTAAGCTCATCTAATTCTGAAAAATCTGGATGTCTTTGAACTCCATCGTTCTGAAACTGACCTAGAAATTTTCCTAATGCAACAAGGTTTGAAGTATGCTCTTCGATTGTCATGTTCATATTTGGTTATGAGGGTGGCCTATCTTAAATTTGTGCAGCGAAATTAAAGTTTCCGAAGCTATTAACCATAATTTTCTCTAAAAGCTCAGGTCTTTTTTCGCTCAGTACTTAAATTTACCAATAAAAACAGAGCTATGGCAATTGTAATAACCGATGAATGTATAAACTGCGGTGCTTGTGAACCAGAGTGTCCTAACACGGCAATTTACGAAGGTGCAGATGACTGGAGATATGCAGATGGAACCGATCTAGAAGGTGATGTGGTACTTCCCGGAGGGAAAGAAGCCAACGCAAATGAAGCTCAGGAACCTATAAGCGACGAAATTTACTATATAGTACCAGATAAATGTACCGAATGTAAAGGTTTTCACGAAGAACCTCAATGTGCGGCAGTTTGTCCAGTAGATTGTTGTGTTCCAGATGATGAGCATGTTGAATCTGAAGAAAAATTACTTCAGAAACAAAGTTTTATGCATCACGATTAAAGATCGATTTATAAATACGAACCCGCCAATTGGCGGGTTTTTTTATGTGATGCTAAATTTTAGTTCACTTCTATAGACTGAAGGTGACCTCCCGGTAAATGCCTTGAATTGCTTATTGAAATGACTAAAATTGTAAAAACACTTTCAAAGCAAACATCGGTTATACTTATCTGTCTTTCGTGTAATAGTTTCGCTGAATGCGCAAGTCTGTACTCATTCACAAACTGAGTAAATGTTTTTCCGGTAATTCTTTTAAAATACCTGCAGAATGCCGGGTTGGTCATACTAACCTTATCACTTATCTCCTTTAAACTAATTGGTCTCTGGAAATGCTCTTTTACATAATTAAAAATGATATTGATCGGTCATTATCCTGTAAGTTAGTTTCCAGTAAAAAACCTTCAGCATTCAAAATCGTATAATCGCCAGTTTTTTCAAGTGAATTTAAAACTTCCAGTAATCCAAGCAATTTCTGAAAAGGATTAAGCTCTCGTAAGGATTCAATGATAGCTCCTATACGACGCTTAGTGTCGCTATGTAAAACGATTCCTTTTTTCGCTCTTTCGAGGAGGTCCTGGATTCGTGACATTTCAGGTGTGTTCAGAAAATCATTTCCAAGAAAATCATTTCTAAACTGTATCACCGTTTCGCAATTATGATTAGTGAGCCCATCGGTAAAAGCACAATGCGGGAGAAGCGATCCAATCAATATAAGATCACCATTCCTGTAATAAGATATATGACTTCCTATTTGCCGCTTTCCGCAGCCGCCATTCACGTAAACCAGTTCGACCTCCGGATGATAGTGCCAAAAGGTCTTTTTTGAACCAACCTGGAATTTATCATGGGTTCTATATGAAAATGAACTTCCAAATCCAGGTTCTATTCTTTCCAGCCTTGGTTTCGATGTTGTATTCATATTATTGAGATTACGTCTAAAATTACATCTGAAGAATAATTGCTTGTGGAACAAAATTAGCAATTATATGTGCTGGATTAACCGATAACGTTTGAAATGGATTTCGTCAGGGTAATTGAGTACATAAACTGGATTATCCAACGCTACTTTAGGAGGTAGATCTAGGGTAAGTTTACATCAGTCAATCCATGTATAACTTAAAACATTAGATTATGAAAAACACAATCAACAATTTCGTAGTAGCATTCATGTTACTGGTATCATTAAGTAGTTCTGCCACAGATGGTGTGAATCTAAAAGTAGAAAATCAATATGATCTCATCGTAGACATACAGAAAACTGAATATGGGTCTGAGCTTAGTCTTTTAAGTCAAAATGCAGAGGTTATTTTCAGAGATCAACTGGAGGAAAACGCCAGGTTTTCGAAGAAGTTAAATTTCGATTCGCTAAAAGATGGTGAATATTTACTGGTTCTGAATAAAATGTACTGTAAGTCTACCACGGTGATTACTAAATTAAATGATCAAATTAAAGTTGACCAGGCTAATTACAAATTCGCTTTCAAACCTTGCTTTAAAATCGAAGCAGATCAGGTAGTGGTATATATGCCCAATCTAAATAAATCAAAACTTAGTGTTGAAGTCTTCGATAAGAAAGGAATAAAGGTTGGCAATTTTGAAACCAGAGAACCAGAACTTAGAAAGGCGTTTGATTTCTCTGAAGTGGATTCTGGTAAATACACCTTTATAATTGAAACTACTGAAGATAGTTTTGAGCAAGTTATCGAAATAGGATAGTCAATTCGATTTTGAGATATTAAGAAACCCGCCAACTGGCGGGTTTCTTAATTTATATTTTAAGCTTAATCCATTTTGCGTTTGATCTTATCGATCGCATTCTGAATAGATTTCTCAGGCTCGATAATATTGTTATTACCCCAGAATTGGGAGTCATAAAAACCAGATACATCATCAATCATCACGATATTAGGTCTAATTAGCTCCTGGTTCATTTTAAATTCTTCTTCAGAATATGGCTGCCAGTCGGTCACCACCATTTCGCTATTGATCTTGTATTTAGAATTGAATATCTTTCGCTTCCAATTAACTACATAATCCATCTGCGCTTTTCCATAAGCAAAGTGCCACTTGCCGTTATTCTGTGCGTAATCAACCTGATAATTCAGTTCAGTAGGATAAACTTTCGCTCCGTTTGGTTTTTTCTTTACAAACATTTCCTGAGCTGCATTTCTATTATCCACGTTCAGGTTATAATCTGCCTTGACCAGAGTTGAAGTTTCAGCATCGATAAAAAGTTTCCCGTAATACCATGGATCTGACTCATCACGTTCTCTGAAATTTACAACATAGGTATATCGATCATTGATCTTGGCAGGCTCATCAAAGCTAAAATCATAACTATCCATCATACCTTGTCTAAGTACATACTCTGTGTATTTCATCATATCCAGGTATAATGTATTAAATGGGCCCCCGCGTAATTTTAACGCCAATGTATCCAGTTTATCATAATCTGTACTTTTTCTGGCTTTATACAAGGACACAAGATCTTTCTTACTGTCCTTATAAGAAGTTTTGTGGATCTTAACAACTGCTTCAGATAAGCTAACATTACTCCATCCTTTCTTGATTGTTTCCCGGTAAAAGGAAGTCATAATACTTTGATCTGAAAGATAATTTTCATCCTTTTTGTCTAGCATATCCTGAACCAGTAAACGTGGATTCGTTGCCTTATATAAGCTAACTTCCGTAAGTTCTTCCATAGTTTCTGAAAGTTCAATACGGGTATCTTCCGGTTTAAAATAATCCAGAGGAAGAGTTTTACTCTGAAATCCAAGAACAGATATGGTCACGGTAGCTTCAGTCATATCCTCTGGAACCTTGAGAGAAAATACACCATCAGCATTCGTGATGGTTGAAATGTTACTATTATTCAGGGAAAGGTATGCTGAAGAAATAGGCCTTCCGGTTCTCTCATTCACCACTTCACCTTTATATTCATTAAACGCTTTAGCCGAAGGCTGAAAAGCATAAATCTGTAATGAACCTAGAATAAAACTTAGAAAAAATAGCAGGCTACTTTTTCCTGAAATAGGGTTTAAACGTTTTGCATTCATAGTCATATTATTAAAGTTTACTTAAACTTATACAATATAACTATTTAAATGCTTATAAAGATGTGAATTAGCTAATTATTGAACTGAACGATTGTTAATCTTTCAATATGCACATATTTCAAATAATAGTTGTAGTCCTGAAAAATTTTAAACCACACATGTATATTGTTTCAGTTATCCACACATTGAACTCAAAGCTCATCTGTAAACAATCATTTTTTCGTATGGCATGAAATATGACCATCAATTCTTCGTTATCAAAGGATTTTAAAACCAATCAACTATGCATAAAATATATTTCGCCGCTCTCTTCGTTTTCTTCGGAAGTATTTCAGCTTCAGCACAATTATATAGTGAAGATCAGAGTGCATCTGTTACTGAGCAGGTATTAAAAGAACTTAACCGGGAACGTTCGTTGCTAAGTCAGAATCTGGAATTCAGAATTAAAGAGATCGATACCAAGATCACTAATCTGGACGAAAGTATTCGTACTTCAAATTCGGCTTCAGAAAAAGTAGAGAAACTATTGGAGCGAGTTAAGTTTTTAGAGCAGCGACAGGAAGAGATTGATAAGAATACGGTAAGTGTTTATAAGTACAATTATAGCTCAGCGGTTCTTAATCTTGCTTCTATGGAGCGCGAAATAAAACCTCTAAGTCTTTTTAATAGTTCGCGTGAATTCTATTCTACACTGGATAAAGTAAGTAATCCTATGAATTATGAAGGATACCAGCAATGGTTTGGCAAATTCAAAGGGTACATTGAAGAAGAGAAGGAGGACGATGCTAAGCTGGAAGCGCTGAATCATATGTTGCAGGTGACAGGGGATCTGGCAAAAGGAACACCATTTACGGGAATGTTTGCAGGAAGCCTGATTGATGGGATCAGTCAGTTTGTTGGTTCACTAAATAGAAGAGACAAAGAGTTAAGAGAGAAAAGCATTAAAATGCTGAAGCTTACCACTAGTATTTCGCAATTTACCCATGATAAGGATCTTATCGAAACCGAATGGGAAGGAATTAATAAGAACCTGAATGAACTTAAAGAATTGCAACAGGAAGCTATTGAAGACAACCTGGTAGAGATCCTCGGAATCTCCCGCAATGGTTTTACTGAAAAATTCACGAACGAAACTGATGCTAAAAAGCGAACACAGTATATTCTGGATATTTCCAAAATTGCTGAAAATAAGATCGTAGAAGAGCGAAAGACCAATCCGGAAAACTGGAAGCAGGAATATCATGACCAGATGCTAACGGTACAGAATCTTAAGATACGTTTCGGGATGCTGACTTTCAGGATTCTGGAGAATCTTGAAAAATACGAAAAACTGATCGCTAAGTATGAAAATGACCCATTCCTGAAGGATGAGATGAAAAATCTAAGATTAAAACTAGATCTGGTAAGAAATAGTTTCGAAAGTACTTTTAATCCACAGGAATATATAAGAGCTTCCAACGAAATGTATATTGTGGAGTAATTAAATTATTTCAATGTTTATAAAAGCCCTGTTGAATATATTCACAGGGCTTTTTTTATTCGGTCAAGCTGCGTAAAGGATGTATGTTATTCTCAAATCTAATACCTATCTTTGCAGCCGCAAAAACAAAGCATCTAAATTATAGTATATGAAAGCCGGAATTGTAGGACTGCCAAACGTAGGAAAATCGACACTTTTTAATTGCCTTAGTAATGCTAAAGCACAAAGTGCAAACTTTCCGTTTTGTACGATAGAACCTAACGTGGGAGTTGTAAACGTTCCAGACCAGAGACTGCTGAAGCTTGAAGAACTCGTAGATCCTGAAAGGGTTATTCCTGCAACGGTTGAGATCGTTGATATTGCTGGACTAGTAAAAGGAGCGAGTAAAGGAGAAGGACTTGGAAACCAGTTTTTAGGTAATATACGTGAAACCGATGCTATTCTCCACGTTCTCAGATGTTTTGAAGATGATAATATCGTACACGTAGATGGTTCCATAGATCCTATTAGAGATAAGGAAACTATAGACATGGAGCTGCAGTTGAAAGATCTGGAAACTGCAGATAAGAAACTTGAAAAAGTTAAACGAGCAGCCAGAACAGGTAATAAAGAAGCCCAGAAAGAGGAAGCCGCTTTGCTTAAAGTGAAGTCTGGCCTTGAAGCTGGAAAATCTGTTCGAGCGATCGATCTTACTGAAGATGAACGTAAAGAATTTATCGCGCCTCTACAATTTATCACAGATAAACCGGTAATGTATGTTTGTAATGTAGATGAAGGTTCTGCTGTTGATGGTAACGAACATGTAGAGAGAGTTAGAAAAGCTGTAGCAGAAGAAAATGCAGAAGTTCTTGTTCTTGCTGTTGGAACTGAAGCTGATATCACTGAGCTTGATGATTTCGAGGAAAGACAGATGTTTCTTCAGGATATTGGGCTTGAAGAGCCTGGTTCTGCAAAACTAATTAGAGGAGCTTATAAGTTGCTTGATCTTCAAACTTACTTTACCGCCGGAGTTAAAGAAGTTAGGGCATGGACGATTCCCGTTGGATCTTCAGCTCCACAGGCTGCGGGTGTAATTCACACCGACTTTGAAAAAGGTTTTATTCGTGCTGAGGTTATAGCTTACGACGAGTATGTAAGTTTTGGAAGTGAAGCAAAAGTGAAGGAAGCTGGTAAAATGCGCGTAGAAGGAAAAGATTATATCGTTAAGGATGGCGATGTAATGCATTTTAGATTCAACGTCTAGTTGCTAGTATTGAAAAAATAATGAACAACACTTCAATTTGGGTTCATCCATTTAATTAACAGCGTATCTAAAATCTTTGTTAATTACTTTCCTCTGGAACTGTTTCAGTTTTTCGGCTATTACCTTATATTTAGACCGAAACTCCATGAATCTATATGAGCGACAATACTAAATATACCGAAGATAATATTCGGTCTTTAGACTGGAAGGAGCATATCCGTATGCGACCTGGTATGTACATCGGGAAACTTGGAGATGGATCCAGCCAGGACGACGGTATATATATATTATTGAAAGAGGTTATCGATAACAGTATCGATGAATTCGTGATGGGTGCTGGAAAGACCATCGAAATCTCTGTGCAAAATCAGCGGGTGATCGTTCGTGATTTTGGTAGAGGGATACCTCTAGGTAAAGTTGTGGATGTAGTGTCCAAAATGAATACCGGTGGTAAATATGATAGCAGAGCTTTCAAAAAGTCTGTAGGATTAAATGGTGTAGGTACGAAAGCTGTAAATGCTTTATCTTCTTATTTTAGAGTAGAATCTTCTCGTGATGGCAAAAGCCATGCTGCCGAGTTTGCAAAGGGAGAACTTCAGGATGAAGAGCATCTTGACGAAACTTCAAGAAGGCGAGGTACAAAGATCACTTTTATTCCAGATGAGCTTATATTTAAAAACTATAAATTCAGAAATGAGTATATAGAGAAAATGCTTAAGAACTATGTGTACCTGAATCCAGGTTTAACCATAGTTTTTAATGGAGAGAAATTTTATTCTGAAAATGGATTAAAAGATCTTTTAGGAGATAGCATTAGCGAAGAAGATATGTTGTATCCTATTATTCACCTTCGTGGGGATGATATCGAAGCAGCGATCACTCACAGCAGAACACAATATAGCGAGGAATATCACAGTTTCGTTAACGGCCAGAATACTTCACAGGGAGGAACACATCTTGCTGCATATAGAGAAGCGATCGTCAAAACCGTTCGTGAATTTTATGGCAAGAATTATGAAGCCAGCGATATTCGAAAATCTATCGTAACCGCCATCAGTATAAAAGTGATGGAGCCGGTTTTTGAAAGTCAAACGAAAACAAAACTAGGGTCTACAGATATGGGAGGGGAGCTTCCAACGGTAAGAACCTATATCAACGATTTTATCAAAAGAAACCTTGATAATTATCTTCATAAAAACCCGGAAACAGCAGAGAATCTTCAACGAAAAATTCTTCAGGCAGAACGCGAGCGCAAGGATCTTTCCGGAATCAGGAAGCTAGCGAAAGACAGAGCTAAAAAAGCGAGTCTGCATAATAAGAAATTAAGGGATTGCCGAGTACATCTTGGAGATAGTAAGCATCAACGATGTCTTGAAACCACCTTATTTATTACAGAGGGAGATTCAGCATCAGGTTCGATCACCAAAAGCAGGGACGTGGTAACCCAGGCAGTATTTAGTTTGAAGGGTAAACCTTTGAATAGCTACGGACTTACTAAAAAAATCGTCTACGAAAATGAAGAATTCAATCTGCTACAGGCAGCCCTGAATATCGAAGATTCTCTGGAAGACCTGCGTTATAATAATATCGTAATAGCAACGGATGCTGATGTTGATGGAATGCACATCAGGTTATTGCTTATCACATTTTTCCTTCAGTTTTTCCCGGAACTAATCAAGGAAAATCATCTATATATTTTACAGACTCCGTTGTTTCGAGTAAGGAATAAGAAGGAAACTATTTACTGTTATAGTGAGATGGAGCGAAAGCAGGCAATGGAAAAATTGAAAGGTAAGCCTGAAATTACTCGATTTAAGGGGTTAGGTGAGATCTCGCCAGATGAATTTGTACATTTTATAGGAGAAGATATTCGTTTAGATCCTGTAATGCTGGATAAAGATAAATCTATAGAAGAAATGCTTAGCTTCTATATGGGCAAGAACACACCAGACAGACAGGAATTTATTATTGATAATCTCAAATTTGAACTTGACCTGGTCAATGAACTTGGCGTATGAGATTTACCAATAAAAGCGAGGTTAAGATAATCCCATCGATCTATATCGTGCTTGTTGCGGTATTCGTTACGAATCTATTCGTAAATATAGAGATCATGGCTTCAGATTCTGAACAGGAGATAACCTTCAGTCATTTTCTACCCAATATCGTCACCTTGCTATTAGGTCTATACGTTCACCGGATTGGACAGGCGTTCGATTTTGATAGTGATGGAGAAACTTTGAACTTTAAAAACAATGGAGTTTTTCTTTCAAAATTCATGGAATATCGTGTCAAGAAGGCTGAATTTCCGAAGAGAAAATTAGGGAAGTTCAAGTTTTACGACGTCGGAATTTATTCTGCCCTTACAATCTATATTAACTCAAGAAGAAAAAAAGGATACCGGAAATATACTTTCAATACCACATTTTTAAACCGAAAAAAGAAAAGGGGTTTAGTGGATTCACTGAATAAAGTTCTTGAAAACACCCCCAAAGTGACTGCCTAATGGAAGAAAACCTTGATGGAGCTCAGGAAGAGCAATTTGAAAATAAGGAAGAATTAATAAAGGTAACCGGAATGTACAAAGACTGGTTTCTGGATTATGCATCATATGTAATCCTGGAACGAGCCGTACCAGCAATTGAAGATGGCTTTAAACCAGTTCAACGCCGTATAATGCATTCTATGAAAGACCTGGACGATGGCCGTTACAATAAAGTGGCGAACATTGTGGGTCACACCATGCAATATCATCCTCACGGTGATGCCAGTATAGGAGATGCCATGGTTCAAATTGGGCAAAAGGATATTCTAATTGACACCCAGGGAAACTGGGGAAATATCTTAACTGGAGATCGAGCTGCCGCCCCAAGGTATATTGAGGCGAGACTTTCAAAATTCGCTCTGGAAGTACTTTTCAGTCCGAAATTAACTGAATGGCAGTTGTCTTACGATGGTAGAAAGCAGGAACCGGTAAATCTTCCGGTAAAATTTCCAATGTTGCTTGCCCAGGGTGCAGAAGGTATTGCCGTAGGTTTAAGTACAAGATTTCTACCACATAATTTTAATGAACTTATTGATGCCTCGATCAAACATCTTCGTGGTAAAACCTTTAAATTATTTCCAGACTTCCCAACGGGAGGTATCGCAGATATTTCCAATTACAATGACGGGAAACGTGGTGGACGCGTAAGAATTCGCGCACGTATCAATCAGTTAGATAAAAATACACTGGTAATAAATGAGGTTCCCTACGGAACTAATACCGGAAGTTTGATCGATTCTATTCTGAAGGCAAATGACAAAGGTAAGATCAAGATCAAAAAGATCGAAGATAATACCGCTGCTCAGGTAGAGATCCTGATACATTTGCCTAACAATATTTCACCAGACAGAACTATAGATGCATTATATGCATTTACTCAGTGTGAAAACTCATTATCACCATTAGGTTGTGTAATTATTGATCACAAACCAATATTCCTGGGAGTTTCAGAAGTTTTAAGAAGATCAACAGATCATACGCTTCATCTTCTTAAACGAGAACTGGAGATAAAACTGGATGAGCTCCAAGAGCAATGGCATTTTGCATCGCTGGAACGAATATTTATCGAAAACAGGGTGTATCGGGATATTGAAGAAGAAGAAACCTGGGATGGGGTAATTCAGGCGATAGATCGAGGATTGAAACCTTTTACAACGCATTTAAAACGCGAGGTTACCGAGGAAGATATTATAAGACTTACTGAGATTAGAATTAAAAGAATCTCAAAATTCGACATAGATAAGGCACAGCAGAAGATAGATGCGCTCGAAGATGAGATCGCCCAGATAAAACATCATCTTGACAACCTTATAGACTTTGCGGTAGATTATTTTCAGAAATTAAAGAAAGACTACGGTACCGGCAAAGAACGAAAAACAGAACTCAGGTTATTTGAAGATATTGAGGCGACAAAAGTAGTTATTCGAAATACCAAGCTTTATGTGAATAGAGCAGAAGGTTTTGTGGGAACCAGTCTCAAAAAAGATGAATATGTAACTGAATGTTCAGATATTGATGATGTTATCTGTTTTACAGCCGATGGTAAAATGATGGTGACCAAAGTTGATGCTAAAACTTTTATTGGTAAGGATATTATTCACGTAGCAATCTTTAAGAAAAAAGATAAACGTACGATCTACAATATGATCTACCGTGACGGGAAGGCTGGGAATACATACGTAAAAAGATTTGCTGTTACTTCAGTTACCAGGGATCGGGAATATAATTTAACTCAGGGTAAAAAGGATAGTAAAGTCCTGTATTTCACACCGAATCCGAATGGAGAAGCTGAAGTAATTACAGTTTTACTTAGACAGGTTGGAAGTATAAGAAAAGTAAAATTCGATGTAGATTTTGCAGATATTTCTATTAAAGGTCGGAATGTTAAAGGAAATATTGTCACTAAATATTCTGTAAAGCGTATTGAGCTGAAAGAAGAAGGTGTCTCAACGCTAAAACCTAGAAGAATCTGGTTCGACGAGACAGTCAAACGTCTGAACGTTGACGAAAGAGGAGAATTGTTAGGAGAATTTAGAGGAGAAGATAGATTACTGATCATTACACAAGATGGTGTTGCAAAAACAATAAGACCGGAGTTAACGACCAGATTTGATGAAGAAATGGTCATTCTGGAGAAATGGGTGAAGAATAAGCCAGTTTCTGCAATTTACTGGGAACCTGAAAAAGAACGTTTTTATGTCAAGAGATTTATAATCGAACATCCTGATAAAGAAGAGAAATTTATTAGTGAACACGAAGAATCCTTTCTGGAAATGGTTTCAACAGATTATTTCCCAATGGCCGAGATTGTTTATACCAAACCTAAAGGAAAAGAGCGTCGCGATAACGAAGAGATCAATATAGAAGAATTCATCGCAGTAAAAGGTATAAAGGCTTTAGGAAATCAACTCACTTCTGAAAAAGTAAATCAGATCAATCTTCTGGATCCAATACCTTATGAAGGACAAAATGAAGATGAAACTGACGAGGATAAAAGGTCGAAAGATTCCGAAGAAAATATAACAGCAGAGGATATTAAAAATGGGACGATCAAGGCACCAGATAAAAAATCTGGCGGCGATGGTCAACCTTCACTATTTGACGAGTAATGGGATTATTTAAAGAATTCAAAGAGTTTGCTGTAAAAGGCAACATGATAGACATGGCCGTAGGTATCATCATTGGTACGGCTTTCAATAAAGTGGTTGATGTTCTGGTAAAACAGATTATAATGCCGCCATTAAGCATGATTACAGATGGCGTAAATTACGCTGACAGGAAGATCATTCTAAGAGATGGTGTTGGTACTGAAGGTGCGGCAGATTATGTAAATGAAGTTTCAATTGGTTACGGACTGCTTATTGAAACCATGGTAGATTTTTTAGTCATTGGTTTCGTTGTCTTTATAGTGGTAAAATTCATGAATCGTTTCCGGAACAAAGCTCAGGACCCAAAAAATCCTGAGGTCGTTACTCCCAAGGATATCGAATTGCTATCCAGCTTAAATGAGTTAATGGAAGAGCAGAATAAATTATTGCGGGAAAAGCGAGCTTAACGTTATTCTGAAACTCTTTTTACTTCCCCGCGGGCCTTTTGGGTTTCGCCAACCTGACCGTATTCAAAAGTATAGCTATTCTTAGAAGTAGTGAGGATCTTCATGTGGATTGGTTTCTGTTCAGCCATATTTTTAGGATTTGTATTCTTGATAATATACTCACAGGGATTGATCCATCTTACGGAACTCGTATCTGTATTTCCCTGAAAAAACTCAATTTCTATCGAGTCATTCCTTACGAAAGTGGATTTTTGTAATTCTCCGTTTATATAAGTTTCGAACTCGAAAGTGCCAGTTCTAAAATCAGCACAGTTCCTGTTGGCTTCAAAACAAGAGCTCAATGTGAGTAACAGGATAAAACAGAGTGAAATCATTTTGTTCATACTGCAAGGTAAGTTTTAATCAAATGAGAGTCAATTTTCGAAGGCTTCAAAACTACCATCCTCATAAAAAAATACTATTCGTTTCACCTTTTTGTTACTCGAAGATTCCTGATATAACTGAACATCCTTCGAAATATTAACTTCAGCATTTCTGGTCTGGATTCCTGGCGTTGAGTGATCAGGTTTTGTTTGATGTACAATTTTATCATTACCTGATTCGGGTTTGGGAGGGAATAAACCCTTTCCATTTAACAACCAATATAGTTCTACCTCAGGAAAATTCTTCACGACTTTCATTACAAAATCCAGACTTGGTTTATTTCTACCGGATAGAATATGTGAAATGGAAGACCTACCAACCTCAATTTTATCTGCAAAAGAAGCTGCTGAAAGATCGTAATACTCAAGAATGCGTTGCAGCCTGGTTCCAAATTGTTCAGTGTTTACCATTGTAAATTACCTCTGATTAAAGCTATGATTACAAATGTAAATATACCATATTTCTGTGTAAATACACATCTGTAAACGACAAGATTCATATTGAACAAATACTTTATTTTAACCAACATAATAGCTTGATCAATAAATAAATAACTCTTATTTATATACGGTTTGGATAAATTCCTAACCACACTACTATTGCTAAGATCAACTTATTTACAACTGTAAACTATGGAGCGATTTTTACTTGTATACAATTGTAAATATTTGATTGTTTAGTTTTGTAAACATGAAAGAACAAGCAAAATTATGGCTTAGTAATCACGATTATGATAGTGCCAAATTCAGAAAAGTGGCAGGCCGCTATTTTCATAATAATCATCTGGAAGATTTCATGTCTACCCATTCAGGTAAACTGGAATTTCAAACTATAGGAGCTTCCGTAGAGAATAAAAATATCTACGGGCTGCAAATTGGATCTGGATCAAAGAAGGTTTTGATGTGGTCGCAAATGCACGGGAATGAATCTACAACAACAAAAGCTGTACTAGATTTTTTAAATTCTATAGTGGTAGATGCTGATAACCCTTATAATAAGTCTTTGCTTGAACGTACTACCTTATACATTATTCCAATCCTTAATCCAGATGGCGCAGCTTATTATACACGAGTCAATGCCAATGCTATAGACCTTAATCGGGACATGCAGGATCTTAGTCAGCCAGAAAGCAGGTTGCTCATGAAGGTTTACCGGGAATTCCAACCTGATTTTTGCTTAAACCTACATGATCAACGCACCATTTTTAGTGCAGGAGAAACGAATCTACCGGCAATATTGTCTTTTTTGACGCCTTCAAGCGATATAGACCGCAGTATAACCGTAGCACGTAAGAATAGTATGTCTTTAATCGCTGGAATGGTTAAAGATTTAAAAGATGAACTCGGGGAAAGTATAGGTAGATATGATGATGGTTTTAATCTTAATTGTGCTGGTGACACCTTTCAGAGTTTTGAAACTCCAACTATTCTTTTTGAAGCTGGTCATTATCCTGAAGATTATAACAGGGATGTAACGCGAAAGTTCGTTTTCAAAGCTTTGAGAAGTTGCCTGGATCAAATAATGAATGATACACTTGTCGATTACCATCAATATTTTAAAATACCTGAGAATGCTAAATGTTTTCGGGACGTGATATTAAGAAATGTGAATATTGAAGGAGGAAAAAAGGATATTTTGATACAGTTCAAAGAAACATTAGTTTACGATCGAATACGATTTGTGCCGGTTATCGAAGATATTCAAGAGGCTTCAGTTTTATATGGACATCGTGAAATTGATGCAGCTGGTAAAAAGTTAAGTTTGATGGAGGAGGGGGCAATTTCCGAAAACGTTATAGTTAATAAAATATTCTTAAATGATGAGATTTTCGAGCTAAATTCCCAATAAATGTGTTTTTATTTAGCAATAATTCAATGATTTTGTATTAATTTTAAATTTCATTAAAAATAGAACTTCAAGATGGCTAAGTTTAAATTAGACGACACCGACCACCAGATTCTTGACATGCTTATCGAGAATACCAGAACTCCATTCACCGATATAGCGAAGAAACTACTGATATCAGCTGGAACTGTCCACGTTCGTGTAAAGAAAATGGAAGAAGCTGGAATCATTATAGGATCATCGTTAACTCTGGATTACAAGAAACTTGGATATGCGTTTATCGCCTATGTAGGGGTTTTTCTGAAGAATACTTCACAAACCAAATTTGTACTTGAGAGAATTAACGAAATTCCCTTCGTTACGGTTGCTCATGTAACTACAGGCAAGTTTAACGTGTTCTGTAAAATACGTGCTAAAAACACTCAACATGCCAAGGAAATCATTTTCCAACTTGATGATATCGAGGGTGTTTATAGAACAGAAACTATGATTTCTCTGGAGGAAAGTATCAATGATAAAAAACGTTTGATGCATTCCATATTTAAAGAGATGTAATTTATACTAAACTTTTAATAAAGACCCTCTAAACCTAGCTGTTTAGAGGGTTTTTTTATACTTTTAAGTCAGTCGAAAAATATTGAAATTATGAATAGAGAACCTCGTTTAGATAGATTTAATGATAATGTGCTGGCAAAATACCAGGTCTATAATAGTATCTTTTTAACCTTGCCGTATGATGAGATACAAAAGACCGGAGCGCTGTTACCACTTTTTCAGGAACTTTGCGAACGTGGTTTTTCTGATAACAAGAATCCATCGGAGATCGTTGAACACTTTTTTGAACGTTATGGTGAAACACCTACAGAAGACGAGCGTAACGCTTTGCTTTTTCGTTTCATCCAATATATAGAACGCCAGGTAGTATTATTTGATGCTATTGAAGATGCGTCGTTCCCTATCGTCAATAATATGGATGGTCGTGGTACGCTGCGGAGTGTAAAGGAGGAAGCGGAAGCTAAGCAAAAAACAGAACAGTTAAAGGAATACTTAAAGAGGTTCAACGTAAGACCCACTTTGACAGCACATCCCACCCAATTTTATCCTGGTGCGGTGCTAGGAATTATAACAGATCTGGATAAGGCAATCCAGAAAAACGATCTTGTTCGTATTAAGCAGTTATTAGCACAGCTAGGTAAAACTCCGTTCTTCAACAAAGAGAAACCAACCCCATATGACGAGGCGGTTAGTCTTATCTGGTATTTTGAAAATGTTTTCTACCAGAGTGCAAGTAAGATTCATAATTATATTCAGCAAAATATATTTGATGGAGAGGATGTGGGCAACCAGGTGATCAACCTGGGATTCTGGCCTGGAGGAGACAGGGATGGAAACCCGTTTGTAACTACTGAGATCACTTTAAGAGTTGCACGCCGACTTCGCCGCACAATTCTCCTTAATTATTACCGGGATATTCGGAAACTAAAGAGAAGACTTACTTTTAGAGAGGTTAATGAAATCATGGCAGAGATAGAGAAAGCTTTGTATGATTCAGCCGTTACAAATTCAGACACTCCAAAAATTTCTTTGGAGGAATTGGTGATGAAATTGCAAACAGCAAGAGAGATTCTAATAAATAAGCATCAGTCACTATTCCTTGAGGAGCTCGATGACATGATCAACAAGATCAAACTCTTCGGTTTCCACTTCGCAACTTTAGACATCAGGCAGGATAGCTCGAAACACGAAGAAGTTTTTGCAGATCTTAAGAAATACAAACCAGAGTTGATTCCGGAAAATTTTGAAACTTTTTCAGACGAGGAAAAAATTGCCGTAATGACAACTACAGATGCCCAGTTGGATCCTGAAGAATTTGAAGAAGGGATGACCCGATCTACGCTTTCATCAATATATGCGATGAAGGAAATTCAGGAGAAGAACGGGGAGCAGGGGGCTAATCGCTATATCATTAGTAACTGCGGAAGTGTGGAAGGTGTTTTACAGCCTTATTTGTATATGAAATTATGTGGCTGGAAAACACCAACTGTAGATGTTATTCCATTATTTGAAACAGTGCCGGATCTAAGAGAAGCACATCATGTGATGGAGAAACTATACAAGAATCCTGTATATAAAGAACACCTTGAAAAACGATTTAATAAGCAAACGATCATGCTTGGTTTTAGTGATGGAACTAAAGATGGTGGTTACTTAATGGCAAACTGGAGTATTTACAAGGCGAAGGAAGAACTTACTCGAATTTCCCGTGAGTACGGAATTAAAGTTGTCTTTTTTGATGGTCGTGGTGGACCGCCGGCAAGGGGTGGTGGAAAAACGCACCAATTCTATGCTTCCTTAGGTCCAACGATAGAGAATGAGGAAATTCAATTAACTGTCCAGGGGCAAACGATTAACTCTAATTTTGGGACTAAAGATAGTTGTACATATAATCTGGAGCAATTATTAAGTTCGGGGGTTTCTAATGAAATTTTTAGTGAAGGTAAAAATGAACTGAACGATCAGGATCGTAATACCATGAGCGAGCTTGCTGAAATTAGTTACAAGACATATACAGACTTTAAAAAGCATCCTCGTTTTATTCCTTACCTGGAAAAAATGAGTACTCTTAAATACTACGCTAAAACCAATATTGGAAGTAGACCAAGTAAACGGAATAAGTCTGCAGAACTCAATTTATCAGATCTAAGGGCGATACCATTCGTTGGAAGCTGGAGTCAGCTCAAACAAAATGTTCCTGGATTCTTCGGAGTGGGAACTGCAATGGAAGAAATGGATAAACAAGGTAGGTTTGATGAAGTTCAGGATCTCTACAACAATTCTGAATTCTTTAAAACCTTACTTGAAAACAGTATGATGAGTTTGACTAAATCATTCTTCCCGTTAACGGCATATATGAAAAATGATGAAGAGTTTGGAGAATTCTGGACGGTAATTCATGATGAGTTCGAACGTTCTAAAAAAATGCTTTTGAAAGTTACTGGTTATGATAGTTTGATGCAGAATCAGCCAGCAGGAAAGGCTTCCATACAAGCGCGTGAAAGGATTGTACTTCCATTATTGACCATTCAGCAACATGCGCTTAGAATGGTGCAGGAGTTGAGTAAAAATCCTGAAGCCAACCAGAAAGCGCTTGAGGTATATGAAAAAATGGTCACAAGATCATTGTATGGTAATATTAATGCTAGTAGAAATTCTGCTTAATGAGAAAATCTGAAATTACCAAAGGAGAAATAGGCGAATTTTATAGAGGTTATATCGATAGATTAGAACCAGAAGCTGAATTAGTTCCTATTCTCAAATCGAACACTTCAGAATTTCTTCAACTTTTAGAGAATATTCCGGAAGACAAATGGGATTACCGTTATGCAGAAGGTAAATGGACTCTGAAAGAGATGATTCAGCATATAATTGATACAGAAAGGATTTTTCAATTCAGAGCATTGGCAATTGCCAGAAATGAACCACAGCCATTACCAGGTTTCGATCATGATATATATGTCCTAAATAGTCGCTCTGAACACAGAGCGGTACCTGATCTTATTAAAGAATATAAAATTGTGCGGGAAGCGGGAATCATTCTTTTCGAAAGCATGACTATAGATATGTTAAAACTTGTTGGTGTCATGAACGATATCAATGCTTCACCCAGAGCGCTCGGCTTTATGATGGTTGGTCATGCTATGCACCATATTGAGGTGATCAAAGAGAAATATCTTTAATGTATAGTAAGATCAAGGTATTCGGCAAACTTCTCAAGAAGACTTATGTGAGCTGGGATAAAAATGAACCCTATGCCAGAAGTGCCACCATCGCTTATTATGCATTATTTTCCTTACCATCATTATTGATCATTGTAGTAAGTATTGCCGGTTATTTCTTCGGAAGAGAGGCTGTTCAGGGTAGGCTTACAGGTGAGATAGGCGAGTTTATTGGAACTGAAGCTTCTAAAGCGATTGAGGGCATGATCGAAAACGCTGCATTGTCACAGGATTCGACATGGGCCATTATTTTTGGTTTAGCAATGCTAATCTTTGGTGCAACCGGAGTTTTTTTTCAGTTGAAAATCGCGATGAACAACATTTGGAACGTTGCGGCCAGAAAAACTAATTTCCTCAGTATGGTTCTTGATCGGGTAATTTCTTTGGGGATGGTGGTCGTTATAGGTTTACTATTATTAATTGCCCTGGTAGTATCAACTTTACTAAAGTTGGTTACAGAAACTATGCAGCAGCTAATTCCTGATATCACACAGGTTGCCATGTATATACTCAATTACGCACTGACGTTTTTCTTTATAACGACCTTATTCGCGATGATCTTTAAGCTTCTACCAGATATTAAGATTAGATTGAAAACCACCTATACTGGTGCTGCATTGACGACGGCACTTTTTATAATAGGTGAGACGCTTATCAGTATTTATTTTGGTCAGAGCGATCCGGCTTCAGTTTATGGTGGTGCGTCTTCAGTGGTATTAATTCTACTTTGGGTTTACTATACCTGTTTAATCTTATTTTTTGGAGCAGAGTTCACAGTACAATACGCCCTTCTAAAGAAAGAGAAAGTTGAGCCTAACCGTTTTGGTGAACCAGCAATCTACCAGGAGATGAAGAAACTCGAACAACGGAAAGTTCAGCTTAAAGAAGAGAAGTATATCGTGGACCGTTTGAAATCTTACCTGGATGCAGATGAAACTTCAGAAGAAAAAGAGTTTTAAAAAACCTTTAACTCTTAAACGTCTAGTTTTAATAGGCCCTTAATACAGATTCGCTCTTTCTAATCCTATCTTTGAATAACTAAAAAAAGAAAAATTATGGATAAGAGAATTGCAATTTTGGCAACAGATGGATTTGAAGAAGTAGAACTAACCTCCCCTAAAGAGGCGATGGAGAAAGAAGGTTTCAATGTAGAGATCGTTAGCCTTAAGTCAGGTAATATTAAATCATGGGATGGTGATAATTGGGGAAAAGACTTTAAAGTGGATAAAACCCTTGACGAGGTTTCAGCAAAGGATTACCATGCTTTAGTACTTCCCGGAGGAGTAATTAATCCAGATAACTTAAGAACAGAAGAGAGTGCATTGATCTTTGTAAGAGACTTTTTCAAACAAAGTAAACCAGTGTGTGCTATCTGTCACGCGCCATGGACTTTAATTAGTGCAGATGTTGTAGAAGGTAGAACGATGACATCTTTTAAAAGTGTTCGTAAAGATCTTGAGAATGCAGGCGCTTTATGGGTAGACCAGGAAGTTGTAGTTGATGAAGCTTTAGTTACAAGTAGAAATCCTGATGACCTTCCTGCATTTAATGCAAAGGTTATTGAAGAAATTAAAGAAGGTAAGCATGATTTACAACATGCATAATTACCAGTAATTATAAAATGAAAAGGGACGCAATTGCGTCCCTTTTTTTATTTGTCTTCGTCTTCTTCAGTATCATCCTTCTCTGGAATGTCTACAATAGGATCTGTAAATTCTGAATCTTCATAATCATCTTCATCAAAATTAGCCATAGTACTTTCAAGCCTGGTACTAACCTTCACCAGGTAAATAGTATCTTCAGTCTTTACTTCCACAGCTTCAACAGTCTCATTTTTAGCATTCTTAAAGGCGATAACCTGGTCATCATCATATCCATCAGGATATTTCTCTACAAGAAGTCCAAGAATTTCAGGAGTAAGCTTTTTATAGTCTACAATTATCCTTTTCATAGTGTGATTGGTTTATGCAAGTATAAATAAAATATCAAACGCCACACAAGAGAGTTGCCAGATATTCGATTAATTTAATGATTAGTTAAATTCAGAGAGTTATAAAAGTCGAAAGATTTGATAATCAGCTCTTCAGAAACTATAACATCCAATTTAGGAACAGCAATATCCTTCAGTAAAACAAAATTCACCTGTCCGTTCGAGTTTTTTTTATCATGTTTAAGCAACGAAATAATCTGGTTGAGATCTTCCGTAGATATGTCGGTAAAACCGAATAGATCAATTATTATATTTGAAATATCCTGTAATTTTTTCTGCGGAAAATTTAGAATTTCAGAAGATAAATAGGACTCTAAAATCATCCCAATCGCAATTGCTTCTCCGTGAAGTAATTTATCTTTCTCAGGATTAGTTAAATAGAAGGATTCCACAGCATGGCCGAGTGTATGTCCAAAATTAAGATTTTTCCGGATGGACCGTTCGTAAGGATCCTGTGAAACGATTTCAGATTTTATATTCACTGAATGTTCTATGATGGTATCAAGGTCTGAGAGATCTAGAGAGCTTAGGTTGCTCATACGATTCCAGTAAGATTCATCGGCAATAAGTCCATGTTTCAGGATTTCAGCGAGACCACTCCGCATTTCACGGGAAGATAATGTTTGCAGGTATTTGCTATCTACCACAACCAGTTCTGCCTGTACGATTGCTCCCACCTGATTTTTAAGATTTCCAAGGTCAACACCGGTTTTACCTCCAACCGATGCATCTACCATAGAAAGTAAGGTTGTAGGAACATTAATAAATGGAATACCACGCTTAAACGTTGAAGCTACAAAACCACCAAGATCAGTGACAACACCACCTCCAAGATTTATCATCAAACTCTTTCGATCAGCACCAAGCTCTGAAAGTGCACTCCAAACACCAGTACAGGTTTCAATATGCTTATTTTCTTCCCCCGGCTCAATTTCAATAACTTCAATTTGAAGCTCCGTAGTTATATTCTTTAGGAATAATCCTAAGCAATTCTGTTGGGTGTTTGTATCAACTAGAATAAATACTGAAGATGGCTTTTTATCTTCTATGTATTGGTTGATTTTCGAATAAGATTCGCTACCGTAAAATACAGGATTAACCAGGTATTTAGCTTCATTCATGGTATTGGCATTTAGAGCTTTCGAAATTAAATAGAATTTATGAAAATAGTCATCTTCAATAATTATATTTGCCCGATTAACATCATGAAATGATTAGAAAGAAGATATTCAACAACACTAAATCTGCATTCAAACTTAAATCAAATTCAGACCTGGACAGGGCGATTTTTTTGTTTAGCATGATGAATTATTCTGCTTTGGTAAAAGCAGGTAGCGCATTAACTAAAATGGCTTTGAAATTACACTTGCCTGTAGAAACTCTTATAAAGAAGACGATTTTCGAGCAATTTTGTGGAGGAGTTACTGAAGAAGATTGTAAACCGGTTACCAAGGAAATGTATGGGGAGAACCTACATAGTATTCTTGATTACTCGGTTGAAGGTAAAGAGAGTGAAGATGAATTTGATTCTGCAATGCGCAAGAAACTGAGTCTTATTGAATATGCTAATGAAAGTGATGAAGTTACCTTTGCTATGTTTAAGCCTACCGGTATTGGAAGGTTTGCTATATGGGAAAAGGTGAGTGAAAAGCTTAGTCTCACCGATGAGGAAAAGGAAGAGTGGGATCGAGTAAAAAACAGAGTAGAAACTTTATGTAAGCGCGCATTTGAATTAAAGGTTCGATTGTATGCTGATGGTGAAGAAACCTGGATGCAAACCGCTGCCGATGATCTTATGGTTGAAATGATGAAAAAGTACAACCAGGATGAAGTACTTATATTCAACACGCTACAATGTTATAGATGGGACCGGCTGGACTACCTTAAGGATCTTCACGAGCAAGGCCAGAAGGAAGGTTTCAAAATAGGAGCCAAGATCGTAAGGGGTGCATACATGGAAAAAGAAAATTCCAGAGCTAAGAAATTAGGTTACGCATCACCTATATGTGAAAGTAAGGAGGCAACAGATGTTAACTTTAACTCAGTAATGTCTTACTGTCTTAATCATCTGGAAGATATTTCAGTATTTATAGGTACTCATAACGAGGTAAGTAGTTACCTGGCACTGCAGATAATGGAAGACAAGGGCATTTCTATCGACGATAAAAGAATATGGTTTAGTCAGCTTTATGGAATGAGTGATCATATTAGTTTTAATATGGCAAAAAAAGGATACAATGCAGTAAAGTTGGTTCCATTTGGACCGGTTAGAGATGTAGTTCCTTACCTATTGCGACGTGCTCAGGAAAACACTTCAGTTAAAGGACAGACGGGTAGGGAATTAGCTTTACTTAGCGAAGAAAAGAAACGTCGTCGTGGAGATGAGGCCACGAAACATCACCGGGAATAACATATGCGCTGGCTGGCAAGATTTATTTTTTACAAAATTTTAGGCTGGCGTCTGGAGGATAATTTTACTTCCAGAACTAAGAAGTGTGTAGTTATTGTTGCTCCACACACAAGTTCTTTTGATTTTCTCTTAGGAATTCTAGTTCGTAAAATTATGAAAGTAGAATTTAACTTTGTAGGGAAGCAGGAATTATTTAAACCTCCATTTGGGTGGTATTTCAAGTGGGTAGGCGGAGCACCTTTGGATAGATCAGGACAAAAGAATAAAGTAGATGCGATCTCGAAAGTTTTTGAAGACAAGACTATATTTCGATTAGCATTATCACCTGAAGGTACCAGGGAGAAAACAGATAAGTGGAGAACAGGTTTTTACTATATAGCCTTGAAAGCAGAAGTTCCAATTGTAATGGTTTCCTTCGACTATAAACCCAAAAAAGTAAAAATCTCCGAGGCTTTTCAGCCCACCGGAGATTTTGATTTAGATTTTAAAGTTATTAGCCAGTTCTACGAGGGTGTAGAAGGGAAGATCAAGGAAAATTTCTAATTAATCCTCATCTGGTGTTTCCATAGTATGATAGACGTTTTGAACATCATCATCTTCTTCCAGTTTTTCAAGTAATTTTTCTACATCTGCGGCCTGTTCACCTTCCAAAGGTTTTGTAACCTGAGGAATCCTTTCAAATCCAGAAGAAAGTATTTCCATTTCCCTGTTCTCTAATTCCTTCTGAATGGCACCAAAGAATTCAAACGGTGCATAAATATGAATACCGTCTTCATCTTCAAAAACTTCTTCAGCACCAAAATCTATCAATTCTAACTCAAGTTCTTCCGGATCCAGATTTTCAGCATTAATTCTGAAGTTACAGGTATGGTCAAACATGAATTCTACAGAGCCTGATGTTCCAAGATTTCCATCAGATTTGTTGAAATGAGAACGAATGTTTGCAACCGTTCTATTGTTATTATCTGTTGCAGTTTCTACAAGAACAGCAATACCGTGAGGAGCATAACCTTCAAAAAGAACTACTTTGTAGTCACCCTGGTTTTTATCTGAAGCACGTTTGATCGCACGCTCGATATTATCCTTAGGCATATTGACACTTTTCGCATTCTGGATCACAGCACGAAGTTTAGCATTCGTGTCAGGATCTGGACCACCTTCTTTTACCGCCATGACTATATCTTTACCAATCCTGGTAAATGCTTTAGCCATTGCAGACCAACGTTTCATTTTCCGTGCTTTGCGAAATTCAAAAGCTCTTCCCATTTCAAATTATAATTAGGTTTGCGCAAAAATATAAAAAAGCTCCTAAATACAGTATGTATACGGAGCTGAGTTTGCAGTTTCAAGATTTTATCAATTCGTCGACTCTATAATCTCTTCAATTGTTCTGGCAAGTTTAAAATCTTTTTCAGTAACACCATTTGCATCGTGGGTAGAAAGGGAAATTTCCAGTTGATTATATACATTTCCCCAATTTGGATGATGCTCCTGAGCTTCAGCCTCAAATGCTATTCTTGTCATTACTGTAAATGCTTCTTTAAAATTCTCAAATTCAAAGGAAGTATGAATAGCACCTTTAGCATATGTCCATCCATCAAGATTTTTCAATTGATCATCTATCTCAGTATCACTTAATTTTTTCATGACTTAATTATTTGGTTTTCTTAAAGTTACTAAGAATGAAGCATATCTCTGGTATGGTGCTTCAGATTAATATCAGATTAACAGCTATAATTTAGCAGATGCCTTGACTACTTCCTGAATACTTATCTGTAGATTCTTTGGAAGCTTATTATCCTTTGGGAGTACGGCCAGAAATCTATCAAAATTGGAATCGTAAACATTTTTGAAAAGAGGATTTTCATAACCAAGTTCCCTGGTAAGGTCCTCCACCAGATCTCGTTGATGTACCAGGTCATCACTGCCCAAATGAAATACTCCCTGCCTGTTTCTATTGATGATATAGTGGATTTGCTGAGTGACCTTTCCAATTTCAGTAGCATTCACGACCACATTTGGGAAAACTTCCAGCGGTTCGTTTAGATCAAGAATTGTTCTTATTTGCTTGACCCGCGGGGAACCTTTTCCGAAGACCATAGGAAGTCTCAGGATATTATATTGTTTATTCGGCAGTCTAAGTAATGCGTTTTCTATCTTGATCTTGAATCTGCCGTAAACGCTCTGACTAAGTGTTTTGTCATATTCGTAGGAGGGATAGTTGGTAAAAGCATCGAAAACATTGGCCGATGACAGAAATATCAGCTTTTTACGATAATTGAGAAGGTAATTGATGATCTCGAAATGAGTATGAATCTGAGCTTCAAACCCTCCACGCAGGCAAGATACGATGACATCAGGCTTTAAATTTTCAAGAAGAATACTGATGTTTTCCGTTTCCATATCGAAATGGTGGAATTGGTGATTTTTTTCAAAAAAATCATTTTCAGTATAATAGGTACCGTGTGTATCAAAATAGGAGCAGAGCTCTTTATAAAGGGAATTCCCTATAAAGCCACTCGCTCCTAATATCAAAATTCGTTTCAAATAAATTATCCTTTATAAAAGGGCAATTTCACCTGGGTTGCTTGTACAGCTTTTTTCCTGATCTGAATGGAAATCTTATTTCCAACACCTGCAACTTCTACCGGTACATATCCTAAACCAATTCCTTTTTCAAGGGATGGTGACATGGTGCCCGAAGTGACTTCTCCAATTTTCTTGCCGTTTTCATCTACAATATCATATCCCTGTCTGGGAATAGCTCTTTCATCCATTTCAAAAGCGATTAGCTTTCGTTTTGGACCTTCTTCTTTTTGCTTTTTAAGGGCTTCACTATTGATAAAATCTTTACTGAATTTTGTGATCCAGCCGAGACCAGCTTCAATTGGGGAAGTAGTATCGTCAATATCATTCCCGTATAAGGAATATCCCATTTCCAGTCTTAATGTATCTCTTGCTGCGAGTCCGATTGGTTTAATACCAAATTCTTCTCCCGCTTCCATTACTGCTGCCCAGATTTGAGGAGCATCTTCATTTTTGAAGTAAATTTCGAATCCGCCACTACCAGTATAACCTGTAGCTGAAACGATCACTTTTTCCACACCGGCAAAAGTACCGACCTCGAAAGTGTAGAACTTCATATTCTGAAGGTCGATCGATGTAAGTGATTGCATAGCTTCAGCAGCTTTAGGCCCCTGTATCGCCAGTAACGACAATTCATCACTCATGTCACGCATAGTTGCATCTACATCATTATGCTGAGAGATCCAGTTCCAGTCCTTATCGATGTTCGAAGCGTTTACAACCAACAAATATTTTTCAGCTTCCAGCCTGTAAATGATAAGATCATCTACAATACCACCATCTTCGTTAGGCATCGTAGAATACTGAGCTTTCCCATCTGTAAGCTTGGAAGCATCGTTAGAACTGATCTTCTGGATAAGCTTTAATGCATTTTCTCCGGAGATCAGGAATTCTCCCATGTGGCTAACATCGAAAACACCAAGTTTTTCTCGTACAGTTTGATGTTCAATGTTTACACCTTCATAAGATACTGGCATATTGTATCCAGCAAAAGGTACCATTTTGGCATTTAATTCATTGTGTATTGCAGACAGGGCTACTTCTTTCATTATTGTCAAAAATTTGCCCAAATTTATTGAATTCAGTTAGAATACAATATTAAATAAGCGTTTTTATATTAGTATCTTTAGGCTTCGAAAAAAGAAAGAACAAGAAAGATTTACCCAATGAAAATACTTACGGCAGCACAATTAGCAGAGGCAGATAAGGTTACTCTGGAAAAGCAGGAAATCACTTCAGAAGAACTTATGGAGCGGGCTGGAACACTTGTATTTAATGAAATTCATAAAAGATTGCAGGGAGCCCCAATTCCCATAAAGATCTTCTGTGGAATTGGTAATAATGGAGGAGACGGATTGGTGGTTGCCAGGCATCTTATTCAGCATGGATACGAGGTTCGTACATTTATAGTTAATTATAGTGATAAAAGATCTGAAGATTTCTTGAGCAATTATGAGAAATTGAAGGAAATCACAAATGACTGGCCGGAACTTATAAAGAGTAACAACGGTTTTCCTGAAATTCATACTGGTGATTTTGTCATAGATGCCTTGTTTGGAATTGGTTTAAACCGTGCGGTAGAAGGCTGGCCAGCTGATTTAATTAATTTGATTAATACTTCACAAGCTTTCGTCCTATCTATTGATATGCCGAGTGGTCTAGCACCAGATCAGGTTTTTAAGGATGGAGCAGTAATTCAGGCAGGATATACATTAAGCTTTCAATCTCCTAAACTCAGTTTTTACCTGCCAGATACCATGGAATATGTTGGTGATTTACAGGTCATCGATATAGCACTAGATCGGGAATATCTGGGGAAAGTGGATTCCAATATATTCTTAATAGGAAAAGAGGAAGCTCAAAGTTTATATAGGTCAAGAAAAATAAACTCTCATAAAGGCGACTATGGAAAGGTTTTGATCATTGGAGGAAGCTACGGTAAAATAGGTAGCGTCATTCTGGCATCTAGGGCCGCGATGCGATCGGGTACGGGACTCTGTACGGTTTACATCCCGGAATGTGGATATGATGCCCTCCAGATATCCATTCCGGAAGTGATGGTACTCACAGATCAAAATTCTAAAATGATCACTAGATTTCCTTCAGATTTTGATGCTGATGTTTTTTGTTTCGGAATGGGAGCAGGAACCAATGAAGCTACGGCTAACGCCTTTGGAGAATTTTTAGAAACTCAGAAGAAACCAGTTGTGATTGATGCTGATGGAATCAATATTTTATCGCAAAACAAGTCACTTTTGAAAAAAATGCCTGAAAACTCCGTTATTACTCCGCATCCAGGCGAGTTGAAAAGACTAATAGGGGAGTGGAAGGATGATTTTGATAAACTTGACAAGATTAAAGCTTTAAGCAAAAAGTTTAAACTTATCATTGTTGTAAAGGGTGCTCATACATTTATTGTAAATAATGAGGAGGTCTACATAAATTCCTCAGGGAATCCGGGAATGGCAACTGCTGGTAGCGGTGATGTGCTCTCAGGAGTTATCACAAGTTTTATAGGTCAGAATTATAGCAGCTTGGCGGCAACGATTCTGGCTGTCTACTTACACGGTTCAAGTGGTACTTTAGCAAGTGATCAATTAGGATATGAAAGTTTGCTTGCCGGCGACATTGCAGACAATATTGGTCGTGCAGTACAGCAACTGTTTAATAGAAATCCCGAACCAGAGCAAAAGAATTAAACTGATAAATCTTATTCGGTGACCGATAGCGATAATTTCTCCTGTACCCAACTGGTAGCATCCTCTAGTTCAGCAAAAACCTTGAAGGAATTTGCATCGATATAAAATTCCTTTTCAACTGTAGAGGCCAGAGTTCTGGTCATGTCGTTATCACTGACAACAGCGATAACTTTTAGATTTTGAAACTTTGCAGATTGTTTGTAAACCATTGGATCTACCGCGTAGCTATTCACTCTGTGTGATATGTAAGCGTATGGTTTTCCCTGGAATACTTCAGTTCCAATTTCAAGAAGAGTTTCATTTTTGCTAATATCAAACAGAATTCCTTCGTTCATTTTAGCGATCATAAAATCTTCATGAATAGAAATACTGCCAAAATCAAGTTCAATAGTAGGGTAGTTCATACGATTATTGGGACAATTTTCGGCTAAATTACTGAAGTTTGGTTGAAACACAAGAATAAAAAAACCTGCCATGAAAATGGTAGGTTTTTTTATTTTCTGAACTTAAATATTATTCAGTTTCTACGGATTTCTGAATATCTATGGTCAGTTCACTTTTCTCTTCATCCAGATCCATCGTGATCTTGTCACCTTCCTTGAGATTTGAGGTAATGATCTCTTCAGCTAAAGCATCTTCAATATATTTCTGAATTGCTCTATTTAATGGTCTGGCACCATATTGCCTGTCAAAACCTTTATCTGCAATAAAATCTTTAGCCTTATCTGTAAGAGTAAGATCGTATCCAAGTCCCTGAATTCTCCCAAACAATTTCGCAAGTTCGATATCGATGATCTTATGAATGTCCTCTCTTTCAAGACCATTAAAGATCACTACGTCATCAATCCTGTTTAAAAACTCGGGAGCGAATGCTTTTTTCAATGCATTTTCAATCACGCTTCTGGCGTTATCATCCACCTGAGATTTCTGAGCGGTAGTTCCAAAACCAACACCCTGACCAAAGTCTTTTAATTTTCTGGCTCCAATATTGGAAGTCATAATGATGATCGTATTTCTAAAATCGATCTTTCTTCCAAGACTATCGGTTAGATACCCATCATCCAAGACCTGTAATAACATATTGAAAACATCTGGATGTGCTTTTTCCACCTCATCCAAAAGGATCACAGCGTATGGCTTTCTACGAACTTTCTCTGTAAGTTGACCACCTTCTTCATAACCAACGTATCCAGGAGGCGCTCCAATTAATCTTGAAACAGCGAATTTCTCCATGTACTCACTCATATCTATCCTGATAAGAGCATCATCATTATCAAATAATTCTCTTGCTAGTACTTTAGCCAACTGAGTTTTACCTACACCAGTTTGTCCAAGGAATATGAATGAACCAATTGGTTTATTTGGATCTTTAAGTCCGGCGCGATTCCTTTGTATGGCTTTTACAACTTTGCCTACAGCTTCGTCCTGACCAATTACTTTTCCTTTGATCAATTGAGGAAGTTCCACAAGCTTATTACTTTCAGTTTGTGCGATACGATTCACTGGAATTCCAGTCATCATCGAAACAACATCAGCTACGCTATCTTCAGAAACAATTTCCTTATGTTTCTTTGACTCTTCTTCCCATTTCTCCTGAGCTACGGCAAGTTCTTTTTCAATATTTTTCTCATCATCCCTCAGTTTCGCAGCTTCTTCATATTTCTGTTTCTTAACTACAGAATTCTTGTTTTCACGAACTTCTTCAAGCCTTCGTTCAAGATCCAGTACCTGTTTTGGTACATCGATATTAGTAATATGAACTCTTGATCCTGCTTCATCTAATGCGTCAATAGCCTTATCTGGTAAAAACCTATCGGTCATATAACGATTCGTTAACTTTACACAAGCTTCGATCGCTTCATTTGTATATTGTACATTATGATGGTCCTCATATTTATCCTTAATATTATTAAGGATTTCTATGGTTTCATCTACAGTAGTAGGTTCCACTATTACTTTCTGGAATCTTCTTTCTAAAGCACCGTCTTTTTCGATATATTGTCTGTACTCGTCAAGGGTAGTAGCACCAATACATTGGATTTCACCTCTTGCAAGTGCAGGTTTAAACATATTGCTAGCATCCAGACTACCTGTTGCACCACCAGCGCCAACAATTGTATGAATCTCATCTATGAAAAGGATGATATCATCATTCTTTTCAAGCTCGTTCATCACGGCCTTCATCCTTTCTTCGAACTGGCCTCGATATTTTGTGCCAGCAACCAGGCTAGCGAGGTCAAGAGTAACCACTCTTTTATCAAATAAGATCCTGGAAACCTTTCTTTTTACGATTCTTAGTGCTAATCCTTCAGCAATAGCAGATTTACCAACTCCCGGTTCTCCTATCAATAATGGATTATTTTTCTTTCTACGACTAAGAATCTGAGAAACTCTTTCGATCTCCTTTTCTCTACCAACTACTGGATCCAGCTTATCAGCTTCAGCCATTGCAGTAAGGTCTCTTCCGAAGTTATCAAGAACCGGAGTTTTTGATTTCTTATTGGTTTTACCTGTACTAGCACCGCCGCCGCCGCTAAACGGATTTTCCCTCGTAGCTTCATCTCCTTCATCATCTGAAAATGACTCCGCCGTTGGACTATCTGAGAAGTCGGTTTCATCGCTAGCGATCATGTATTTAAACTGATCTTTAACGCCATCGTAATCTATTCTCAATTTATTCAGCAATTTGGTAGTTGGGTCATTCTCATTTCTAAGAATACACAATAATAAATGTGCGGTATTAATCGAAGCACTCTGGAATAATTTGGCTTCCAGAAATGTAGTTTTCAATGCTCGCTCTGCCTGCCTGGTAAGATGCAGGTTTTTCTTTTCATTACTTATAGTAACAGTATTGGGATTTGCAGGGCTTAGTATTTCGACTTTACGTCTCAAATGGCTAAGGTCAATTTCCAACGCGGTTAGAATATCTATAGCTTTCCCGTCTCCATCTCGCAACAACCCCAGCATTAGATGCTCTGTTCCAATGAAATCATGACCAAGCCTTAATGCTTCCTCTTTACTGTAAGCAATAACGTCTTTTACTCTTGGTGAAAAATTATCATCCATTTTTATCTTCCTTTCTCAATTTTATTTTCACTCCAAATAGGACAAAAACTGTACCTAATAAGGTGACCATAGCTAAGTGACAAAATAACCATCACTTTTCAAAAGGGAAAATAATGAACTTATTAACCAAAACACAATAAAAATTTGTTAATAAAAAATACTTAAGCTCAGAGATTACGGGACGTTAAAGAGGTATAAAATATGTAAATTGCCCCTTACAATTTTAAGATAATTAAATTTTTTAATATGGCTGAAGGAGAAAAGCTAATTCCTATCAATATTGAAGATGAAATGAAATCTGCCTACATCGATTATTCGATGTCGGTCATTGTGTCACGTGCACTACCAGATGTTCGTGATGGATTGAAACCTGTACATAGACGTGTGCTTTACGGTATGTATGAGCTTGGAGTACTTTCAAATAGAGCCTATAAGAAATCTGCTAGAATCGTAGGAGAGGTATTAGGTAAATATCACCCGCACGGGGATTCTTCAGTATACGACACTATGGTGCGTATGGCCCAGGAATGGAGCATGCGGTATATGCTCGTAGATGGCCAGGGTAACTTTGGATCTGTAGATGGGGATAGTCCTGCAGCGATGCGTTATACTGAAGCGCGTATGCGTAAGATCAGTGAGGACATGCTTGCAGATATCGACAAGGAAACAGTAGATACCCAGCTGAATTTTGATGATTCTTTAAGTGAACCTGTAGTAATGCCTACGCGAGTACCAAACTTATTGGTGAATGGAGCTAGTGGTATTGCTGTTGGTATGGCGACTAACATGCCTCCTCATAATTTAAATGAAGTTATAGATGGTACCATCGCTTATATCGATAATCACGATATCGAGATCGATGAGCTTATACAATATATTAAAGCTCCAGATTTCCCGACAGGAGGAATTATTTATGGTTATGATGGCGTAAAGGAAGCTTTCAAAACCGGAAGAGGTAGAGTCGTAATGCGTGCTAAATCGCATATGGAGGAGATTGCAGGTCGTGAATATCTTGTTGTTACAGAAATACCATATCAGGTGAACAAAGCTGATATGATCAAAAAAACAGCAGACCTTGTAAACGACAAGAAGATCGAAGGAATTAGTCTGATTAGAGATGAATCTGATAGAAATGGTATGCGTATCGTATACCAGATGAAAAGAGATGCTATTCCTAACATCGTTCTTAATACCTTATTTAAACACACAGCATTACAATCTTCTTTTAGTGTAAATAATATTGCACTGGTGAATGGAAGACCGCAAATGTTGAATTTGAAGGATCTTATTCATCACTTCGTAGAACACAGACATGATGTGGTCGTAAGAAGAACTGAATTTGAACTTCGGAAAGCTAAAGAGCGTGCTCATATCCTGGAAGGATTGATCATTGCTTCAGATAATATTGATGAAGTGATCGCCTTAATACGTTCTTCTTCTAATGCTGAAGAAGCTCGTAATAAATTAATTGATCGTTTTGAACTTTCAGAAATTCAGGCTAAAGCGATCGTAGAAATGCGATTGAGACAACTTACAGGTCTTGAACAGGATAAGCTGAGAGCTGAATATGATGAGATCATCAAAACAATCGAAGATCTCGAAGATATCCTGGCTCGAAAAGAGCGTAGAATGGAAGTGATCAAGAATGAACTTCTGGAAGTACAGGAAAAGTATGGGGATGAAAGAAGATCTCAGATCGAATACGCCGGTGGTGATCTTAGTATCGAAGATATGATCCCGGATGAGAAAGTAGTGATTACTATTTCTCATGCAGGGTATATCAAACGAACTTCACTCAACGAATACAAGACTCAGAATAGAGGAGGAGTTGGACAAAAAGGATCTAATACCAGAAATGAAGATTTCCTTGAATACCTTTTCGTAGGTACCAACCACCAGTATATGTTATTCTTTACTCAAAACGGTAAATGTTACTGGATGAGAGTTTATGAAATTCCGGAAGGAAGTAAAGCTTCCAAAGGAAGAGCAATTCAAAACCTTATCAACATCGAACCTGAGGATAAGGTGAATGCCTTTATCTGTACTCAGGATCTTAAAGATGAAGAATACGTAAATAATCATTTCGTTATCATGGCCACCAAAAAAGGACAGGTCAAGAAAACAAGTCTTGAGAAATATAGCCGTCCAAGAACAAATGGTATTAATGCTATAACTATTAAGGATGGTGATGAATTACTTGAAGCAAAACTAACTACCGGGAATAGCCAGGTGATGTTAGGACTTAAAAGCGGTAAAGCTATTAGATTTGAGGAAAGCAAAACCCGACCAATGGGTAGAAATGCCTCAGGTGTTCGTGGAATTACGCTTGCCGACGATAACGATGAAGTTGTTGGAATGGTTTCTGTGAACGAATTTGATTCAGATATTCTCGTAGTTTCTGAGAATGGTTATGGTAAAAGATCAAGCCTGGAGGATTACCGAATCACAAATAGAGGTGGAAAAGGAGTTAAAACAATTTCAGTCACGGAGAAAACAGGACAACTTGTCGCTATTAAGAACGTATCAGACGATGATGACCTAATGATCATTAATAAATCTGGGATTGTAATTAGAATGGCTGTTGAGAATTTGAGAGTTATGGGCCGTGCTACACAGGGTGTGAGACTGATCAACCTTAAGGGTAATGATTCTATAGCTGCAGTGGCAAAAGTATTGCATGATGAAGATGATGTTGAGCTAATGGAAGATGCGGAAAAGCCTGTAGGCGGGGAGAGTCAGACCGATGGCACGACTATTGCTGATGATAGTGAAGAATAAAAATAAAAAACCAAAACAACAATGAAAACGAATATCTTAACGGCTGCGGCTGTGTCATTTCTAACCATGACGACGTTCGCACAGAAGGACCAGGTTAAAAATGCGGAAGACGCTATTGAAGACAAGAATTTTACTGAAGCTAAGGCTCAGCTAAAAGTTGCTGAAGCAAATCTTTCCGAATTGAATGACAAATGGCAGGAGAGATTTTACCTATATAAAGGTAAAGCTTATTCTTCAGGAAATCCTTCAAATGAAGATGTGCAAACAGCGGCTATGGCCTACGCTAAAGCGGCAGAACTTGGAAACGAGGATGCTTCCGCAGCACTTACTAAAATGAAGAATGATCTTATTAACTCTGCAATTGAAGACCAGGGGAAAGAAGATTATAAGTCAGCAGCAGATAAATTATACACAAGCTACCAAATGAGTAAGCAGGATACTGTATATCTGTATTATGCTGCTAACAATTTAGTGAATGCTCAGGAATATGGTAAGGCTGTGGAATATCTTGAAGAACTAAGTGATCTTGGTTATGACGGTTCTGGTAAATCTTTTACTGCGGTAAATATCGAAACCGGGGAAAAAGAGAACATGGGTTCTAAGGAACAGATGGATCTTATGGTGAAGTCAGGACAATACAAAGATCCTAAAGTAGAACCAATTCCTTCTAAAAAAGGAGAAATTGCATCTTTAGTTGCCAGAATATATATTAATCAGGAAGATTACCCCAAAGCTATTGCTTCTATCGATGCGGCAAAAGCTGCAAACCCGAATGATGTAGATCTATTACTTTCAGAAGCGAATATGTACTACCAGATGGGTGAAAAGGAGAAAGCAATTTCTATCCTGGAAAAAGCTGGAAACATGGACAAATCCAATCCGGGTGTATATAACAACATTGGGTTGATGTATGCTGAAATTGAGAATACTGAAAAGGCGGTAGAAAGTTATAAGACGGCTCTAGAGATCGATTCAGAATATAATGAAGCAAGAATCAATATGGTTGCTGCTATGTTAGGTGAAGAGAGAGCACTTATCGATGAGATGAACAATCTTGGAATGAGCAAAAAAGACAATGCTCGTTATGATGAACTTGACGCTCAGAGAAAAGACCTATACAAAAAGGTTTTACCATACCTAGAGAAAGCGATGGAAGTAGATCCAGAGAATAAGGAAATCGTAAAAACTGCGATGAACTTATATACTAATCTTGATCAACAAGAAAAAGCTGATGCTTTAAAGGACAGGTTATAATCCGTACAACTAATAAAAAAACCCGCTGAAATTTCAGCGGGTTTTTTTATTTCTTTAAAAGAGAAAATTTATGCAATTAAATGATCTTTTTGATCACACGTAGTTTGTGGGTATGCTTTTGAAGTTCAGTATTAAAAATTCCTGAATGATCTATCCTGTCTATACGAACTTTTCCATCTACATGAATGATATAGTTGTCCTGCATCATCATACCCACATGGTTAATAACACCATCCTGATCATCGAAAAATGCCAGATCTCCGGGTTCACTCTCTTCAATAAAACTAAGAGCTTCACCTTGTTTAGCCTGTGAAGCAGCTTCCCTGTCCAGTTTATATCCATTAATTCTATACACGGCCTGCGTAAACCCTGCTGCATCTATACCGAATGGTGTTCTGCCACCAGAAGTTTGAGGTGTATTAATGTATAAGCTGGCTGTTATTATAAGATCTGACTTTGTACGCCCGGAAGCATTGTCGTACTCTCCTTCGAATTTATGATTCAGCTGGTCTGAAAATCTAACTGAACTACCCAAAACTATGGGCATAAGCAAACCTTTTTCATCTGTAATAAATTCGATAAGGTCTGAGGATAATTGAAGAGTCTGACCATCTAGATTTTGATAGTCAGATTCTTCGATCATTCTATATTGCTTATTATCAATCCAGGCTTCGAAGCTGTCATGAGAATTTCTAATCTTGCTATAGTGTGCTCTTCTTTCCAAAACCTTGAAGTGTTCACCGTACAAGATTTGAGAAACCATTTCACCTTCTTCAGATGATAAATTTCTAAGCGGAACAATACTTAAATGGCAAATACCATATTGCATCTACAAAAAATTGACTTATGAATGACGTTCTATAACCATTGCTGATGCACCACCGCCACCATTACAGATTGCCGCAGCACCAATTTTTCCATTATTTTGTTCCAGTACGTTTAGTAACGTGATTAAAATACGAACTCCACTACATCCAAGTGGATGTCCTAGAGATACAGCACCACCGTTAACGTTTGTGTTCTTGTCTGATAATCCTAATATCTTCATATTAGCAAGTCCTACAACGGCAAATGCTTCGTTAAATTCAAAGAAATCAACATCATCAAGGCTAATTCCAGCCTTTTCAATAGCTTTAGGTAAAGCTTTAGATGGAGCAGTAGTAAACCATTTTGGTTCTGTAGCAGCATCAGCGAAACTTTTAATCGTTGCTAGAGGTTTTAAACCAAGTTCATCAGCTTTTTCGCGACTCATCAAAACTACGGCGCCAGCACCATCATTAATGGTAGATGCGTTTGCAGCGGTTACTGTTCCATCTTTAGAAAAAGCAGGTCGCAGAGAAGAGATCTTGTCCATTCGAACATTTTTAAATTCTTCGTCTTCTTTTACGATCACAGGATCACCTTTTCTTTGAGGAACTTCTACCGGTACTACTTCATTATCAAATTTCCCGTCTTTCCAGGCTTGGGCAGATCTTTCATAAGATTTTCTAGCAAAATCATCCTGATCTTCGCGTGAGAAATTATGTTCAGAAGCACATAAGTCGGCGCAAACACCCATAGCATTATGATCGTAGGCGTCTACTAAACCATCTTTTTGCATTCCGTCTTCCAAAGTCGCAGGTCCAAATTTCTTCCCATTTCTCATGTGAACATAGTGAGGGATCAAACTCATGTTTTCCATTCCACCGGCAACAACAATATCGTTATCGCCAAGCATGATAGATTGAGCTGCCTGCATTACTGTTTTCATACCGCTGGCACATACTTTGTTCACTGTGGTACATGGCACAGAATCAGGAATTCCGGCACCAAGTGATGCCTGTCTCGCAGGTGCCTGACCATTACCCGCCTGTACAACGTTACCCATCAAAACTTCCTGAACCATTTCAGGTTTTAGATCGATTTTATCAAGCGCACCTTTAATGGCTATAGAACCTAATTTAGTTGCGGGAATGCTGGATAAGCTACCAAGAAAACTACCTATTGGAGTCCTCGCAGCGCTTACTATAACTACTTCTTTATTCATATGTTTAAATCTAATTATTTCGAGTGTTGCGAAGTTAGTGATTTTATAAGGAATTTAATAACCTAAGCTTAATGAGCCCTATTTTTACTACATTTGAGCATTACCTCAATATATATGAGCGATTTCGTAAACAGGCTTTACAAGAATCAGGCACTTTTTTATAAAGTTTTCCTATTCATACTTACTTCAGTTTTGATCGTTTACCTACTGCCAAAAGGAGGTAAATTCAAATACGATATTCCGAAGGGGAAACCGTGGCAGTATGAGAATTTATACGCGCCGTTCGATTTTGCCATTCTAAAAACTGATGAGGAGATTTCCGCAGAACAACAGGATATACAGAAGGCCCATATCCCTTACTATAATTTTGATGCTGAAAAAGAGGAGCGAATAAAAAATGATGCTCTTCAGGAGGTTAATAATGTCTTTGCAGACACTACTTTAAGGGTCTACGAAACCATTGTCGATAATTTTGTTCAGAAAACGGTAAGTAAAATCTACCAGTTCGGACTTCTTCAGGAAAGTGAAAGATTAGAGCCTGATCAGCTGGTATATTTATTAAAAGGTAATGAAGCTTCAGAAGTTGAATATAGCCGAATTCTGAAACAGGGCCAGATTCGCAGTTTTCTTAGCGAGGAGATTAGCAGTCCAGGATTTAGTTCTTTTAAAACCGAATTGCTAGAGGTTTTCTTTAACTCCATAGAGCCCAATGTAACTTTTAATAATGAGTTAACCCAGAAAGAGCTTCAGAGTAAGCTGAATAATATCAGTTACACTCGTGGAGTCATTGAGCAGGGAAGCAGAATCATAGCAAAGGGAGAAGTAGTTGAAGGAAATAAATACCATATATTGAGATCCCTGAAAGCTGAGTATGAATCACAGGTTTGGAGCCAGACGAATTATAACTGGATCATCGTTGGTTACAGTACACTAGTAGCGCTGGCTTTGCTTATGTTGCTATTATTCATGCGTAAGTATCGCACCAGTATTTTTGAAAATAATGTGAAGGTAACTTTCATATTTTTCAACATCATCTTTATGGTAATGCTAACCACCCTGGTCATAAATTTCGATATCAACTACGTCTATGTCGTGCCATTGTGTATCCTTCCGCTTACCCTAAAAGCCTTCTTTGATGCAAGACTTGGGTTGTTCACTCACGTAATAACAGTGCTCCTCATAGGATTTATAGTTCCAAACAGCTATGAGTATATGTTTTTGCAAATCATAGCGGGTATTGTAACGATCTTAACCATTAGTGAACTTTATAAAAGAGCGAACCTGTTCATATCAGTAGGGCAGATCACGCTGGTTTATATTATTGCTTACTTCGCATTTACGATCATTCAGGAAGGAACAGTCGATGATATTAGTGCTGAAGTCTTTCTTACTTTTCTACTTGGTGGGCTGGCAACCTTATTCGTTCAGCCTCTTATCTATGTATATGAAAAAATCTTTGGAATGGTTTCAGATATGTCATTATTGGAACTTTCAGATACTAATTCAAAGTTACTGAAACAACTTGCTGAAAAAGCACCAGGGACATTTCATCATAGTTTAAATGTAGCGAACCTTGCCGAAGCTGCTGCAAATGAAATTCAGGCAAATGCAATGCTGGTGAGGGTAGGAGCACTATACCATGATATTGGTAAAATGCACAATCCAACATACTTCACAGAAAATCAAACTACATCGGTCAATTCACATGATGAGCTTTCACCTAGAGAAAGTGCACAAATTATCATTGAGCATGTGATTAAAGGTATTGAGATCGCAAAAAAGAACAATTTACCGGATAGGGTGATCGATTTTATTCGAACTCATCATGGAACCAGCACCGTTTACTATTTTTATAAAAAGGAAATGGAAAGTAACGATAATACTGCTCCTGATGATTTTAAATATCCTGGCCCAATACCTTTTAGTAAGGAAACTGCCATTCTCATGATGTGCGACAGTGTAGAAGCTGCGAGTAAAAGTTTGAAGGAGCCAACTGCTGTTCTAATTGATAGCTTTGTTGAAAAGATAATCGATAAGCAAATGGATGAAGGTCAGTTTTTAAATTCCAACATTACATTTAAGGAAATTCAGACCATAAAAAAGATCCTGAAACGGAAGTTGAAAAACATCTACCATCTCAGGATCGAATACCCGGAATAAAAGGATTTTAATGAACTTCTTTTATTTCCTGTTCTTTGCCATTGAATGAAAATTTATCACCAGCTTTTTTACCTTTCATCTCACTAAAAATTGGAGCATCTGTACTAATTGCATATACTGATGTTCCATCCTCCAGATCAATTTTACCTAAAGCGGCAGATATAAAGTAATAGTTATCATTGGTTTCTATAACACTCCCAAAATCAACTGCTTCCGTATAATGGTTTCTGTCTATTTTGCTTAATTTTTCTTTCATTTTCCTTGAGTTGTCAAGGTATTCAGCATACTTTTCAAAGTCACCAAGCAATTGTCCTTTACTATCGTCCTCATCATAATCTGTATGAGCATCATTGTTCTCCATGGACTGCTTGATCTGGTCCATTTCATTTTGATATTTATCGATCTGTCTATTAACGGTATCGAGACATTTGTTGAATAATTCTGTTTTATTAGCTACCATTTTATTTTATTTCTAGATTGGAATTAAAATTAATTAAGCTAAAAGTCATAGCCGAGCAATTAGGAAATATTTAATAGGATTTGGAGGAAATAAGTCTATTTGCTTATAATATTACTATATTAGTCTTTATACTTAATCTTTATACTTTAAATGATGTTTGCAGTTATAACCGCCGACTTGCTAAATTCCACTAAATATTCAGCGGAATTACTTACTGAGGTTCTGGACATTATCAATGCAGAAATCGAGGGAATTGAAATGAAGTATAAGAATTCTAAATTTGAATTGTATAGAGGTGATAGTATACAAGGTGTATTAGAACCTGTATTTTCATTCCGAAGTGCTTTAAGAATCAAAACAGCGGTTAATAAATTACGATCCCAAGAAGCTATTCATTCTAATTCCTATCGTATTGAGGCTGATCTTAGAATTTCGATAGGTATTGGAAAAATAGAGTTTAAAAGAGATTCGATCATGGAATCAAACGGGGAAGCTTTTCAATTCTCTGGTCGTACTCTTGACGATATGAAGAAGACGGGTAGGAAAATGACGTTAACAACCGGAATTAATGAGATTAACAATGAATTTGATAATGCATTTTTGCTATTTGATACCATCACAGATAAATGGAGTAGTGCTTCAGCAGAAGTTATCTATTATCTGCTAAAGGAAATGAAAGAAACGGAGATTGCAGATGCATTGGGGATTAGTCAGTCAGCTGTTAATCAGCGTAAAAAGGCTGCCGGATGGGATGCTATCTTGAGTTTGATGGAGCGATATGAACAAGTTATGAAACAACATTTTATAGATGGAGAATAGTATTTTGGTTCTTTTACAATTGTTACTGGCACATGTAGTAACCGATTTTGTTCTACAGCCTACGAAATGGGTGGAGCATAAAAGACGAAAAAAAGGCAGATCCCGATTCCTTTACTTACATTCGATCGTAGCGGGAATTCTAACTTTTATATTCCTGGCAGATCCTGAACTCTGGTATATCGCAATATTTATAGGTGTTACTCACTTTATTGTAGACCTTTGGAAATTACAGTCAGGAAAAGACACTTTAAAAATGTTTGTGCTGGATCAGCTACTTCATTTAATAGCTATCATTTTTGCGTGGCTTTATCTCACAGATAATTTTAAAAATGTGATCTTGTTTTTACAGGAAATGATCAATTCCTCTTCGATCCTTGCAGTCATTATGGGATATTTAATGGTGATCTTCCCTTCAGGATTTTTAATTGGCAAAGCTACAAGTCGCTGGCAAACAGAAGTGAAAGATGATCTACAGAAAAATAGTCTCGATGCCGCTGGCCGTTATATTGGGATTTTTGAAAGAATTCTTGTGCTTACATTTATTCTAACCGATAATTTTTCAGCAATTGGGTTCCTGATAGCCGCAAAATCGATTCTTAGGTTTAGCGATAAGGCTGAAACCGGAGCAAGGAAACAGACCGAATACGTTCTGGTAGGAACGCTTATGAGTTTTACCATCACAGTTATTGTAGGCTTCCTAGTACGCTACGTCATGTTTTTCTAGTAATTGAATATTACTCTGTAATCTTTCGCGAACAATATTCATCATTCGCTTATTTAATGCAGAACTATTGAGGATATAAGTGTCATACTCTTCAATAGTAAACTGTCCGATGATCGCACCTTTTAAACTGTTTCTGAATTTTATATCCTTCTGAATTGCAGTTTCGATGTAAATCAATCTGCGATCCAGTTTCAATTCGTAGAATTTGTTTTTGTGCTTCTTGATGTAATTTCTAAACATAGCCAGGATCAAATCATTCTGAAGTTTGGCTACAGGACGAATTGTTTCATTTTGAAAACGTTCCTCGTCACTCATATTATCAGTAATTCTGGCAGAAGGAATCTCGGGCCTGAGTTCCAGCAATTTTATGTCTCTAGGATTCATGACGTGTTGGTTTTATTAAATATAACCAATAGAGATATCTCAACCACTATGCCATCAGCTTAGTTGTAAACTGTTTATAAACAACTGCGAGTTAAATCTCTCTTAATCGAACTTGGGAGACACCTTCAAGTTCTTATATTTAAAATAAAAGCTAAATAAAATCATGATAGAATCTAAGAATCCATATACCGGTGAGTCCATTGAAAAATTTGAAGAACTTTCTAAAGAACAGATTGATGAAGTTTTAGATAACGCACAGCAACGATACAAACTCTGGAGAAAAACCACTATGAGCGAGCGTGCTGAATTTATGAATAATGCTGCGGAAGAGCTTAAAGCAAATAAAGAGGAATATGCTCGAGATATAACGCTTGAAATGGGTAAACCTATTTCTCAAAGTATTTCTGAAATTGAAAAATGTGCCTGGGTGTGTGAGTATTACGCCAAGCATGCAGAAGAACATCTTGCTGACAGGCTAATAGATACAGATGCACAAACCAGTTATGTAAGTTACGAACCTATTGGTGTAGTTCTGGCTGTTATGCCCTGGAACTATCCATTCTGGCAAGTCTTTAGATTTGCTGCGCCCGCCCTAATGGCTGGCAATATAGGGGTTCTTAAACATGCCAGCAATGTCATGCGTTCTGCGAATAATATTCAAAAAGTATTTGAGAGAGCTGGTTTCCCTAAATATTGCTTTCAGAATATGACGGTAGGAAGCGACAAGATCGATGATGTTATAAAAGATAAAAGAATAAAGGCAGTTACTCTCACAGGTTCTAAGCCTGCCGGGTCTGCAGTAGCTTCTACAGCAGGTAGTGAGATAAAAAAATCTGTACTGGAATTAGGTGGTAGTAATGCGCTGGTAGTTTTCGAAAACGCAGATTTAGAGTCAGCGCTTGACACTTGTATTCAAGCAAGGTTTCAAAATACAGGACAAAGCTGTATTGCAGGAAAAAGACTTTTACTTCAGGAAAATATCGCCGAAGAGTTCACAAAGAAGTATGTTGAAAAAGTAAAGGAACTCAAAAGTGGAGATCCTATGCACAAGGATACGTTTATTGGAACAATGGCCAGAGTAGATCTTGCGGAAGATCTTGAAAAACAGATAAGAGCCTCTGTGGATGCCGGAGCGAAGATTCTCATTGGTGGTGAAAGAGATGGAGCTTATATGCAGCCTACGGTTCTGGATGGGGTAACTAAGGAGATGGCCATCTTCAAAGAGGAAACATTTGGACCAGCAATTGGTATCACCAGATTTAAAACTGCGGAAGAAGCTATTGAACTTGTAAATAGTTCAGATTTTGGCTTAGGAGTTTCAATTTTTACGGAAGATTTAGAATTTGCAAAAAATATAATTCCGGAATTTGAGGATGGAGCAGTTTTCGTCAATGAGCTTGTAAAAAGTGATCCTCGACTTCCATTTGGGGGAACCAAAATTTCAGGTTATGGTCGGGAACTTTCTTTAGACGGTATTCAGGAATTTGTAAATAAAAAAACAGTCTATATAAAATAAACTTTATGGCAGATAATAAGATAGCAGTAACAGTTGACAGCGTCGTATTCTGTAAGACAAACGATCAATTCAAGGTTTTATTAATTCAGCGTAAAAATGAGCCCTTTAAAGATCAATGGGCACTTCCTGGCGGATTTGTGGATGAAGGGGAGGAACTGGAAACTGCAGCAAAGAGAGAACTGAAAGAAGAGACCGGCGTAGTCGTTAGAAGTATGGAACAGGTACAGGCCTTTGGTAATCCGGGTCGTGATCCTAGGGGTCATACAATTTCAATAGCATTCTTAAGCAGGATCTTTTGCGAAGAAGATCTTTGTCCCTCAGATGACGCTCAGGATGCCAGATGGGTTGCTGTGGAAGATTTGCCTAAAATGGAACTGGCATTTGATCATGACGAGATCATTAATGCTGCACAGCAATTCTTATAATTTAATTTTATAAATCATTTTCTGAAGAATTTTTAAATTGATTTTATTTTTTTCAGAATATGCTAATTCTATTACAGACCCGTTATTTAGCGGGTCTTTTTAATTATCTTCAAAAATAAAAACATGAGATTTCATACCAGAAAATGGATTAAACCTGAAGATTTAAACCCTAACGGAACTTTATTTGGTGGCCGTTTGTTGGAATGGATAGACGAAGAATGTGCTTTATATAGTATAGTTCAACTGGAAAACCCTAAAACCGTTACTAAATATATGAGTGAGATAGACTTTCGTAGTTCTGCTCATCAGGGTGATATCGTGGAGATTGGGATCGAGGTAATTAAATTTGGAACCGCTTCTCTTACACTTCAGTGTGAAGTTCGAAATAAAATGACCAGAGAAACCATTATTACCGTAGATCGCATAGTTATGGTGGCGTTGGGAGACGATGGAAAACCCAAACCACATGGGAAGAATAAAATAGAATTTGTAAAAGACCGACTCAAATAACTAGTCGGTTTTTTCTTTTTTAGTAGCCACACCAACAGGAAAGTCTGTCTCGCCACCATATAACTTAATTTCCTGAATATCAGCAGGCAGGTAGTAGCCATTGTCTTCCAATGCCTCTTTTACCGCTCTTACAACATTTCCTTTTGTAATCATCGCCTGCATTCTGAAATCGGTAGTGTCCACCCAGAAAAACACTTTTAGATTTACCGTACTGGTGGCAAGTTCATCCTCGATAACAAAATTTTGATGTTCTACATCTTCAATGACGGTTGGCTCTTTTCGTAAGGCTTCCATCACTGTCTTTTTAGCACCATCAATATTATCTTCATAAGCAATCCCAATTACAAAGCTCCACCGAAAAAATCCGTCTTCAGTATAATTGGTCGCTGGTTTGGTTAATACATCACTGTTTGGGATATACACATCCTTTCCATCAAATGTTTTCAGCTTTGTGTATCTAAATTCTAGGGCTTTCACTTTTCCGAAGTTATTACCAATTTCTACAGTATCGTTTACATCAAATGGACGATTAAAGGCTAAAATTATTCCCGCGATAAAATTTTCACCAATATCTTTGAACGCAAAACCCAAAACAACAGCACTGGCTCCGGCTGCGGTAAGGATACCGGTAGCAACACCTCCAAGACCCGCAGCTTTCAAGGCAAGCATAACGGAGGTAATAATGATCAGGAACCTAATAGCCTTACCAAGAAACTTACTCATTAAAGGATCTGAAGTTCTGGCAGATATTCGTCTGGTGAAAAATCTTCCCAACCAGATGCCAATAAGCACACCTAAAACGATAATTACTAAACCGAGTCCAATACCAGGTAATTGATCAATTAAATTTTGATAAAATTGATTAAACGATCCTTCTATCGTTTCCAGCTCCTGTTTAGCCTGACTTTGCATGAGTTCCTTTTTCTATAAAAATAAATAATTTGAGGAGGTTAATATAACCTGAGAGAATTTTTGATTACTTGATCCATTTGGACCTTTCTCTGTATTTTCCTTCTCTTCTTCGGCAATTTGTTCTTTCGCTTTCTTGAGCTCATCTTCCGGAGCATCATCAGGCTTTTGCTCTTCTGCCAGCTCTGCTTGTAAAAATAGCTGGGCGTAAAATGGAAAATGATCAGATTTTACATCATCTCCTAAAGCGATCTTTTCTACTCTAAATTCTTCAGAAACAAATATATGATCCAGCGACCAGCGCATGATAAAACTATTGGCATTAAAAGTATTATAGAAACTACGTCCTTTTCTCACGTCCAGCAATTCACTAACAGTCTGAAACATACTTGTAGTTTGCGACCAGGCAACATCGTTAAAATCTCCTATCACTACAACAGGAATATCAGAATCCATAGCTTCAAGAGCAATTTTCATCATTTCAGCATCTCGATCTGAAGATGATGGATTATGTTGTGGCATTGGAGGAGTAGGGTGAATTGCGTGTAATTGAATTCTATCCCCGGATCGTAGTTCAATTTCAGTATGAATAGATGGAATACTATCATCCACGATGTATTTAACCTGAGAATTATTCAACTTAAATTTTGAATATAAAAGCATTCCGTATGTGTTATCAAGCGGCACTTCAACTTTATAAGGATAGTCGCTCCCAATACCAGATTTTAATGCATCTGCCCATTTAATGTCAGTTTCAGTAAAAACAGCTACATCGGGATTTAGTTTTTTCATCTCTTCGATCAGGATCGCCTTCTCTTTGTTCTTTTGAAGTACATTCGAGGTCAGCAACATCATTCCCGTTTGATCGTCAACCGCTTCAGTTGGCTGTCCAACATCATAAGGAATAAATGGTGTATAAGGTAAGATCTTTACAGACTGGTAGATAAAGCAACCTACCAGTATGATCATAAAAGCATAATCTCTCCAATTTGAAATTTTAAACCTTAAAAAGTAAGCGAAAATTGCCATTAATGTAAGCAACGTTAGCTGAATATGCGGATAATCGAACATTCTCACCCACCAAAAGTCTACAGCGACGATCGGAATTAAAGTGATTAGTACGGCAAGAATTCCGAAGCCCTGTAGAAAAGGTTTTAATTTCATTTTTGGTAATTAGTTAGTTTGATCTTTCTGAAAGAAAATTACGAATGTCATCACCTGATGGAGCTTCAAACAAATGAAGATCGAAATAAGGTATGGCAGCGATAAGATGATCAAAAATATCTGCGGAAATATACTCAAAATTTTCCCAGCGTTTATCTCTACTGAAACAGAGGATTTCCAAGGGTATTCCATTAGGTGTAGGAGCAAGATGTCTTACAATGAGATACATTTCTTTATGGATAGCTGAATGATCCTGCAAATATGAGTCTGCATATTTCCTGAAAATTCCCAGGTTTGTTTGATTCCTTCCGTTTATAAGTACACTCTTATCTATATTATTTGTCTCGTTATACTTGTCAATTTCTGATTGCCTGTTTTCCAGGTAAGGAGCTATCAGCTGAATCTTTTTCAGCTTAGCAATGTCTTCGGGTCCTAGAAATTTTACGGAATTCTGTTTAATAAAAACCGAACGTTTAATTCTTCTTCCTGGAGACTCCTGCATACCTCTCCAGTTCTGAAAGGAATCGGAAATTAGACTATAGGTTGGAATAGTGGTATAAGTATTGTCCCAGTTTTGTACCCGAACCGTTGCAAGATTAATTTCAGTTACTGTTCCATCTGCGCCAAATTTTTGAAATGTGATCCAGTCTCCAATTCTAACTATATCATTTACAGACACTTGTATAGAGGCGACTAAACCTAAGATTGTATCCTTAAAAATCAGTAAAATTACTGCGGAAGCGGCACCTAAGGATATTGCGAATCCAATTACAGATTTACCTGTAATGACCGAAAACATGAGCATTATACCAATTATCCAAAGAAAGATCATGATGATCTGGCTGAAACTTTCCAGGGGTTTGTCATTAAACTCAGACCTCGTTTTCAGATAATTTCTTGTAGAACGAAGCACACTACGACATATCCATACCACCAGAATGATAATATAGATCTTCATTGTATAAAAGAAGAATTCCAAGATCTTCGGAAAATCTATAAAAATTAAAGGGAATAACTCGTAGACTATATAGATAGGTACAAACCTCCCTATATATCTCGGGAAGTTACTTTTAATAAGAAAGTCGTCTATCGTGGTTTTTGTACGATTGGTAAATGCACTGATGGCCTCAATCACAAAATGTTTAACTACATAATTAACTGCAAACACGATAAACGTTAGTGCAACAATGTTGATCAACAGGTTTAAATACTGTGCCAGGACAGCATTCATTCCATACTCGAGGAATAGATCTTCGAAAAAACAAATAATATCGATCATGTTTTCCATTTTTAAATGTTAGAGATATTTTTTCTCTACGTAAAATGGTCCGAATGGAATAAATGAGCAACCAAAAATGATTGCGATCTGCTTAAGTCCCCAGTTCATTGGCTTTATAAGTAATAAAGCTCCTACAACATAAGCTACAAAAAGTACTCCGTGTGCCATACCCACATGTTTAACCATAGCCGGCATATCCAGAATATATTTTAAAGGCATTGCTATGAGTAATAATACCAAAAATGAAATACCTTCCAGTATGCTAACCCACTTAAATACAGTAATCTTATGTTTCAAAGCCATAAAGCTAATTTTGAGCAACAAAGATAATTGATATTATATAGATGACCTCGTTTAACGGCTATGCTTTGTGAGCAATTTAATAAAGTAGTGATAAATGTTATCTGGCAATTTTAGTATTTTGCGACCGTAAAATGAAATTATGAATAATAAAAAAGTACTGGTTACTGGCGGTCTTGGTTTTATTGGATCACACACCGTAGTAGCCTTACAAGAGGAAGGATTTGAAGTGGTAATCATAGATAATCTTTCGAACTCATCGATAGATGTTCTTGGAGGAATAACTCAAATTAGCGGTAAAACCCCTGAATTTGAAAATATAGATCTCAGGGAAAAATCTGCAGTAAAGGATTTTTTCGAGAAGTATCCGGATATAGAAAACGTAATTCACTTTGCTGCTTCTAAAGCAGTTGGAGAAAGTGTCATAAATCCATTATTATATTACGAAAATAACCTTTCAACCTTATTGTACTTATTGCATGAACTAAATAATAGGGAGAAGGCCAACTTTATTTTCAGTTCTTCATGTACGGTTTATGGACAGGCTGATGAGTTACCTATAACTGAGAATGCACCGGTAAAGCAAGCTGAATCTCCATATGGAAATACAAAGCAGATAGGTGAGGAGATCATCAGGGATACTTGTAAGGTCAATCAGGCTTTAAAGACAATTTCCTTGCGTTATTTTAATCCAATTGGAGCACATCATTCTGGGGAAATTGGGGAACTTCCAATTGGAACTCCGCAAAATCTAGTGCCTTTCATTACGCAAACTGCGATTGGAAAAAGGTCTGAACTTTCTGTATATGGGGATGATTATCCTACCAGAGATGGAACAGCTATACGCGATTACATTCATGTTATGGACCTTGCAGAAGCCCATGTTTCAGCTTTAAAACGTCTACTATCGGAAAATGAGAATCAGAATTACGAAGTTTTTAATCTTGGAACAGGAAACGGTAATACAGTTCTCGAAGTTATAAAGTCCTTCGAAAAAGTTTCTGAAAAGAATCTGTCTTATAAAATAGTGGGTAGAAGAGAAGGGGATATCACCGCAGCATATGCAGATACTAATAAAGCAAATAATCATTTGAACTGGAAAGCAAAAAGATCTCTGGATGAAGCATTGGATAGTGCCTGGAAATGGCAGAAGCTAGTAGAGAAAAAGGAAGAAGATCAGGATTAATTACTGGAGACTAATCAAAGAAAAAAAGACCGGCAAATGCCGGTCTTTTTTTTCTATTTCGTTCCGTTAACAAGAAACGCGTGAATTACACCTGGAATCCAACCTAAGGCCGTTAGCAATAAACTAATTAAGAATGTTACTCCAAGTCCATGTTTCATGAACACGGCCAATGGTGGTAATAGGATGTTTAAAACAACTGTAAGAATTGACATAGCTTTTGATTTATTTGGTTAATAGTTCTGCTGAACATTTGCTCAACAGGCTCGCAAGGTAGAAGGATACTCAATAAGTGCCATAAACCTTGGGAAAAGTTTATAAGCAACCTCTAACAAAGCGTTAAACCATTTCAAATATAACCAGGGCGTATAAATAGAACCTGGCAAACCTAAGTAAACCAAAGATTAGGTAACTTGGAAAAGGGAATCTAATAATTCCTGCGGCGATACTGGTCATCGCAAAAGGGATAGGAAGTAAAGCTCCAACAATAATCAGAAAACCTCCCCATTTACGGGTGTTCTTAATATGTTTGGCAAGTTTAAGTTCCAGTGCATTGTGCACGGCTGGAATCTTAGTGATAGAAACACCAATCCAGTAAGAAACGACCCCACCAAGGTATGAGCCTAAAGCTAGTAATGATAAATACAGAAATGGGATAGCAGACTTTCCAGCCCAGGCGATAAATAGCTCTGGAGGAACCAGGCCTAATAAGGATTCTGATAGAAAGAAGATAGATAATACCTGCCATGGACTGTAAGTTTCAGTTACAGTAACCAGCATATCTTCGATATCCAGGAGAAAGTGATCGATCGCCCACAAAGCAGCTACAAATAGTACAATTGGTAAAACGGCTTTTCTTAAACTCCCAAGAACGAAAGAATAAAAACCGGTATAACTGTAGTATTGGTGCAATAAGCGGATTCGCGACTTCTTTTTAGATTTCGCATTGTCTTTCATCAGTTCTCCTTCTTTCTTTATAGTAGCAATTTCTGATCTTAAAATTGTTATCCGTTATAGGTGCAAGACTATTAGTAATCCTCTCCAGCATCAGCTTTAAGAGCCTTCACATACTCTCGAAGTTCTTCTTCGTTCAACTTATTAGAATGTTCGGCCATTAAGGATAACATATACTCTAGACTTTCCTGTCCTGTAATTTCTTCTGAATTCTCAACTTCAGTTTCTTCTTCAGTCTCAATTTCGATAGGATCACCATTTTCGTCCAGTTCAACTGGTACATCATCTGGAATAGCGATGAGGAAGTCCTGATTTTCACTAATATGTTCATGAGCCAATCTTGTAACTTTTGCCAAAAGTGGAATATTCTCCTCAACTACCAGTTTTCTCAACTCTTTAAGGTCTTCTACGATAGTATTGATAATGATTCCGTTGCGCATAAGGTCACGCTGAATCTTATTAAGTAACTTTTGTGCTTTAATGTTTTCCAAGGTTTTCTCTATTAAATTGGTCAGTACTAATTAGGTATTTATAGGTGTAATCCTACTCTTTACCTGAGCAGACAAAGTTAGTTTTTTTACATTTCTATAAAAGTGTTTTGATAGGTTTTATTAAGTATTTAACCTTTAAAATTAACAATATCTTACCGCCAGAAATTTCTATGTACTTCAAGCCTTTCTTAGCTTTAAACTTCAAAAAATTTAAGTTATGAGTACAAATAATAAAACTGCACTAATCACTGGAGGTAGTAAAGGGATAGGATACGGAGTTGCTGAAACGCTTCTTAAAATGGGTTATAAAGTGGCTATTACTAGCAGGTCATTATCTTCTGCGGAAGATGCTGCGAAGAAATTATCTGCGAATGGAGAGGCTCTTGGTCTGGAAGCAGATGTACGTAGTTATGAAAGTCAGCAGAAAGCTGTAAAGCAATTACTGGACAAATGGGGGCAGCTTGATGTTCTTGTCGCGAATGCCGGGGTTGGTAATTTTGGATCTGTAGATGAGTTGAGCGTAGAAGACTGGAAGGATACTATAGATACAAACTTAAATGGACTATTTTATTCAGTAAAAGCTAGCGTTGAGGCATTGAAGAAAACTGAAGGATATATTATAACGATCTCAAGTCTTGCCGGTACGAACTATTTTGCAGGAGGAGCCGCATATAATGCCAGTAAATTTGCTGTCACAGGTTTTTCTCAGGCGATCATGCTGGATCTTCGAGATAAGGGAGTCAAAGTAAGTACCATCATGCCTGGATCTGTTGCAACACATTTCAATGGCAACGAGCCTTCAGAAGAAGATGCCTGGAAAATCCAAAGTGAGGACATTGGAGAATTAGTTGGAGATCTTCTGAAAATGAATCCAAGAACGCTTCCAAGTAAAATTGAAGTAAGACCGGCTCGTCCACCGAAAAAATAAGTTTAAAATCATTTATTCTTAAAGCCACTCGATTCGAGTGGCTTTTTTCATTAACAAGCTTAGGAGTTAAGGTTAAATTGAAGACAAAGCCTGTATTCTCTAAGGTTTCAGGCTATCCATCCATTAAATTTGTACAAAAATCAAAAGAATAAGATTATGAGTATTGAAGGAAAGACTATTATTATTACAGGAGCATCTAGTGGAATTGGTAAAGCAACTGCACTGAAATTAGAAAGGAAGGTGCTAATGTAGTTTTGACTGCTAGAAGAGAAGAACGTCTGAATGAATTAAAAAAGAAGGTAGTAGCAGCCGTATTACCAACGATGATGGAACAGAAGTCGGGTAATATCATTAATATTTCATCAAGTGCTGCTAATAAGATCTATCCTGGTGGAGCCATTTACTGTGATACAAAATCTGCGGTAAAAATGTTTTCTGAAGGATTAAGAATGGAGCTGGCACCTAAATTCGGAATTAATGTGACATCTATTGAACCAGGTTTCGTAGATACAGAGCTTACAGATTCCATCACAGATGATGGGATTAAGGAAGGATTACTTTCCAATTTTAAAGAGATGACTCCGCTGGAAGCTCAGGATATTGCAGATGCGATCTATTATTCTCTAACACAGCCAAAACGTGCAAATGTGAATGATGTTTTTATCATGCCAACAGATCAAGAACAATAGTATCTAAGAGTATAATAAATAAAAAAGCCCGGTTTTAATCCGGGCTTTTTTTATGCATTGGAATAATCATTAAATTTTAACGACCATTTTACCAGTGTTCTTACCATCAAATAGATCGATAAATGCCTGAGGAGTATTTTCAAACCCTTCTACGACAGTTTCGTCATACTTCAGTTTTCCGGATTTCAACCAACCGGCAAGTTCCTGTATAGCTCTCTGAAACTCTTCCTGGTGATCTCTTACCAGAAAACCCTGCATTAATGCAGATTTCTTAATAAGAATCCCTTCAGGTCTTGGTCCAGTTGGTGTACCAGTTTCATTATAAATTGAGATAGCACCACAATTAATAATACGCGCTGCTTTATTTATATTCTGAAGAGTGGCATCCAGAATTTCTCCACCAACATTATCAAAATATACATCAACTCCATCAGGGCATTGCTCAGCGATCGCTTCTTTTATATTGGAAGTAGTCTTGTAATTGATACCACCGTCGAATCCAAATTTACTTTGGATATGATCGATCTTTTCATCAGATCCTGCAATACCGATTACACGACATCCCTTAATCTTTCCAATTTGACCAACAACACTTCCAACAGCTCCGGCGGCACCAGATACCAACAATGTTTCACCTTCCTTCAGTTTTCCAATAGTGTCAAGTGCAAGATGGGCGGTCAATCCTGTTAGCCCAAGAACTCCCAGGTATGCAGATAGTGGAGCCATCTCCTTATCAATCTTTCTCAAACCCTTTCCATCATGCGATTGCTCTAATTTCCAGTCCAGCATTCCTATGACATGTTCACCTTCTTTAAAATCTTCAGAATTAGAAGAAACAACTTCGGAAACCACCATAGATTCTAATGGTTGGCCAACCTGAAATGGTTCGATATAAGATTCCTCATCACGCATTCTTCCGCGTAAATAAGGATCTACAGAGATATATTTTGTTTTAAGCTTGAGTGATCTATCCTCTGAAATTTCAAAATCCTTGATCTCAAAATCTGAAGTTTCAGGTTTACCTTTTGGACGTTGTTTTAATAATATCTGCTTATTCATAACTTTTATTTTTAAGCAAATTAATATGCATCTGTTCATTTGGCAAACATGCATTCATAATTAAAACTTAAAACCTAAAAAGAGTGTAGATAGCGATGATTATTAAGCTCAACTTTGTAATTTCAATGTTCCAAACCCTCAAATTTGAAGATAAATTTTCAGCACTATTATAATGAACTTATTAAGTTTTTAAGAAGTACCGACTTCTCGAAAGCTATTGTTCTAACCATTGCGATCGTCATTCCAATTGCAGTTTTTTCCAATTTAGGTTTACTTGAAATAGGAGTAAGCATGGCGATGGGGAGTTTACTTTCATCTCCAAGTGATGTGGCTGGGAGTTTTAAACATAAGGTCATGGGTATCATGGCCGCGGCATTTCTTGGTGCACTTTCCTTCTGTATCGCAGGTTATTCTGCACAATTCAGCTGGGCAGTGGCACCCATGTTGTTAGTAATGATGTTCAGTATAGCATATCTTTCTGTATATGGTTTCAGAGCTTCGCTGGTTACTTTTGCCGGATTACTTGCGGTAGTACTTAGTTTCGCCAATATTTCTTCGGAAATTGAGATCTGGCAAAAATCCATTCTCATCTTTGGCGGAGGAGTATTTTATATGCTTATTAGTATTGTCTGGTATTTATTAAAGCCTGAAAGAGCCTCGGAACAGCAGATCGCTGAAACCATGGAACTAACCGCAGATTATCTCCGACTCAGAATTAGAATGCTCGATCCTGAAGCTGATCTGGAAAATATTCAGAAAGAACTTTTCCAGAAGCAAACCGAACTTAATGAGCATCACGAAAGTTTGAGGGAACTTCTAATAACTTTCAGAATGTCCTCGGGAAGTTCAGGTTATACTCGAAAAAGGCTGCTCATATTTATAGATCTTGTAGATATGCTGGAACTGGCAATGGCTAATCCTATTGATTACCCACAGATGAGAAAGGTGCTGGATTCCGATTTTATAGAATTAAAAGTGTTTAAGGAGTTTTCATTAAAAATGGCAGAACAGCTGGACCTCATTGCGCTTTCAGTACATAAAAATTCCGCGATGCCTGTGAATCAGCTTTCCGAAGAATTGAAGAAGGTTGAGATAAGTCTCCTAAAATACCGGGACACGATCAACATTTCTGAAAAAAGGGAGAGTATGCTGGTCCTGAGAAACTTCTATGATTACCAGACCAGGCAATCTCAAAAAATTAATAATATTGACCGCGTTCTTAGAAATCTTGAAGGAAAGAAAAGGATCTTTAAGGATAAGGATGTCCAGCAATTTCTAACTCAGCAGGAATACAGTTTTAAAACCCTTCGCACCAATTTTCAGTTCAATAGTTCTATTTTTCGTCATGCATTAAGACTCTCCATCGTAGTACTGGTTGGATATTTACTTGGGTCCTATTTCTCGGTTCAGAATGCGTACTGGGTTTTACTAACGATCGTCGTGATCATGCGACCTAATTACGGACTAACTAAACAAAGGACCAGGAAACGGATCATAGGAACGCTCATAGCCGGCGCCCTGGCAATTGGAATAGTTTTTATAACTCAAAACACTACGGTGTATGCTCTTCTGGGAATTTTAAGTTTAACGCTGGCATTTTCACTAATTCAACGCAATTATACCACCGCTGCGATGTTCATTACGCTCAGTATCATATTTATATATGCGCTTCTCCAGCCTGAAGTTCTCAATGTGATACAGTTTAGAATCCTTGATACAGTAATTGGTGCAGGTCTCGCGGGTCTTGGCAATTTTATTCTATGGCCAAAATGGGAATTAAAAGAACTAAACAATGTGATTGCTAATTCCATCAATTCCAATACGGGATATTTGGAGGAGATCGATGATTACTACCACAAAAAGGGAAATCTACCTATTAGTTACAAACTTGCCAGAAAGAAAGCCTTTTTGGATATGGGAGAACTTAGCGGAGCATTTCAAAGAATGACCCAGGAGCCAAAGTCTCAGCAAAAACAACTAAGTCTTATTTACGAAATTGTAGGCTTAAATCACACTTTTCTCTCTGCACTGGCATCGATGGGATCTTATATCAGGAACCACCCAACAAGCAAAGCATCCTCAGATTTTGAGATGTATACTAAAACCATTGTTTTCAATCTAAAAAATTCTGTACGCTTACTTGAAAATAAAACCAGACACGAGAAGGAACATGAAGGAATTTCTAAAGCTGGCAAGGCACTTCATCGTAAATTTGATGAGATGGCTACTGAAAGGGATAGAGAAATAAGCGAAGGAAAAGCCCAGATCGATGAGAACACGAGGTTGAATCTTCAGGAAGCACATTTAATTACCGGTCAATTGGAGTGGCTTTTGGATATTTCAGAAAAACTGGAGATCAATACCGAAAAATTAAAAGCGAAATTAGATGAGCAAAAGAGCCTTTAAAAAATACATTAAGGAACTTTCAAAAGAAGATCTAGAAGAGCAGATCATGGATCTATATAACAGGTTTGAGGATGTGAAAACATACTACAATTTCGTTTTCAATCCTAATGAGGAAAAACTCGTGCAGGATGCGAAATTTAAAATAGGGAAGGAGTATTTTCCACCAAACAACAGGCGTCCAAAAAAAAGACGTTCCGTAGCTCATAAGATCATTAAGCATTATCTGAAATTAGGAATGGAACCACATGCGCTGGCCGACGTTATGTTCTACAATGTAGAAATCGCCCAGACCTTTTCAGAAGAACAGGAATATATTACTGAAGCTTTTGAGAAAAGCATTTTTAAATCTTTTGAGCAAGCAGTGCAGTTTGTAGCTGAGTATGGAGTGATCTCAGAGTTCGAAAAGCGAATACAAAAGATCGCGAGGTTTAGTCATGATCACAAATGGAACAACAGCTATCAATTCGTAACTGCAGCAGATCGGGTACTTTAATTCTAGATCTGATTTTTATAGCGTTTACTGAAACAAAAAGTTACAATTGACTTAAATCAACATTGCTCTCAGTGCATTTAAGTATTTTTGAAATTAGAACAAAAGCTATGAAACTGGAAGAAATAATTAAGCAAATAGAATCTCAGAAAAATCTTCCTAATCTGAATTTCAGTATAAAGGAAAAGACCGAGGCATTTACAAAAAAGCTTTTTTACACTTTATTTGATAAGCAAACTCCCGTTGCAGATAATTTAATGGAATTAGGAAAGGACTTCGAGGTGCTGGCAAAACTAGTTTGCTGGGAACCTGGTGCGCCCTGCCAGGATATCTGGAGTGATTATCTCACAAAGTTACCTGGAATCCTAGAGGATTTGAATCTTGATGCTGAAGCGATCTCTAAGAATGATCCCGCAGCAAATTCAGTAGAAGAAGTTTATTTAAGTTATCCTGGGTTTTTCGCGATAGCGATTTACAGGCTTAGTCATGAATTTTACAAATTTGGATTGCCTTTGGTTCCAAGATTAATGACTGAATGTGCTCATAGTCTTACAGGAACCGATATTAATCCTGGTGCCGTAATTGGAAAATCCTTCTTTATCGACCATGCTACGGGTGTTGTCATTGGAGAAACGGCAACTATAGAAAACAATGTTAAGATCTATCAGGGTGTCACCCTTGGCGCACTAACGGTTAATAAATCAATGCAGAATTTAAAGCGACATCCCACGATCAAAAATAATGTAACCATCTATGCCAACGCGACCATTTTAGGTGGGAAAACAGAAATTGGTGAGAATTCAGTGATAGGAGGGAATGTTTGGCTAACTAGATCTGTTCCGGCTAATTCCATGGTTTCTCATACACCACAGATCAATATTAAAAATACAGCAGATAAATAATGAATAATTCAGTTATAGATTTAGTTGGGAATACACCTCTGGTGAAAGCGACAAGAGTTTTTTCAAAACCCGGAGTAGAACTATACTTCAAACTTGAAGGCCAGAATCCAGGAGGAAGTGTGAAGGATCGTGCGGCTTATAATATGATTAAAAGCGCATTGGATCGCGGAACTATTAACAAAAAAACGAAATTGATCGAAGCAACCAGTGGTAATACCGGTATCGCACTAGCAATGATCGCTGGGATTTTCGGTCTTGATATTGAGTTAGTAATGCCCGAAAATTCAACTATTGAAAGAGTCCAGACGATGCGTGCCTATGGCGCCAAGGTAACCTTAACCAGTTCAGATAATGGAATTGAAGGTTCGAGAGATTATGCTGAAGATAAGATGAAATCCGGCAATTATTTTATGCTGAATCAGTTTGGAAATGATGATAACTGGAAGGCGCATTATAAAACTACAGGGCCTGAAATCTGGAGAGAAACGGAACACAAGGTCACACACTTTGTCTCATCTATGGGGACTACAGGCACTATTATGGGGACAAGTACATTTTTAAAAGAGAAAAATCCTGATATACAAATTGTAGGAGTTCAACCTGAAGATAATGCCAGAATCCCGGGCATTCGTAAATGGCCGGAAGCTTATTTGCCTAAAATATTTGATGCGAAAAAAGTAGACGAGGTGCTGGAAGTAAATGAGGAAGATGCAAGAATAATGAGTCGAAGGCTTGCTGAAGAAGAAGGTATTTTTGCCGGAATGAGTAGTGGTGGAGCTACCGCGGCTGCAGTTAGATTATGTGAATCTTTAGAAAGTGGATTGGTAGTGTCTATTATATGTGATCGTGGTGACCGTTATCTTTCCTCAGACCTATTTGAAAAATAAGTTAAGTTGTATAAGATCATGGTTAACCTGTGATGAAGATCATAAAAGATCTATAGTCAACAATATTCTCTTATTCCGATGGTTTCGATCGGCACCTGATCTTATACAACTTTGTAATACTTAGAACTTCTCAATGGAAGCTACGCCATAATCATACTTTGAAGGAGTAATTTTTAGTCTCTGGCGATCGTTACCTTTCCGAAGAACTACGATATATTGCTCATTGTCAAGTTGATCGCTAATTCCCCGAGCTTATTTCTGGTCATAGTCCAACCCATGTATTCTCCAAAAACTTCGTTTCTAACCAGGGCTGGTAAGGCGATGTCTTTGAACATCTGGCTGGTTTTTAAGAGATTTCCTTTTTCGTCGTAGGTAGCTTCTAAATAACCTTTATTACTACGTAGAGTAACAATTACGTTTCCAGATTTAATATCGGCTTCATCTAGAAAACGATGAATATCGAAATTGGCTTTGGTAAAACCAATGGCATCTGATTGGAACTGAGCTGCAAATTTCTCCCTGACCTTCACAAGTCCGTTAGGATAATCCTCAAATACGAGATTTGCAGTTGGACTGAAATTAATTCTGGTCTCATCCAGCTGAATTACATCCTGTGCCTGAGCACCGATACTTAAAATAAAAACGAAAATAATAATGATGAACTTTTTCATGATGTAAGAATTTAATGATGAATAATTGATTATTGAAATTTTAAAATTACATCAAATACATCGTGCTGCAAATCACTTAAGTAGCATATCTATGATTAATTCTTATTTATTCTGTTGTTTTCCAGATGTTGCATTAATAGAGATACATCTTCAACCTGTACTTTATTTCTGGATATTTTTATAAATCCCATCTTCTTCATTTTTTGAAGATGTCTGTTAACTACTGCACGACTTGAGCCAATTAAAAAAGCTAGCTCTTTATCTGGAAGATCATTGATATTCTGCAATTTATTAATGTTCTTCAATAGTAAATGCAGTAAACGTGTCGTTATATCGCTAAAAACCAGTTGCGAAACATTCTCTTCCAGCATTCGCATCGATCTACCTGCATAACTTAGAAAATTCTTATAATATTCAGGATATGACTGTAACCAGCTTCTCAATTTATCCATAGGAATAGCGAGTACTTCTGTATGATCAAGGCATTCATAATACGCTTTATGTTTGATCCCGTCCAGTAAGCAGAAAAGATCAAATACATCACCTTTTTTCAATAAGAAAATGGTGTGTTCCTTAGCGCTATCAAAGTCTGTATGATACATTTTAACCCTACCATTCTTGATGATATAAAAGTGAAAAAGGAATTTTTCACAATGCACAAGACAGGTTTGTCTAGGCCATTTTTCTTGATAAAAGTTTTTCAGCAGTAACTTTAAATGCTCTTCTGGAACATCAGTAAATAAACCGCATTCCTGTAATACTGTATAATTATTCTGGTGGATGAAATCTTTATCGAACAAATCCTCGGAAATTAGTTGGTTAATTTTCCGGGGAGTCATTTATCTGATCAATTGTTCTGGAGACAGTAAAATCAGTTTGATTAGCGAAACACTAATTTACGATAATTATAAGTAGTATAAGGGTTAAAATAGATTCTATAATGTCCAATTTATTTTTGACCAAAGCTTAAAATGCTTTATTTTTGCAAAATTGCTTACTATAAAGGACTATATGGCGTCAGAAACATTTGGTATTGAGAAAAAGAAGGTCGACAAACAATTATATGATTACCAACAAAAGGATATAGATAAAATTTTTGGGGTGATTGAAGAACATCCTGAAAACTATAATCTTCTATATCAATTACCTACAGGAGGAGGGAAGACAGTGATTTTCTCTCAAATGACCAGGGAATATATTCAAAGAACCAACAAAAAGGTTCTTATACTAACTCACCGAATCGAATTATGTAAGCAAACTTCGAAAATGCTTTCAGGATTTGGGGTGCGTAATAAGATCATAAACAGTAAAGTAAAGGAATTACCAGATCAAAATGACTACATGTGTTTTGTAGCAATGGTGGAAACTTTGAACAACAGGCTTAATGATGAAAAACTTAAGATCGAGGATATTGGACTGGTAATTATTGATGAAGCTCATTATAATAGCTTTAGAAAACTCTTCAAGTTTTTTGAAAATTGTTTTATTCTGGGAGTTACCGCTACACCGCTAAGCTCTAATATCAAACTACCAATGAAAGATAATTACCGCGAACTAATCGTTGGTGATTCTATTACATCTTTGATTGAAAAAGGCTTTTTAGCAAAATCTAATATTTATAGCTATAATGTTGGTCTTACGAATTTAAAAGTAGGAATGAATGGTGATTATACTGTGAAATCTTCCGAAGAACTTTATTCGAATTATAGCATGCAGGAGAAACTTCTCAATGCCTATTACGAACGTTCTCGCGGTAAGAAAACCTTAATTTTCAATAATGGTATTAATACTTCCGTAGAAGTTTACCATACATTTAAAAGCGCTGGCTTGCCTATTCGTCATCTAGACAATACCACCAGCAAGCAGGATAGAAAGGATATTTTGAAGTGGTTTAAGCATACACCAGATGCGATCGTGACGTCAGTAAGTATTCTTACTACCGGATTTGATGAGCCTACTGTAGAGACGATTGTCTTAAACCGTGCAACCAAGTCATTGACCTTGTATTTCCAGATGATTGGTCGTGGATCCCGGGTGCTTAAAGACAAGAGCGAATTTACCGTGATCGACCTTGGTAACAATATGGCGAGATTTGGAAACTGGAGCAGTCCGGTGGACTGGAAACAAATCTTTAGATCACCAGACTTTTATTTTGAAAATCTGCTGAGTGATGAGGATATTGAAAGAGATTTTCAGTACCAGATGCCAGAGGAAATACGGGAACAATTCTCTAAAACTAAAGATATCTCCTTTGATATTGAGGCTGCCTATGATACGGTTATTAAGAAAGGGTTAAAATCCAAAGCGGTTCTGGAATGGTCCATGGAACAGCATGTTAAGATGTGCGTGGAGAATAGTGAAGATGTTTTCGATGCCAGGATCCTTGCTAAAGAATTAAAGGATGACATTAGTTCAAGAATCAAACAATACTCTTATTGTATAAGTAAAAGCACTAAAAATTACCGGGACTGGCTGGAAGAAGATTACTCCAGAAAACTAAGAATGCAGATCAATAAGGAATTCTAATTATCGTCTTTTTTGCCGAAGAGTTTCTTAAAGAAACCTTTTTTCTTCTTCCCTTTTTCTTCATTCTTATCGTCTGAACTTTCTTTCCGATCTTTATTGTTACCGGAAAACAGTCTTTCGAAAAAGTTATCACGTTCTTCTGGCGGGCATTCCATCAGGTTTGCCAGCTCTGAAGATAGTGGTTGAAATCTCGCATTTGTAATAGTATTGAAGCTTGAACTTGCATTCATTTTCTGCATTAGCTTCGCAAAAATTGGTAGCGCCGAGTTTGCTCCCTGTCCAATTCCGGTGTTCCTGAAACCTATGCGGTGATCGTCAGATCCAACCCAGGTTACACAAACCAGTTCTGGCGTTATTCCCACAAACCAACCATCCTTATTATCCTGAGTCGTTCCGGTTTTACCTGCGATGTCATTTTTTAATCCATAGCTATATCTAAGTCGGCTTGCGGTTCCTTCATCCACAGTAGCCTGCATCATATTGACCATAATTTTTCGGGTATCTTCTGAAAAAGCCTTTCTTTTAGATACTTTAGGTTTAAAAGTAGCCAGTACATTGCCTTCAGCATCTTCGATTCTGCTAATATAGAATGGCTTGGTAGCATATCCATCATTAGCATAAGCTGAATATGCACCTGTCATTTCCTCCAAATTAAGCGAAGCGGTTCCAAGCGCGATAGAAGGAACTGCCGGGAGTTCAGATTCTATTCCAAGATCTCTGGCCTGCCTGATCACGTTCGGTATTCCGGTTTCCATTAAAACTTTTACGGCAATAGTATTCATGGACTTGCTCAGTGCCGTCTTCAGATTGTAATTCATATTGGGATCATCACCTTCCGAAGAAGAATTAGAAGGAGTCCAGCCTTTATCATAAGTAACTTCTCGAACTGAAAAATAGGTACATGGATCCATTCCATTTTCAAGGGCAGCGGTATAAACGAAAGGCTTGAAGGTAGATCCAACCTGTCTCTTGCTCTGGCTCACGTGATCATATTTAAAGAAACGAAAGTCAATTCCCCCAACCCAGGCCTGGACAGCGCCATCCTTGGGACTAACTGCCAGAAGTCCGGAATTCAGAAATTTCAGGTAATGTGCAATACTATCTATACTGCTCATATTTTTAGTTTCCATTCCATCATAAGTAAACAACTCGGTAGAATGTTTTTGTTCCATTCTTTCCAGGATCTGTTCTTCTGAAAGACCTTCTTTAGAAAGCTTCTGATATCTTGAACTCCGCTTTACAGCGTCCATCAATACCTTTTTATTCTTTTCCCATGGACCATAATTCCCGTAGGATTTCTCGTGATCGTTTTGCAATTGAGACATATGCTCTCGCATAGCCTCTTCAGCGAGCTGCTGCATTTCGTAATTAAGCGTGGTATGAACTATAAGACCATCTCGATAGATATTATACTTTTCTCCATCCTTGTTTTTCAAAGTATCGAGAATACCTGAAACATCTTTGCGGACCTGTTCTCTAAAATAGGGTGCAATACCTTTATCATGACTATATCTTCGATAATCCAGAACGAGTGGCAGCATTTTGGCTTCTTCAGCCTGTGGCATACTCAGGTAGTTATATTTCGCCATTTGCATAAGCACAACATCACGACGAAGTCTGCTTCTTTCAGGAAAGATTCGCGGATTATAGTAATGACTGGCCTTTAACATTCCAACCAGGACTGCAGCTTCTTCAAGCTTTAAATCCACAGTATGTTTATCGAAAAACTTCATAGAAGCACTTTCGATTCCGTAGGTATTATCACTAAAAGGCACCGTGTTAAAATATAGCTGGATAAGTTCATCTTTACTATAAACATTTTCCAGACGTTTGGCAATTACAGCTTCCTGCATTTTGTTAATCACAATACCCAGGATTCCGTAATCTTTTCTACCATAAATATTTTTAGCTAGCTGAAGAGTGATCGTACTTCCACCTCCGGCAGAATCATCCTGCAGTAAAATCGATTTAAAGAAAACCCTTCCTAAACTACGATTATCAATACCATCATGCTCATAGAAACGGGCATCTTCAGTAGCAATTAAGGCTTCAATAAGATGGGAGGGAAGCTGATCGAAATCGATGGGCTGTCGATCATAAACATAGAACTTACCTATTAACTCACCATTGGAAGCGAGAACCTGTGTGGCTTTATTTTGTTGTAAGGATGAAAGTTCAGATTCTGTAGGTATCTTTCCGAAGAGGCCAAAATAGATACTGGCAAAGAAAAGCAGGAAAAACCCTGTAAGGCTGGATATAATAATAAGTGCCCATCTAATTATGGGATTGTTCTTTAGTTTCGCTAACATTCTTGAGTAGTAAGGTTTGCAAATAAACGAATGTTTGAATTAGTGAATTATATTTTAAGCTTAATTTATAAATTTTGTTAAATAATAAGAGGCTAATAATAGTACTAACCTCTTTCCTAACTGTAGTTGTAATGAACTGATTGATAAATTGGTCTTTTCATGCAGTATATTTTTGATCGCTATATTTAGACTTTTGTGATGATTTAATATTTAGAAATGGCCTCCGGTGTGTGATGCCACCGGTTCTGGCATTTCCAAAAACCTGTAAATTACTTTGAAGACTTGTCATGATTGATAAATTTTTGATGATTGATTAATACTTTCTACGCTTCGAGAATAATGATTTTTCTGCGTTGGCTTCAGTATTCATGAAGCATGATCTTGATTTGGTTTGATTGATTGAATGTCTCATAATGATTGTTTTGATGATTGATGAATAAGTTTGATTAAGCTCTTTTGCGCTTCGGAAATACCTGTCTCTGTAGGTTCGCCTCGGTGTTCATAAAGCATTGTCTTCCTTTTGTGTGATTGACTGAATATCTCATAATTAAAGTTTTAGATGATAAATAAACCATTTTTGATGTTGTTGATGATGGCCTCTATTTAATAGACGCTGCAAATCTTGCTATGTTACAGTACTATGCAATAAAAGGTACCGAATTAACAGAATTTAACATATATTGGTACTATTCGCTGTTCAAAGTATTGTTAAACTTTTTCAGTGAGATTAGCTTAATTGTACATTAGAACTCAAATGTATTTATATGAATAAGTGGGTTATTGGAATCGTAACTATGGTCATTGTTCTGGCCGGAATCATTTACGCGATCTACCAATTGAATGATTACGATTTTAATGATGCCGAAAAATCTTATGAAATAGTCGAGTCATGGGAATTACCTTCAGAACTGAATGAAGTTTCAGGAATGGTATATAATGAAGACGGACTTATGATCTGTGTGCAGGATGAAGATGGTATCCTGTTCATTTTTGATATGGAAACTAAAGAGATCATTGAAAAACACAAGTTCTCATATTCCGGAGATTATGAAGCTTTAACTTATCTGGATGGTATCTATTGGGTTGCTGAAAGTAATGGGAGAATCATAGATATTTCAGATCTTGACGTTGCAGATCAGGAACTGGAAGGTACACAGCTGGACTTTGAATACAGGAACAATATAGAAGGTATGACTGCAACTCAAGACGGGAAGTTGTGGATCACAGTAAAGGATCGTAATCTGGACAATAGCAGTGGTTACAAAGGTGTATATGAATATGATCCTAAAACCAGAAAACTGCAGAAAGAACCAATTTTAAGAATTGACTACGACGATCCTAAGTTTGAACGTTTAAAAACTCATAATCCCAGAAAACTTTTAAGACCATCAGATCTTGCAATTCATCCGTTAAGCGGTGATCTATATATTCTTGATGCTGAATTTCAAAAGGTAATAATTACAAATCAACAAGGCAGTATAAAATCCATTCATCTGCTGGATCCTGCTGAATTTGAACAACCAGAAGGAATTGCATTTTCCAAAGACGGCAGAATTTTTATTTCTAATGAAAGAGTAGGAGTACCCGCAAATATCAGAGAAATAAAGTTTAATTAATTTATTCCCGCATGTTTTTACTTACTTCCTGAACTTCATCGAGTACTCTTAGTAGATTTTCACCCCAGAGTTTAGCAATTTCCTGTTCAGAATATCCTCTTCTAACCAGTTCGATGGTTACATTAAGCGTTTCACTGGCATCATCCCAACCGTAAATTCCACCGCCTCCATCAAAGTCGGAGCTAATTCCAACATGATCAATACCAATCTTTTTCACGAGGTAATCAATATGATCCACGAAATCTATTACGGCTACCGGAGTTGAAGTTTCGTTTAAGTTATCCAGGGCAGGCTTAGCGGCGGTCCTTATCTTTTTTAGATCTGTGTAATAGTTCTCTTTCGCCGTTTCATCCAGTTTTCGAACGCTGTCACTTTCTAAATAACTCAAGCCCAATTGATCTGCAGTATATTTGTAAACTTCAGTTTCTGCCTTCGAAAAAGCATTATGTTTCTCAGTATTTAAATAGGAACTAAACGCTACCGTTTGAACGACACCGCCATTCTCGCGAAACAATTGAAGTAGTTCGTCATCCAGATTTCTACTATGATTGCAAATTGCTCTGGCAGAAGAATGAGAAGCTATAAGTGGCGCTTTTGATATGCTGAACATATCTTTGATCGCTTCTTTGCTGGGATGTGAAACATCGATCATAATTCCGTATTTATTCATTTCCAGAACTGCCTTCTCTCCCAATTCGCTCAATCCATTGTGTAGCCATTCATCATTCTCCTCTCCGGTATTGGAGTCTGAAAACTGACTATGACCATTATGTGAAAGTGACATATATCTGGCTCCTCTTTCGTAAAACTCTTTAATTCTGCTTAGATCTGTCCCAATTGGATACGCATTTTCCACACCTATCATGGCGACTTTTTTTCCTTCTGCAACCAACTTTCTCACTTCCGTAGAAGTCGTAGCCAGTCCTATAGCTTCGGGAGCATAAATTTCTATAAGTCTGTGGATTGCATCAAATTTGTTAATTGCATTTATATAAGCTTCAGCATAACCTTGCTCATTCAATTCGCCCTGCCCGGTATAAACTATCAACCAGCTAACATCAAGACCACCAGCCATCATTTTCGGCAAATTTACCTGGGTGTCCAGGTCTTGCGTGTAGTTCTTTTCAGTAGTGAAATTATTGATATTTATATCGTTGTGAGTATCTATAGTAATCACACGCTCATTTATTCTGGTCGCTTTCTCGATCAATTCTGAATCCTGAGTTTGTGCATTGCTATTAAATACTAGAGAGAAAAGGAGTAATCCTGATATTGATAATTTCATAAACTTAGATTTTCAGGCTGAATTTAATAATTATATTTAAGGATAACTTAAAATCTTATTTACGATTGAATTTTAATATACATTTGATTAGAGTTACCAATTAATTGAATGAATAAATACATCGTTGTAAACCAGCCTGAAAACTGGAAAATTTCTCCGGAGAATACTAAAATTATCTCTTCGCGGGATTACCTTACCAATCCTGAATTCGCAAAACTCAAGAATGTTCGAATATTTAATCTCTGTAAAGACTATTCATACCAGTCCAAAGGATATTATGTGTCTTTACTGGCAGAAGCCCGTGGACACTCAGCTATTCCAACCATAAGGAATCTGGTTGATCTTGGTGAACCAAAGTTAGTGAGGATAGTTTCTGATGAATTTGACGATCTTATTCAGCGTAGTTTTAAAAGCCTGAAATCCAAAGAGTTTACGCTCAGTATTTATTTTGGGCAGAATGTCGCGGCGAAATACAAGGAATTGAGCGCTACATTTTTCAGGCATTTTCAAATTCCAATATTACGGGTACGATTCACTTTTACGACCAAGTGGAATATTAAAAGTATCAAAGCGATTTCTGAAGCTGAAATTCCTGAAGAACATAAAGAGAGTATGTTTGCATTTGCTGAGCAATATTTTAGCAAAAAGCGTTATGATACTCCGAAGCTTTCCAGTTATGAATATGACTTAGCAATCCTGGTTAAGGATGGAGATCCCGCACCTCCAAGTAATAGCAAAGCCTTGAAGAAATTCGTGGAGATCGCGGAAAAAATGGGTTTTTATACTGAAATTGTTTCACCTAAAGATCTCTCCAGACTTTCATCTTTCGATGCTCTGTTTATCCGCCAGAGTACAGAAGTGAATAACGAAGCATACGCTTTTGCCCGCAAGGCACAGCAGGAAGGTATTGCGCTCGTAGATATGCCAGATGCTATATTAAAATGTTGCAACAAGGTATTTATGGCTGAAGCTTTACAAAATGCCGGAATACCGACGCCGCAAACCATGATCGTTCATAAAGAAAATGTAAGTGAGGTTCTGGAAACTATCGGCTTGCCAGTAGTATTAAAATCACCGGATTCTACTTTCTCTTTTGGTGTTAAAAAAGCAAAAACGGAATCTGAATATTATGAGCTCGCATCTGCGATGCTTAAAGAGTCAGAATTGGTTATTGCTCAGGAATTTTCCTATTCTGAATATGACTGGAGAATTGGAATTCTGGATGGAAAACCATTTTATGCCAGTAAATATTATATGGCAAAAGGTCATTGGCAGATCTACAATTGGAATGCTGAAGACAAATATGATCAGGATGGAAATGCAGATTCTCTACCTATAGAAAAAGTTCCTGCTGAAATAATAAAAATTGCGGTAAAGTCGGCTAAACTCATGGGTTCAGGCTTATACGGGATTGATATTAAAGAAACAGAAAAAGGCCCGGTTGTTATAGAAATAAATGACAATCCCAATATTGATGCGGGAGTAGAGGATGAGTACTATGGTGATAAAGTCTATACTGATATTATTACTGCTCTTAAAAACCGACTAGAAAAAAATTAAGAATGGCATATCACTTATTTGAAGTTTTTGGAATAGAGCTGGAATACATGCTCGTGCATCATAAGACAATGAAGGTAAATCCTTCAGTTGATGAATTGTTTACCCTTAAAAATGGCGCTCTAACCTCAGATGTTTCCAACGGTAAGATTGAATGGAGCAATGAGCTCGTAGCTCATGTAGTGGAATTAAAAACAAATGGTCCCGTATCCAGCCTGGAAGATCTGGAAAATGACTTTCTTCAGAATATAAAGGAGATCAACAAGCTTCTGGGAGGTATGGATTCAAAATTACTGGCTGGTGCATGCCATCCATTAATGGATACTATGGTCGAAACAAAATTATGGCCACATGATCATAATGAGATTTATAACCTCTACAACAGGATATTTGATTGCAGAGGACATGGTTGGAGCAATGTTCAGAGTATGCATATCAATCTGCCATTTGCAAATGACCAGGAATTTGAGAAGTTGCACGCAGCAGTGCGTATCTTACTTCCAATCATTCCTGGTCTTGCTGCAAGCTCTCCGGTATTGGATGGTCATTTCACTGGATATAAGGATTCCAGAATGCACTATTATAAGACCAATCAGAAGGAAATACCTCATATGACAGGGAAGGTCATACCTGAACAGGTCTTTAGTAAGAAGGAATATCACGAAAAGATCTTCGATCCTATAAACAAAGCGATCAAAAAGTATGATACAAAACAAATTCTCGATCATCACTTTTTAAATTCAAGAGGAGCTATTTCACGGTTCGACAGGAATGCAATTGAGATCAGGGTTATCGATACTCAGGAAACACCTTCCGCAGATATTGCCATTGCAGCCTTTATAGTAGAAGCTTTAAAATTATTGGTTTCTGAAGAGCTCGTTTCTCTGGAAGATCAAAAGAAATGGCACGAGGATGATTTATTTGATATCTTTAATGATGTGATCAAGGATGCTGAAAATACGCTGATTACAAACAAGCGATATCTGGCAATTTTTGATATTGAAAAAGACGCTGAAGTTAGATATATCTGGAAAAACATTTATAAACGCGTAGGTAATAAATTGACTGTTAATCATCAGAATCATATTGAATTCTTATTACAGAATGGCAGTCTTTCATCACGTATCTTGAAATCCTTGAGAGGAGATTTTTCAGAAACGAACATAAAACGTACTTACTTGAAGATCGCTGAAAGTCTGCAGTCTGATCGTATGTTCCGGCCATGAAAATAGTAATTACCTGCGAACATGCTACGAATGCAATTCCGCCTGAATATGTTTATTTATTTGAAGAGCAGAAGGATGTTCTAAATACTCATGAAGGCTATGATCCCGGTGCTTACGATCTGTATAAATATTTAGAACCTTTATCAAATGCCAGCTATGCGCAGGATATTGGAAGATTACTGATTGAGACTAATCGATCTTTACACCATCCTAAGCTATATTCCAGGTTCTCAAAAATTCTTGAGCATTCTAAGAAGAGTGAAATAATCGAAAAACATTATTCACCTTACCGTCGTCATGTGGAGAATATAATTCTGGATTTTCATAAATTGAATCATACGATATTACATCTTTCGATTCATTCGTTTACACCCGTTCTAGATGATATTGAAAGAAACTGTGATATAGGAATACTCTATGATCCTAAGGTTCGGTTAGAGCAGGAATGGAGTGAGCAATTTAAAAATTCTCTAACAGATGAATCTAAATACAGAGTTCGTAAAAATTATCCATATCATGGAAAAGCTGATGGTTTTACGACTTACCTGAGAAAAGTATTTACAGAAAATTATATAGGAATCGAAATTGAGGTCAATCAAAAATTTGTGTTCAAGAATAAAATGAATGTCAGTTTAAATGAAACTATATATAACTCTGTAAAAGATTGCATAAAAAAAGCCCCTTAAATAAGGAGCTTTAATTCGGGGGATCTAATCTCTTATTTTAGATCGTATTCCAATGTGATTTCTGCTTTAAGTAATTTTGAAAGCGGACAACTTTCTTTGGCTTTATTAGCGATCTTGTCAAATGTATCTTTATCAATTCCTGGTACATCTGCGGTCAAGATCAAATGAGATTTTGTGATTTCACCATCTTCGAATGTGATCTCACTGGTCGTAGCAACCTGGTTTGGTTCATATCCATCTTCAGAAAGAAAAGCGGATAGTTGCATACTGAAACAACCTGCGTGTGCTGCACCGATTAATTCTTCAGGATTTGTTCCATTTCCATCTTCAAAACGTGTCTTATATGAGTATTGTTCATCTTTAAGAACTCCGCTCTCAAGACTAACTGTTCCTTTTCCTTCTTTTAAAGAGCCTTTCCACTCCGCTGATCCTTTTCTTATCATAACTTAGATTTTGATTTTAATCTAATGTAAGGAGCATACCAGTCAATCGAAAAGAATTATCATAACCTTAACCAGAATATCAAACACAATCAAAAAAAAAGCCCGGATAGACCAGGCTTTTTCAAATATGTGCGATAATAAATTACTTGATCTCAACTACTTCAAGATCAAAAATAAGATCTTTTCCAGCTAGAGGGTGATTTGCGTCTACTACGATGGTCTCATCTTTTACATCTGTAATTACCAGATTAATCTCACGACCATCAGGTCCTTTAGATACCAATGGCATTCCAACTTCTGGCTTAAGTTCTTCTGGAAGTTGATTTTTCTGAACTTCCTGGATCAATTCTTCTTTTGGATCTCCGTAAGCTTCATCTTTAGATATGTTGATAGTCTTCTTCTCGTTAACTTCCATACCGATAAGGCCTTCTTCAAATCCAGGAATTAATTGTCCTTCACCTAGAGTGAATTCGATAGGTTCTCCACGTTCTACTGAACTGTCAAAAACCTGTCCGTCTTCTAGTTTTCCTGTGTAGTGTACCTTTACGGCATCATTCTGCTTAACTTGACTCATAAAATATTATTTTCAATTACAAATTGAGGCTTCGATATTCTCTCCACCATTTTCAAGTACAAATGTGCAAGGACCTTGCCGAAGGTCTAATTACCCGACACAATAACTGATTCCACCGGCAATATGTCAGTCAAGGTTTAATTGTTTTATTATCTGAAAAAAGATAACTTTAAGCAATTCCTAACCAACACCTTACAAAATGAGCAAATTTTCCTTACAGAATACTTCAAACGCCAGAAGAGATTTCATTAAAAAATCTGCAGTTGCAGCTTCAGGATTTATGATCGTTCCCAGGCATGTACTGGGTGGACCTGGTTTTACTGCACCAAGTGATAAGTTATTAATTGCCGGGATTGGAGTAGGAGGTAAAGGAGAATCAGATATCATGAGTTTTTACAAAAGCGGCAAAGCTGAGATAGCATTTTTATGTGATGTAGATGACAGACGAGCGGCAGCTTCCCGAAAAGCTTTTCCAAAAGCGAAGTATTATAAGGATTACCGGGAAATGTTTGATAAAGAATCTAAAAATTTCGATGCAGTAAGTGTTTCAACTCCAGACCATAATCATGCTGTACAAACTATGGCTGCTATGGAACGCGGAAAACACGTATTCGTTCAGAAACCACTTACACATGATATTTATGAAGCCAGAAAGCTTACACAAGCAGCTAAAGAATATAAGGTAGTGACTCAAATGGGTAACCAGGGTGCTTCAGGGGATGGGGTGCGCAAAATGAAAGAATGGTATGACGCAGGTTTAATTGGAGAAGTACAGGAAGTAAATGTATGGACGAATAGACCAGTATGGCCACAAGGAATCCCATGGCCAAAAAAGAGTAGTTCAATCCCTTCTGAACTGGACTGGAAATTATGGCTTGGTACTGCACCGCATAAGGAATATGTGGATGGATTGGTTCCTTTCAACTGGCGTGGCTGGTGGGATTATGGAACTGGTGCTCTTGGGGATATGGGTTGTCATCTTATTGAACCGCCTTTTAGCATACTGAATCTTAAATATCCAAAAGAAGTGGAATGTAGCGTTGGAAGTGTATATGTAGATGAATTCCAGAGAGGTTATTTCCCGGATAGCTGTCCCCCGTCAAGTCATGTAATTATGAGCTTTGAGGGCAAGACTCCGGGTTCTGATGATATTAAGCTACATTGGATGGATGGCGGAATCAAACCTATGCGACCAGAAGAATTAGGTCCTGAAGAAACATTTGGAGATGGAGGTAATGGTGCGTTGATCATTGGAACTAAAGGTAAAATGATGTGTGGCACTTACGGACTTAATCCAAGATTACTACCTACCTCAAAAACAGACGAAGTCAATATAGCCGAAACTTACGAACGTGTGCCAAATGGCATGGATGGTCATTACGCTCAATGGGTGGAAGCTGCCATTGCAGGGTATGGCAATAAAAAACTGAGTTCACCGTTCGATATCGCAGGTCCTTTGACTGAATCTTTATTGATAGCAAATCTCGCCATTCGAGGTTATGATATTCAGAACAAGAAAAAGGACGCGAACGGTAAGGACCAGATCATTTATCCAGGCAGAGACCTGAAAATGATCTGGGATTCAGAAAATATGAAAGTCACCAATTTTGATGAAGCAAATCAATTTGTTAAACGAGAATATCCTGAAGGATTCACTTTATCTTAAAGGATGCTGTACTCTAAACATATGTACAGGCTTAAAAAATCTGGGATTTTGATCTCCGGGTTTATTCTAATGATCTATCTAACTGCCTGTACGGCATTTGATGGTAATAAGGATGTTGAAGACTGGGATACAATTTGTGTGACGGCAACCGCCTATAACTCGGTAGAATATCAAACTCAGAATAACCCTAGAATTACTGCCTGGGGAGATACATTAAGACCAGGTATGAATGCGATCGCAGTTTCGCGTGATCTTTTAAAGATGGGACTGGATTATAATTCACCTATCAAAATAGAAGGTTTTGACAGTGTTTTCTATATCAAAGACAAAATGCACTACCGCTGGAAAAAAAGGATTGATATCTATATGGGACAGGACGTATCTAAAGCAAAGGATTTTGGAAAGAAGCAGCTAAATATTGCTTACTTATTTCAAGAGGATTCGTTGAAAAAATAGGAATGTTTATCTTCGAGCTCATTTAAAGTTTAAAATGATGTGTTATTCCAGGTTTACTATCCTGTTTGTATGTTTTATCCCCTTTTGCATCAATTCGCTTATCGCTCAGGATAGCCTTTCTTCGGAAACGAATAAAGTGGTCATAGGTATTTCTGAAACCGCTCCTTTTGTTGAGAAACATAATGGTAAATGTAGAGGTCTTAGTATAGCTTCCTGGAAAATGGTCAATGAGGAACTTCAATTGGGTTATGAATTCAAAGAATACGAGGACCTTGGAAGTTTACTGGACGGTATTGAAGCAGGCGAGGTAGACTTCAGTATCAATCCGGTCACAGTGACCGATAACCGTATGCATCGTATGGAATTCTCTCAGCCATACTTTATTTCTCACACCAGCGTCGCCAAAAGATCAGAATCCCAAACTTTAAGACACCTTAAAAATTTATTTAGCTGGGAGTTTTTCTCTATCATAGGATTGCTTTTACTTGTCATATTTATATTCGGCTTTTTAGTATGGGTGTTTGAAAGAAAAAAGAACAAGGAAGAATTTGGAGGCAATTTAAAGGGAATTTTACAGGGATTCTGGTGGAGTGCAGTAACCATGACTACGGTTGGTTATGGAGATAAATCACCGCGAACGCTGGGTGGAAGGATCATAGGTCTAATCTGGATGTTTATGGCCGTTATAATAATTTCAAGTTTTACGGCCGGGATCGCATCTTCCTTAACTGTAAAAGGTATTAATGAAGAAATAACCAATATCCAGGATCTCGATCGATTTGATGTAATGACAGTAATGAGTTCGAGCTCTCAGGAACTTCTGGAATTATATAATATTGAAACCGAACTTGTCAATAATTCGATGGAGGCATTGAACAAACTTAACGAGGAAGAAACATTTCTTGTAGTCTATGATGAACCTATTCTAAGATACCATATTGAGCAAATGAACCTTGAAAACGAACTGGAAATTATTGAGCAAAGTTTGAAGAAGGATTATTATAGTTATGCATTTCCGAAAAATTCTGAATATCGGGATATGATCGATCCTGTGCTGGTTCGTATTCTGAAGTCAATGGAATGGGCTAGTATCGTGAAGGATTATAATTGAATCTTTGTGGAATATTGACACCATTTCTGCGTCCTAAGTGATAATCAACAATAATTTAAATAATATTTTATTTTTGGATTCAAATATGAAATATTTAAAATTCCTGCAATTAAATTATTGATAATTAGTATATTGGGGTCGATTTCTAACCAAACGACCAAAAATATGCCTACCGGGAACAAATCTGAAACCACTTCAGACCCAAACATCTTCAATGAAAATAATAGCAATTCAAATAAGCTTATCTACTTAGCGATTGCATTTATTATCGTTTTCACAGTGGTTGCAATGACAGGTGTCTATTACGAATACTGGTAGTACTTAAGCTTTGATTTCATTCAGAAGCAAAAATGCCTTATTCACATATTCCTTTTCCAGGAAAAGAGCGAAATAATTCGAAGTGGAGATCATTTCAAAAACTGGAATTCCCTCATAAGCAAGCAATTTGAACATATAAAAATATAGACCAACTGTTTGAGAGCTATTCTTAGGCAGTGCAATGGTGATCGAAGACAATTCCTTCTTTACCGTTACCCTCACTTCATTTCTGAAACAATCTTCTACCAGATCTGTAAGAGTTGAGGAAACCAGAATATTGCTTTCCTGATAATTACTGGAGTAATTAAGGTAAATTCCGGTTTGATCCTTAACAGATTCCAATAGTTTAGCTTTGTTAGCAATTATGGTTTTACTGTTAAGGAAAGTATACTCAGTAATGCCAGATCTTACAATAATATCACCTAATTCTCTCAGGCTTTTCATATTGATCTTGGTTCTATGTGGTGCGTAACGACGAAGTGCCATAATTATACTTCCCTGTTTTACAGCTTTACGCATTTCCTGTTCCACTTGAGATTGAATGTCGGCAGCCAAACCACTAAAATTTACAATATCCCTGGCGATCGCATCATCCAGAAATGGTTGATGCCTTATAATGTCGTGTACTACGGTAGTAATTGTCTTCATTGTTAATTATTGTACATAATGTGCAAATGTATATAAATCGATCAATTTTCTTTAGTGCAGTTCAAACTATATGTACTTATGCAAAGAGAAATCAGGGAGATATGAAAGTTTTAAAATTTGGAGGTACATCAGTAGGTTCTGCAGAGAATATCCGGAATGTTTCAAGTATCATTCAGAATATTGAAGGAGGCAAGTTATTGGTACTGTCTGCTATGTCTGGTGTCACTAATCTTCTGGTAGAACTTGCTAGTAGTGTAGAACAGAGAGATCAGGTTGAGATCGACGAAATCCTGGAAGCACTCTTTATCAGGCATGAACAGGAAATTGAAAACCTGTTCAATTCCGTAGATGATAGAAATGAAATTTTCGACATCCTGCAGGCTGAACTTTCAGAACTGAGACATATCGCTTCTCAGGAATTCACTGTAGAAAATGAATGTAAGATATTGACAACTGGAGAAACTATTCTTACTAAGATCTTCAGTTTTTATTTGACAAAAAATGATATTTCTAACAGATGGTTGAATGCCAGGGATTTCATGCAGGTTGCTAATCTTGAAAATCCAGATACAGAACTCGTTGGAAAATTGCTTAAGAATCAACTTAATTCGCAGGCTGAAGAATCCATTTATATAACTCAGGGATTCGTAAGAATAAATGATCGCGGAGAAATATCGACGCTGAATCGGGGAGGAAGTGATTTTACGGCAACGATCATTGGAGCCGCTGTAAATGCTTCTGAAATACAGATCTGGACCGATATTAATGGTTTACACAATAATGATCCAAGGGTAGTGGAAAACACCTTTCCGGTAGCTCAGCTAAGTTTCGAGGAAGCTGCAGAGCTTGCCTATTTTGGTGCGAAGATCCTGCATCCACAAACCATATCGCCGGTTATCGAGAAAAATATTCCTGTATATCTAAAGAATACTTTTAAACCAACCGATCCTGGAACCTGTATTTCTGCAATTTCTGAAACTAAAGGTTTAAAGGCTATCTCTGCAAAGGATAATATTACCGCTATCAAAATTAAATCCAACAGGATGTTGATGGCTCATGGTTTTCTAAGGAAGATATTTGAAGTTTTCGATAAATATGAAACGGCAATTGATATGATCACCACTTCAGAAATCGCCATTTCACTCACTATTGACAATGTTTCGAACCTTGAACCTATTTTAAGCGAACTCAAGGCTTACGGAGAGATTAGTGTCGATCGTGATCACAGTATCATTTGTGTGGTTGGTGAGGGACTTATTGACGATCGTGGGACTCCAAGATTATTCGAAATTCTGGATGATGTGCCGGTAAGGATGATTTCTTACGGCGGAAGCAACAATAACATTTCGCTCTTAGTAGATACGAAATATAAGACTGCCGCTTTGCAGAATCTCAATAGAAAATTGTTCAGAAGGGCTTTTGAAGCCAGTGTTTGATGCTTCTGATGATGTTTGGTTAAACTGTTTTTTGTGTAGTGAAAACCGTTGGATAGCTTATGCTTCCAGCGGTTTTCTAATTTATAGCATTTTTTATCTGAATGAATCTGGACATAAAATAAGTGCTCCGTTGGAGATGATGTTTCATCATTAGACCCGTAAAGTTTTCTTTCCTATGCTGCGGAAGCTGTTTGAGAGTATTATTTAATTTTCTATAGAATCTCGCCTGGTGAATATCCAGATTGAATCGTTCTTTCAGGATCTTTGGACCCTGTTCACTTTTTTTGTTCCATAATTGCTCATCGATATATAGCATTTTAGCTGATTCAACAAATTGAGCAGGATCGTCCTCAATGAATCCATTCCACTCTAAATCTCCAGCCATTCCTTCACTACCAATTTTTGTTGTTACTGAAGGAGTTCCGCAAGCCATTGCCTCAGCTAATTTGCCTTTTAATCCAGCTCCAAATTGAATAGAAGCAAGGCATACCCTGGCATCATTCATCACTTTCAGAGCATTTTCCGCCCGTCCATGTACTAGAAATCTTTCGGCTTTATTATGCAAATTCCATACTTTCTGGGAAGGATAGGCTCCATAAATATGTAACTGGGCATCTGGCACTAGTTTGCTGAGTAAAGGCCAGATATTTTCCTTTAAATTTAGAACTGCTCTCCAGTTTGGTTCATGAAGAAAATTACCAATACTTATAAAATCTTTCCTTTCAGTGTAGCTATTATTTTCAGAAGAAACAGTCTCCATCATAAATGGCAGGTAGAAGAGTATATGCTCCGGGATCTTTAGCTTTTCAACTAAAAGGTTCATTTCGAATTCAGAAATGATTAAAGAAATATCACACCTGTAGATTGCCGCAGCTTCACGTTTCGTAATATCAGCATCCAAATAAACATCGTCAAATTCCTGACCGGACTTCAGGATAGTTTCTCTGACTTTCCTCAACGAATGCAGATCTTCGGTATCCAGAATCTTTAAAGCATCGGGACAAAATTTATCAATTCTCCATCCAAACTGCTCTTCCATCATAAAACGATCGAAAAGAACGATTTGAGGATCCAGCTCTTGTACAAAAACGTCAAACTCAGCATTATTTGGCTGAATCTCCCGGCTGGTAACACCTACAGCTTCAAGATCTGCCATATTTTCTGTTCTTCGGGCTGAAGTTGCATAGGTAATTTTATAGTTACGTTCTCTAAAAAATTCGATCAATTGTATCATTCTGGCGCCCGCAGCTGAGGAATTGGGTTCTGGCCATACGTAACCAATGATGAGTAACCGGGACATAATTTTTTTAGTAAAAATACATTTTTATAACTGTCTGCTCAGTAAGAAGGTTGCCGCAATCCAAAGCACAATCGATAAAGCACCACCTATAATCAGGAAATGTTTGAACTTGTAAATTCCCATTCCGTAAATGATCGTGTTGGTCTGGTAACCCACCGGGGTGAAAAAGCTGAAATTTGATGCAAAAAGTACAGCCAGAATAAATGGTTTTGGGTCCAGTTGTAACTTAGTTGCGATGGTGATCGCTATGGGTGCAATGATGATCGCCGTGGCATTGTTTGAGATGAATCCGCTTAGGAACATCGTCACTAAAAATAGTAATCCTATAATGCTGTAATTCGGTTTGCCATCGAAAAGTAGTAAGAGATTGGTGGAGATCCAGTCATCTGCCCCGGTATTGCTCATGGCTACACCTAGCGGGATCATTCCTGCCAGCAGAAAAACGATCTGCCAGTTTACCTGTGTATAGATTTTTCCCAGATCGATACACTTCAGCAGAATCATTAAAAAACAGCCAATCACGGCACTTTTCAGAATTGGGAATATAGAAAATGCGGATAGTGCAATAACAAGAATTAAAATTCCGAGGCTAAGGGAACGTTTCTTTTTGGATACAATACTAATTTCTTCATGATTTTGCAGAATGCTAATATTGTCCATTTTCTGAAGTTCATGCAGGTCGTTTTGCGTTACTTCCACCAGAAGACGATCTCCAACCCGAAGGTCAATATCATCAGACTTTTTATTGAAAATTCTTCTTTTAGGATTTCTGAAGCTTCTTCTTTTCCTGATCGCCAAAGGAACTGCTCCATGAAGATCATACCAGCCCACGGTTTTGATACTTTTACCAATTAAAGGTGAGTTAGGCAACATTAATATTTCTACGAGCTGAATGTTTTCTTCAATTTCTGAAGCCTCGTTCACGATTGGCTTTACAGCTTTAGCTTCAGAATTTCTAATAATCGTAAGATCACCTTCTTCTTTAAGTTGTATGAGTTGTTCTATACTACATCTAAGTAGTAATTGATCACCAAGTTTTAAGGTCGTATATCTACCTGGATGGTCATTGATAACTCCTTTACGTTTGAGCCTGATCACTTCAATAGAATCCTTTTCATCGCCGAAGATATCCCGAAGATTTTTGCCAATCAATTTTGAGGTTTCACTAACGATTCCTTTCGTAATAAACTCGTCTAATTTATAAACCGAATTAAGATCGCTGGGTTTTTTCTTCGGAAGAAATCCCGCCATCAAACTTACCAGAGCAATAGTTATGAGCATAAAAATGACTCCGTACCAACTAAATTCGAAGAATCCGAAGCGCTCGACACCTCTTTTAACGGCCACCGCATTAACAATCAGGTTCGTAGAAGTTCCCATAAGTGTACAGCTGCCACCTATAATCCCTGCAAAAGAAACCGGTAGTAATAATTTTGAACTGGGAATGTCATATTTCTCTGCCAGTTCATCGATGATCTTCACAAAGACTAAAACTACAGCCGTCGTATTTATAAAAGCAGAAATACTTCCTGCGATAAACATAAAAACCGGGATCATAATAAGCAGGGGCAGACCTTTCAATTTCCTCATTCCCTGGGCGAGGAGATCTATAACACCATTGTCCTCGAGTCCTATCGCTATGATCATTAGACAAAGTACCGTGATCGTCGCGGGACTGGAAAAACCTGAAATGGCTTCTTCCGGAGAAACCAGATCTGTTAATAATAACAGGCCCAGAATAATAAATGCGATCTTATCTACCGGGAATACTTCCAGAGCAAATAGAACGATCACACCAAGGATGATCACGAAAAGAACAATGATTTCCAGACTCATTTCCATAATTAAAATTTGCTAAATGTAGTACCATCCAAAACCTGACGTTAGGTTTTGAGAAATATTTATGATTGTTGTTTAATACATATCCACTGGGTTTCGCTATAATTAGGAGAACATAAGATACGAATTATGAGTAGAGGATTTGTAAAGGAAGAAGATCAAGAAGAACCAGTGATCATTCCACCAAGGGCGGCGATACCAGATGGAGTTACAAATTATGTGACGCCAAATGGACTACAAGAACTACATCTGGAATTGAAAGGGCTTGAAAAAGAGCGATCTAGTATAAGTATCAAAGACGATACAGAAAAAAGAAGGGCTCAAGGCCTTATTGATGGAAAAATGAAATTACTGGCCGAAAGAATTCAATCTGCCCGGGTTTTAAAACCTGAAGAACAGGCACAGAATGAAATTCGGTTTGGAGCGCACATAAAATTGAAGAACCTCGATAGTTCACAAATTCAGAAATTCCAGATCGTAGGGGTGGATGAGGCAAATATCAAAATGCAAAAAATAGCTTTTGTTGCGCCAATTGCACGTGCGGTTACGGGTAAGAAAGTTGGTGAAACTGTAGATTTTAAACTCGGTGATGAGATTAGAAAACTCGAAGTTCTTGAAATAAAATACTAATGCTATTCTTCTATATCTTTCTCAAGATTAAATTCAATAGCATCTTCTATATCCCCATACTCTGATACTTCGATCTTAAATTCATAAGTAGTAGGACCGGATTTAAGCTCGAGTTTTTACTACTACAAGGGGGCAACCACAATGTTGTTTGCAATTAGAGACCTAAAATTGATAACTTTCTTTTTACTGCTTATAAACAAAAAAAACCGCTGACAAGCAGCGGTTTTTTCTCGTGTAACTATCTGGATATTAATTGGAAGAACTTAAATTTTCACCTGGTTTCTCATCTTCGCTGGTAGCACCCTTCTTATTGAATTGCATATTTTCTTCATCTACCAGGCCTGCTTTATCTTTTGGTTTCGTTTCGTTACTCGCTGGAATGTCGAGTTCATCGGGCGTAAAATCTATTTGCTCTATCCGATCCAGATCTTTATCCTGACCTTTTTTCATACTTCTACCTTTCTCATTCAGGGCTTCTTTATCCTCTTTCGTGATCTCAGGATTATATGGAAGATCTTCGTTCTCTGATTGTACTAATTTCGAACTACTGGATTCTGTCTTTACTTTTTTCACAACTTCAGTTTTATGAAATATACGAAGCGATTTTCGAGATACCGTGAACAGGAAGTTAATCTACAGTTAACGGAAATAAAAAAGAGAGCCGAAACTCTCTTTCAATATTATATCTATAAATAGAAGATCTATTCAGTACCTGCCATAGTCCCATCAGATTCCAGCATCGCAAAGAATTTATCCAGGTTAGGGATGATTACAATTCGGGTTCTTCTGTTTTTAGCCATATTATCCTTATTAGTATTATCAACTAATGGCTGGTAACTACTTCTTCCGGCAGCAATTAATTTTGAAGGCTCTACATTATATTTATCCTGCAGAATTCTCACGATAGAAGTTGCTCTTCGAACGCTTAGATCCCAGTTATCCTGAAGGTAAGATTCTTTTACCATAGTTCTATCATCGGTATGACCTTCGATCATAACTTCCATAGCTGGTTCGCTGTTAATCACTTCAGCTAATTTCTTCAGTAGAGGCTGAGCTTCTTTCGTAACCCTAAAACTTCCGCTACCAAATAATAATTTATCTGAAACATTGATCATCACTACGGTTTCATCAACATTGATATCAATATCATCTGCATCAGCTCCTTCAGAAATATTCTGCTTAAGATTATATGAAACTGCAAGGTTTATACTATCCTCTAAGGTTTCTGCTCCTTTAACCTTTTCAGGATCTATCTTAGCAATCGTGGATTTCATTTTCTCTTTTGTCTTTTTAGACATTACGGTGAGATCATTCATTTCCATCATTCCTTCATTCTCGGTTCTAAGGGAATTAATTTTGGAATTATAATCGGCAACACGTTCTTCTATACGTGCATACTTTTCTTCAATTTCTTCTTTCTCAACCTGTGTTTTTTGAAGTGTACTTCTTGTATCATTAAGTTGACCTTCTAATTCAACATATTTCTTTTTAGAAACACATGAGGTCAAAAGACCTGCGGTTAATACGGTAGCTGTGATTACTTTTCTCATAATTTAGTTTAGTTCTTAGTATTCTTATTTAGTTAATACTTTTCAACTCTTGCTACAATAATGCCATATGAAACTATAATGCTGCTTCTGGCTTCCGATAATTCGCTCTAAAACTTAGCGGCTACGACCACTTAGTCTCTGAAAACAAACGGTTTGAAGTATTTTGGTTTCGTTTATCAAATGAAATGGAATAACCGGCTTTCCTGAATTTGGGTAGCAGATTCATATTGTGATTGTGTAGATTATCACTCCAATTTGGTGACAATTTCTACAATTTAAGCTCTTTAAATTCCAGATTGAGCAGCTTCCTATGCATATTCTACAGACATTTAACAGAAGTTTATTAGTAAACATTGCGCAATAACTTCGCCGTAATACATCTAAACGATAACTTTGGAAACTTCTAAAAATTCAGTTTTTTGAGCACAGCCAAAGCACGCTTTATCAAGATTTTAAAAATAATTGGGAAGATCTTTCTGGGGATTCTCATTTTGTTGATTCTTATCCTTCTATTCGTAAGAAGTCCCTGGGGACAGAATATTATTAAAGACAAGTTTATATCCTCCATAGAAGAGAAGAGTGGAGCTAAGATTGAATTGGAAAGAATCTATATTCAATTTAATGGTAATATTGAAGTTGATGATCTTTATATCGAACATCCAGATGGCGATACCATTATATATAGTGAACATATAACTGCGAATATCCCTTTTATGCCTCTCATAAAAGGAAATGGATTCAGTCTGGACGCTTTGGAAGCTCGTCGTGTTCGTGCTAATATTATTCGGGAAGATTCTATTACTGGATTTAACTATGAAGTTCTAATGAAGGCATTTGCTTCAGATACCACACAAACTGCAAGCACCCCGGCAGATACGACTAGTTCAAGTATGCAAATATCTCTTGGGGAGTTTGATCTGAAAGAATTTGATGTCGATTACATAGATAAGGTGAGTGGTATAGACACCAAGGCAAAGTTTAAGGAACTTCAGCTGTCTTTTGCTGAAACAGATCTTACCAACATGAATTTTGTAGTCGAAGAAGCTATTCTAAATGACGCAAAGGTCACCTATAATCAAACGAAACCTTTTCCTCCTTCTGAAGGTGAAACAAGTCCCGCACCTGTTTTTGAAGTGAGAAAATTAAACCTTAATGACGTTCGAGCCAGTTACAATTCCAATCCCGATTCTATTTCAGCAGATATGAAAATTAAATTGCTGGAAACAAGTCAGGCGAATTTCAATCTCAAGGATAGCATTATCTCTTCTGAATTCCTGAAACTTCATGATTCAGATATAACACTTGAGCTACAGCAAAATACTACTTCAGCAACAACAGAAGAGCAGGGGAGTGCTACTGAAGCTTTTGTGTGGCCCGAATGGAAGATTAATATTGAGGAAATAGACATTGCAAATAATAACATACTTTACCGCGTGAACGATGCTCAGGTAAAGAAAGGAACTTTCAATCCTGATATCCTGAATGTTAAAGACCTTGACTTACAAGCCTCTAATATTTCTTACGCACCTGAAAATGCAAGTTTAAATATTTCTGAATTTAATTTTACTGAAGCTTCCGGTATTGAGATAGATCAATTCAATCTAAAAGCAGAACTTACCAAAGATCAGATACAACTCACAGATATTACTTTCGAAGGAATTGGGAACAGTTTCAACGGAGATCTACAGCTTAGTTACAGTGACCTGGATGCATTGATGAAAGATCCAGGAAGTGCAAGTTTACGGGCTGATCTTTCAGACATAAATCTAGAGCTGGGCGAATTTTTCAGATTTCAACCAGATCTTAGAGAGAACGAATATTTGAAAAACCTCGCAAAATCACCAGTAAAAGGAAATCTTTCCATTAATGGGAAAGTTGATAATCTAAACCTGTCAAATCTAAAATTACGCTGGAGAAATACGACCATTCAAGGTAGCGGAAGTATCGTAAATGCGCAGGACCCAGAAAATTTAAGTTTTAATCTTCCAAATGTTAGACTTTCTTCCACTCGAAAAGATCTACAAAACTTTGTAAGCGAAGCTGATCTTGGGATGCAAATTCCAGAAAAGATCAGTATTAATGGAAGTTTTAAAGGTAATATGGAAAAGGTTAGCACGACTGCTAAGATCGCTACTACCGATGGTAATATTAACGTGAATGGGAACTTTGAATTTGGAGATCAGATCGCTTTTGATGCAGAAGTCCAGGGTGATGGAATATCTCTAGGAAGATTACTTCAAAATGAAGCCCTTGGAGATTTGCAAATAGATATAAAACTTACCGGAAGTGGAAATTCTGTAGCAGATCTTAATGCGAGTCTTGATTCTACGATAGAGAGTTTTACTTATAACGGATACGAATTCAGACAGATCGATATAACCGGGGAACTTGAAAACGGGAAGGGACCAATCAACTTAATGTATCAGGATTCAAATCTGGACATGGAAGCGCAATTGGATGTTGCACTTGATTCTGTTTCTCCAAGAGTAGATTTTAGTTTATACCTGGATGGTGCAGATCTGGAAGCTCTGGGAGTCACTCAAAAAACAATCAAAGCCGCATTCGAATTACAGGGCTGGTTTGAAGGTAATTCTTCGGAATATGAACTTGAAGCCGAGATCATTGATGGAGTAGCGGTTTATAATAACAAAGCTTATTTACTAGGTAGCTTTAAAGCAGATGCATTTGTAAGACAGGATACTACTTCCGTAGACATTAATAACAGAATTCTGAACCTCGATCTTAAATCTAATGCTACACCGGCAGCTTTTTCAGCAGCCATAGATCGGCATTTTAAGAGATATATTACTGAAAATTATAGGGAGGACTCTATTTTCAATCCTGTCAATATGAAGATCAATGCGAAGATTAGTGAAGCACCAATACTAACAGAAGTGTTTCTTATTAATCTGCAAAAACTGGATACGGTTAATATAGATGTCGACTTTGCAGAATCTGAAAGAAGGTTGGATGCCAATATCGATATACCCTTTGTAAATTACTTCAATAGTGAGATCGATAGTTTAAAACTGGATCTTAGATCCAATCCACAGGATCTAAAATTCGAGTTCGCATTCAAAGAATTAAATACCGGTCCGCTGGCTATAAAACGTACCATAATTGGAGGTGATGTTCAGAGTAGAAAATTGAATCTTGAATTCACCTCGGTTTATGATACTACCCAGGTTGTTCACGCTACTTCACAATTGAATTTCCAGGGTGATACCTTGCAATTTCATATCGATAATAATGACCTGATTTTAAATGGTAATCCATGGCAAATAGAGGATTCGAATATACTGAGTTTTGATACGGGCTACCTGAATTTCCAGAACTTTAGACTGTTTAGAGAAGATCAGGAAATGCGCATAAGCAACGATAAACCCGGTGTTGAAAAAGAGCACTTAAGCCTTGACTTTAAAAACTTTAAGTTAGCCGCGCTGTTGAGTTATCTGAATCCTGAAGAGAAGCTGGCACAAGGTCAGGTGAACGGGAACATCGTGTATGAAGAGCCTTTTGGAGAGACAGGTCTCCTGGCAGATATGGAGATCAACAAATTATCTATGCTAGGCGTGGATATGGGAACTCTTAGTTTACAGGGGAACTCTTCTGGATTTAGTCAGTATGATTTCGAGATGGCGATGAAAGGTGGGGAGATCGACCTGGATCTTGTTGGTTCTTATATCGCTGCTGAACCTTCAGCAAAACTGGATCTAAATCTTGATTTAAATGAAATCCGTATGACTGCTCTGGAAGGCTTTTCCCAGGGAGAGATCAAAAATGCCGATGGAAGCTTCAGTGGAAATTTCAAACTTAACGGAACTCTATTAGAGCCCGTTTATAAAGGAAATCTGCAGTTTGACGCTGCTTCCTTTAACATTGCGATGCTCGATTCTCAATTTACCCTGCCAGATGAGCAGCTTGAAATGGATAATCAAGGTGTGTATTTTAATAATTTTGAGATGGTTGACTCTGAAAGTAATTCCATTGTAGTAAATGGAGAAGTTACTACTCCAACCTTTTTAAACCCAGGATTTGATCTCGATGTACAGGCAGAAAATTTTAAACTTATTAATTCTACGGAAGAGGATAATGACCTTTTCTACGGAACTGCGGTTGTTGATGTGGATGCACAAATAAAGGGTGATCTTACTTTACCAAAAGTCACCATGAATGTTGATGTACGAAAAAGTACAAATCTTACTTATGTAGTACCGGAAACCGAACTTCAAATGAAGGAAAGGGATGGGATCGTTATTTTTGTGAATAAGGAAAATCCTAACGATATTCTAACTGAAACTGAAGAAGAAAGCTATGTAGTTTCTGGTTATGATATTTTTACCAGGTTGACCGTAAATGAAGGGGCAAAATTTAATGTCATTATCAACCAGGAAACAGGTGATATTTTCCAGGTTCAGGGAGAAGGAGATCTAATCTTTAATATGTATCCAAACGGTAGAACAGCCCTTACCGGAATTTACAATATCAACGATGGGTATTATGAGATGAGTCTCTATAATCTTGTTAAAAGAAGATTCGATATCGCTGATGGTAGTCGTGTTTCCTGGGCGGGAGATCCTTTCGATGCACAGCTCGATGTAAGAGCAATTTATCGTGTGGAAACTGCAGCTTCAGGATTGTTGTCGTCAAGTTTAACCGCTGTAGACCCAGAACAGGAAGAAATGTATAGACAGGAAATTCCTTTTCTGGTTTATCTAAACGTGGATGGAGATCTTATGGCTCCAAAGATTTCCTTTGGATTAGATATGTCAGAGGATGAACGTGGTGCAATTGGCGGAAGTGTTTATAACAGAGTTCAGCAATTGAACAGCCAGGAACAGGAGTTAAATAAACAGGTATTTTCATTACTGGTTTTAAACAGATTCTTTCCGGAAGGCGGAAGTACAGGTGCCGGTGGTGGTACCATGGATGTTGCCAGAGATAACCTGAATAGCGCTTTATCAGACCAGTTAAACATGTTATCAAGCAAAGTACTTGGAAACAGCGGACTACAATTGAACTTTAATCTTGATAGTTATACAGATTACCAGGGTGATAATGGTCCTCAGGATCGTACGCAATTAGATATTAGTGCTCAGAAAGCATTCCTTGAGGATAGGTTGATCGTTGAAGTGGGAAGTGCCGTAGATATTCAGGGAGGAAACCAGGCAGGGCAAGAGGCAAGCCCGGTCATTGGAAATGTAAGTATATCATATCTTCTTGATGAGAATGGTATCTGGAGATTGAAAGGTTTCAGTAGAAGTCAGTATGAAAATGTGATCGACGGGCAGTTGGTAGTGAGTGGTATTTCCTTAATTTTCACCAAAGAATTCAACAAGTTCAAGAACATGTTTGAAAAGGCGGTGATGGAAGAAGTAAAGAAGGAAAAGAAAGAACCTGAAGAAACAGAAAGTTCAGAAGGTACAGAAAGCACAGAAGATGAAAATTAGAATTTCAGTAATCATATTAATAGCTGTAGCATTGTTTCAGTCCTGCAGCGTGGAAAAATTCATACCTGAAGAGGAATCACTTTATACCGGTGCTGAGATCAGTATAGAATCTGATTCCGTAATTAAGGAGGAACCACAATTAAAAACTGAATTGCAAAGTGTTCTTAGACCAGAGCCGAACGCGCAAATCCTGGGAATGAGACCGGGACTTTACTTTCACTATAAAGCACAACGCGAAAAGCCTGGAATCATCAATAAATTTTTAAATAAAAAATTAGGAGAGAAGCCAGTGTATCTGTCAGATGTTGATCTAGAAAATACGGAAGAATTACTTCTGAATAGATTGGAAAACAGAGGTTTCTTTTATTCGAATGTAACTTCGGAAGAAGTAAAAGATGAAGATGCCAAAATAGCTTCTGTAAATTATAATCTAAATGTGCCGGAGCCATACATCATGGCTACCTATCAGCTAGACAATGATACCTTATTAGTGTATCGCGAGATCAAAAGCAACCTGGAGAAAACACTGCTGGAAGATGGGATGAGATTTGACCTTCCTAAGTTGAAATTGGAAAGAGAACGTATCGATCTTTTCCTTAAAGGTGAAGGTTATTACAACTTTAACCCTGGATTTTTAATTTTTGAAGCCGATACCAATCAATACGATAAGAAAAAATTTGATCTGTTTCTAAGACTAAAGAAGGATGTACCGTCAAAGTCAGTAATTCCATACAGGATCTCGAATGTGAATGTGTATGCAAATTACAATGTAGATGAAGATAGCGTTACCAATAATTATAAGCGTTTTGAGGATAAAAACTACTTCCAGGATGAACTGTTCTTTAAACCGAAGTATTTAGATCCATACCTACTTATTGAAACTGGAGATAATTTTAGTCCTGAAGCCTCTAGAGGAACTAGTCGGAGATTGGGAACTATAGGTGCTTACAAATTTGTAAATATCCGGTATGATGAAGTAGATACTCTGGCCGTAGACAGTATTGGTCTTCTTGAAGCTAATATTTTTCTATCACCTTTAAAAAAGCGTGCGATCAAAGCAGAGCTGCAGGCCTTGACAAAATCCAACAATTTTGCGGGTCCCCATCTTGGAGTAACCTTTTCCAATAGGAACCTGTTCAAAGGTGGAGAGCGACTGGATATCTCAGCTAATTTTGGATATGAAGTTCAGCTTGGTGATGGCGGAATTCCAGGTAGAAATTCTTTGAATTTTGCCCTTAGTAACGATCTGATTGTACCTCGACTTCTTTTCCCTATAGAGTTCAATAATAATTTTTTTAGATATGACATTCCGAAAACCAGGATAAGTCTGGGTGGAGATTATCTAAAGAGAGCTCAATTATTTACACTTACGAGTCTAAACGCTGCCTTCGGTTATTTCTGGAATGCGAACAGGTATGTCACTCATGAATTAAATCCAATAGATCTTAACTTCATTAGACTCGGTAATGAAAGCGAAGAATTTTTAAAAATACTGGATGAGAACCCACTTCTGGAAAGTAGTTTCGATCAGGAATTTATAGCAGGTCTCACTTATTCCTTCACCTATAATGGAATGATCGATGCCACGAAAAAGCACGTATTTTACCTCAATTCGAACTTTGATATTGCAGGTAATAGTATGAGCCTTATAGGTTCTGAAAATGAGGAAGGCAAAGATGAAGTTTTTGGACTGGATTATGCCCAATACGCTAAACTGGACATGGACTTTCGATATCACTATAGATTTGACAATCAAAGTTTAATTGCAACAAGATTATTTGGTGGCTATGGGATTCCTTATGGAAATTCAGATGTAATGCCTTTTAGTAAGCAATATTTTTCTGGTGGTCCATATAGTGTTAGAGCTTTTCGAACCAGATCTCTAGGGCCAGGTACTTTTCAGGGTGCAGAGGACAGTGAGCAATATCGTGACCAATCCGGTAACATTAGAATTGAAGCAAATGCGGAATATAGATTTCCAATAGTTACTTATTTAAACGGTGCGTTTTTTGTTGATGCAGGAAATGTCTGGAACAGCAAATCTCAGGAAGAAACTGGTTCTGAAAAAGGTCAATTTCAATCAGATTTCATCAATGAACTTGGAATCGGGGTAGGAGCTGGATTAAGAATCGATATCCAGAGTTTCGTGATAAGATTCGACCTTGCTTTTCCAATGCACGATCCAAATGAGCCTCAAGGTGAAAGATGGGTAAATGATTTTGGTAGCCCGGTGTTTAATTTCGCTATTGGATATCCTTTTTAATGCTGAAGTTTCTGACCGTAACAAAGATCTCCGGCGTCACCTAAACCAGGAACTATATAACCATTTTTATCCAGCTCATTATCTATCGTAGCGATCCAGAGTTTAGAGTTTTCAGGAAATTCTGACTTTAAAAATTCAATTCCTTCCGAAGAGCCAATAACAGAAACAAGGTGGATTTTGGCAGGTTTTCCCATCGGGGCAATTGCTTTTAAAACATTGGCGAAAGATTTTCCCGTTGCAAGCATGGGATCTGCCAGAATGAGAGTTTTACCTTCCAGAGAAGGCGAAGCCATATATTCCACTAAAACTTCAAAATTTTCGTCATTATCGGGATGATGTCTGTAAGCCGAAATAAAGGAATTTTCAGCATCATCAAAATAATTCAGGATTCCCTGATGTAACGGCAAACCTGCTCGTAATATAGAACAGATCACAACCTCATTATCTGGCTGGGCAATTTCAGAAGTTCCAAGCGGCGTTTCAATAGATTGCTTTTGATAATTGAGTTCCTGGCTAAGTTCATAGGACATGATCTCTCCCAGTCGCTCAATATTTCTACGGAAGCGCATGCGGTCCTTTTGCACATGTACGTCTCTCAATTGACTTATGAATTTATTAGCGATAGAATTATTTTGGGATAGTTCGTGAACCTGCATGTAAATCTGACTTTTATAATACTCAAAATTACTTTTTTTATTTTACTATTGAGAACACACTCGAACTGGAATTTGTTCGTTTTCTTACTAATCTTCAAAAATGGCTGTATTTTTGATATAATTATGCTATCTAAACGATTGCTATGAATAGATTGATACTCATATTATTAATATTTAGCTCTGCTTCTCTCTATTCTCAAATTGAGATTCCAAGAAGCACGAATACCGGTCGGGTTATTAAAGCTGAAGAATCAAATTCTACAGGTTTTCCTATCTTGAAGAGAGATAATACTGAAAAAGAAAGTCGGTTTTTAAAAGAGAAGCCTAAAGCTATAGATCTTAGGGATAACCCGAATAATCTCCTTACTGAAGCAGATGCCATGAAAGAGAAGTGGTCGAAGGATGCTGAAGTCAAAGAGGAATATAGATTTGATCAGAGTCTTGGGAATGTGGTAACAAAAGGTAGATTTGTGGAAGTGTACTGCCGAGATCATCAGTTTATAGATGGTGATAAGGTGCAGATCATTGTAAATGGTGAATTAGTGGAAGCGAGTGTTTTACTAACGGCTGGTTTTAAACCGGTTTTGGTAAACTTGCAGGAAGGCTTTAATAGTATTCAATTTGTAGCACTCAACCAGGGAAGTTCTGGTCCTAATACTGCAGAGTTACGTGTTCTAAGTGAAAAGGGGGAGATGCTTGCTAAAAAAGAATGGAACCTGCTTACTGGCGCAAAAGCCGAATTGATCGTAGTCAAAAATTAATATGTCCCCAGTTTAATTGGAAAATAATTAAGTATTGGTATGAATGCTAGCTATAATTTCACAATAACTTAAGGTTCCCTGACAATCTTCTGTTAATCATTCTTCCAAAGCTTCTTTAAGTTGGTAAATTGAAATCAGTTAACCAATAAAAATTAAAATTATGGGAATTGTAAAAGTGATTGAAGTGATTGCCGCTTCAGAAAAAAGTTTTGATGATGCAGTACAGAAAGCAGTGACAGAAGCTGCAAAAACGGTAAAGAATATAAGATCGGTCTACGTTAAAGAGATGAAAGCTCATGTAGATGGGGACAAGATTACTTCTTATGCTGTAAATGCAAAGATATCTTTCGATAAAACTAGTTAGTTTTAGAAACTTATATATTTAAAAAATGCTGGGCTTGCGCCCGGCATTTTTTTTATACATTCAAGCATAAAAGCTTAAATTTGCATGCAAATAATTGAGAAATGCCTGCAAATATTTTAGATCACATTAGCCGGGAAATCGATCTTTCAGATTTGGAGAAATCTGAGTTTAGAAGCATTCTTTCCGAAATTTCACTATCTAAAAAAGAACTTCTAATTAAACCTGGACAAACAGTGCAAAACGAATATTTTGTAGTAGAAGGTTGTTTGCGCGCATACTATCTGGATGAACAGGGAAATAAGCATATTATCCAGTTCGCCATAGAGGACTGGTGGATCAGCGATTTTGAAGCTTTTTTTACGAATCAACCATCAAAGCTTTACGTTGAAGCAATCGAAGACTCGAAATTATTATCCTTAAACCGTACACTTCTGGAAGAGCTATATGCTAGAATTCCAAAATTCGAACGTTTTTTCAGATTAAAAACCACCGGTGCATTTGTTTCACTTAGAAAAAGAATTCTTTCATCCCTTGAGAAATCGAATAAAGAAAGGTACCTGGATTTTTGCGAAACCTATCCGGAAATTGAAAAGCGTGTCCAGAACTATCACATCGCTAATTATCTCGGCATGAAGCCAGAAAGCCTTAGCAGGATTCGCAAGGAACTTGCTTGAGGGATTGAGCCTATATCAAGATAAAGATCAGACTCGATAAATCTGTTCATCATTTTTTCAAAATTCAATTACATTTTTACCTATAGATTTGCCAGATTCCTGAAGCTTATGGACCTCTCTAAAAACTTCAGCACTTAGACCATGGAATTCTTGGTTTTTAGTCGATATGATCTTGCCAGTATCTGCTAATTCAGCAATTCGCGCTAATATTTTATGTTGCTTATACTTATCCCTGGTATTGAACATAGGTCTCGTGAACATCAATTCCCAGTGAAAACTTACACTTTTTTCTTTTAAAGCATTCAGATTCACATTCTCTGTGGTATTAACGATACAGGCGATATGGCCTTGTGGAGCAATCAGTTTGGTCATCGTTTCCCAGTGTCCAGCAGTATCTGCGAAATTTAGAATATATGAGATCGAGTCTTTTTCATTCTTCAGTTCTTTAGATAATTTGTGGTGATTCACAACCCTGTCTGCGCCCATCTTTTTACACCATTGTATTGTATCTTCACGAGATGCTGTTGCGATAACTTCAAACTGAGTCAATTCTTTTAAGATTTGTATCGCAATAGAGCCAACGCCACCAGCACCACCAATAATGAGTATCTTCTCATCTTTTCCACCATTTTCAGTAATGTTCATCCTGTCAAAAATACATTCCCAGGCGGTTAATGCAGTAAGGGGCAAGGCAGCTGACTGCATCCAGTTTAATTTAGCTGGTTTCTTTGCCACAATTGCCGAATCTATACACTGGTATTCTGCATAACACCCAGGTTTCTTTATGTTACCGGCATAATAAACTTCATCGCCCACACTAAAGTTCTCGACATTACTCCCAATATGTTCAACAACTCCGGCTGCATCCCATCCAATTATTTTTGGTTCATTTAACTCCTCATTTTGCGCCGATTTTTGTCTTACTTTATAATCAACAGGGTTCACCGATATTGCTTTAATCTTTACTAAAAGTTCATTAGAACTACAGGAAGGTATATCAATTTCATATTCATTCAAACTTGCATTATTACTGATAGGGAGTGATCTTGTAAATCCAATTGCTTTCATAATTTTTATTTCAAAATAATAATTTAAAATCAAAAATTACTTCAATTGCTACTAAACCTTTATTGATAATATTAGCTAAAGCCGAAGGTGATGTTCTGACGTAAAAGTTCTGAAAATGGAAATTTTCGGAACTCGACTATTTAATGCTTTCAGAATTGATTTGCTATGACTATCTTTGTAAAAATTTTAGTGCAGGCCAGAATGGCTTATGCTCTCTCTGAATAAATCCTACAAAAGATAATCTTACACATTAAATTTTTCTGGTATTCGTTTAGTTGGTTCAATGCATTGAAATTTTCAACGAATATTAATTAATTTATAGTGAATGGCAAGATCCGGACAAACCCAAAACAAAAGAGAGAAAGAAAAGAAAAAGATCAAAAAGCGTAAGGAGAAAGAAGCCAAGCGTTTAGAAAGAAAAGAAAATTCCAACAAAGGTGGATCATTCGAGGATATGATCGCTTATGTTGATGCAGACGGTAATTTAACCGACACTCCCCCAGATCCAACTCAGAAAGTAGAAGTAGAAGTTGAGGATATCGAAATTGCTATCCCTAAGAAAGAAGATAGAGAAGAGGAAGAGATCATTACCGATACAGAAGGGAAAGTTTCATTTTTCGATCATTCTAAAGGATTCGGGTTTATTATAGGTAAACAAACCGGTGAGAAATACTTTGTACACGTAAGTGGTCTTATTGATGAAATTGATGAGAATGATAAAGTAAGTTTCGAGCTGGAGCAAGGAATGAAAGGGCTTAACGCAGTAAGAGTTAAGATCATTGACTAATTTCCCAACCTGGAAATTGAACTAAATACAGAACTGAATGTATCCTGTAGCGTAAAAGTTTGAAAACTAATTGATTATTTATATTGTGGATTTTATAATAAAGCTTACATTTGCCGTAGTAAATATTTTAGTTCTCTTCACTTTTTAGTCCTTTCAGGATATTTCAAGTTTTGTTTACTTCATTATTTAGTTTGTAAATTTAATAGTACCAGTATCAACAATCCTATATTCGCTCAAAAACGAGCATCCGATTTCTCAAAGACTCTTCGAAGCCGGGTAAATACCTATTTCAAAAAAAATAATATCAGTAAACACGCTAATGCTAGCATGATAGTGAAAACTGTACTTATGCTTTTGACTTTCGTAGCTCCTTTAGTGATCGTGAATACCGGAATGGTGGAAAGTACCTGGTTATTATTCGTTCTTTACATTATTAGTGGTTTTGGAATGGCAGGAATAGGCATGGGAATCATGCACGATGCAATCCATAACTCTTACTCGAAAAATCAAAAGGTTAATCAGTATTTAGGATATACTTTAAACCTGATAGGTGCCAATGCAGGTATTTGGAGAATTCAGCATAATGTATTGCATCATACGTTCACAAACATAGAAGAGGCTGATGATGATATCAACCCTCCGTTTTTCTTGAGATTTACTCCACATACTAAGAGATATAGCATTCATAAATTTCAACATTTGTACAGTTGGTTCTTTTATGGATTGTCTACGGTAAGTTGGGTAACCGCTAAGGATTTTGTTAGAATGGCAAAATTCAAGAAAATGGGATTCTTCAAGGAAGGTAAAGAATTTAGAAAACAGTTATCTACAGTAATTGGATGGAAACTGGTTTCGTTCTTCTTTGTATTAATACTGCCAATAATTATGGCTCCTCAAGCATGGTGGATCGTAGTTCTAGCTTTTATTAGCATGCACTTCGTAACAGGTTTAATGATCACTACCATTTTTCAGTTAGCGCATATTGTTCCAACGACTGAGTATCCATTACCTGATGAAAAAGGTATTGTACAGGGTGACTGGGCTAGCCATCAACTATTAACGACAGCTAATTTCTCCCCGAAGAGCAGGTTGTTTTCCTGGTTTATTGGTGGATTGAATTATCAAATTGAACATCATTTATTACCAAATATCTGCCATGTTCATTATAGAAAAATATCACATATAGTAGCGCAGACCGCAAAGGAATATGGTTTGCCTTATCATAATCAACACAGCTTTGTATCTGCAGTTGGAGAGCATTTCAAAATGCTTCGAGAACTAGGTAAAGTAGATAAATTGCGAGTTGGATAATTAAGATCGGAAGCCATACGATCTCAAAAGTTTAATGGCATTTTATAACAATTAATTATTAAGTAATGCAAGAAGGAAAAGTGAAGTTTTTTAATTCAACAAAAGGATTTGGATTTATAAAAGCTGACGATTCGAACGAAGACATCTTTGTACACTCAACTGGTCTTATCGATGAGATTCGTGAGGATGACAGAGTACAATTTGAAACAGAACAAGGTAGAAAAGGCCTTAACGCTGTGAATGTTGAAGTAATTGACTAATTATTTTCAAGTTTCAGTGTGAGACTTATAAATAAAGTAAGATCAAGGCCGGATGATCTTTAAATTTAGCCGGCATCAATAACTATTAATAAGTAAAGTAATGCAAGAAGGTAAAGTAAAGTTTTTTAATTCAACAAAAGGATTTGGATTTATAAAAGCTGACGATTCTAACGAGGACATCTTTGTACACTCAACAGGTCTTATCGATGAAATTCGTGAAGATGACAGAGTACAATTTGAAACAGAACAAGGTAAAAAAGGCCTTAACGCTGTGAACGTTGAAGTAATTGACTAATTATTTCAAGGTTTCAGTTCGAGACTTATAAATAATAGATCACGGCCGGATGATCTTTAAATGGAGCCGGCATCAACAACAAATTAATTAGTATAGTAATGCAAGAAGGTAAAGTAAAATTTTTCAATGCAACCAAAGGATTTGGTTTCATTAAGTCAGACGAAACAAGCGAAGACATCTTTGTACACTCTAGTGGTCTTATTGATGAAATTCGTGAGGATGACAGAGTACAATTTGAAACAGAACAAGGTAAAAAAGGCCTTAATGCTGTGAACGTTGAAGTAATTGACTAATTATTTTAAGGTTTCAGTTTGCGACTTATAAATAATAGATCACGGCCGGATGATCTTTAAATGGAGCCGGCATCAATAACAATTAATTAGTATAGTAATGCAAGAAGGTAAAGTAAAATTTTTCAATGCAACCAAAGGATTTGGTTTCATTAAATCAGACGAAACAAGCGAAGACATCTTTGTACACTCTAGTGGTCTTATCGATGAAATTCGTGAAGACGACAGAGTTCAGTTCGAAACTGAGCAAGGAAGAAAAGGATTAAATGCTGTAAACGTTGAAGTAATCGACTAATCAGATTCTATTCTATAGAATGAAAGCCATCCTATCCGGATGGCTTTTTTTATGTGCATATTTGAAATAAGCTCTTTGTGTTTTTATTAATAAAATTACGTGAAACATTTACGATATTGTTCTAACCAACCAAAATCAATTATCCATGTTTGAAGGCAAGCGCGCAATACTTTACATAGCGGCAGCAATTCTTTCCATATATTTTTTAATAGCCGGCCTGGTAAAAGCTAAAGGTTTTTTCGCTCCACTGGCTACAGCAGTCATTCTAAGTCTCGTTGTTTTACCACTCAGCATCTGGATGGAGAAGTATATGAAAAGAGCATGGGCGGCCATGTTAAACAGTTTGCTTCTATTTGGTATTAGTATAGGTCTAATGGCTTTGGTAAGCATGCAGGTGAGAAATTTTGCAGAGGACTGGCCAGAGATTCAGGAACAAATGACTCCAAAGATAGAACAGCTTAAAACCTTTGCACTAGAACATACTCCGCTTGACCCTGATGATATCAATCAGTCTAAAGATGAGGAAAGCGATGCTATGGGCTCTAATATGCGGAAAAAGATCACTACTTTTCTTAGCGGACTCTCAAGCTTTATGGCGAATTACCTACTCACATTTGTCTACGTTTTCTTCCTGCTGAATTACCGCGAGATTTTTAAAAATTTTCTATTGAGAATTATGCCAGATTCTAAACAGGAATCAATTAAAAATACCCTTACAAAGTCTATCAAAGTTGCACCTCAGTATTTGCTTGGAAAATTAATGCTAATGGGATTGCTTGCAGTCCTATATTCTATAGGGCTGGGAATTTCGGGTGTAAATAATTTCATACTGGTAAGTGTCATTGCAGCTGTATTAACCTTGATACCTTATGTAGGTAATATTCTTGGTTTTACTATGGCGGTAGCATTTGGGTTCTTAAGTAGTGGAGATACAAGTGTACTAATTGGGATCGCACTTACTTTTACGGTCACGCAGTTTGTAGAATCTTATGTACTACAGCCCTTTATTGTAGGCGATAGAGTGGATGTACATCCATTCTTTATTATTGTATCTGTAATAGCTGGAAATATGATCTGGGGAATCATTGGAATGATTCTAGCGATTCCTGTACTTGGTATTATAGTAGTAATTCTATATAATATTGAAGCAACCAAACCATTAGGTATCTTGCTTAGTAAAACTAAGTTCTCAAAGAACTGATTGCTAATATTTTCTTATTTTGGGAGAATAAACAATTATTCTTCAATGAGAAAATTATATTTTTTTCTGATATCAGGTTTTTTATTATCAGGCGTTAGTGTTGGTCAATCTTCAGAAATAACGCAGCAAATTCCAGAATTCGAACTCGACTATGAAAAGTTCACACTTGACAATGGACTGGAAGTTATCCTCCACGAGGATCATAGCGATCCAATTGTTGCCGTTGCTACAATGATGCACGTTGGTTCTAACCGCGAGAAACCTGGTAAAACAGGATTTGCTCACTTCTTTGAACATATGAGTTTCAATGATTCTGAAAATGTTCCTGTTGGTGCCAACCGTAAGATGATTCCGGAGTGGGGCGGAAGCAGAAATGGTGGAACCTGGAGCGATGGTACAGTTTATTACGAAGTTGTTCCCAAAGATGATTTCGAAAAGATACTTTGGATCGATTCAGATAGATTTGGATATATGATCAATACAGTTACACAGGCTGCACTTGATCGTGAAAAGCAGGTCGTTAAAAATGAAAAACGCCAGCGTGTAGATAATGCTCCTTATGGATACACAGATGAGATCATAAAGAAAAATCTTTACCCGAAAGACCATCCATATAACTGGACGGTCATAGGCCAGTTACCAGATTTACAGTCGGCAACCCTTGGGGATGTAAAGGATTTTTATAAGCAATATTATGGAGCGGCCAATGCTTCTCTCGTAATTGCAGGAGATATTGAAATTGAAGAAACCAAGAAACTCGTTAAACAATGGTTTGGTGAGATTCCTTCAGGACCAGAGGTTGAGCCTATAAAAGCGATGCCTGTAGAACTGGAAACCACGAAAAATCTATATTTCGAAGATAACTTTGCAAAACTTCCAGAGCTTAGGATGGTTTATCCTACGGTTGAAGATTATGATGAGGATATGTACGCTCTACAAATTTTAGGACAGCTATTGAGTGGAAGTAAGAAATCACCATTGTACCAAACAGTCGTAGAAGAATCCAAATTTGCTCCACGTATTAGCACTTACCAAAGCAGTAGTGAACTTGCAGGAGAATTCGTAGTTAGAGTACGCGCAAATGCCGGAATAGATCTGGACAGTGTGCAGAAGGCAGTAAAAAATGGCTTTAAAAGATTTGAGGAAGATGGTGTAAGCGAGGATGATCTCAAAAGAATTAAAGCTGAACTTGAAACTCAATTATATCAGGGAATTAGCACCGTACTCAATAAAGCTTTTCAATTAGTGCAGGATAACGAATTTAATGGTGATCCTGGCTATTTAACAAAAACTGCTAAACTTACCAATAGGGTAACTTCAGAAGATGTAATGCGCGTCTATAATAAGTATATTAAAGATCAACATTATATAATGACCAGTGTAGTTCCAAAAGGAAGCTTAGATCTCGCCATAAAAAATTCTGAAGAAGCCGAAGTTTGGATAGAAGAAGTCAAGAAGGATATAGCTAGTGAAGAAGTTAGCCAGGGAGAAGAGGCCGTGTATGATAAAACCCCTTCAAAATATGATCGTAGCGAACCTGATTTTGGTGATTTGCCTTTATTTAAGTCACCAAAGATCTGGACTACTGAACTCAAAAATGGGATGCAGGTCTATGGAATTGAAAACAATGAAATTCCACTTGTAGAATTTGATATAACAATTCCAGGTGGACAGCTTTTGGATCCAGATGGAAAAGAAGGAGTTTCTTACCTGCTAAGTGATTTGATGTTACAGGGAACAGCTAATAAAACTCCAGCTGAATTAGAAGAGGCTCTTGGACTTTTAGGGGCTAGTGTCTACATAAGTACCGGTAATGAGGATTTTCGTATTTCAGGAACCTGTCTTAGTAAGAATTTTGAAGGTACCATGAAATTGGTTGTAGAAATTTTGATGGAACCGAGATGGGATACTACCGAATTGTCCAGATTGAAACAGGCTCTTGAAACGAATCTGAGAGATCGGGAAGCAAATCCTCAGGCGATTGCATCCACCGCATTTTACAAACTTTTATACGGTGACAATCATAGTTTTGGAGTACCTGTAAACGGTACATTAAAGACTACGGCAAATATTAGTATGGAAGATCTTAAATCCTATTATAGCAATTTATCGCCTGATAATGCTAAGTTTCATATCGCTGGAGCAATGAATAGTAAACAGGTTTTAGATGTTATTTCAACTATGGTGACCGACTGGTCTACTGACGCCCCTGAAATTTCTAATTCTGAAATTAGGGCTGATGGTGAACCCGGTACATTATATTTTATTGACGTTCCCGATGCCAAACAGTCTGTTATAATGGTAGGCAAACTGGTACTAACCAATTATGATGAAGATGCCAGTAAGCTTAATTTTGCGGATGAAATTCTTGGTGGTGGCTCTAGCGGTAAATTATTTCAGACTTTAAGAATAGAAAAAGGCTATACCTATGGTGCATACTCCGGCATATCTAAGAATGAGACAATTTCCCCGTTTTATATTTCAACTAGTGTAAGGGCAAATGCAACCCTACCTTCTCTTAAGATCATTGAAGAAATGGTTACAAATTATTCCAGTGATTTTGGTCCTGCGGAACTAGAACTTACTCAGAATAAATTGCTGAAAGAAAACACCCGATCATATGAAAGTTTAGGTGCTAAATTGGGTATTTTAAGAGAGATAAGTAAGTACGACAATTCTGAAGATTTTATAGAATCGCAACAGGACGAATTAATGAATATGACAGAAGAAGATTTTAAAGCTGTAATTACTGAATACCTAAACGAAAAAGAGATGATTTACCTTGTAGTAGGAGATAAGGCAACACAATTAGAAGATGTTAAGAAATTAGGTAAACCTGTAATTGAACTTGATATCTACGCCAATAAACTTATGCAGTAAAACATTTTTAATATACTCTTCGATGAAACAAAACAGCGCGACCTAGTCACGCTGTTTTTTCAAACTGTAATAAAATCAATTATTTAACACATACTTATCGATAACAATTTGTTTTTAATAGATAAAATTATTTAAATTAGGAAAATAGTTACAATCATTTATTTTTCTGTAGGAATACACTTCGGTTATTGTTTATCGAAAGGGTATTTTCGATTTTGCAATGGTTATGTTAAAAACGGATTCATTCAAACTATTACATGTCGAAGGATTCAGAAACAGATGCGTTTTTGATCAGCAGGCAATTAAAAAACAAGAATTTCGACATAAAACTTGCTAAATGCAGATCAGAGTTTGAGTGCTTATTAGCTACTAATCAATTTGACCTTATACTATGTGATCATCATCTGCCCGATCTAAATTCAGAGGAAGCCTTGGATATTGTGAGGAAAAAAGATCCTTATATTCCCTTCATAATATTATCCGGCGCTCTGCCTCCGGGCGTTGCCGTAATATTAATGGACAATGGTGCAAACGATTTTCTATATAAGGATAGACCTGAGCGTCTTGTTCCAGCAATCTTCAATGCTCTTTCTAAATATAAATTGGAGAAGGAACGTCTGGAAATGCAAAAGCAAATTCAATTTAGTGAAAATAGGTTCAGGAAGCTTGTAGAATCAGCTCAGGATATAATTTGCATATTAAACCGTGAATATCAAATTACTTACTATAGCCTGAGTTCAATAACTTAACGCAACAAATCATAACTTTTAGATTTGTTGAATGGAACTTAAAAAACATCGAAGATTTTATGAACTTTTGAGGGAGTGTGAGAATTCAAGTGATCGCTTAGGAGAAATTCTAGATTTTCGAAGATCTGAGGGTCATAGTATTTGCAAAATTATACTGAAAAACCATCTTGATGACGAAGGCATCGATGGAATAATTGTAAAGTTTCGGGATATTACAAAGGATAGATTAAAGAACAAATATTTACAGGAAAAGATGAAAAGCTTAGAGCTTTCTACGAAAGTAGTATTGATGGAATCATCCTGGCGAAAACTAATGGTATTAATACGTCTGCCAATCCTGCCATGTGTTTGATGTTAGGCATGCAAGAGTCTGAACTTATTGGAATGCATAGAAGTGAACTGATACATACCGATGAAGCGAGAGTCGCAGAATTATTAGAAGAACGTCGAATAAGCGGAAAAGCTAAATCTGAACTTGATTTAGTAAAAAAAGATGGGACAATATTTCCACCCGAAGTTGCCTCATCGATTATTTCATTCAAAAGAGAGGGCAGGAAGATTAAAAAAACCGCTACAATCATTCGGAATATTACGGAACACAAGGAACATGTACGACAAATCATTGATACAGCACAAAAATTAAATATGCAGAAAAGATTGCCAGAATTGGCTATCTGGAATTAAATCTCAAAGAAAATTCGGTATACTGTCCTGGTGAAGTTGGAAGTATTTTACAGATCCAATGTGATGATCTTAAAATTGATGAATTTAGAACTCTTGTCTTTCAAGAAGATATTCAGGTTTTTGAAGATCTTATAGGTTCGGTATTGAACCGTGGTGAAACGAAAAATATAGAATTACGTATTCACGTCTCTAATTCAGGATTTAAATGGTTAAATATTATCGTAAGTCCCTTGATGGATGGGGAAGAAATTGTTGGTGGTAAAGGAACTTTACAGGATATAACCGAAAAGAAATTGAATTTTGAAAAATTAGCCATCAGTGAAAACAGGTACAAGAGTTTGATTCAGTCTCAAACAAATTACTTTGTGAGACTGGACACAAAAGGTAATTTCACATATTGTAGTGAACGCTATATAGATGATTTCGGATGGCTATACCCTGGAAATGACTCTATTGGTGAGAATAGTCTAATTGATTCTCTTCCAAGTAAGTATGAGAAGATACAGGAAATCATCACAAAATGTTTAAAAAACCCATTTAGAAATTACCAGATTGAGATTACTAAATTGGGTAAAAACGAACATAATAAAGCTACCAAATGGGATATCGTATTATTAAAGAGGGATAATGGAGAGAGTGAAATACAATGTGTTGGAATAGATATTTCTGATATAGTCAAAGCTGAAGATGAGAATAAGTTTCAAGCTAATATCCTAAGTAAAATAGGGCAGGGGGTGGTAGCAACCGATACTGAAGGGAATATAAAATTCTTTAATGCGGCAGCTGAAAAAATATAAGGCTGGAAATTTGAAGAAGTAAGAGATGAAAAGCTTGTGGAATTAATGTTTCCAGATCTTCATGAATCAGATTTACTAAAAGAAATTTTAGAAAAGCTCTCCTACAATCATACTTTTAATAGTCAGTATAACGGTAGAATAAGCGATGGAACTGTTTTTCCGGTTCAAATAACCATGTCTGGGATTCTTGATCAGGATGGCAGTCTTAGTGGAGTAATCTGTATTTTCTCAGATATAAGCAGACTAAAAAAATCTGAAAACAAGCTAAGAGAACTTAAGAAAATCTTACTAGCTACACGAATGAACTTGTTAGCGCTAATAAAGGTCTCGAGCAGTTTAGTTATATAGTCTCCCATAATTTACGTGCACCAGTTGCTAATATTATTGGTATTTCTGAGATTATTGCAGATGAAGATATCGATCAAGACATGCGTAATAAACTTGTTTGCGATATGCTTAATAATGTTAAGCGATTGGATACGGTAGTTCGTGATCTTAATAATATTCTTAAGGTCAAAGCCGACTATAATAATTCCAGGGAACTGGTAGATTTTCAATGTTTGACAGATAATGCCCTCCATATGACAGGTACATTGCTTTCTGAAGACCAGATAACTATCAAAACAAATTTTAATGATTTTGATTCAATGCTTACTTCTAGGAGTTATTTGCATAGTGTGTTCTATAATATCATTTTGAACAGTATAAAGTATAAGCATCCTGAGAGAGAGCTCATTCTTCAAATCTCTAGTAGCTCTGGTATCGAGTTTAATACGTTAACGTTCCTTGATAACGGACTAGGGATCGAATTGGGTAAAAATAGAAAAGAATTATTCTAATTATAAAAAAGACATCATCACCATATAGAAGGGAAAGGAATGGGATTATTTATGGTAAAAACTCAGCTTGATCTAATTGGAGGCAAAATTAGTATTGAAAGTGAACCTAATGAATGGACCAAATTAACTATTCAGTTCCCAAACATAGTTGTAAATTCAAAAAGTGAAAATCCATGATTATATTATCGTAGATGATGATCCTACCAATAATCTCATCTGTAAATTGGTGATCGAGAAATTCGATTCCAATTCAAGTGTAACAGTATTTCAGCAACCTGAGCAAGCCTTATCTTATTTTCAATCTTTAGTAAAAAAAGAAGCTCAAAAAAAAATTGTCTTATTTCTGGATGTAAACATGCCTACTGTGACTGGCTGGGATTTTCTAGATAAATTTCAAATGTTTGATTACAGCATTAAGAATATATTTGAAATTTATATTCTAACATCGGCTATTGAAGATTTTGAGTTGGAAAAAACCAAATATTCCATGGTCAAAGCCTTTCTATCCAAACCACTTCGGAAAGCCACACTACAGGAACTAGACTTGAATTTCTATACCTGAGAAACTTTATGATTTCGTTTGAAACTCCCTGAAATTAAGTTTTTAGTTTTATAAAAATTACCATTATGAAAAGATTTATATATGCTGGAGTGTTTGCTCTTAGTATCAGCGTGATGAGCTGCCAGGAAAACAAAAAAGAGGAAGATACCGTTCCGGAAGCAGTTAAGACTGCATTTCAGAAGAAATACCCGGGGGAAAATGATCCTGACTGGGAAAAGGATGACCACGGCTACTGGGAATCTCATTTTAAGAAAGACGGAGAAAAATATCGTGCAGATTTCAATGCTGATGGGACCTGGGTAGAGACAGAAAATGATATAAAGAAGAAAGAACTTCCAGAAGTCATATTAGATATCATTAAAATGGATTATTCAGAATATGAGATCACTGAAGTTGAACATGTACAATCAGCCACTAAAGGTGAGTTTTTCGATGTGGAGTTTAAGCAGAAAGGTAAAAACAAAGATGTCATGTTTAAACCAGATGGAACTATCATCAAATAATTATGTTTGATCAATTTGGTGCTAAAGCATCTGAAGAGAATATAAAGAGATACGAACGATCTGAAAACTGGAAAGAAGCCAGGTTCATGAATCTGGAAAATACCGGAATGGATATCAATATTAAAGATATTCCTAAACTATTGTACAAACAGTTTTTTGAGAAGAATGGTCGGCAGCCTACGAAGGAAATTAAGATCAAAGCTTTTAATTTACAAGAATTTTTAAAGCCTTCAGTAGAAGGTAAAATGATCTGGTTCGGGCATTCTGTGATATTGCTACGTATCAATGGGCTTACAATTCTTATAGATCCAATGCTCGGCCCTAATGCTGCACCAATTTCACCATTTGGCATTAAACGCTTCTCAAATAATACCTTACAAATTCTGGATGAACTTCCGGAGATCGACATTGTTCTTTTATCACATGATCATTATGATCATCTCGATCTTAAGAGCATAAAAAAACTTCAACATAAAACTAAGCTTTTTCATACCGCTTTGGGTGTAGGAAGACATTTGGGAAGATGGGGAATCGAATCTTCAAAGATCACCGAGTATGATTGGTGGGAATATACCAATATTGGAGGCATAGATATAACTTTCACACCAACACGACATTTCTCGGGTAGAGGTATAAATGACAGAGCTCAGGGACTTTGGGGTGGTTGGAATCTAAAAACCGCGACAGAAAATATCTGGTTTAGCGGAGATAGTGGTTACGGTCGTCATTTCCAGGAAATTGGTCACAGATTGGGTCCATTTGATTTTGGATTTATGGAGTGCGGACAATATGATGAGAAATGGAAACAAATTCATATGTTTCCGGAAGAATGTGTGCAGGCAGCCAGAGATGCTCAAGTTAAGAATATGATGCCTGTGCATTGGGCTGGATTTGCACTTTCATTGCATTCCTGGTTGGATCCCGTAGAAAGATTTATCGATGCAGCAAAAGATCAAAAATATTGTATACCGGAACCAGGAGAAGTATTTACAATTCACAGTAACAAAAAAGTAAACTGGTGGGTGCAGTATGATTAATCAATAGGGGTAGCTGTTAGTGGTACATCATATGGAAAGGCAAAATTTCTAAGATCACTACCTTGCAACCAGTTTTTATGATCCTGAGGTTTTAAGACTACCGGCATCCGCTTTTTATTGTTATGAACCTTGCTCATTAATTCGTTGGCTTGTGTAGTTAGAATAGAGTAGGAGTTAATAATATTGTTATTTTCAGGATTCTTCCAGGTAGAAAATATTCCGGCAAAAGCAAATATCTCCTGATCCTTGGGTTCTAAAATGAATTTTTGTTTGGTTTTACCCTTGGGGTCCAGCCATTGCCATTCGTAATAGGCTTCGGCAATCACGAGGCATCTATTATCTACTGAATTTCTGAAAGCTGGTTTATCTGCTGCAGTTTCTATTTTACTATTTAAAGTCATTTTTTTAATAGAATCATCCTTAGCCCAGAAGGGAATCAAACCCCACTGAAATAGTTGTATTTCGCCAGGACTATCGTAGGTAATTACAGGAGTTTCAGAAAAACTAAATGCATTAATCTCTAGTTGTGGCTGGTATTTATCTGGTTCCAAGAACCTGGCATCCAGTGATTTTTCCAGGGAAAAGATCTTTTTATTCAATTTAGTACGATAACACATAAAACAGTTTTTATAAATTTACGCATTCGTTGAAACTAAGAAGATAGTTAAAAGTTAAATTCATGAAGATAGGACTCGGAGGTGGCTGTCATTGGTGTACTGAAGCAGTGTTTAAAGCTGTTAATGGAGTTCATAATGTACGACAAGGATATATATCTGCTAAGAAATCTCCAGATCAATTCTTTGAAGGAATTATATTGGAATACAATCCAGAATTAGTAAAGCTGGAAGATCTAATCTTAATCCATTTGAAAACTCATCAAAGTATGAAAGATCACGGTATGCGGCACAAATACCGGTCGGCTGTATACGTGTTTCATAAAATGGAACTGGAAAAAACCAGCAAAGCTTTGAAAATTATTAGCAATAGCATTAGGGCAAAAATAGTTACAAAAGTCCTGGAGTTAGCATCATTTGAGGAATCCCGTCCTGAAATTAGAAATTACTATCAAACAGATCCTCAACGACCATTTTGCACTAGATATATAAAACCTAAACTAGATTTACTATTTAAGGAGTTTAAAGGGTTACTTGAAGAACAAGGCTAATAATTAAAAAAGTATAATGCATATGCTAAGTAAATATTGAAAATAGCATAGATAAATGAAGGTGCAGATTGTATAAAATTATCTTTTATTTTTCTCCGTACTCCATAACCAAAGATCATTAGCACCGCAAGTCCAATATCGGAACTTATTGCCAGGATTGGTTCATAATAATAGCCTGCAAGTAAACCGATAATGTACCTACAAGTTTAAGGTAACTTGTGAGACCGTAACGTACAAATTCGGATTTCATATGTTTCTTCGTGAAACAGCTTATTCCGAAGAAAAAAAAAGATATAGATGAGAAATAGACTAAAAATGTAAGTGTGCTCAAGAATTCCAGATATATGTATTTGAACTATAATTTATATTATGTAAAATAGAATATTTTACTCTACTTGCTTTTCTGTATAAAAGCCTCTATACGAAATAATATCCCGTTGATTCATTAGTAACTGTAAATTAGATTTTCCATTGGGATACATCGTTATGATATATCTAATGTGTTCAGTACCTGTACTGGTTTCGAATCTCAATTTCACTTTATCTGCGTAGCTGGAATCTAATTCCAGATCATTTAAAATTCCTTCATAACGAATACCTGCTTCATCATTATATCCCCCAGAAAACTGCCTTACTCCAAAATATGGTAAAAAGATATCAATTGAATCCTTTCTAAACCTCAAATGATTATCGTTCGTAACCAGATTAATCTGAGCGCCACGTAAAGGTAACGCCCAGTTATTTTCTATGTCGAAAGATCTTGATTCAATTAGCAATCGCAACTCGCTCAAGTCTGAAGTGTCGCCATTGGTGCTTTTTACATGCAGAAAGGAGTGCCAGGCTAAGTAATCCAATTAAGAATAGAACGTACTTATTCATTCTTCCTCGTTTCCTTCGAGACTATCTAAAGTATCCTGAATTGTCTTGTCTTCTTCATCACTAAGACCATTTTTCTCTTTTTTTACTCTGAGGTTACCATTTTCTCCCTTGTAAAGACTCTCATCTTTTTCATTGAAATTAGATGGTCTCCCTGAATTCTTCTGCCAGTCGGCCTGATCTTTATCGCTAGTGTTTGCCATAATTTTTATCTTAATTTAATTAATTGAGTATCTATAACCTCAGGATTAATTTGAGTTTAACATTCGTTCTTACATCTTAATATTAAATACAAATGCTCTGTACTTTAGTAATGCTACAAATACGGTAGCACCAACAGCGTTACCCGCTAATGCAGTAACCAGCGTTTTTAAGTATACCAGAAAGGTAATCTTATCTGAAACCAGCATCCCCGCAAAAATTTCAATATGACCAATAATACTATGATGTAATCCTGTAAAGCCCATTACTGCTGTAATCAGATAAATTATTAGGATCTCTGCCGTAGTTTCCTTAGAAGAAGTGACCAACCAGCTTAAAAGTCCCATTAACCATCCAGCCATAATAGCACTTAAGAAGATTGTTAAGATATCGTAGTCTACAAAGTGTTCACCAATTTTAGCAATGACTTCTGCTTCAAACAAGTTCAATCCGGAGCCAAGCCATGAAACTGTAAGAGCTATAAGCATCCCTCCTGCCAGATTTCCTAATATAACCACTCCCCAGATCTGGAATAAGCTCCAGACACTTCTACGGTTATTTAATACCGGCAATGCTAATAAAGAAGTCTGTTCTGTAAATAATATGGATTTTCCTAAAACAACCAATATAAAGCCTAAAGGATAAACTAAGGCTATTATTGCAAATATAGTTTCTTCAGCAACTTTACCTTCCAGAAAGCTGAATAATGAGCATAACATCAGGAAACTAAAACCAATTTCTAACCCAGCAGTAAAGGAACTCAGTAAAATACTACTCTTACTACGATCATAGGTTTCACAACCCTCAATGATCTGTTCTTTTAAAATCTCACCATGTGTTTTAGTCATGGTTTTATCCTGGGAGTCCTGATTGTCTAATTCTTTATTTACTTTATTAGCTTCTTCATTCTTCTGATTGTTATCCATATTTCATTTTGAGTAGGGTAAAATATAATTATTTCTTGAGCCAGACCTTTAAGGCCTCATCTCGACATAGCTGAATCATTTTAAACTCCTGATGCCTATTCTCAGTAGAGGAATTATAATACATATCTGAGTAAAGAAATCCATTTTCCTTAGCATCTTCTGCAGAAGCAGCATAGTAAATATAGTCGAAATTTGCCCAATGAGCTGCCCCAAGACACATCATGCAGGGTTCGCAACTGGTGTATAAAACGCAGCCTTCCAGATTTTTAGTTCCTAATTGCTTGCAAGCTAACTGTATTGCTCTTAGCTCAGCATGCTGTGTGCAATCCTGATCGCCAGAAACTCTATTGTAAGTTGCTGCTATGACCTCTTCTCCTTTCGTGATCACTGCTCCAAATGGACCACCGTTATCGCTTTCAGCTCCTTCTTTTGCCAGGGAAATAGCCTTTTCCATCATCTTCTTTGGTAAGTCCGTTGTTTTCATAAAACAAAAATAATGATTGAACCTGCCCTGCAATGCTTGTTTTATATTCTTTATCTATTTATTAGAAATACTTTAAGTATGTAAAAACTGTGCTCTAAATACTTTATTAAAACTTTGCTAAAAGAGGCATAACAGGCTTGGTGTCTCAAGCAATATTGGGTTAATTTAAACAATCAAAAAATTGAATTAAATGGAAACTGTATTTGAATTTGTAAACATCCATAAAAGTGAAAATCTTGAAGCTTTTACTGAAAAGAAACTAGAAAAGCTTGAAAACAAATATGACTGGATCGTAAGAGCAAATATCTATTTTAAACATGATGAAAATCAAAAACCAAATGGATATATTACTGAAGTTAGATTAAGCGCTCCAGGACCGGAAATATTTGCCCAGTCAAACGAGAACTCTTATGAAGCATCTATCGCAGAGACTGTTCGTGATCTGGACAGGCAATGTGAAAAACGTAAGGCAAAAATGAGTTCTCACTAGTTTTAAGAATTTCTTACAAGTAAAAAACCCTCTATTTAGAGGGTTTTTTTAATATATATACTTGAATGAATTATGCAGTTAAATCTTTCTGCTCTAATTTCTCTTTAAATTCATTTATTATTCCACCCTTCAACAGAACCTGAATTTGTCGATCACTCATAGAATGTTTTGTTTCGAAGGTTTCTTCATTTCCATTTTCCTTTTTAACCACCACTTTGATATTATTTCTTTCCTTAATATCTCTTTGAAGATTTTCAAATTTCACGATATCAGCTTGTTCAATCTTTTCATAATCTGATATGTCTATAAATTCCAATGGTAAAATTCCAAAATTCACCAAATTCTGCCACGCGATTCTTGCATAAGAATTCGCTATTACCGCTACCTGACCAAGATATTTAGGAGCAATTGCAGCATGTTCTCTACTCGACCCCTGCGCATAATTATCCTTGGCAACTACAATGTGACCGCCATGGCTATCTTTAGTATCCATCGCTCGATCATAATAGGTTTCATCAATTACGGTAAATGCATATTTACTAATTTCAGGTAAATTACTTCGGAAAGGTAAAACTTCGGCACCTGCCTTTAATATTTCGTCTGTAGAGACATTATCACCCATTTTCAATAGTACAGGTACTTCATATTCATTTAAAATTGGGTCTATATGCGGTAAGCTCGTTATGTTCGGGCCTTTAACAAGTTCTACATTTGTTCCATCTTCCGGGGGAGCCACCAGCATATCAGTATTAATGATCTCAATCTCCGGATGTTGAAATTTAGGGTATTTCATATCATATAATTTCTCCAGGTTTCTTGGATCTGTGATCTTTCCAGTTAATGCTGAAGCTGCTGCGGTTTCTGGACTGCATAAATGTACCTGGTCATCTTTGGTTCCAGATCTGTCTGGGAAATTTCTAGGCATGGTCCTTAAACTGATGGTTCCGGATGCTGGTGCCTGACCCATGCCAATACATCCCATACATCCAGATTGATGAAACCTTGCTCCTGCCTTAATAAGGTTGGCAAACGCTCTGTTCTCGATCATATTCTGAATCATTTGTCTTGAAGTAGGATTTATATCGAATGATACATCTGTATTCACAGATTTCCCTTCCACTATTGCTCCAGCGATCCAGAAGTCTCTTAGTCCAGGGTTTGCCGAAGATCCTATAACTACCTGGCTAATACTTTTGCCTGCAACCTCAGATACTGGAACAACATTTCCTGGACTGGTTGGAAGTGCTATAAGCGGAATAAGATCATCAAGAATAATTTCATCATGATATTCATATTCACAACCTTCATCTGCCAGTAGTTCTACCCAGTCTGATTCTCTGTCCTGAGATTTTAAAAATCTTTTTGTTTCTTCATCACTAGGAAATACAGTAGTTGTAGCTCCAAGTTCAGCGCCCATATTTGCGATCACGTGGCGATCCATCGCACTTAAATTTTTAAGACCATCTCCATAATACTCGATAACCTTCCCTACTCCACCTTTTACGTCGTAACGTCTAAGCATTTCAAGAATCACATCTTTGGCACTCACCCAATCTGGTAGATTTCCAGTTAGTTTCACTCCCATCACTTCAGGCATCTTTACGAAATACGGCTGCCCTGCAATTGCTGAAGCAACATCAAGACCTCCAGTACCTATCGCCAGCATTCCTAAAGAACCGGCTGCTGGAGTGTGACTATCTGATCCTACCATGGTTTTTCCTGGCTTTCCAAATCTCTGCATATGAACGGGATGGCTTACCCCATTTCCCGGTCTGCTATACCAAAGACCAAATCTTTCAGCCGCGGAATGCAGAAAAAGGTGATCATCAGCGTTTTTAAAGTCGGTTTGAAGCAGGTTGTGATCCACATACTGTACTGCAACTTCTGTCTGAGCTTTCTTAAGTCCCATTGCTTCCAGCTCCAATTGTACAAGGGTTCCTGTAGCATCCTGAAGTAGTGCCTGATCTATTTTAATTCCTATTTCCTTTCCAGGAGTCATCTCCCCTTCCAGTAAATGTTCTTTAATTAATTTTTGGGTGACATTCAATTTTGACATGGTTGGTTATTTTATTCTTTAAGTTATATAGTTTTGGCTGAAGTAAGCAGGAGTTTAACAGAACCTTAGTTAAGGCAGTAATTTTCTTGTTCTTATCCTATGTATGAATCACTATCTAATTATTTGCTGTGGAACTAAATTCTATTAAGTAGAAGTGAGATTGAAGAAGTTATAGTTCAGACTTCCGATAAAAATCAATAGAAAAAAGGTTGTTTTTAGGAGAAACTACATCGACGGATTTGCTGAATTCAGGGCAATCGTGATCGTGTAATGTCTATTTAAACAACCTTTGAATATATTAGATAATAGTATTTATGAAACTAGCTTTTTCCAAGAGAATTCAGGATATCAATTTGATTTCCTTCTTCTAAATTGAAACCAGGTTTTCCCTTGCGTGGAAATAGAAAGCTGAATTCAGTATCGAAAGCAGCCCAGCTTTCAGCTAAACCAAAATCGTTATTTGCGTTAGTCTTTTCAGGTCTGGAAAAAGTATTCAGATCAGAAGAATAATCAGATCCTACCGCGTCTTCTCCTGGAAACAACATTCCGTCATTAATTTCAGAATAAACAACTACAGATGCTCCACTGGCACCTGGAAGGTCAAATATGTTAATAGAGAAACTGTCCAGTACAGGATCTCTTTTCGTAATGTCATTTGTTTTAAAATCGTCTTTAATGTTATTTCTTGGATGAGCATAAATTGCAGCACCACCAGCATCTTCAGAAATAGTTTTCAAATCTGCATAAGCTGTTTTTAGAATGGCATCACAGGTGATTAAGATACCTTTGATCTGGTAACCTTCTTCCACAAATTTCTTTACGGCAGCTTTTGAAGATTCTTCAACAACATCAATTAAAAGTATATCTCTTCTATTTAAATGTCTAATTGCGTAACCCTGATTATACTTACCATCCACTTCATCTCCTTTGATAAGAAAAGTATCCGGGATCATTTTCAAAAATTTTCCCTGTTCGCCTTGTTCAATAAACTCAGCTGACTGACTGTGAACGATCTCCATTTTATCTACTTGCTTCATAATTTTTATTTTTGATTTCTTGATTGAAGATACAAAAGAGGCGAAGAGACAACAACGGAGTTTTTAAATGTTTAACTGCTTTTAGCAGTTAATTAACGGAAAGCAAATCGCAGCAAACCTGCCATGGTGCGTGATCGAAATTGGCAAGTTGGCCCCGAGATGTTTCAGAAACAATTCTGGAATTCCAATGTGATTTTTTCGGAGTTCGATATTTCGAAGATCGAGGTCTGTTCGAATAGCAAACTCTTTTATAAAATCGGATTTATAATTTGTAGAATATGGAATTTTTATATGATCTAAATTTTTAAACTCAAGCCAGGAATAAATATGATTCTCGTCCTGTTCTAAATTAATGCTATAGTTCTTCTGCTCTTTAATAACACATAGATTATAAAGATCACATTCATAAGTGACCGGATCAAGCCTGGCTGGAATTTGAAAGAGCCTTTGATGAGCTTTATAAGCCGTTTCCTTCATCGACCACATTTTCCAGATTGCCAGTTCCGGATGAGACTGTGAATAAATTTGACTAATTTCACTATCTGTAAAAACTTTGGATAAAAAGCGATCATTTTTTAATCTTGGTTTACCCAACGCGATCTCAAGATCTATGAGGTCATTTCCAATGATCAATCATTCAGTTTTTTGATGATGATATCCCTGGCGTCACCTACGGTCATCATTCCTTCCATAGATTCATTATCGATTTCAATATCAAATTCATCTTCAACATCCAGTACTACATCTACAAGATTAGCAGAATTGATCTCCAGGTCATTCAAAAAGTTGGTGCTTTCATCAAATTCTGAAAGACCCTCTTTTCGCTGAGTATATGGAGTGACGATTGTTTTAATCTTAGAAATTATATCCTGATTGGTCATCTATTATTTTTTATACCGTTTAAAGATAGTGACCGCATTTACATCTCCAAAACCAAAACTGGCTTTTGCTACGATATTAATATCAGCATCTATTGTTTTCTTCGGAATACAGGAGTCATCAATCAAAGCTGTTATATCTGTATGAATATCTTCGCAGTTTATATTTCCGAATACATATTGATTTTTAATCTGAAGTATACTTGCAACACTTTCGATTGAACCAGAAGCACTCAAACAATGTCCGGTCATTCCTTTAAGAGAATTAATCTTCGGAAAATATTCTCCTGAAAGTCCGAGGGCAGAAGTCCAGTTCTTGATTTCTGTAGCGTCTCTTGTAGTAGCTGTGAGATGACCATTGATATAGTCTATATCTTCAGCCTCAATTCTAGAAAAACTGATTGCATCCTTTATACATCTTTGCACTGCTTCATTATTCGCTGCGGTCATACTTCCACCAGCTCTCTGACCGCCACTATTGATAGCTCCACCAAGTACTTCCGCATAAATATTAGCCCCTCTTTCCAAAGCAGATTCCAGGGATTCAAGTAGCAAAGCTCCTGCCCCACTACCCGGCACAAATCCCGAAGCAGTTGCGCTCATTGGTCTGGAAGCTTTTTCCGGATTATCGTTGTACTTACCCGGAAGAATCCTCATCGCGTCAAATCCTCCCCAAACATAAGGGCCATCATCGCCGCAACTTCCAACCAGCATTCTTTCAGCCTTTCCTGAGATTATCCGGTCGTACCCCATGATGATCGCTTCACTTCCTGTAGTACATGCAGAAGAATTTGTGGTTACCTGGTTACCGCAACCAAGCATTCCGCCCAAATAAGCGCTGATACCGCTGGCCATTGTCTGAATCACACTAGTGCTTCCCAATCTTCTGGTTTTTCCGGCATCAATCAGATGAATTGCTTCTCTAAATTTATCTACTCCCAGGATTCCTGTACCAAAAATGATCCCTGAATTCCAGTCAGGTTCCTCTTCCGAAGAAATTGGAAGCATAGCATCTTTCCAGGCATCTACACCAGCCATCACTCCATAAATGAGTCCGCTGCTATTTAAACCTTTTTGTTGAAGTGGATTGAAATAATTGTTTATCATCTCCTGAGTAACCGGTGGCTTCCCTCCTATCTGGCAGCTGAAATTAAGATCTTTTAAGTTTTGGTAGAATTTAATTCCGCTAGTGCCATTCCTCAAAGCCTGGTCAAATTGATTAACGCCTATTGCATTTGGCGCGGCAACCCCCAATCCAGTAATTAAGACTCTTCTACTCATGATGTAGATTTTAAAATCATTCCCGAAATTTCACCCCGGCATAAAATATTATCCTGAGTATCTGTCATGATCACCATGCACTTTAATTTATTAAATCTAAAATATTTTTTTTCAGACTTTACAAATACTTTTTCACCGGGATAAACAGGTTTTATAAAATCTACGTTCGAAGATGTCATTGCAATTCTAGGGATTTCTGAAGCAGCCTCCTCCTTACTTAACAAGTAGATTCCGAGGGATACCACACCAATTTGGGCCATACATTCAGCCAGGATCACTCCCGGAGTTACGGGATTTTCCTTAAAATGTCCACGATAAAAATAATGTGATTTATCAAAAAAGTAATTGCCCTCAATAGTATTCTCGCTTATAGAGGTTATTTCGTCTACAAATAGAAAAGGTGCTGAATAAGGTAATTTGGAAAATATATCTTTACTTTTCAAGGACTGCGAATTTACATTAAATGCTCACCGCCGTTAACAGGAATAATACTGCCGGTGATCCAGGAAGCTTCATCTTTACTCAGTAAATAGACCACGTTTGCGACATCATCCGGAACCGTCAATCTTTTGAATGGATTGTGTTTTAAAGCATGTTCCCTTAACGTTTGATTGCCCGGAATCATTTGAAAAGATCTAGTAACCGTTATACCCGCCTGAATACAATTTGCGCGGATACCTTTTTCAGCAAATTCAAGAGCAATACCTCTGGTTAAGGATTCCAGGGTTACTTTTGCTGCTGAAACTGCAGCATAATTTTTCCATGCCTTTTTGTTTCCTTCACTGGTGAAAGAAATCACCCGTGCGTCTTTCGCGAAAAGGTCATTTTTATATAGTTCCTGAGTCCAGTCATACAAGCTTAGTGCCATGGCATCTATGGTCAATTGAAAGTCAATATTACTCAGAGTTTGTTCATCTCCTAGCATAGGTTTTAAATTTCCCTTTGCGATACTATGTAAAAGAGTTCTTACCTTGCCATACTTTCCAAGTGATTCCTTAATATTTGAAACGAGTTCATTCCTGTTCTCCTTCTGAATTGCATCTGTATTAAAACTACGAAATTCCACACCGGTTTTTCGTATACTTTCAAAGGCGTCTTCGATATCTTCAATATCAGATCTTCTGTCGCGGTGAATTATGATAATATTCATTCCGTGGTTTGCAAGCTTCTTTGCGCTGGCATACCCAAGACCACTGCTACCTCCAAGTATGACCGCCCAATAATCTGTATTTCTGAAGTCTTTTACCATTCTATCAAAATTCGTTGAGCAGAAAAACCAGGTCCAAAACTTAACATCAAACCCTGCTCGCCCTTAGCAATATTTTTATCCAGAAATCTTTCCAGAACATAAAGTACCGTGGCGCTGCTCATATTTCCGAATAATTTCAATACTTCGCGAGTATCGTCAATATTCTTACCTAAGTTACCAAAAAGTTCAGAAACAGTCTGCACTATTTTTTTTCCACCTGGATGAAATATTAAATGATCCACTTTTTCTATAGAAGACCCATGTTTTTCGAGAAAAGGATGAACTATTTGCGGGAAATGCTGAGAAATAGTTTCAGGAACTGCCGGATCAAGAATCATTTGCAGACCTTCATTCTTGAGATCAAAGCCCATCATTTGCGTCGAATCATAGAAATGGTACATTTCTTCTCCAATAATCCTTGGGCTATCCAGACCTTCTTCAGAAGAAAGTAAAATACAAGCCGCTCCATCCCCGAAAATTGCGGCACTAACCATATTTGCCATACTTAGATCTGAAAGTTGAAAAGTGGCTGTAGGACTTTCAACCGCAATCACAGCGGCACGTTTTCCGGGATTTGATTTCAAAAAATTGTGAGCATATATCATACCGGAGATACCTGCCGCACAGCCCATTTCGGTAACTGGCAAACGAGTAATATCCTGTTTCAATTTTAATTGGTTGATCAAATAAGCATCGAGAGAAGGAATCATGATTCCAGTACAACTTACGGTTATAATATAATCGATACTTTGAGCATCCCAGTTTGCCGCAGCCAGCGACTTTATTAAAACCTGGCTACCCAGCTTCTTAACCTCTCTAACATAAATATTATTTTTATCCTCGAATGAAGTCATAGTAAAGACTTCCTCAGGATCCATGATCGAATAGCGCCTATCTACGGCTGCTCCTTCAAAAATCTTGACAATCTTTCTACGGAATCTTTCATCCTGGTCACCAAGCCAATCTTCTACCAGGGGAATGATCTGCCTGGTTTCCCGAAAATATTCCGGTAATTGCTTTTCAACATTTACTATATGTACACTCATTCTTTTATTTATTAATGATCCATAAATATCTGAAAGCCCATTTCCATTGAATCGAGTAAGTATCCACTTTAATGGTATTCATATATTTATTAATATCATGCTCCTTAAAACCTCTTAAAATTGAGATAAGACCATCTTTCCTAGCAATTTCATTGTTCACAAATACCGCGCAGAACATTTGAAACAATCTGTAAGCTAATGCTGAACGTTGCAGGTCATTGATGATCACTGCTATATTAGACTGATCGTAGAACTGATGCAAAATTTCCGGAATCTGGGAATCCTTGAAATGATGCAATGTTAGCGTACACATCACGACGTCAAATTTTGAACTGCGAAATTCTGAACTAAAAATATTCTGAGTTACAAAATCTAATTCAGGATAATCTGTGGATAAATCTTGTGCAATTACGATGGCAAATGCATTCGCATCTACACCTGTCAATTTTAGTTTCAACTTCTCCATTCTGCCCCAATCTGCTATTTTTCGAAGCATCGCGCCATTACCACAACCCACGTCTACGATTGAGATTTTTTTATTTTTATCAAGATCCAGTTGCCTCAGACCATCAATACTAATTTGATTACCTCCCAGCCAGGAATTGACCTTTTCAAGATCCTCCAGAGTAATTCTCAATTCTTCACCTCTAAAGTCAAAATCGTCCATGATCTCCGGCTCAAGAGATCTTTTTGTTGTATCTATTTCAGACATGCATTTGTTTTCCGTGGGTTAGTTTAATGATCTTTGGTAATAATCCGGGTACTTTCTGAACAAAACTTTGAGAGAAATTGCTCAGTTTTTGGTGCATTAGTACCTTCTGAAGTATCCTGCCAGTTTTCATTCTTATTCTAAAATTATTTTTCCAGGAATAAGCGTAGTTTGATTCTATGCTTTCACGATTCTTAGGATTAAGTTTAAACTCTAATAAGGCTTCCGAAGCCATCTTAGCGCTACGTATAGCCATTGCCATTCCATTACCAGATAAAGGATGAATTAAACCTGCAGCGTCCCCGATCATAATAATATGATCCTCGACCAATTCCTTATTATCAAATGAAATTTGTGCGATACTCAGGGGTTTTTCGAAGATCATTATTGAATTCTGAAAGAAATCCTTTAAATACGGATTGCGGCTAAGAACCTTGTTCTCATATGATTTGATGTTACTATATTTCTGGAATGATTCATAAGTCGCCAGATAACAGACATTCACGGTACCAAGATCGGTTTTTGATAGTCCGCAATATCCTCCCTGAAAGTTATGCAATGCAACCAGATCATCAGGAAAATCGTGATTGTCGTAATGCGCCTTAACAGCCATCCATGCAGATTTTTTATTTATAAAAGATCGCCTCAGGCGCTTATCAAGACTGGACCTCTTGCCATATGCACCTAACACAAAATTTGCTTCGAGAGTCTGACCATCCTTGCAATGAACTAAAAAAATGTCCCCATAAAATTTACAATTTTCAGCAGTAGCTTTGATAATTTCACCTCCCGCGTCTAAAAATTTCTGATATAATAAATGATCTAAAGTGTATCTGCTTATACCCATTCCTCCAAGATCTAGTTTACATTCCAGCATATTACCCTTCTGGGTGCTAAATTGCATTCTTGAAAGTTCTGGGAGGTGAACACTCCCTAGATCAAGCCCGAGAAATTCTAAGTATGGTTTTATTTCATTAGATAAGTACTCTCCACATACCTTATGTCCTGGATATGAGTCTTTCTCAATCAAACAAACATTCGCGCCTGAATTCACGAGATGTATCCCCGCAACAAGACCTGCAAGTCCCCCTCCCAGTATAATAACATCCTTTGAATTCATTCTTTGAATGTACTTATTAATCACAAAAAATCCCGGTATAAACCGGGATCTTTCAGAAATTATTTAAACATAATCTTAATTACCTTCCTGCTGCTCGGCCTGTTCTTTAGCCTCTTCCTTTAATTCATCATTAGCAACTATAGCAAGCTCTACTCTTCTATTCTTCGCTCTTCCATCAGCAGTAGAATTATCATACTTTGGTTGAGTCTCACCATACCATTTGGTAGTAAATCTTCCTTTCTCAATTCCGTTATCTACAAGGTATCCAGTTACTGCTTGTGCTCTGTTTTTAGATAGAGTGAGGTTATAACTATCACTACCTGTATTATCGGTATGACCTTCAACAAGGACATTCGTTTGAGGGTATTCTTTAAAAATACCAGCAAGCTTATTCAATGCTTCCTGAGATTTCGCGTTGATGGTATATTTCTCGGTGTCAAAATAAACTCCACTATTCTCATCAAAAGTAACGTTGATCCCTTCACCAACTCTTTCAACTTCAGCACCAGGAATCTCGTTCTCGATCTTCTTAGCCTGTTCATCCATTCTGTTACCAATAATGGCTCCGGCTGCTCCACCAACTACACCACCAATGATAGATCCAAGAGCAGAGTTCCCATCTCCGGTGTTATTTCCAATAACTCCACCAATTACGGCTCCACCTGCAGTACCTATCACGGCACCTTTTTGTTTATTGTTTGCGTTCTTTACTGCATCACATCCAAATAAAAGTGTGGATGCAAAAAGTATTACGAACATTCTATTAATCACTGTTTTCATAGCTTTCTGTATAATTATTGTTTAGTAAAATTCATTTTGATTGTAAACGGTGAACCATCAAGACTCACTGTTTGTGACCAGGTCATATTAGTATCAGTTAAACTTTGTAAGTTCAGTCTGAATCCTTCATTTCCCGTTGTAGATTTGTAATCTTCATTAGTAGGCTTCAGAAGAAAATCATAGATTCCCTGAGGGGTATTCTCTTCATCGATAGACCAAATAAACTGGTTTGTTTCGCCGTCGCAACCTGTTCCCGAAACTGTATAAGTTCCTCGGTTATTATTGGATACAAAATCCCAGTTGCTGTTTTCAAAACAAGAAGCCTGAGCTTCGTTGAAGAGAGTTACGTTAAACTGACCAGGGTTATTAGGATAGGTTACACTTGTTAGTGTCCACTGACCATCAAAGCTCTTTCTAGCCTCTTTGGCAACTTTACTCGTTCCTCCACAGGAAGCAAGCAGTCCAATTGTTGCAAGTAAAATAAATATCTTTTTCATGTAGGATTTGATTTAAAAGTAAAAATCCAATGTGACAAGGATTGTTCCGAAGCACACTGGATTTAGAATGTTATTGCTCGATTATCTTCTGAATAAACGACTTAGTAATGAGATTACCAGAAGTACAAGGAAGATATAAAAAATGATCTTCGCGATATCTGCTGCACCGTCTGCAATTCCTCCAAAACCGAAGATTGCGGCAACGATTGCAATAATCAGAAAAATGACGATTAAACGTACCATAATGTATAGATTTATTGATTAGTTGAATCTAAATTACAGCAGTAGTAAGGTGGCAACAAAAGATTATTAATTATTTAACAGAGAATGTGTTAACTAATCTTAATTATCTCAATTTAATGATAAAAGCATGCTAATAATTCAATAATTCCTGCAATTTTGATCTAAAGCGATCCTTTGGTAAGTATTGATTTTCCAGCTCTTTTGCGAACGGGATCGGTGTTTCCAGAGAACCCACTCTATATACTGGGGCATCAAGACTCTCAAAGCATTCTTCAGAGATCACTGCAGCAATTTCTGAAGCAAAACTACCCGTTAATGAATCTTCTGTTAGCACGATCGCCTTTCCTGTTTTCGTAACAGATTTACAAATTGCTCTATTATCAAGCGGTTGTAAACTTCGAAGATCAAGCAGATCTGCAGAATCTATTTTCAACTCATCCAGTATTTCCATGGCCCAATGCACACCTGCACCATAAGTGATGATAGTAACATTGCTACCCTCTCTAATCAAGGAGGCTTTTCCAAATTCTGTAGTGTAATATCCTTCTGGAACTTCCTGCCTGATACTTCGATAAAGAGCTTTGTGCTCGAAATATAATACGGGATTAGGATCATTAAATGCGGTATTCAACAAACCTTTCGCATCAGCAGGAAAAGCAGGATAAATGACTTTTAGCCCGGGGATTTTTGTAAACCAGGCTTCGTTTGTCTGGCTATGGAATGGTCCTGCACCTACACTGCCGCCACAAGGCATTCTAATGACCACATCGGCATTCTGGTTCCAGCGATAGTTCACTTTAGCAAGGTAATTCACGATTGGATTGAATCCTGAACTTACAAAATCACTGAATTGCATTTCAACCATAGCTTTCATGCCCTTAATGGATAGACCCATGGCAGCACCCACTATTGCCGACTCACATATTGGCGTATTGCGAATTCTTTCCTTACCATATTTATGAAGCAAACCATCAGTAATCTTAAAAACACCACCGTAATCGGCAATATCCTGTCCCATAAGTACCAGATCGGGATGACGTTCCATAGATTCTGAAACAGATTCAGCAATGGCATCTATAAATCTCAACTCTGAAGTTGTAGATCCAGGCTGAACTTCTTCAAAATTACAATTAGCGTACACGTCATTCAATTCAGTTTCCAGACTGGCGGAGACGATTGCTTCAGAATTAGCGATATCGAGATGCTCGTTGATCTCCAGTAAAATTTTTTCTTTCATTTCTGAAATCTGGTCATGGGATATAACTTTATGTTCCAGAAGGAAATTTTCAAAATTGATCACAGGATCTTTTGCCTGCCACTCATCCATTAATTCCTGCGGAACATATTTGGTACCACTGGCTTCCTCATGTCCTCTCATTCTGAAAGTCTTGAATTCCACAAGAACCGGCCTTGGTTCAACCCTCATACTTTCAGCTATTTCTGAAATTTTCTCATAAACTTCGAGAATGTTGTTTCCATCAATTATATGCGCTTCCATCCCATAGCCAGCACCGCGATCTGCAAGGTCCTTACATCTATATTGTTCTGTAGTTGGAGTTGAGAGTCCGTAACCATTATTCTCGATACAGAACAAAACAGGTAGATCCCAAACAGACGCTATATTCAAAGCTTCATGAAAATCACCTTCGCTGGTACCCCCTTCACCTGTAAACACTGCAGTTACAGATCCTTCATTTTTGAGTTTGCTAGCAAGTGCAATACCATCTGCCACTCCAAGCTGTGGTCCAAGATGAGAGATCATTCCTACTATATTAAATTCCTGTGTTCCAAAATGAAAACTCCTGTCTCTACCCTTTGTAAAACCAGAAGCTTTCCCCTGCCATTGAGCGAATAGCCGCTTTAAGGGAATTTCCCGGGTTGTAAAAACACCGAGATTTCGATGCATTGGCAAAATATACTCATGTTTATATAAGGCCTTGGTTACTCCTACAGAGATCGCCTCCTGCCCAATTCCACTAAACCATTTACTAATTTTACCCTGACGCAGCAAGATCAACATTTTTTCTTCGATCATTCTGGGTTTTAAAATGGCATAATACAGATCTTGCAGTGTCTCGGTATCATGAATACTGGATTTGTATTGTATGTTGGTTTGGGAAGTATCTACGGAAGACATAAATTATAATTTGTTCGATAAATGTAAGTAAAATTATAAAGTTGAATGGAGTCTAAAAATCCATGAATTACTTAATTTTACTTAACTTTGTTTGTTACCTAAAATTTTAAAAGCGCTATATGGCAATGAATAATATTCCCAGTGTAGATCTCGCCGATTTTCTTTCGGAAGATCCTAAAAGAAAAGAAAAGTTCGTTAACGAGATTGGTAAAGCTTATGAAGAAATAGGTTTTGTAGCTCTTAAAAATCATTTTTTAAGTGATAATCTGGTTGATAATCTTTACAAAGAAGTAAAATCTTTTTTCGACTTACCGGTTGAAACTAAGAAGAACTATGAGATTGAAGGGCTGGCTGGACAAAGAGGTTATATTTCCTTCGGAAAGGAGCATGCTAAAGGTAAAAAAGAAGGAGATCTGAAGGAGTTCTGGCATTTTGGACAGGAACCTTCAGAAGATGCGAAACTGTCTGAAGAATATCCTGAAAATGTACAGGTTGAAGAATTACCAGATTTTAATAAAATTGGGATGGAAGCTTATAGAATGCTGGAAAAAACTGGTATTTACGTGCTTCGTGCCCTTGCTTTATATATTGGATTAGAAGAGCATTATTTTGATCATTGGGCAAGTAATGGAAACAGTATTTTAAGACCAATACATTACCCACCAATCACGGAAGAGCCAAAGGGAGCTGTTAGAGCTGGAGCTCATGGTGATATCAATTTAATTACTCTTTTGATGGGAGCATCTACTGGTGGTCTGCAAGTCCTTCGGAAGGATGGTGAATGGATCGATGCCGTTCCACAGGAAGATGAATTAGTGATCAATGTTGGGGATATGCTGGAAAGACATACCAATAACAAACTTCGCTCTACTATTCACCGGGTTACGAATCCGCCAAAAGATCAATGGGAAAAACCTAGATATTCCATTCCTTTCTTTATGCACCCACGAAGTGATATGAGACTAGACTGTCTTGAAGAATGTATCGATGAAGATAACCCAAAACAATATGAAGACATTACTGCAGGAGAATTTTTGCATCAGCGACTTGTAGAGATAGGTCTCTTAAAAAAATAGATAATGGCGAAAAAGAAATTAGGTCTGGAAGATCTGGGAGGTTTCGTATTTTCGACCAATGATGAATTTGATGAAACATCATATACCAACGGAGATTCCCAGGAAGAACTCGCTCCAGAGGATCAGAAATTAGAAGCACATTTCAGTAATAAAGGTAGAGGCGGTAAAACGGTGACTATCATCAAAAATTACCAGGGTCCTGAAGAAGAACTCATCAAGCTCGGGAAATTGCTGAAGAAAAAATGTGGCGTTGGCGGTAGTACCAAGGATGGAGAAATCATCATCCAGGGTGACGATCGTGAAAAAATAATGCAGATCCTGCAATATGAAGGATATCAGGTTAAACGTGTTGGAGGTTAATAGCACGTTTTTTATATCTTAAATATGAGCGAAAAGACTTTACATATAGTGAACGGTGATGGTTTAGCCGAACATATGCAGGAGCTAAAATTACCGGGTGAATTGATTATATGGCGTGAACTCCTATGTGAAGGTCCTACAAAAAGGAAGCTTAATGACAAGTTCTTCAAAATGCGCAAGAAATTCCTGTTAAAAGCATACGATATCTCTGCGAAAAATTATGAAGAACGTTTTATTTCTGAAGTTGAAAGACTAAAAGCTATGGATGACTATGATAAGGTCTATCTGTGGTTCGAGTATGATCTTTTTTGCCATATTAATATGCTTGCTGCCATTCAGGTTCTTGCGAACAAGAGAATGGATATGCCCGTTTATCTTGTGTGTAGCAAAAAACTCAAAGGTGAGAAGGAGTTTCAACCCTTATGCCAGCTATCAATTTCAGAATTGAAGAACCATTATGAAAACAGCATTGTATTAACTTCTGAAGATATTGGAGTTGCATTGTTGATTTGGGAACTTTATTGTGGTGAGGATCCTTTGAAATTAAAAGCACAAATCAAGACCAAGTCCAATTTTGAATATTTATCGAGCTGTATTAGAGCACATATTGAAAGGTTTCCAAATAGTAGGACAGGGATCAACTCGCTTGAAAGAAACATTTTAAAGCTTATAGAATCAAGAGAGATTACCAGTAGAAATCATCTGCTGGGATATGCTCTTCAGCATCAGGGCTATTATGGATATAGCGATAGCCAGATGCAAAGAAAACTGGACAGACTCTCCCTGTTCTTTTCTGAAAACGAAAATAAAATACAACTTACTGAAAAAGGAATTCAGGTATTAAATGGAAAAAAGAACTTCTATCGTGAACTTTTAAATGAACAGGTTTATGGGGGAGTTCGAAAATTCGATTTCCTTTATGATCCTGAATTGAACAGATTATTAAAACTATAGAATGAGTTTAAAAGCTTCAGAATTGATCCTCAATGAGGACGGTTCCATATATCACCTTGGTTTACTACCACATGAAATCGCAGATACAGTGATCACCGTTGGTGACCCGGCTAGAGTAGAAAGAATTAGTGCTTATTTTGATAAAATCGAGATCACTAGAATGAAACGTGAGTTCTGCACCCATACTGGTTTTCTGGATGGAAAAAGAATCACCGTGATGTCTACAGGAATGGGAACCGATAATATTGATATCGCTTTAACCGAACTGGATGCGCTGGCCAATATCGACCTGCAGAAAAAAGAAGTTAAGAACGATCTTAAAGCTTTGGACATTATTAGAATTGGTACCACCGGTTCTATTAGAGAGGATATCGCTTTAGATTCATTTCTGGTAAGTGAACTCGCAATGGGCTTTGATGGTCTTATGCATTTCTATGACAGTGATAGTTTTCTGCAAGCTGCTTATGCTGAAGAATTTGTTAAACAAACGAACTGGTCTTCTAAAAAAGCTTATCCCTACGTAGTCGAAGGAAGTGGCCGACTCATAGAGAAATTCTCATCCAAGGATACTGTCAAAGGTTTCACTGCTACCAATATTGGTTTTTATGGTCCTCAGGGAAGAGTTCTTCGAAACTCCATTCCTGAAGCAGATATGAATCAAAATATTGCCGCCTTCAGTTTTAATGGAAAGTTTATTACGAATCTTGAAATGGAAACTTCAGGAATATACGGGATGTCGAAACTACTGGGCCATCATGCAGTTTCTATGAATGCGGTATTAGCGAACAGAGCTACCGGAGAATTTTCAGCAGATCCTAAAAAACTTGTAGATAATCTTATTAAATACTGTCTGGAAAGGATAGTTTCCTAAGTAGCTTATTTAACAATATATTAAAAGCTCTACAGGGCTTACTTTGTATTTTTGGTTAAACAAAATAATGTCCATGCCGCAACCTAATGAAAACCGTTTTAGACACAGAGATCTAAACTGGTTGAGTTTTAACGAAAGGGTTCTACAAGAGGCTGCAGATAAGATAAATCCTCTTTACGAAAGGATGAAATTCCTGGCAATTTTTTCTTCCAATCTGGATGAGTATTTCCGCGTACGTGTTTCTCAACTCCGCCAAATGAAGAGGGTGAAGAAAAGTATCAGGAAAAAACTAGCCCTCAAACCTTCAAGAATCACTAAACAGATCATCGAAGAAGTTAAAAAGCAACAGAATCAGTTTGGAGATATCTATAAAAAACAGATCATCCCGGAACTTGCAGCGAACAACATTTTTTTACTGGAGGCAGATCATTATAATCAAAAGCAGAAGGCCTTTGCTGAAGATTATTTTCAAAAGAACATTCAGCAACATTTAGATCCTATGTTAATTAATCTGGATGAAGAGAATGAATTGTTTTTGAAGAATTCTATCCTCTATTTCCTGGTTACTTTTAAAGATGAAAATAAATTAGCCATTGTCAATATACCGGTAGAAGAATGTGGCCGATTCGTGACCTTTAAAGATGAAGCAGAAAAACACCAGATCACTTATTTAGATGAAATTCTAAGACATCAATTGTTTAAAATTTTTCCTGAAAGCGATATTACAGGAATTTATGAAATTAAATTATCCAGAGATGCTGAACTGTATATCGACGATATATATGAAGGCGTACTGGCAGAAAAGATCTATGAATCTTTAAAGCAAAGAACAGATGGGCAGCCTACAAGATTACTTTATGATGCAAGTATGCCAGATCCTGTTCATAGAAAAATCAGGAAACTTCTGAAATTAGGGAAAATCGATATGATGCCTGGAGGCAAATATCATAACTTTAAAGACTTTTTTACTTTCCCTGATCCAAGTGGCAATAAGGATCTTCATTTTAAAAAGCTTCCTCCACTACCCCATAAAACTTTGGAAAAAAGTGATGATTACTTTAAATCTATATTAGAGAAAGATCAGGCGCTGCATTTTCCTTTTATGTCTTTTGATTATGTTGAGAAATTTGTAGAACAGGCCGCGGCAGATGATCAGGTTACTGATATTAGTATTTCTCTTTATCGGGTAGCCGATGAGTCCAAACTGACCAATTCCCTAATGCAGGCTCTGGAGAATGGTAAGAATGTTACTGTTTTTGTTGAAGCCAAAGCGAGATTTGATGAGAAAAACAATATTAGCTGGGGAAGGAAATTTGAAGAAAAAGGCGCTCATGTGATCTATTCTTTTCCGAAGGTGAAAGTGCATTCCAAGATCATGCTGGTAAAAAGGCAGGAGAATGATGAAACTGTACGATATGCTTATATTGGAACCGGAAATTTCAATGCAGAGACTTCTGAAATTTATTGCGATCATGCAATTTTTACAGCAAACAAACTGATCACCAAAGAACTCGATCGCTTGTTCAAAGTGCTGGAAGGTGAACTGATCATCCCGAGAGAAAAGAACCTTTTGATCTCTCCATTTTCTACCAGGCAAGAATTCACCAAGTTGATCTACAACGAGATCGAAAATGCCAGAGATGGTAAGAAAGCTAAGATTACCGCCAAGATGAACAGCCTTGAAGATGAGGAAATGATCGAGTTGCTGTACCGGGCGAGCGAAGCGGGTGTCGAGATTAGAATGCTGATACGCGGTTTTACCTGTCTAATTCCAGGAGTTAAAGGCATGAGTGAAAATATTTATGTTACGAGTGTAGTTGATCGTTTTCTGGAACATGGTAGAATCTACCTTTTTGAAAACGGGGGTGTTGAAAAAATGTTCTATGGGAGTGCAGATTGGATGAGTCGTAATCTTGATCGCAGAATTGAAGTCATCTCTCCAGTGCTGGATGAAGATATTTTTAATGAATTCAAGGACATATTGAATATTCAGTTAAAGGATAATGTAAAAGCTCGTATTCAGGATAAGGAAGAAACGAATACCTATGTTCAGAAGGATGATGATGAGAAAACTGTGCGTTCGCAATATGCGATATATGATTATCTAAAAGAAAAGCATTCAAATGACTGAGATCAAAGTTGGTGGTGTACCGGAGCATTTTAATTTACCCTGGCATCGTTGTATCGAGAATAACAAATTCGCAAAAGCAGGATTAGACCTCAAATGGAAGGAAGTTCCGGAAGGAACGGGAGCTATGTGTAATTTGCTTCGGGAAGAGGAAATAGACGTAGCCGTTATACTAACAGAAGGTATCAGCCGTGACATTATAAATGGAAATAAAAGTAAGATCATTCAGAATTATATTGGAAGTCCGCTTATTTGGGGAATTCATGTTGATGGGAGATCTTCCTTTAAAAACATCAACGATCTAAAGGGTACAAAAGCTGCGATTAGCCGTGAAGGAAGCGGCTCACATCTAATGGCCTATGTAAATGCTGAACATGTTGGGTGGAATACAGATTCACTCAAATTTGAGATTGTTCATAATCTGGAAGGAGCTATTGAGGCTTTGAGACAGGATGATGCGCAGTATTTTATGTGGGAACATTTCACCACAAAACCTCTGGTGGACAATAATACCTTCCGACTTATTGCCGACTGCCCTACTCCATGGCCTTGTTTTGTGATAGCAGCTTCTCAAAAAGCAATCGATGAAAAACCAGACGAACTTGTAAGAATGCTGGAGGTTCTAAATACTGAAACAAGCAATTTCAAAATTCAGAAAAATATAGATGTTGAACTGGCAGAGAGATATGGTCAAAAACTAGAAGATATCAGAAAATGGCTTGATCTTACCCATTGGAGTCAGCAGCAAATCGCCGATCAGGATCTAACTGAAGTTCAGGATTATTTAAAAAGACTTAAACTTATTTCCGAAAAAGTAGATAATAAGGAATTAATTCATAATTTCAGGGCCAAATAATCTACTTCTACAAATATAATTTTTACTTACCTGCTTGCTTTTAGCAGCTACATCTCTGGGTTTTAGCCAGACCAACGACAGTATTTCCAATGCAAATTCAAGAGAGTTCGGAAAACAGGAATTAAGTCTGAATGCTTTTAATCTTGTAGCTTTCGGTATTGTAGATATTACCTATGAACGCATAATTTCTGAAAATTCTACCTGGGCGATCGAAGCTTTTTACCATCCAACTAAGGATGATTATCTCAATGATGCTTATTACAAAGAGCTCTCTTTAACCGGTAAATACAAGCATTTCTTTAGCTCAAAGTATGCCCGTGGCTTTTATGTTCATGGTTTTGGAATATTGTCAAATGGTGAATATGAAGATGGATCATATTACAATGAAAGTATTAATTAATATATTTATGAAACTAATGACTATACCGACTTTGCCATAGGATTTGGTCTGGGTGGTAAATTTGTATCTAAAGGAGGCTTTTTATTAGACCTAAGCGGTGGTATTGGTAGAAATTTGTTTAGTGACAAATCTCCACCTATTGTTGGTCAGTTTATGGTCAACCTGGGATATAGATTCTAATTAGCACTTCTTGAGTATGCTTACCAATTAATTGGTTTTTTGCCTTTTAATTGTAAATATTCATTGGCCAGACTAAAATGTTTGTTTCCAAACCAGTATCCTCTGTTTGCACTTAGTGGTGAAGGATGACCACTGGTTAAAATTAGATGCTTCGAACTATCGATTAGCTTGGATTTTTTCTTGGCAAAACCACCCCAAAGCATAAATACAACATTTTCTTTTTGTTCGGAAATGAGCCTGATCACTTCATCTGTGAAAATTTCCCAGCCTTTGTTTTGGTGGGAACCGGCCTGATGAGCTCTTACGCTTAAGGTTGCATTCAATAAAAGTACACCTTGATCTGCCCATCTCTCGAGATTTCCGCTGGAAGGCGCAGGCTTATTCAAATCAGTCTCGATCTCTTTAAAAATATTGATTAGCGAAGGAGGAATCTGGACATTATCACGAACAGAAAAACACAAACCGTTCGCCTGCCCTACTCCATGATATGGATCCTGACCCAGAATAACTACCCGGGTATTATCAAATGTTGAATGATCAAAAGCAGCAAAAATCTCACCGCCTGGAGGAAAACATTTATGCTCCGTATACTCCTTTTTTACATATTGAATTAAATTCTTGAAATAGTCCTTTTCAAATTCAGCATTCAGAACTTTTTTCCAGCTTTGATCTATTCTTACGTTCATGAGAATTGAGTAACTTTGTAGTACCTCAAATGTAGGGAAAAATTGATATGATAAAAATTAGTTCCAGGAGTCTTGATGATTTGGAATTTCCGGTAGTATGCGCGCAGGTTAGCGAACTATGCATTACAGGACAGGGAAAAGATAAGGCTCTTAAGATCCAACCATACCCGAGTTTTCAGAAGACCGTTTTTGGACTCGATCAAACCAACGAATTTATTAAATCCAAAACCCAGGATGAAGCGATCCCGAATCACGGATTCGATAGTATTCAACCTGAGCTTCGATTACTGGCTATAGAGGAGTCGGTTCTGGAAATTGGAGGTTTCAGAAAGATTTCTTCGCTGAATGAAACGGTGAATAATCACTTGAAATTCTTCAGAAAAAACAAGCATCTCTATCCTGCTTTATCTGAGACTGTTTCTCATCTGGAATATGACCTAAGCCTCGTAGAAAAGATCAATTCGGTTATTGATAGGTTTGGAGAAATGAAAGATGATGCTTCCACCTATTTACAACAATTGCGAAGATCGATCAATGCTGTAAAGGGTCAGATAAATTCAAGTTTTAATTCAGCCTTAACTACTTACAACGGTTATGGGTATCTTGACGAGATCAAAGAAAGTGTTGTGGAGAATGTGCGGGTACTCGCTGTAAAATCTATGTATCGCCGTAAGGTAAAAGGTGGAATCATGGGGAATTCCAAAACCGGCAGTATTGTGTATATTCAGCCGGAAGCTACTCATCGATACACCCGGGAACTTAACAATTTAGAATACGAGGAAAAGGAAGAGATTAAGCGTATTTTAAAAGAACTTACAGAATTCGCCAGACCCTATCGTGAAGTTCTGGTAGAGCACCAGGATCTTCTAAGTGAAATGGATGTGATCTCCGCGAAGGCCAAGTACGCATATAAGATCGAGGGAATCTTACCAAAGATCACTAAGGATAGGGAATTATTTCTGAAGGATGCCTACCACCCTCTATTACTTCTGAATAATAAGAAAAAGAACGAAAAAACATATCCACAGAGCATTGAACTAGGCGCCGATAACCGAATAATGGTTATTTCAGGTCCGAATGCGGGTGGTAAAAGTATCACTCTTAAGACGGTTGGACTCTTACAGGTAATGCTCCAGAGTGGAATGCTTATCCCGGTTCATGAGTATAGTAGAATGTGCCTGTTCTCCAAAGTTCTTACCGATATAGGTGATAATCAATCTATCGAAAATCACCTTAGTACGTATAGCTACCGACTTAAAAACATGAATTACTTTCTGCGGAAATGTGATGACAAAACATTGTTTCTAATTGACGAATTTGGTACGGGAAGTGACCCAGAACTTGGTGGTGCTTTAGCTGAAACATTTCTGGAGGTTTTTTATGAAAAAGGATCCTTCGGAATACTTACAACACATTACGCTAACCTGAAGAAACTGGCCAATGAATTGCCAGAGATGAGCAATGCGAATATGATGTTCGATAATCAAACGCTAGAACCAATCTATAAACTTCAGGTTGGAGAAGCCGGAAGCTCTTTTACCTTTGAAGTTGCCCAGAAAAACGGAATTCCATATAGCCTGATTAATCGTTCCAAAAAGAAGGTTGAACGTGGTAAGATTAGATTTGATCGAAGTATAGCGAACCTTCAGAAGGAGCGTTCTAACCTTAGAAAAACAACCGACAGTCTTAAGACCAAAGAAGAAAAGGCCGCAGCAGAAAAAGAAAAACTGGAAGAAACAAATTCCAGGATTCAGCAAAAATTGGAAAGCTATCAGGAACTGTACGATACCAATCAGCGAATGATCTATCTTGGTCAGAAGGTCAATGATCTAAGTGAAAAATACTTCAGCAATAAAAAAAAGAAAGAGCTTATTGGAGAATTTATAAAGCTAGTGGAAATAGAAAATTCCAAACGAAAAAAAGAAAGTGCCAAGAAACTTAAAGCCAAGAAAAACAAAGAAGAACAGTTGAAAAAGGAGGTTCAGAAAAAAATTGAACCAATTCGGGAAAAGAAAAAGGAAGAGAAGAAAAAAGAAACGCAATTAAAAAAGCAGGAAGCCAATAAACCAAAAGCTAAATTAAAGATTGGCGATCGTGTTCGGCTTGAAGATGGAAAAGCGGTTGGAACGATCGATAAGATAGAAAAAGACAAAGCTCTTGTCAATTATGGTATTTTCACCACTTCTGTAGGAATGGCTCAATTGGAACTCGTACAATCTGCTAAAAAGAAATAGTAATGGAAAATACTTCCAAACATAAGATCATTCTGTTTGATGGCGTTTGTAACCTTTGCAATAACGCGGTACAGTTCATAATTAAACATGACCGTAAGGATAGGTTTAGGTTCGCATCCCTTCAAAGTGAAACCGGGAAAAGGCTCATTGAAGAAAGAGGCTTTGATCCTGAAGACCTGGATTCTATTATGCTTATTGAACCGGGTGTGGCTTATTATAGAAAATCTACTGCAGCCCTGGAAATCTCAAGAGACCTTGATGGAGGATATTCATTATTGAAAAACTTCTTGTTTTTACCTGAGGGTTTGAGAGATAGCATCTATGATTTTGTGGCCAGCAATCGATATAAGTGGTTCGGGAAGAAGGATAACTGTATGATCCCTACTCCCGAACTAAAATCTAAATTTCTGGATTAAACGGTCTCCTCATTTTCAGGATGATAATCATCATCCCAGTCTTTAACATTTGGTGGCCCCATCATATCTACAGATTTCGCTACCATTAACGATACGGCAGCATCTCCGGTTACATTAACCGTGGTTCTACACATATCCAATGGTCTATCCACTGCAAATATTAAAGCCAATCCTGCTTCAGGAATTCCAGCTTGTGCAAGTACAATTACCAGCATTACCATTCCGGCTCCCGGCACTGCCGCTGAGCCTATAGAAGCCAATGTAGCTGTTGCGATGATCCCCAATTGGGCACCTAGTGATAGGTCCATCCCGAATGCCTGTGCGATAAATACGGCGGCGACCGCCTGGTAAAGACTCGTACCATCCATATTGATCGTGGCGCCAATTGGAAGCACGAAACTAGTAACCTCCTTATTTACACCCATGTGTTCTTCTACCCTTTCCATCGTAACAGGAAGCGTGGCAGCACTGGAACTTGTAGAGAAAGCAAGTAATTGAGCAGGCCCGATTCCGTTAAGGAAAAATGATGGTGTATTCTTCGTAAAGATCCATACCAGCAAAATATATGCTCCTATCATAAGAGCTAAACCTAGCAGTACAGTGAGTGCATACATAGCCAGAGCCGCAAAGAGATCTGCACTTGGTGATTCTACAACAAGTGCTGCCAGTAAAGCAAATACACCGTATGGTGCAGTTAGCATGATAAGGTCGATCATTTTTAAAATGACTTCATTAAAACCATCAAAGAAATCCTTAACTGGTTTCGCTGTTTTTTCAGGAATAAGGATGAGTCCGAGTCCAAAGAATATGGCGAAAAATATAACCTGAAGCATGTTCCCGTTATCGCTAGCCGCACCAAAAATATTACTCGGCACTAAATCTTCCAGAGCCTGTAAAGGTCCCGCATCCTTCTGCTTCTGGGCATCTGTGATTCTAACCGAAGCATCCCCTTCATAACTAGCAATTAGATCACTACGCGTTTCTTCAGAAATCGCTTTCCCAGGCGCAATAAGGTTTACCATGAGCAATCCTATGGAAACTGCGATCACGGTTGTAATTACATAGGTCGCAATGGTTCTGGTTCCCATCTTGGACAACTTTGAAATATCTTTAAGATCGGAGATCCCCTTGATAAGTGAGGCAAGAATCAATGGCACTGCAATTAACTTAAGTGCATTGATAAATATGTTCCCGAAAGGTTTGATCCAATCCCCTGTAAATTCTGGTCCCCAACTAAAATTAGTCATGATTAGTCCAAAAATGACACCAGCGGCCATTCCTAAAAGTATCTGCCAGTGCAACGCAAGTTTTTTCATATACCTAATGTTCTGCTATTAAATTTTTGATGATTTATTCTGAAGAAAATAGTCGGCCATAACAATTGCGGCCATGGCTTCTACGATGGGCACTGCTCTAGGCACAACACATGGATCATGCCTTCCTTTCCCTTGCATATATACCTGCTCTCCTTTGGAATTGATTGTTTGTTGCTTTTGCATTAATGTTGCAACAGGTTTAAAAGCTACTCTGAAGTAGATATCCATTCCATTGCTTATTCCTCCCTGTATACCGCCACTTAAATTAGTCTTCGTAGAACCATCCTGGTTGAACTGGTCGTTGTGTTCGCTACCTTTCATGGTAGTTCCGGCAAATCCGCTGCCGTATTCAAAACCCTTTACAGCGTTGATGGAAAGCATCGCTTTACCAAGTTCAGCATGTAATTTATCAAAAACAGGTTCACCCAGACCTTTAGGGACATTCTGGATAACACAATCAACGATTCCGCCAACGGTATCACCACTCGATCGAATTTCCTTGATATAAGTCTCCATTTCTTTAGCCTTGGCAGGATCTGGACAACGCACCGGATTTTTTTCAACTTCTGAAAAGTCCAGTTCCTGGTATTTTTTATTTAGTTCAATATGACCTACAGTAGAAACATAGGCATTAAATTGAAGAGAATTTAATAGCTGTTTGGCAATACTACCAGCAACAACCCTACATGCCGTCTCTCTGGCCGATGATCTTCCACCGCCACGGTAATCGCGAACACCATACTTTTCGTCGTAGGTATAGTCGGCATGGGAAGGCCTGTAAGTATCTTTTATATGAGAATAATCCTTAGATTTTTGATTCGCATTTTTAATTACGAATCCAATGGGTGTTCCGGTTGACTGACCTTCGAAAATTCCTGACAGAAATTCTACAGTGTCAGGCTCCTTACGCTGAGTCACGATTGCAGATTGCCCGGGACGTCTTCTATCTAGGTCTTGCTGTATCTTCTCTATATCTATCTTAACTCCTGCAGGACATCCATCAATCACACCACCAATAGCGACACCATGAGATTCACCAAACGTAGTTAATCTGAAGAGTGCGCCTATAGAATTTCCTGCCATTTATTCGATTTTGAACAAATGTAATTTTTTAAGAACATATTTGAAAGTGGAATCCTAAATATTCCCAATGCAGGAAAAGGCTAATGCTTAATTTAGAATTATATTATTTAATCCATGAATTTCTAGGATCTTGTGGACTCTCCACTTTTGTCCCTCGCAAGAACTTCAGACACTCTGTTTAAAAGAGTCTCCATATCGAATGGCTTTGGGATAAATTCAACGGCACCTACAGATTTACAAAGGTCACCTACATTGTGCAATGCAGACATCATAATGATTGGTACATGAGCGACTTCCTCGTCTGATTTTAGTTCTGCACACACATCTGTACCATCTACACCAGATATAAGTTTATCCAGAAGTATCAGTTCTATATCATGCTGCAAGATATTCTCCTTAGTGAGCTTAGGTTGCTGAGATACAGTAACTTTATGATCTGAGAATTCAAGTATATCTTTAAGCATTAATCCTATAGTTTGATCGTCATCTACGATTAAGATTCTAGCCATTCTTCATTTATTTTAAGGGTAATATAAAAGTAAATTCTGAACCTTTACCAGGTTCACTTTTCACAACAATCTTTCCTTGATGTTTTTCTATAATTTCATTTGACAGATACAGTCCTATTCCGAAGCCTTCATAAGTTTCATCTTTATTTCCAGAGACTCTGTAGAAACGTTTAAAAATTTGTTGTTGTTCCTGCAAAGCAATACCAATTCCATAATCTTTAACACTTACCGCTGCTTGATTTTCATCAGTCTTAAAAATCCTTATGGATACTTTCTTAGCGTCTGGAGAATATTTTACAGCATTCGTAATAAGATTAGTTATAACCTGCCCAATTCTCTCTCGATCAGCATTTACAGATATTTGGTCCATGTGATTAATATCAATTTGCATTTCGCGATATGAAAAAGAAAGATCTTCAACTACCGTTTCGATCTGTTCATTCAATTGAAAATCGCTGAGCTCCAGAATTAGTTCATTTTGTTCAATTCGACTTAAATCGAGCATTTCAGATATTAACCGGATAAGTCTTTCGATCTGGCTTTCTATTCTATGTAAATATGGTTTAACAGGAATATTCTTAGAATCTGTCTCTACATTCTCAGGCAATATAGATTGTAGCAATTGTATGTAGCCTTTAATGGAAGTAACTGGAGTCTTGAGTTCATGGCTTACCAGCCTTAAAAAACTTTCCTTTCGCTTCTCATCATCTTTTAATTTCTGAATTTCAGTACTGGAGGTTAGCCATGAGTAAATTTTACCGTCTACATCCTTTAAAGGATTGCTGCGACAGAGATGCCACAAGTAATCGCCTTTTTTATTCAGAAGCCTAATTTCAGTCTCTAAAGACTCACCATTACTCAAATGTTGCGCTACTTCCTTGGAAACTCTTTCTTTATCTTCGGGATGAATAATATCCAACCACGGTCTTTCCAAAAATTCCTTCAAGTTTAGTCCAACATAATCCAACCAACTCTGATTGTAAAATTTGACCTTAGAATCCAGTCCAGCTATACTAATTTTATGAGGCATAAAATTAACGAGCTGTCTAAAATCAGTCTCACTTTTTCTGATTTGTTTATTCAGTAATGCCTGTTTAGTTACATCACTCGAGATATTTGCCACTCCAATAATATTACCATTACTATCTCTTTGTGGTTGATATAGGATATCAAAATATCTTTCTTCTATAACCCCGTCAATATTAAAGGCAATAGGTTTTTCAACGGCATGAAAAGGTTCACCGGTAGAATAAACCCGGTTTAATAAATCCACCAAACCTTGGTCTTCAATCTCTGGTAAGATCTCCACAATAGGTTTCCCAATTACTTTTTTTCCCTTCCCCCATACTTTAACAATAGCATCGTTGGCCATATCTACCACATGATCTGGTCCATGAAATATCGCTATCAAACTTGTTGTAGAATAAAATAGATCACGGAATTGCTGCTGGCTCTTCTTTAAATTATTCTGAGCTATTTTTCTTTTGGTTATATTTTCAATACTTAGTAATATAAAATTACTATCAGTCCCGGATAACTGTATTTCACTAGCATTTAAAAGCAAGTGCTTTTCTGTACCACCATTGCCTTCTACCTGCATCTCGAAATTTGTCATTTTGCTATTTGAAGGTAAAATTGTTTCCAGTACAGTTTTGAGCTGCGGAATATCCCACTGAGCAGCCTTTACTTCATAAATTAATGTATCCTGAACTTCTTCAGAAGATATTTTAAATGTCTTAAGAAAGTATTTATTTGCAAATACAACTTTAAGTTTATCATCAAGGATTACCAGAGGATGATGAATGTTATCTATAACCGATTCCTTTAAATCAAAAATATTATTAGATAGAGATCTATTAGTTTTTGCTTCAAACTTAATATTTGCAGTTTCTAATTCATCAATTTTCTCCCTGGCCCGTTGTAAGTCTTCTTCGAGTTGCTTAATTCGCATTTCTTTATCCATTGACATACCGTATTCGAAGCTCTTATTAGTTTTAATTTAGAGGGCTAAATTTAATGTTTTGAAAGTCCTAGAATTACAATTAATAAAGCATTAACAAAACTTTGCGTCTTTAGGCAAGCGCCTTGTATAAAATACTTACCGGGTGTTGTGCTATTCTTCCAGTGCCATCCTTAATTTGGTGTCTACAGCTGGTTCCGTTGGCAGATATGATCGTGCTTTCATTACTCTTTCGAATAGCCGGAAATAGTGAATTCTCCCCTATTCGCATACTGATCTCGTAATGTTCTTTTTCATAACCGAAAGATCCAGCCATACCACAACATCCTGAAGGAATGATAGTTATTTTATAGTTTTCAGGAATATTAAGAATATCAAAAGTTCGGGAGGTATTGGATAAGGCTTTTTGGTGACAGTGCCCATGAATTTTAATAACTGCTGCCTGATTTGTGAATTGTTCCTTTCTAATATTACCTACTGCAAGCTCCTGTTTCAGAAATTCTTCAATAATAAAGCAATTCTCAGAAAGCTCATTAGCAGATTCCTTTTTATCTGCTAGTCGTAGGTACTCATCTCTAAAGCTTAAGATCGCAGAAGGTTCCACTCCAAGCAATGGAGTTTCCTTATTTATCAAGGGATTAAATATTCTTATATTCTCGTTAGCCAAATTCTTTGCTTCAGCCAGAAAACCTTTGGAAAGGTAACTCCTTCCGCTTTCAGGATGGTCAATCATTATCACCTGGTAGCCTAACCGACTTAATAATTTGAGCGCATCAATACCAACTTCTACATCGAGATAATTTGTAAATTCATCATTAAATAGATAAACAGTTCTAACAGGATCCTGAACTTTGAGCTTCTCTTTATTGGTCAGATAATACTTTTTGAGCGTAGTCTTTCCAATTGCTGGAAGTTCTCTTTCTACCGCTACCCCAAGTAATTCTTTTGCTATTCTGGAAGTAAATTTGTTCTGCATTACAAATCGCGATAGACCAGGAACTTTAGATGCCATAGCGTTTTGCTTCGTGATACCCGCAAAAGTTCGATCCCTTAAACTAGGTTTGTTCGATTTGTAATATTGAAATTGAAATTCAGCTTTAAGAGCTGCCATATCCACATTGGATGGACATTCACTTTTACATCCTTTACAGCTAATACATAGATCCAGCACTTCCTTTAATTCTGGATGATCAAACTTGTTCTCCCTATCTGAATTTGTAAGAAATTCCCTTAAAGCATTTGCACGAGCCCTGGTGGTATCTTTTTCATCCCTGGTCGCCCTGTAACTTGGACACATGGTTCCTCCTGCTTCTACCGACTTTCGGCAATCACCACTTCCATTACATTTTTCAGCTAGCTTCAGGACACCTTCAGCATCAGAAAAATCCATGATGGTATCGATCTCGGGTTCTTTACGATCTGGAACATATCTAAGAGAAGTATCCATAGCAGGTGCATCCACGATCTTACCCTTATTAAAAATATTATCTGGATCGAAAGCAAACTTTATATCCTTCAGCAGAGAATACACTTTTTCACCATACATAAGTTCAATAAATTCTGCTCTTAACCTTCCATCGCCATGTTCTCCACTAAGAGAACCATTATATTTTTTAACCAGTTTCGCTACATCCAGCGTAATACTTCGGAATAAACCAACGTCTTCAGATTTTTTCAGATTCAAAATAGGACGTAAGTGAATCTCTCCGGCACCAGCATGTGCATAATAAACGGCTTGCTGATCATAATTTTTCATGATCTGTGTAAACTCCGCAATATAATCTGCCAGTACCAGGATGGCCACAGCTGTATCTTCAATACATGCAACAGCTTTGCGATCTCCCTTCATATTACCCAGTAGTCCCAATCCAGCTTTCCGAAGATCCAGAGCGAGGTCAATTTGATCACCATAAAGAATGGGAAAAGCATAACCAAGATTGGAACTTTTAAGTGTACTCATCAAAGCTTCCAGATTCTTCTCAAGTGCTTCCTGTGTTTCTGCGCGTAACTCAAGCATCAGGATAGCCTCAGGATCATCTTCTATAAAGAATCTATTCTCACGATATTTCAAATTATCACTGGTGCAGTCGAGAATGATCTTATCCATCATCTCACAGGTAAATAGCGAATGCTCCATAGCTGGAACTACCGCTTGCATACAGGCATCAATAGAACGAAAATGCACTGCGATCATCGCCTTTTCTGAAGGAGGTAGAATATCCAGCTTTAGCGTTATTTCAATAATAAAAGCCAGGGTTCCTTCACTACCTGCAATGAGATCGCAGATATTCAGTTTTCTTTCAGAATCCGTGAATATTTCAGTATGCAACAACTCATCCAGAGCGTAGCCTGTATTTCGCCTATGTAGTTCCATAGGAGGAAAATAGCTAATGATCGATTCTTTGTTTTCTTCTGAATTAAGTATATCCTGGATCTTACGATAAATATCACCCTCCAGTCCCTTGATCTTTAATTTTTTCTGAAATTCAATTTTTGTAAGATCTCTAAACTCAACTTCACTTCCATCACTTAACAGTGCTTTGATTGATTTGATCCTATCCCGGGTTGTACCATACCTGATCGAAGTTGTTCCACTGGAATTGTTCCCTACCATCCCTCCTATCATACAGCGGTTAGAGGTCGAAGTATTAGGCCCGAAAAAAAGACCATGCTTATAAAGTTTTCGGTTGAGATCATCCCGAATCACTCCAGGCTGAAGAGTTACTGTCTTGCTTTCGGGGTCGATATTGATAATATCGGTAAAATGACGCGACACATCTACTACTATCCCATTACCAGTGCATTGTCCAGCCAATGAAGTTCCAGCAGTCCTCGGGATCAAGGTAATTTTATTTTCCCTGGCGAATCTTATAAGTCTAATAAGATCTTGCTTCGACTTTGGTATGCTTACAGCTAGTGGAATTTCTCGATAGACAGAAGCATCGGTCGCGTAAATAGTTTTCCAGAGCTCATCAAGGCATAGCTCTCCTTCTAAATCTTTAGCAAGCTGCAGCAGGGAATTCTTCATTTTCATACTCAAATTTAGGAAGTTTCAGTTTACCTACTTAACAGAATCTTAATTAATATTAACAATACATTTACTAGCCTGGACGTTCTCATATTGGTAAACGGCATAAATTTGCCAGGATAAATTTAAAACAATCAAACATGAAAAAAGTAGTTCTATTTGCAGCTTTTATTTTTGGAGCTGTATTTCTGAATGAGGCCAATGCACAGCAGATATCTCAAAACGCACTTGGTTTAAGAGTAGGTGATGGTGGAGGATTTGGCGCCGAAGTTTCATATCAGAGAGCAACAAGTGAGAACAACAGGTTAGAATTCGATCTTGGATGGAGAAATGATAGCAATTACGATGCTATCAAGCTTGTTGGATTGTACCAATGGGTATGGAACATTGAAGGAGGTTTTAACTGGTACGCAGGTGCTGGTGCGGGACTTGGTAATTACGATGACAACCGAGGTGGTGATATAGATCGTAATGATGGTGTTTTTGCATTACTGGCTGGTAACGTAGGGATCGAATATAATTTTGATTTCCCACTATTGTTATCATTAGATTTCAGACCTGAAATTGGATTTTCAGATTATGATGATCACAATGAATTTACTCCAGATGTTGCTTTAGGTATTAGATACCAATTCTAATTGAGGAGAAGATAAAAAGAAAAAAGGAGCCAATTGGCTCCTTTTTTTATGCTTTACTCAAAGCCTTATTGTATAGTTCCTCATACCTTGGAACGATCATATTGATATCAAAATCCCTTGCTGTTTCTCCAGCCTGCCTTTTAAATTTCCGTAGAACTTCTTCTGTTTCTAAAATTGATATAGCACTGTTAGCCATTGCAGATACATCACCTACGTCATGAAGAAAACCTGAGAAATCATTTTTATTCACTTCTGGCAAACCTCCAGTATTAGAGGATATTACAGGGACAGAGTGAACCATTGCTTCAAGTGCAGCCAATCCAAAACTCTCAGTTTCAGAAGGTAGAAGGAACAGATCTGAAAAGCACAGGATCTTATCAATTTCATTACTTTGCCCCAGGAATAATACTTTGTCTCTCATACCCAGATCGCGAACCAGTTTTTCCGCTGTTTCTCTTTCCGGACCTTCACCTACCATCATTAAACGGGCACTTACAGATTTCTGAATTTCAAAGAAAATCTTTACGACATCATCAACCCTCTTTACTTTCCGAAAGTTACTTACATGTGTAATAATTTTTTCATCAGATTGCGCCATCAGTTCTCTCTGGCAGTCTGTAAATGTTTTCTTCTGAAATTTAGATACATCAATAAAGTTAGGAATAACTTCAATATCTGTCTTGACGTCAAAGTGCCTTAGGGTGTCCTCTTTTAAGCTTTCTGAAACAGAAGTAACATAATCACTTTTATTGATACTAAAGGTTACTGCAGGCTTATAAAAGGGGTGATTTCCAACCAGGGTGATATCTGTTCCATGCAAAGTCGTCACCATTGGGATTTCGATTCCTTCTTCAGCCAGCATCTTTTTAGCCATATAACCAGCATAAGCATGAGGAATCGCGTAATGAACATGCAGAAGTTCTATGCCGTAGTTTTTTATAACATTTACCAGTTTACTACTTAAAGCAAGCTCATAGGGTTGGTAATGAAATAACGGATATTCCGGAACGTTCACTTCATGAAACCTGATATGACTGGAAATTGTTTCCAACCTTACCGGCTGTTTATAAGTAACAAAATGAACTTCATGACCACGTCTGGATAGCGCTAAGCCTAACTCGGTGGCTACTACTCCGCTACCACCAAAAGTAGGATAACAAACAATTGCAATTTTCATTAATTAGAAATCTATAGATTCGTAAATCACTTTCTGGATCTCAGACCGGATATCTTCCCTGATGAGTTTCCTGTTCGTTGAATCAGGAAAAGTTCTGTTTGATAAAAATACATAAACTATCTCTTCTTCAGGATCGGCCCAGGCGAATGTTCCTGTAAATCCGCTATGTCCAAAGCTTTTCATAGACAAGCAGTTACAGGTTGGCCCTGAAGATCCAAGCTGTGGTTTGTCGAAACCTACACCTCTTCTTACATTCTGTTCACAATAATAGCAGGTATTATATTTCTCAATAGTTTCTTCACGTAAATATTTCTTCCCGCCATAAGAACCACCATTTAAATAGGTTTGCATTAATTTAGCGACATCATTTGCAGTACTAAACAAACCTGCGTGGCCTCCAATTCCACCTTGCATCGCAGCACCCTGGTCATGAACATATCCACGAACAACCTGCCTTCTCCATAATTGATCATTCTCAGTAGGCGCTATTTGCAGGCTATCAAACCTAGTTTTGGGTAAATACCCAGTGTAGTTAGCACCCAGGGATTTATAAAAATGTTCCTGTGTAATGTTTTGAAGCGAAGAGTCGTAATAGCTCTCCAGGTAATACTTTAATAGATAGTATGGTAGATCGCTATATTTATAAGACCTCGTTTTCTCAAGATCGCTAAGTCTGATCGTATTAATAATTGTGTCACCAATATCTTTTCTTATAAACATATTGTCTGCAACCTGAGTATTGTACGTTTCAGAAGGTAAAGTGTTATAATAATTGGCAGAAAGCCCCTTAGTTTCAGAATCAAGGGTAGAAATATAAAAAGGGATCCAGGCTTGCAATCGAGCATAATGCATCAACATATCCTGCAATTTGATATTGGATTTATTCGAACCTTTTAAAGAAGGAAGTAATTCCCCAAGCGTGGTATCAAAATCAAGAACTTCTTTCTCATCCAATTCCATGACCAGCGGTAAAGTTGCCAGGATCTTGGTAAGAGATGCCAGATCATAAACCGTAGTATCGGTCACAGGCAACTCTTCTTCATAAGTTTGATAACCAAAATTCTTCTGGTATATCACTTTTCCCTGCCGGGCAACGAGTATCTGTGCTCCCGGGGTCATTTTTTCTGAAATAGCATAATTAATAATACTATCAATATTCTGAAGTTTATGGGAATTCATTCCAACGCTTTCCGGAGTTCCATAAGCTAAACGATCAACATCCTTAGTATTAAAACCGGTTCCTGCTGGAAATTCATTCTGGATGCTAACCGGAAGACGACCTTTCGCCTGAGCTGCTCCAAAAATTATCTGACCCACCTTTTTCTGAGCCAATGGATGATTCTGGTAACCAATTAGGATCCCTTCAATATTCGTAAAGCTTTTTACATCAAGTAGTGCGTAAGGTCTTGCGAATAGTGCCAGGATTGTTTTATTTTTACGGGCAATCTCATGTAACCATACCAATTCGTTATTTGAAAATTTATAGGAAGCCCACGGACTGCTATTCGATTTGTGGAAACCAATGATCACACGATCATATTCTTCCAGTTTGTCAAGTAGGGAGGACAACTTATCTGCCTGAACCCAATCTACTTTCGCATATTTCTTTAGCTGCTGAAGAAAAGCACTACCATCGTCATCCCCAAAATTCACATAGGCAATCTTCTCTTCTGAAAGATCTTTAACCGGAACTACAGCTTTATTATTTTTGATCAGCGTTGCAGCGTTTTCGTAGAGCTCTTCCAGTAAAGCTTCGTCACGTGAAGTATATAATTCTTCTATCAGGAAATTTGTACTAACCGGTTTAAATTTATCAAGACCAGCTTTATACTTAGCGTATAATATTTTCTTTACTGAAAGAGCCAATCGGTTTTCACTAATAGTACCATCATTTACTGCATCCATGATACTTTGAGAAGCTCTGCTAACGTCTTCACTCATTAACAGGATATCGTTCCCCGCACGAAAGGCATCAAGATCCACTTCTCCTGGTTCCATATTTCTCGAAACACCTTTCATGTCAAGTGCATCGGTAAAAATAAGACCATTAAAGCCAAGCTCTTTCTTCAGTATATCTGTGATAATATCTTTTGATAATGAGGCAGGTTTACCATCTGTAGGCTCTAAATCTGGGACGTTGAGATGTGCTACCATGATACTACTAAGCCCTTCAGGAATTAATTTTTTATAAGGATAAAGTTCTACACGTTCGATCCTTTCCGCAGAAAAATTGATCGTGGGTAACGTCTTATGCGAATCTGAGTCTGTATCGCCATGACCTGGAAAATGTTTTGCGCTACTGAGTGCTCCCTCTCGGTGCATTCCTCGCATAAACGCAAGAGATTTTTCAGTGACATTAAATTTATCTTCTCCAAAAGACCTGTTTCCTATAATTGGATTGTCTGGGTTGGTATTAATATCCACTACAGGAGCAAAGTTAAAATGTACCCCCAATCTCCTGGTTTGTTTCGAAATAGCCGCACCAGCTTCCTCAACCAGTTGATTATCCTGTATAGCACCAAGAGTCATATTCCATGGCAAGGCAAAAGTGCTGTCAAGTCGCATGGCAAGCCCCCATTCGGCATCCATTCCAATTAGCAATGGAACTTTAGACATCTTCTGAAACTCATTCGTCAACTGAGCCTGTTTCACCGGACCACCTTTGGAAAAAATAAGTCCCCCAATGTGATTTTCAGCAATTAGTTTACGAATAGTATCGGCTTCGTTATCATTTTTAGACCAGATACTTGCCATGAATAGCTGCCCCACTCTTTCCTTAAGATTCATGGAGTCATACGTACTATCCACCCAATGCTTTTGAGCAGCATGATCTTTGGTGAACAATGGGTTTTTTACCTGGGAGAAAGCACTAAGACTGCAAAACAAAAAGAGTAAAAGTGGTAATTTGAGGTACAGGGTTCTCAATTTCATTATTTCATGAAGCGTTTATGCCAGCTCTCAGAAGCAGGTACTTCCCATTCTGTAAGATATTCGGCTTTGGTATTAACGAGATTATTGAATACGATCGTATTCATGGACACCGCTTTATCCTTAGCCATTTTTCTAAAATCGGTAAGTGTTTTATAAGCAACGAATTCTCCCTGTTTATAGGATACATTCATTTTATCGAGAAGATCCACATCGTAATCTTTCTCCAGTTGTTGAATAAATTGCACGGAAGAATCGATAGAACAACCTGTTGCAGCATTCAATTTCTGATCCAGGGCTATTGTAATAAATCTTTTGTACTTGATATCGTAGGAAGCCTTAAGATCTCCTCCGTGTGCCGTCCATCTTTCAATGAACTGGTCTAATCTTGATGAGATCTCCTGTAATTCATCTTCTGTAAAAGATCTATTTGCCTGATAAATCCAAACTCTTGAATCTTCTGAAAGGCTATCAAATGGTACTAACATAGGCTAAATTTGTGTTCACACAAATCTAATTGATTTAGCCTTGGAGTCAAATAGAGACTGGTCTTTTAACTTTTAGAATTTAAAGTTCGTCTGCGTTGGCGATCATTTCAGCAACATCCATAACTTCGATACTATCTTCCTTTTCCTTGTTCTTAACCCCATCTGTCATCATGGTATTGCAGAATGGACAACCAGCGGCAATAATTTCAGGTTTCACTTCCATAGCCTGCTCAGTACGTTCGATGTTCACATCCTTGTTTCCTGGTTCAGGTTCCTTGAACATTTGTCCTCCTCCGGCTCCACAGCATAAGCCATTCTTCTTACACTTGCGCATTTCAACAAGCTCAACTTCAAGCTTCCGCAGAAGATCACGAGGAGCTTCATATTCATTGTTTGCGCGACCTAAATAACATGGATCATGGAAAGTAATTCTTTTTCCTTTGAATTTTCCTCCTTCAACCTTTAGACGACCTTCATTCAAAAGATCTTTTAAAAACTGAGTGTGGTGCATTACCTCGTAATTTCCACCAAGAGCTGGATATTCATTTTTGATGGTATTGAAACAGTGAGGACAGGCAGTAACCACCTTTTTGATCTCATAACCATTCAACACCTCAATATTGGTAGCAGCCTGCATTTGGAAAAGAAATTCGTTTCCAGCTCTTTTTGCAGGATCCCCGGTACAGCTTTCCTCGGTTCCTAAAACAGCAAAGTCCACTCCAGCCTTATTCAAAAGTTTTACGAATGCCTTAGTGATTTTTTTAGCACGATCATCGAAACTTCCCGAACAACCAACCCAGAACAGAACTTCAGGCTTTTTGCCTTCTGCCATATATTCTGCCATTGTAGGTACTTTGAGTGCTTCTGCCATATTATCGATCTTTATATAATTCTAATGTATTAATTTTCTTTGGCCCAGTTCAAACGGTCCATCTGGTTGTAAGGCCATGGTGCACCATTGTTTTCAATATTTGTCATCGCTATGGATAACTCATTAGGAGCGGCACTTTGCTCCATTACCAGGTATCTTCTCATATCCAGAATAATGGATAATGGATCGATCCCCACAGGACAGGCCTCTACACATGCATTACAGGTAGTACATGCCCATAATTCTTCTCTAAGAATATAGTCATCAAGTAATTGCTTACCGTCATCTTCAAATTTTCCGTTCTTGGTAATATTCTCACCTACTTCCTCGAGCCTGTCACGAGTGTCCATCATGATCTTTCTTGGAGAAAGTTTTTTCCCGGTTTGGTTCGCAGGACATTCAGAAGTACATCTTCCACACTCTGTGCAGGTATAGGAATTCAGCAATTGAACCTGGTTGAGATCAAAGACATCTGAAGCTCCAAATTTTTCCGGCTCTCCTTCATCCTCGCCTTCTGCAGGAGCTGCAAAAGGATCGGCATTTGGATCCATCATCAACGCTACTTCCTTCTGCACTGACTCCAGATTATCAAATTTCCCCTGAAGACTAAGTTTTGAAAAATATACGTTTGGAAATGCTAGTAGGATATGTAAATGTTTTGAGTAGTATAAATAATTAAGAAAGAATAGAATTCCAAGAATATGTAACCACCAGGCGGCTCTTTCAATGATAATAAGTGTCGCGTTGCTCATTCCGTCCAAAATAGGAAGTAAAAACTGACTTATTGGAAAGCTTCCCATTATACCTGCTTCTGAAGCATAATGATCTGCTCCATTCATTTGCAGTTGATAGTCTGTAGCATTCATAATAAGAAATAATGCCATTAGCACCATTTCAAAATACAGGATGTAATTTGCATCATTCTTTGGCCAGCCTTTCAGTTCACGACCAAGGAAGCGGTAGATGTTAAGTGCGTTTCTACGTATCCAGAAGATCACTACTCCAACAAAAACTAGGAAAGCTAAGATTTCGAAACTTGCGATGAGGACATCATAAGTACCACCTAGAAAAGAAAAGATTCTATGAGTGCCAAAAATTCCGTCGATAACGATTTCGAGAACTTCTATGTTAATAATAATAAAGCCCACGTAAACGATAATATGTAGAAAACCGGAAACCGGTCTTTTTACCATTTTACTCTGCCCTAATGCTATTCTGGCCATTTTGGCAAATCTTTCTCCACCATTATCTGTTCGATCGATTTCCCGACCTAATTTGATATTTCGAATAAGTCTTTTGATATTTCTGGCGAAAAAGCCAACGCCCACTAAAAGAGCGATCACAAATAGGATTTGCGAAACAATTTGCATGATAGATTTATTTTAAGGAATCTTCCGGTTCTTCATATTCTCCAGGTTTCTTACCGAAAACTGAGAAATGAACGTAGCGCTTTGGATTAAGTTTGATATCCTGTAGGAGTTGTTCTAGCTGTTTGGTTGCCTGATCCAGGTTATTATAGACAGCATCATCATTGATCAATTTTCCTGCGGTTCCTTCCTTGCTGTTTAGTTTATTCGAGATTCCTTCAAAATCTGCAATTACCTTTTCAAGATCTGAGGTGATCTTGCCAATATTCATAGTAGATAAAGTGTCTGAAAACTTATTGAAGTTCGTAGACATCTCATCAAGATTCGTAAACGTTCGATCAATCTTAGAACTATTTCCCTTTACTATACCCTGAAGCTCATCTGCGGTCACTCTAAATGATGATACGGTAGCATCAAGATTTCTAAAAGTACCGCGAATATTGTTCCTGGTAGAGTCATCTAAAATTTCTGTGATGGCCGTTAACATTGAATCTGCACTGGTGATCGTATTCTCCAGTTTATTCTGTAAAGGAGTCAGTTTATCATTCACAAGCTCCATGATCCCTTCTTCTTTATCTCCCTCGAGTGTATCTCCAGACTGAGCCCATTCAGATTTCTGATCATAATTTGGTACAATAGCTAAAGATTTCCCACCTATGATACTTCCACCATAAATGTTCACCTTACTATTCTTCGAAAACTTGAAATCATTTTTTACAGTAAAACTTACAACAAGTCTTCCTGAATTATCTTTGAACTCTATGCTGCTTACCTGACCAACTTTAAGACCGTTGATAGTAACTTCAGAAGATGGTGAGAGTCCTTCTACATCATCGTATTCAGCATAAAAAATTCGATTTTGGGCGAGGAGATTTTCTCCCTTGAGAAAACTATAACCAAACAATAAAATAACTATCGCTACGATAGCTAGAACGGCAGTTTTTACCTCTCTGGAATATTTCAAAAGCAATTTTTTAAGTGAATACGCACAAATTTAGAAATAAAAATAGAAAAGCACTTCTATTTTAGCTTTGATTTTAACGCATCGTTAAGCGTTATTTTTTGTTCATTCCTGAAGGCTACGATATAACTATCTGTGTATCCATTTTTTACTGCTTCATTATGCATTCTCTGAATCTTGAGATAATCTGAAGTTGCTCCATAATAATACTTGTAAAGTTTACCTTCTTTCTCCCTGCTTACACCCTTAATTCCTTTGAAGTTGTAAGGTTTAGTATCCAGTTTCTTTGAGCCGGCCGCAAGTTGCACTCTGAATAGTACATCTTTAAAAACCTGGGATTCCGGTAAAACTCTCTTATCCACAGTTTCATTAGCTTGATTTGCAGCTACTTGCTCCAGGGTACTTAAATTAATGGTTTTACTGTAATTTAGAATAGCATTGGTAATTGCACGGGCCATATCATCTTTCCCTCTAGAACTATTAAGGTAAGGTCCCTCCTGGTTATTTGTAAGGAAACCAGTCTCCACAAGAACGCTCGGCATGTAGGTTTGATGCAGAACAATTAATCCCATTTGCTTAACTCCTCTATTCTTTCTCTTTAGTGTATTGGTAAATTGTTTCTGAACAAGATCTGCAAGCAAAATACTTTGATCCAGGTATTCTTCCTGCATGATCGTAAGCCCAATAGTAGATTCAGGTGAATTAGGATCATACCCGGCATAAGTAACTTCATAGTTATCCTCTAAATAGATCACCGAGTTTTCTTTTTTCGCTACCTCAAAATTAGTCTCATTCCTATTAAGTCCAAGTACAAAAGTTTCGGTTCCTGAAGCCTGGGAATTATGAGAATTACAATGTACAGACACAAAAAGGTCTGCATTCGCTTCATTAGCAATTCTACCTCTCTCGAACAGCTCTACAAACACATCAGACTTTCTGGTATATACTACCTTTATATTCTTATATTTTTCAAGCTCGGCACCAATCTTCAGGATGATGCTTAGCGCAATATCCTTTTCCTTATAACCATTACCCATGTTACCGGGATCTTTTCCGCCATGACCAGCATCGAGAACTACTACAAATTCATCCAGATTTGGAGGGATTTCAGCAGAAAAACTTGCCATTGATGTAACAAAGAAAAGGCTTGTGAATACGAAAAGATTAAGTAAGTTCGTTCTCATAGAAAGCTAACGCTTGTGTGGGGTGAATATTTTATTGCTATTTTTCCTGCAGTCTCAAAACTCAGCTAAAAAAATATATGTAATTTTGGATTTGCAAAAAGCACGCCAATCCGTACAAAAATAGCACTTAAAGCATTGCAAACAAATATCCCCAATACACTTTTTTGCTTAGTTTTCACGCTATTTATGACCTCGCTTTTGCATGCGCAGGAGATTGGAAATAACTCGATCCCTGTTGAAAGTCAGAAGGATAGTATTGCTCCCGCAGTTAATCCTGAAGAGATCGCCCAGAACCTGCAGGTTACCGATACCATTAAACAGGATTCAGTCAAAAAACCCCAGTTTATTACCGATGTTGTAGATTATAGCGCCAAAGATTACATGCGCTTAAGCCCAAAAGAAAATAAGATCTACCTGTATAACGAAGCAAAGATCGTCTATGGTAATATGACCATAGAGGCAGGACTCATTGTTATCGATAATAATAAGAATGAGTTTTTCGCCTATGGAATTGAGGATTCCTTGGGAGAATATATACAAAAACCTATTTTCACACAGGCGAATAGAAAAGTAGAGCCAGATTCACTTCGGTTCAATTTTGATACTGAAAGAGCTTTGGTTTACAATTCCCGAACCCAGGAAGCCGACTTTAATGTAAAAGGGATGGTGACCAAACGGGAAAATGATTCGGTGTATTTCATGAAGAATGTTCGGTTTACCACTTCTCAGGATGTGGATAACCCGGAGTATTTTTTCTATGCGAGGAAGATCAAGTTCGTACCTGAGAAGAAGATCGTGACCGGACTAGTAAACATGTACATTGCCGATGTTCCTACTCCACTAGGACTTCCCTTTGGATATTTCCCTTTAACAGACGAAGAAACTTCAGGTTTTATTATTCCGTCGTTTGGAGATTCCCAGTATGGTTACAACCTTCAGAATGGTGGTTATTATTTTGCTATTAGTGATTATGTGGATCTACTGGCTTTAGGTAGTTATTACACGAACGGCTCTTACACTCTGGAATTTTCATCCAATTACGCAAACAGGTATAAGTATCGTGGAAATGCGAGAGTAAGGTTTGAAAAGTTATTCACGAGTGAAAGAGGCTTCCCCGATTTTGCTGAAAGATCCAGCTATAACATCCAGTGGTCTCATAGTCAGGATCCAAAAGCCAGTCCTAATTCCAGGTTTTCAGCTTCAGTAAACTTAGGGAGCAGCGAGTATTATGCCGAATCCATTAATCAGGCAAACACAGGGAATTACCTGAATAATGAATTAAACTCTTCGGTTTCATACAGTAAGACATTTCCTGGTGAACCTCAGGTGAATTTAAGTCTGGCCGCGCGTCACTCCCAAAATACCAGAACTAATTCGGTGAATCTTAGTTTGCCAACCTTACAATTAAGTATGTCTCGTATCTATCCTCTGGCTCCGGCTACAGGTAGTAAAAAAGGCTTTATTGAGAATATTAACCTTCAGTATAACTTACGGGCAGAGAACCAGATCAATACTGCAGACTCCCTTTTTCTGACTCCGCAAATGTTCGATGATGCAAGGCTGGGCGCCCAACATAGTATTCCGCTAAATACGAACTTTAAGCTATTTAAATATTTAAGTGTTTCCACAGGTACCAGCTATGAAGAAACCTGGGTTTCCAGAACTTTTGAAAGGTCTTACGATCCTGTACTGGATGATGTCGTGATAGACACAATTAAAGGTTTTGACTCGTATCGTACCTACAACTTCAATACTAGCCTTGGAACTACGTTATATGGTAGGAAAACCTTCGGAAAGGATAAAAAAATACAGGCGATTCGCCATGTCATGAGACCTTCAGTCAGTTATAATATCAATCCAGGTTTTGATCGGTTTTATGATCAGTATATTCAGGAATCTGAAGATGAAAATGGAGAGCTCATTGAAGAAATCGTGGATTATTCCAGGTTTGACGGAACTTTATATGGAGCACCAGGAAGAAATTTTTCCAGTTCACTGGGCTTCAGCTTAAGTAATACTATTGAAGCCAAGGTTAGGTCGAAAGATAGTACTGCTATAGAACCGGAAAAGATCACTTTACTGAATAACTTCAGTATAGGAACAAGTTATAATCTTGCTGGAGATTCCTTGCGCCTGTCCCCTATTTCACTTCGAGGTTCCATTCCGGTGATCAAAAATAAGCTAGACATTAACTTTGGAGGAAATTTAGATATATACGCTCTGGATAACAATAATCGCAGGATCGATAAGCTGAATATTGAAAACGGCGGAAGCTTATTTCGACTTACCGCGGGAACAATAAACTTTGGCTATTCCTTTTCCAACAAGGATTTTGAAGGCGTTGAAGACGAAGAAACCGATGATATGGACAATGAGACCTATAGAAATGGTGGACGTCCTGATGATCTCTTCGGAACAGGAATGGGCGAAGATGGCCGTCTTTTCGATGAAGATCCTTTCGAAGGTGATGAGGAGGAGAATGAAAATGGATGGTACAATTATAATATCCCATGGGATGTTCGTGTAGCTTATGCTATGAATTACACGAATTCTGCCCGACAGAATACCGTATCTGCGCATTCATTAATGTTTAATGGAAACATAGAAATCGCACCAAAATGGAAAATTGGAGCGAGTACAGGTTACGACCTTGTAAACAGCGGTGTTACTCCTACTCAATTACGTTTTCAACGTGATCTAGATAGCTGGTTGATGAGTTTTAGCTGGGTTCCTTTTGGCCCTAGAAAGTCATGGAACTTCCTGATCAGGATCAAGGCGAGCGTATTAAGTGATATTAAATATGAAAAGCGACGGGATCGCGATAGAACCTTATAAAATAATCAGTTATGAAGAATATCATCAAGACTAACAATGCTCCGGCACCCATAGGACCTTACAACCAGGCAATTTTCGCTGGAGATACTTTATATATAAGCGGACAGATTGCGATAGATCCAGCTACCGGTGATCTAAAAACTGAAGATCTTGAAGCTGAAACAACACTGGTTTTGGAAAATCTGAAGGCTATTCTAACTGAAGCTGGTTTGACCCTTGATCATGTAGTCAAAACTTCAATTTTTATTAGTGACATGAATAACTTCGGAAAGATCAATGAAGTCTACGCTAAATATTTCGTTTCAGAAAATGCTCCGGCAAGAGAAACTGTGGAAGTTGCAAATCTTCCAAAGTTCGTAAATGTTGAAATTAGCGCGATCGCGGTTAAATTCTAATTACAGACCTTGAATTAAAAGTCTGGCAGTTGCAGGATTTGTCGCTAAGGGAACATTATGAACATCACATAATCGCATGAGCATAAAAATATCTGGTTCGTGAGGATGCTTATCCAGTGGATCTCTAAAAAAGATGACCATATCGACCTGCTTTTCAGCAATTCTGGCAGCAATCTGAGCATCTCCACCCAAAGGACCAGAGAGTAACTTTTCTACTTTATAACCTGCAGCTTCGGTCTTAGCACCAGTAGTTCCGGTGGCGATGATCTTAATTTCCTTAGAATTTAGAACTTCGCTAAACTGATTTAGAAACTGAACCATTTCAGGTTTCTTCCCGTCATGTGCAATGATCGCTATTGTCTTCATTAAGTTGAGAGTATTTCAGAAATACGTAATAGATCTTTATTAATGTTATGCTTTCCTTTTAATGCCTGATCCAGGCTACAGCTTTCAATTTCATTATTCATCATTCCCACCATCAGGTCACGCTTTCCGTCTAATAGCAGCTCGACAGCTTTGACACTTAGCCTACTCGCCAAAACCCTGTCAAAACAGGAAGGCCTTCCTCCTCTTTGAATATGTCCTAAAACAGTTACCCGAGCATCGTAAAATGGCAGATTCTCTTTTACATATTCTGCGAGTTCGAAAACATTCTTTCCTATTTTATCACCTTCAGAAACCACTACGATACTGGAAGTTTTTCCAGCTCTTCGGCTACGTTCCAGAGAATCCAGTAGTCGATCCAAACCAAGATCTTCTTCAGGAATCAAAATCTCTTCAGCACCAGCGCCAATACCGGTATTCAATGCTATAAAACCTGCATCCCTACCCATTACCTCTACAAAAAATAGTCGGTTATGGGAACTTGCCGTATCACGTATCTTATCAATAGCTTCGATAACTGTATTCAATGCCGTATCGTAACCAATGGTATAATGAGTTCCAAAAATGTCGTTATCAATAGTTCCAGGCACACCAATTACTGGAATATTATGCTCCTTGCTAAAAACCTGACCTCCGGTAAATGTTCCATCACCTCCAATAAGGATCATGGCGTCTACTCCTTCTTTCTTGAGGTTGGCAGCAGCCTTAGCCCGTCCTTCTTCGGTCATGAATTCCTTGGATCTGGCCGACTGTAATATGGTTCCACCCTGGTTGATCGTATTTCGTACACTACGCGCAGTTAATGGAGTACTATCTCCCGCGATCATTCCCTGAAAACCACGATAGTATCCAACACAATCAACATGATAATATGCGCAGGTTCTTACAACCGCTCTAATTGCAGCGTTCATTCCCGGAGAATCACCACCGGAAGTCATCACCCCAATCTTTTTCAATTTCTTACTCATTGATAATTTTCTTAATAGATTAAAACTACAAACTAAATCTTAGGATGCCAATCAAAAGAACTCCCAGATTTTATTTATTTCTGAAGTTTGAGCTTTATTCATTTTCTTCTTCAGATTTAAAATTCATAAAATCTGGTGCAGGTGACGGTGTTGCAGGATCTTTTTCTTCTTCTGAATCATCAAAACCTTCAATAGTAGTACTTGCGATCTTCCTGATCAACTCCTTAAAGGTATCAAAGTCTACATTATAAGATAGGCCGACTCCTTGTGTGAAACCTATCTCCTCACCAATAAACTGAATGTTGTTTTCACGGTTAAATACTGAAGCTCTTAAAGTACCATCTGCATTTAGGAGAAAATCAATTTCCAGATCTCCAATTATAACAGATTCGGTAACCCCTCCAATCGGAACACCCACCTGACCGTTGATCAATACACGATCTGAGATCTGTGTGGACAACGTCAAACCAAACCTATCTACGGTTTGCTGATCTGGAGTCCGGTCACCCTGTACATAATTGACACCTACCTGGAATTTACCATCATCATCAGCAAAAATATCGTTTACAATACTGGAAGCTCTTTCGGCAAGTGTCCCATAAATTGCAGCGCCACGTAATCCAAACTCACTGTAAAATGTTCCCTGAGTAACCAGAAACAATGCCTGTAACTCGGTAGTAGCCCTGTCATCTATTCGATATTGTAATTCAGATTTTACGGTGGAGCTAGCACTTGGAAAATCTATCGCGAAGCCAATTTCTGGCTGAGCGATTTCTCCCTGTAAATTAATAACTACATCTACAGGAATCTTTCTATTAACCGATGGATTTTCCAATAACACTGCAGGATTAGCGTTCAATGAGTACACGGCACTTACATCCAGTTGAGCGTCCATTGGATCTCCGTCCCAATTAATACTTCCTCCAGATTCTACCGTGAACACTTTTTGAACCAATCCGGCGTATTTAAAGTTATAGACTCCTTCATAGACAATGAAATCTCCCCACATGTTGAATTTTCCATTGGTATTGATCTCCAGAAGTAAGTTACCCGAGCCTCTTCCACGCAAAGTACTTCCACTGGTCTGATCTACTACAACTTCAACTTCAGCATCATTGGTAATATCTAGATCAAAAACCAGTTCGAGACCTTTAACTTCGGGAATTTCAATTTCTTCTCCGGCAAGACGCGCTGCTTTTTCTTCAGGGCTTAAGAATCTTATAAAGGAATTATCTCCAACAGATTCAGTATCGCTTAGCGGAATTTTAAAAACCGTCCCTCTTTCAGTAGCCGCATTCACTTCGATCACCAGTTCATCTGTAGGTCCCATAATCGAAGCTTCTCCATCAATAAAAGCGGTTCCATAATAGAGTGCATCCTCATCGGCTTCAGTATCCAAAACAAGGATCCGGTCTGAAACCAGCGTTAAATCCAGAAACCATTCAGAAAAATTACGATGAGATATTAGACCATCCAAAGTTCCTTTCGTATTGAATTTGGTGTCTACAATATCGATATTATCAAATACGAATTGCTGCTGGGTAAGATCTATCTCTGCATTTTCCTGGAAATCTAGATCTACATTCAAATAAGGGATTCGTAATCCAGCTTCAGCTAATGATAAAGATCCGGAGAAATCAGGGTTTTTGTAATTCCCAGTAACGAAAGCCCTTCCTGTGGCAAATCCTCTAATATCTGTAAGAACATCTGCCCCCAAAGGAGTAAACACGCCCATATTGAGGCGATTCATATTCACTTCCAGATCGATCCTTGGTTCGCTGCCATTCACATTAATATCGCCAATAGCAGATAATGATTCAATGCCTTCCTTCTCAAGTTGTGCGTAAACCGAATAAGCACTTAGATCCTGATTTCCGCTTACGTCTAGAACCAGATCACCCATCACAAGATCATTCACCTGGAACTGGTCGATCCTTAAGTTCGAAACCGGGAAATAAGCACCATCCTCCTGTAGTAGTTCGAGATCGCCATTAAGAATCCCGGCTAGATCGAGACTATCTATTTCTGGAGTAATCTTTCCAATATCCACCTCACTAAACTTCATTTTAAAGTTTTTATAGGTGCTGTCCCGCATATTTCCGCTGAGTCGGATTTGTTCATTCTTATGACTCATAACGAGCGAATCGATCTGCAAATCACGAAAGCTATTATCAAAAACTATTTTGTTACTACGATCACTATTTTCATTCAGGTACCAAACCTTGTCTTTGAATTTAAAATCTGATTTCTGTATACCAACTACAGACTTACTGTTCTCATTGATGGTATGAAATAGATTCAGATTAAATTCATCAGAATTATTCTTTCCGCCCTTAAATTCTGAACGTATGAATAGGGTGTCACGCTGAGTCACATTAATAAAACTGAATTCTGAAAATTTATAAAGATCGGTGGAAACGCTATCGGCTTCGAAGAAGGTGTTGTAGATAGGATTCGTATTATCAACCTGAAGGTTAATATCTTCCACCATATTTTCAAAGAAATCGATTCTTGGAGATCTGAAGGTTAATTTAAATTCAGATTCATCAGACTCCACCCGACCTCTAATAAATGTATTAGGAGCCAGTTCGATTTCAGGATAAAAAACTTCGACGATCTGGTTATAGATATCAAAATCGAACTCCATATACTGGTTCGTCGTGATAGTTTTTGGCTTGTAGTTCGTGTAAATACTACCTATGGAATTTTCTATAAGCGCACCAACTTCGTTCACTTTAAAAACTCCGCTTACCTCTCCATTAATAACATCTGGGGAATTGATCGTGATAGTTCGAACTGGACCATCAAATGTAGAAGCTATATTAAGATCATCGAAATAATAAAGATCGTTCTGGTTTTTATAAGAAGTATTTAGAAGCAGGATATCTCCAAATGCGTTATCAACATTAGTTCCCTGCATATTCATGATCACATCACCCTTGAAAACTGAAACCGTATCTCTATTCACAAAATTAAGCGCATGCAGGTCGGCATATCCTACAGAAGCTTCAAAATCATACACATTGGTTTCTTCTGAAACATCTGCCAGACCATTAAATTCCATCTCCAGATTAGGATCATTCGACTTGAAATAACCATTAAAAAGAGGATTCCGAAGATTCCCCATGATTTGAATGTTGGAATAAGCATAATTATTGAATTCCAATTTAGCAATGGTTCCTTTTAGCTGCGTGTTCAGGTTTTCCTGGTCCAGCCCTTTCCCGTCAAAGTCGATATCAAAACTCGCTTTCCCTAATTGAGTATTACCAATCAAACGACCAAGGTTAAAGTTTTTAAAGATCAGTTTACCTTTATAACTTGAGGCAGCAGAATTATTGAAATTATTAAGTTCAAAATCTGCATCTGCAGATCCCAATTGTGTGGCTATCACAACATCTGCATCCAGGAAGCCATTTGTGACCACTGTATTTCCTTTGATATTTACATTACCAAAATCACGAAGAGTTTCAGGCAATTGACCCTGAAGCGCTCCCGGCAGGAAGTTGATCATATCATAGTAGTTCGTATTAAAATCTGAAAAACTACCATCTAATTTAAAAGAATTCGGCTCATCTGAAAAAGAACCAACTACCTGAAAATCCCCATAGATTTCAGTTCTATCGAGACCCTGAAGTCGGAATCCGTCTAACCGAAAATCATTTAAAGTACCAGTAAGTTCTGTTTGAAACTTTACAAGTTGATACTCTCCGAACCCTTCATAAAACGTAATTAGATCATTGGAATTCAGGATGCTTTCCCGAAACTTCGCTTCTACCTGTACAAGATTCTCAAAATCTGAAAAATCTGAGAGGTCATATTCAAAAGAAAGATCGGCATTAACCATAGATCCCGGAGTTTGCAGGATCATATTTTGCAAGCTCATCCTGTTTGGATCGTAGTGAAAGAGTGTAGAAAGCTGATCTATCTGAATCCCACGATGTTCGTAGCCCCGAAGCATTCCAATATCAATATCTATATTGGAATTAAAGATCCTTAGCTCGTTTGCGTAAATATTTAGATCCTCAACGACCAAAACATCAGAGCGGTCAAGATTTTCATCGATGAAACTATAGCGACTGTTCGTGATCTGTACATCTTCCGCAGTAAGGTTAAAATCCTTAGGATCTCCTGTTGGTTCCTTCTGAAGTTTTTGAATAAGTATGCCCAGATTATCCCTGTCTTCACCTTTATACCTGCGCATATGCATGTTCAGGCCATCAATTCTTGTATCTCCAAGTACTGGAGCATTGCTCATAAGCTTAGAGTAGCTTAAAATAGAAGAACTGATCTCTTTCGCGGTAAATAGTGTATCCTTATGGTGATCTTCCAAATAGATGTCATTTAGAAGAATATCCCCAAAATAACTAATTGAAACACGTCCAATATCTATATTGACATCACTATTTTCCTGAAGAGAATTGGTGAGTTTTCTTGCTACTGAAGTCTGAACAGCAGGAATAGAAAACACGATCAATAAAATAATGAATAACAAAACAAGTGCAACCACTGTTTTCGTTAGTATTTTCCAGAATTTTTTGATACGTTTTTATGTTTTAACTTTGCGACTAATTTACAATATCTATTCCCAAATAAATCTGATGGCTGATCATTTAATAAACATTCTCGCTATAGAATCTTCCTGTGATGATACGGCGGCTGCCGTACTCTCCAACGGTAAAATTCTTTCCAATATTGTTGCAACTCAGGAAGTACACAAACAATATGGTGGAGTTGTTCCAGAACTTGCATCACGAGCGCATCAACAGAATATAGTTCCTGTGATCCACCAGGCTTTGGAAAAGGCAAATATCGACAAAAAAGATCTCTCTGCAATTGCATTTACAAGAGGTCCGGGACTTATGGGTTCTTTGCTCGTTGGCACCTCTTTTGCCAAGTCACTCGCAATGGGTCTGGAAGTGCCTTTGATCGAGGTCAACCATATGCAGGCACATATCCTGGCGCATTTTATTGAAGAGGAAGGATTTGACAAGCCTGAGTTTCCATTTCTGGCTATGACCATAAGCGGCGGACATACCCAAATCGTGAAGGTTTCAGATTATTTTGATATGGAAGTTATTGGCGAAACACTGGACGATGCAGTTGGTGAAGCTTTTGATAAAAGTGCCAAAATATTAGGACTACCCTATCCTGGCGGCCCTTTAATAGATAAATATGCCAGAGAAGGTGACCCAAAAGCTTTTCAATTTACCAAGCCCAAAGTTGATGACCTGAACTTTAGTTTTAGTGGATTTAAGACAGCTGTGTTATATTTTATTCAGAAGAAAACAAAAGAAGATCCTGAATTTATCGAAAAGAATCTAAAAGATATTTGTGCCTCTATTCAATATACGATCATAGGAATTTTGATGGATAAATTGAAAAAGGCCGTGAAAAAAACCGGTATCAACCAGGTGGCCATTGGTGGCGGAGTTTCAGCAAATAGTGGAATACGGCAGGCTTTGGTTGATGCTGAAAAAAAATGGGGCTGGAAATGTTTTATTCCGAAGTTTGAGTACACGACAGATAATGCTGCAATGATCGGGATCGCAGGTTATCACAAATACCTGCAGAAAGATTTTGCCGATTTTTCGGTAACCGCGCAATCGAGATATAAAATATAGTATGCAATTATTCTACAATCCAGATATTTCAGAAAACGATAAACAGGTAATTTTTCCGAAGGATGAAAGCAGGCATATTGTAAAGGTTTTGAGGAAAACCGAAGGTGATGAGTTAAGTATCACTAATGGAAATGGGATGCTATTCAAGGCTCAGATCATCCAGGCTGATGTCAAGCAGTGTATCGCAAGCATTAATTCTTCTGAAAGTCAGCCAGCACCACCCTATTATTTACATATGATCGTTGCACCCACGAAAATGAACGATCGCTATGAGTGGTTTTTAGAAAAAGCGATGGAGATTGGAGTGCACGAAATTACGCCGGTTATTTGTGATCATAGTGAACGCAAAACCGTAAAGCTGGAACGTTATCAACGAGTGCTATTGAGCGCTATGAAACAATCATTGCATATGCATTTCCCAAAATTAAACGATCCTGTTAGTTTTTCTGAATTGATGCAGACAGAAATGCCAGGCATGAAATTAATTGCTCACTGCGAGGATGATGAAGAGAAACCTTATCTTCAGAATAAACTGAAAGCCAACAGCACCATCAATATTTTAATTGGTCCTGAAGGAGATTTTAGTCCTAACGAGATAAAAACCGCGATGGAAGAAAACTGGCAGCAAATAAGCCTTGGAGAAAGCAGGTTACGTACTGAAACTGCAGCGATTGCCGCATGTCACACAGTCGCACTCATCAATCAAAATTCATGAAAAAGTTCGTTTTTGGAATCCTTTTTTTAATGCTCGTATCCTTTCAGGTTAATGCGCAGGAAATTGCGGTTCTAAAATATAACGGTGGTGGAGATTGGTACGCGAATCCAACTGCTCTGCCTAATCTAATCAAATTCTGTAATACGAACTTACAAACTTCTTTGAATGAGAAACCGGAAACTGTAGAACCCGGAAGTAGTGATATATTTCAATATCCGTTTATACATATGACCGGACATGGAAATGTGGTATTTAGCGAAGCTGAAAAAGAAAATCTCAGGCAATACTTATTGAGTGGCGGATTCCTGCATATCGATGACAATTATGGAATGGATGAGTATATCCGGCCAATATTAAAGGAATTATTTCCTGAACAAAATCTACAGGAAATCCCTGCGGATCACGAAATCTTCAGGAATCAGTATAAATTTCCTAACGGACTTCCAAAAATTCATGAACATGATGCACAAAGACCTCAGGCTCTGGGAATCTTTGAAAACGGGAGATTGCTAATTTTATACACCGTAGAAAGTGATCTCGGTGATGGTTGGGAAAGTCAGGAAGTTCACAATGACCCGGAAGAAATTCGGCTTAAAGCATTGCAAATGGGAGCAAACATCATCAAATACGCATTCGAAAACTAGTTATGCAACTTACTCACGACACTACGAATTTCGAGAACAAACAATTTCCAGTTATTTTGCTGCTTGACAATATTACCAGTGAAGCGAATATAGGAAGCATTTTTCGTCTTGCCGATGCCTTTGGAGTTGAAAAACTTATCTTTCATGGGACCGTTCCAAATCTAAACAGTAACCGATTAAAAAGAACAGCCAGAAACACCCATAACACGGTAGATTTTGAGGTTTTCGAAGATGCAACCCAAGCAATTGTTGATCTTAAAAACAGCGGTTACAAAATGACCGCGATCGAGATCACTTCAGAAAGTAAGCCTATCTCAAACTTTCAACTAGAGGCCGAAAAAATACTTTTAGTAGCCGGAAACGAGAGACACGGCATTTCCGAAGAAATTTTAAAAAAATGTGATACTGCATACCATATCGAGATGTTTGGAAAGAACAGTAGCATGAATGTCGCCCAATCACTGGGAATTGCTTTGTATGAAATTACAAAAGTGCTGTGCAGTTAAGTTAGAAATAATATATTTACGCTGTGAAAGCAAAAGAATTCGCGAACGGTATATTACGAGCAGTGGGTATCATGATTGGTATCGTTCTGGCACTCTATTTTCTATGGGAAATACAATCGGTGATCGTTTATATTGCCATTGCTGGAATCATAGCTCTTGTTGGTAGACCTGTCGTCATCTTTCTTCGGAATAAGCTGAAACTCCCCAATCAATTAGCGGTAATTACGGTGTTACTGCTGGTCTTATCAATCTTTGTAGGTATTATTTTCGTTTTTGTTCCTATTATTATTGAACAAAGCAAATATTTGGGTCAGATCGATATTGAAGCTTTTAAAAGTGATCTGAATGACTTAAACGATCAGGTAAACAATTATCTAGGAGTCAATGAATTGAACTTAATTGAAGGTCTGAAACGAAGTGAATTTGTACGAAACTTCGATGTTGGTCTAATTCCGCAATTCTTAAATAATGTCTTCGGAATATTGGGGACAACCATGATCGCTGTATTTTCGATTATTTTCATTTCCTTTTTCTTCCTGAAAGATTCCAAGTTAATGCTGAATAGCATCCTCGTGTTCGCCAATCATGGAGAAGAAAAGAAATTTCAAAGAGTTTTTAATAAGATCAAGGTTTTACTAAGCCGGTATTTTGTGGGATTAACTATGCAAATTACAGTGTTGTTTTTCCTCTACTCCATTTTACTTAGTGTCTTTGAGATCAATAATCCAATTGCCATCGCTTTTATTTGCGCGTTCCTGAATCTTGTTCCATACCTGGGACCACTGTTAGCAGGTATTTTAATGGCTTTGTTCGTAATCTCCAGTTTTCTTGGAGCAGATTTTAGTAGTATCATTCTTCCAAGATTGATCTACGTGATGATGGGTTATGCAATTTGTCAGCTAATTGACAACTTTATTTCCCAGCCCATGATATTTGGTGCAAGCGTGAAATCCCATCCACTTGAAATATTCCTCATCATCCTGATCGCCGGACTTATGTTTGGGATTGCAGGAATGGTAGTCGCAGTTCCTTTTTATACAGCGCTTAAGGTGATCGCCAAAGAATCTTTGAGTGAATACAAGATCGTGAAACGACTAACCAGAGATCTGTAATTAGATGCTTCAAAAGGCGCTTTTAGAGGAAGAAGTCCAACGTTTTATAAAGGAAAATCAAAAAAAGGATCTGCCTGCTCTCATTTTAAGAGGTAGCCCTTTCAGCCATATTAAAATTCAGGAGATTGCAACTCAGATAAAAGGCATGCGCATTGCAGAGAAGAAATTTCCACTGTTTTTTAATAATCCGCGAATACTTTACCCTCGTAAGCTTAATCTGGAACAAACATCCTCACAGATCACTGCGGAATATAAATCAGGATTAGTAAATGGTTCTTCAGGGGCAGATCTCACCGGAGGTTTAGGTATAGATACTTACTTCCTGGCAAAGAAATTCGACAGTTTTCAATATTACGAATTGAATAAAGAGCTGTTTGAAATGGCTGCGCACAATTTCAAAGAACTGGAAGCTTCTAATATTTGTTTGCATCATGGAGATAGCCTTGATATACTAAAGCAAACCGACCAGAAATTTGACTGGATCTATGCAGATCCTGCGAGACGTGATGAACATGGCGGTAAAGTCTACCATTTATCTGATTGTACACCAGATGTTCCTGAAGAACTCGATTTCTTACTTGAAAAGTCTGATTATATTCTTCTAAAAACTTCACCTATTCTCGATATCACAGCTGGACTGCGTGAACTGCATTCTGTTAAGGAGATTCATATCATAGCGGTTAACAATGAAGTAAAGGAGCTGCTTTGGCTATTTGAAAAAAACTGGAGGTCTGATTTTAAAGTGACAACCCTCAATTTCCAGGGAAAAAAGTTGCAAAAATTTAGTTTTGATACAGAAGTAAAACCCTTGAATGCGGTTCTTTCAAAACCTTTAAACTATCTCTACGAACCGAATGCCGCGATCATGAAAAGCGGATTATTTACGGAAGTCAGCACCACTTTTGGAATTCTAAAACTGCATGAGCATTCTCATATTTATACTTCAGAAACACTGGTTAAAGAATTTCCGGGAAGAATATTCCATATAACTGATATTAAGAGTTATAAAGACAAGCACCTAAAGAAGATATTGAAGAATAAAAAAGCAAATGTTACTACCAGGAATTTCCCAGATTCAGTAGAAAATATTCGGAAAAAATACAAAATTCAGGATGGAGGAAATGATTATATCTTTTTCACTACAAACCTGGAAAATGAGAAGACTGTAGTCTTTTGTAGAAAGGCAAACTTAGCGTAGATCGTAAAAGATTTTTGGCTTCCTGCTATTAACCGGAAATTTGAGTTGTTGAAGAGTTTTAGAATCTTTGAAGCCAATCTCTGGCAAAACATTCAAGAATGCTTTTAAATGCTCCTTCAGGCTTTCAATTTCCCTGAAACTTTCCGGAATCAAAATTTTAAGTTGGTCACCCCCAATTTCATCCAGAGAAACTTCAATAATAAAATTTTGGAGTTCGTTAAACCTATTTAATATTTCGATGATATGCTGTGGATAAAGACTGGTGCCTTTTAATTTTATTTTCTGCTGCTTCCTGCCAATTACTGGTCCTAATCGTCTTCCTTTCCTGCCACATTCGCAAAGAGTATCGGTATAAGTGAGCATATCGCCTGTGGCAAAACGAATAAGCGGCATACTTTGTACATTTAATGGAGTAACTACGAGCTCACCTATTTCACCATCAGCAACATGATTGCCATCCTGATCAAGAATTTCAGTATAAATGAGATCTTCCTGGACATGATTGCCCTGATGCTGGTTACATTCCGTAAAAGCAGTAGCCATCTCTGTTGAAGCATAAGTCGAAAATAACTCTATATCCCATAAGGAAGAAATTTTATGTCCCAGGCTATTTAACTCAAAATTGGAAGTTCGCAAAGGTTCGCCAATACATATTGCAGACTGAATTGATGAGTTTCGATAATCAATATGATTTTCTTCAGCATATTGAATGAGTTTCAGAAGAAAGGAAGGGACAGCAATGATATATTTCGGTTTAAATCTGAAAATACTTTCCCATTGCAATCCCGGCAAACCACCTCCGGTTCTAATCGCTCCAGCACCTAATTTTCTAAGACCAAGGAAATAAGCCATTCCCGCCATGAATCTTCGATCCAGCGTTGTAGTGATCAAAACTTTATCATGATTTGTAATCCCGGCAAGTTTGAAAGAACGTGACTCATTCTCAGCGAGCCTGTCTAGATCATGTTCGTTTAAATAGAAAGAAACCGGCTCACCAAGAGTCCCGCTGGTGGTAACATGATCTATGATATCTTCCTGTGGAATGGAAATGAAATCCTCATTATATTGCTGCAGCTGTTCTTTGGTAGTTATGGGTAATTTTGAAAACTCCACATAACTAGTGATGCTATCGACCTGGATAGAATTTTGCTGCAAAACATTCTGATAAAATTTTGATGTTCTGAATGTATAGCTCAGCTGTTGCTGAATTTTCTGCCACTGTGTTTTTTGATCTGACTCCTGCACTTCAAATTAAATTTTTCTGGTCGATTTCCTGATCATTTTCTCCACTTGCTTTAAATCAGGAATGGTTGTAATCTCTCTTTTTCTGGCTTGCTTAAAATGGATCAACGCACTTTTATAATGCTTATTCTTATAATAGATTCTGCCTGCTAAATACCAAGCCTCCCAGAAATCGGGATTAAGTTTTACAAGTTGCCTGGCTTTATTCCCATCTACAGATTTTGCGCTATATAATGCTCCTTTAACTTTACTTTCAAGTACTCTAAAGGCTTCGTAATCCTGATATTCCTGAGTTTGAAGGAAACTACTTGCCGGGATATTGAATTCCTTCGTTGACACTGAAACCGACTTAATGCCCTGACCATAATCTGAGAAAACCTGATTTAGATCATAATGTATAAATTCTCCCATCTGGTAGGGATTTGAACTTACCCAAACCTTCCGTTCCGCCGGTTTAAAAACGATTCCATGATGCGCTAAGAGCTGGTTAATTGCTTTTTCATTACCCATTCCAATCGACTGCCCGTCCAGACCCTGCCGATCCCTAAGGATCTCAACCGCCTTAAGTGGATTCAATTTATCTTCCTTTTCAAGCAATTGCTGCATGCGGTCGTACCGGTATTGAGTGTGACTTTCCTCACGGGTTAGCTTATTATTTCTATCACTCGAATATGCTTCGCTTTGAAAATGATTGCTACAAACTAGTTGATCACGATTCTCCACTTCGTATACTCCAAAATTACCAGGGGACACTTCTATCAAAACCGTTCTTTTTTCATCTCCACTTCCAATCATGATCGATTCTGAAACAAACACTTCACGTTTTTTCGCAATCGCAATTGCCTCTTCAATTGATCCGGCATATTGCAAAATTTCCCGTGCTAACAGACTAATGGGAGTTTTGGCAACCAGTGGCACTCTGGATTTCCCGGCATTGATAGTCACGGTGATTCCCTGCATGTTCATACCACTTAATGCCCCTATCATCCCGCCCCAGGTGTACATCATAAATCTGTGACCTTTATTCGGCGCTACGAATGCGGCGATCTTTTGTTCTCCAAAATCATCACCTGCATAAAAATCAAAATTACGACCTATTAATAATTCTCCATCGCTGGTTTTTTCGTCCCAGGCTGCAAAACTTGTACATCCCACCAACATTAGGTCCTGTAAAGCATGTCCAATATCATGCGCTCCATGAAAATATAACATGCGAATATAAGCAGGTGCGAAATCATCATACTTTTCCAGGCCGTACCTTGAAACCCCATAGATCTCCTGTTTATATTCTTCAGAAACATGGAGGTACAGTTTCCGGTTGAACCAACTAACAAATGTTTTCAGGAAGCCTCTATAATCTTCTGAAGGTACCATTTCTTCCAGCTTAAACATAAATGCTTTTTCCTGATGGTGTATAAGCTCCCGTCCCAGACTTCCATGAGCGACTCCCCTTTCCAGGGCATTACCTTCGAGATACATTTCCCATACGCCAAGATCGTTCTGGTAGAGCTGGTTATTCCCCAGAGTGTATAGACTATCTGAATGTTTTATTCTTGTGGTATCAATTTGTTCAAAACCGCTAAGATCTGGCTTGTGATCCATGGACTTTTTAATTCCGCAGGAATTGAAAAAAAATAAAATGAGGATATGTAGAATAAACTTCTTCATCTAAGTCAGTTTTCGGTAGATTAAAATATCATTCTGTCGATAGGTAAGTTCAAAATTTTGATCAAGCAACCAGCGAGTTTTCATTTTTGTATCCAGAAATATCATTAAATCGGCACTTTTAGAAAGATCTTTGATTAGGGCAGAATCGTGAGTATCTCCCTGAATAATATAATTACGAAGCAATGGAAGATCCTGAACACTTTCAAGCATATGGATTTTATCATCTTTTAATCTATAGGCATTCTTTGCCGCTGCTCTTTTCGATTCTTCGAATTCAAGGCTATACACTTCATTTTGAGGATACTTGATCTTGATATATAAAGGCAAAATTCCTATTCCCGAATTCAGAACAAGGAGATCATCTACTTCAGCAAGATAACGTGATATCTTTAAGAACTTTTCTCTTTGTTGCCTGAATTCAGCTTTAGCTTCGGAATAAGTTGAATGATAGCGGTAATGCTTCAGAATTGCATCTTTATGATAAAGTTTTTCAGAAACAGGGTTTTTATTATTTTTTCTGAAGGATAATGATCCATATTGCTGAAAGATCAATTTTCTGAATAAACTGCGCTGAAGTATGAAACTTACCGAAACCGCTGTAAGCACTCCAATAATTGAAACGATCGAAATGGATTTCAGAGCAGGATGTTTAGCGAAAATCAGAGCCCCTATTCCCAGCAATGTTGTGATAACCGACAGAATGATGGATGCCTGATAGGTTTTTAATTCAGATTTACCAGTTTCATATTCATTGAGACATGAATTAGTAATAAAAATGCTGTAATCAAGGCCAAGCCCAAAGATAAAACTCGAAATAATGATATTTAGAATGTTGAATTCTATCCCAAAGAAATACATGATACCCAGGGCACAGATCCAGGTGATCGCGATTGGTAGCAAGGTGATCACACTTAGAAGCAAGTTCTGATAAAATACCAGCAGCACCAGGAAAACTGCCACTACTGAAGCGAGAATAAGGATATTAAAGTCGGCTTTAAGATCTCCTAAAAAGTTCTGATTGATCGCCTTTCTGTCCAGTGCTACCACTCCTGGAACATTTTCGAAATAGCTAATAAATCTTTCAACCTTATCTTCTGGTAAATTAACGCTGCTCGAAACAGTTGAAATTTCTGGATTGTTGGATATAAAATCCTGCATATAAAGTGAGCCGGCCAACTCATAATCTTTGAGACCTATACTTGAATAATTTTTAACCAGCAGTTCATCGAAATTGCTAAAACTATTCGATTTAAATCCAAAGATTTTTGAAGTCTTTTGAATATTGTTCTTTACCGAATCCTGTTTTTCAGCAGTCCAGAAGCTGTTCCATTTGTCGATACGGGATTCCTGGGTTTCGGTAGAAAGCACTACTCCTCCTATACTACTGAAGTTTTCAATATCACCTTCATTTTCGAACTTTTTGAGATCCTGGTATAACTGATTATTCCTATACAAAGCTTCATCCAGCGAGTTTCCGTAAGCAACCAGCAAAATTGTTTTTCCAGATCGTCCAGCAAGTCCTTCAAGCTCTAATTCTACCTTTTTGATATGTTCCGGCTGGTAGTTTAGTTCTGATAGATCTTCATGAAATTCAACTTTGCTGAAGAAGAAAAGAGACACTACAAATAATCCTGATAGCAAGTATATCAAAGGTCTAATTTTGGAATAATCCAGGCTTGAAACTCTGTCCAGAATCGTTGTTTTTGCGTAAATATTCCCTGGTGTATATAGAAAAGGAATAAGCACAAGGGCGAAGAAGGAAGAGAATAACACGCTTAAACTTGCAAATATCCCCAGATCACGCAAAGCTTCACTTTTTACAAAAACCAGGCACATAAATGCGATCGCCGTGGTGAGACTGCTCATAATGACTGGCTTCGTAATATCTTTATACAGTTTTTCAATATTTGAACTATTTCGAAGATGCGTTAAAATATGTAAGGAGTAATCCAGCGTAATACCCAAAAGAATCGCACCAATTCCCAGGCTTATAGCCGAAACTGATCCCTGTAAAATATAAAGAATGGCTACAGCCGTGATTCCGGCAAAAATACTGGGTAGAAATAGCAAAATTGGAACATAAAATTTCCTGTAATAAACCACCAGTAAAATGAGCAATACCGTAACCGCAATTATTACAGTAGTTCGGACATCCTGTTTTATTTGTTCTGCATTGGCTACCGAGTAACGGAGTCCGCCAAAATAATCTCCTGTTATAGTATTATAGCGAGCATCCAGCGACGCGATCTTAGCTTCCAGTTTCGCTGTAAACTGTTTATTCCTGTTCGATTCTGATGCAGGATAGACGGGATCTATAAAGAACAGAATGTTCTTTTGATCCTTTGTCATGATATAGTTCTGATATAGCACATACTGGTCTCCAACCTGCAATTCCTGCAAACGTGCCAAACCAAGTATTGTAATACTAAGAGGATCTGAGAGAAAATAATTTTTAGTCACAAATCCAGTGGGTGATATTAATTGCTTGTAACCAGATTCGATACTTGCAGCTATACTGTCTGCATCGGTCTTTTGATCAATGATTACGTAATCCTGTTCATTTAAGAAGATGGGTAAATTGGACTGAACAAAATTATAGATTTGTTTGATGTCCTGTTCCGGAATTTTTCCTTTGACACCAGCAACGTATTCTGAAAGCTCTGTGTTTAAGAACTCAGATATTTCGTTGGCATAAGCCACCACGCTATCCCGATCTGTATTTTCTTCAGCCTTCACCCGAAAGATGATCTTATCTGAAAACTTCGATTCTTCCAGTATGGTTTTCACCAGATCCTGATCATTTCCAGACGGCACTAGTTTGGTTATATCCTCTTCTAACTTTATGCCTGAAGCAAGAAGGGACATAAGGCCGATATATAGAACTGCAATGATCAACGCCAGGCTTCTATGCCGATTCAAAAATTCGTGAATTTTCAGAAAAAATCTAGACATTAATTATTTGCTGGTTGTTTAGATTTCAGAATGGAGAACAGACAGTAAAATAAAATCCACGTAAGTGCTGCACTAATAATTGCCAGGACTATGCTACCAATTAAATATTGAGTTAAACCTATGAAAAGATCTTTTCCCGAATCAAAATTCTCGAGGTTCAATTGCCAGTCAAAACCATTCCCCATAACAAAATTCCCTAACTGATAACTTAAATAGAGAATTAACGGAATAAAAGGCGGTATGCTTATATTGCTAAATAAAAAGGCTATGGCCTTATTAACTTTCAGTAGTGATGCTAGTGTAAAAACTAGTAAGGTATGCAAACCCCAAAATGGTGAGATCCCTACAAATATTCCCAAAGCGATGGCGGATGCTTTTCTTTGAGGAGAATCCTGATCTCTTATAATATCCTCTCTAAAAAATCTACTGATCCCCTTTTGCTTGAATTCACGATATTTATTCCTTGGATGGATGTAAAGGAAACTGATCAATACAAAGTACATGTATAAAAAGACGATACGTACAATATCCCAGAATGGGCGGAAGTGAGTCACCCGCTCTCCTGGATCGTAGTGAACCCTTATAGGTATATTTTTTACTTCCACTTTTTTCCATGCCGACTTTACCAGGACCTCGATCTCTAATTCAAATTTCCAGGTGATCAGTCTTAAAGAATTAATAAGCCGAACGGGATACAGTCGGTAACCACTTTGAGTATCTTTTAATTCCTGGGCGGTTACTACCAAATACCAGAAACTGGAAAATCTATTGCCTTTGCTACTTTGTCCCGGGATTCCGGCCTGCGCCATATTTCGATCACCCACTAGCAATAATTCAGGATCGCCAGTTTTCCTATTTTCGAGTTCTACCAGGAACTTCTCCAGATCTGCCGGATAATGTTGCCCATCTGAATCTATAGTGATCGCATACTCGTAAGCCTTCTCCTCTGCTCTTCTAAAACCTGTTTTTAAGGCAATACCTTTACCTCTGTTAGTATCATGCGATACAATATCCAGGAATTCAAAATCCTTTAAAATCTCATTGGTGGTATCTGTCGATCCATCGTTAATAACGATGATATTGCGGGTATAAGTAACCAATTCGGTAAGAAAAGCACGAAGCGAATGATCATTGTTGTAAGTAGGAACAATAACACCGCAACTTAGTGCATCAAAACGTTCTTGAAGAATAGGCAGTGTACCCAAATTGTTGGCTTTAATGCAAAAATATCATTTAAATAAAGAGTAATTGCCTATGCCAGGACAAATTTATATCACCTCGTAAAGCGCGTTGATCTTAGTTATAATCCCAGTTTCACTTTTCGCGATGCCTTTAAGCTCGTAGTAAGTTCCCTGCTTTTCTAATTTTGATTCCAGAATGAGTTCATCATTATCTGTAGGATTAAAAACTGCAGTAAACTTTACATTGCTTGCCCTCTTAAGACTAAGCTTTTTTTCTGAAATTCTTTCTGCCTCCTCCTTAAATAATTGCATGAGCACAACTCCCGGGGTTACCGGTCTTCCGGGAAAATGTCCATTGTAAAGTTCATGCTCCGCATTGACCTTCAGGCTTGTTCGCGTGGTATCATTATCTTTTACAGACTTGGTAACAGTATAAAAATCGTTCAAAATTTCTTATTTATGATCGAATACCGAAGCTGGTATGTTCTGATTAGTCTTAAAATTACTCATTTTAATCTCGGTAAAATCGCCTGAAGGTTCTATAAGCTTTACTTTTTCAATATATTTTTCAGCATTGAAGAATATCCTTATCTCAGAGAACATTTCAGCTAAATTCTCATCCTTTGGAGTAACCGTAGCTTTTACAAATTTTCCCTCCCTGGCAAAGTCTGTTCTAAACAATTCATCCATTTCCAGAATGCGACCATTAAAGCTTCCTGTAACAAGTTCTCCCATTTTTTCGAAAAGTTCGCTGTTTCCAGTATTCATTTTCCTGGTTTTACCATCCTCAATGATATATAAACTCGAATCTTTGAACAGCAACTCATAATCGTAAGGAGAAGTATAGGACCATTTAAGTTTCCCAGGAGAAGCATACCAAATATGACCATCACTTTCTACAGTCTTTTCCATGGTTTTCATAAACTTCAGCTGCCTGAAATCTGCCTCAAGATTTTCAATGGTCTCTGCTTTAGTGGAAACCGACTCTTTAAAAGCTTTAGCTTCCGAAGTAGAAAAGGTCGCATTCTGAGCGAAGAGCTGGCAACTAAAAAGTATAAAAATGAATTTAAGAATACGCATCGATATCAAGTAAGTGATCTGGCCTTATTGCCATTAAATTTTTCTGCTTCAAAAATACCAATAACTGTTCCAAGACTTTAGCGTTTTGAGTGATATTATCGTGTAAAAGTATCAAATCCCCGGCTTTTAGATCTTTTGTAATTCGTTGATATATCTTATCCGGCGAGCTGGTGATCGCGTCATAAGGCCGTACACTCCATCCTACAGTGATGTGGCCGGTAGCAAGAATTGCCCTGGAAACCTTGGGATTGATAACTCCAAATGGTGGCCGGAACAATTTTGTTTTTAAACCAGCTACTTCCGTAGCAATACGATCACATTGCTGAATTTCAGAAATGATCGCGTGAGTTGAGAGAAAACCGAATTTTCGAGAATGTGAAAAGGTATGATTTCCCACCACATGACCTCTTTTTATGATTTCCCGGTAGATTTTAGGATGTTCCGCTATATTTTTCCCTATGCAAAAGAACAATGCCTTTACCTCATATTCATCCAGGATATCCAGAATCTTTAAAGTATTTGGGTGCGGACCATCATCAAAACTTATTCCTACTCCTTCCTTTCCCACTGCGGAATGTATCGAATTCTGAAAAAAATTAAGGCGAATATTTGTGGACAGTATAAGGATAGTGCTTACATATATGACCGCCACCAGCAGAATGAACCACCCAGACCAGTACTCATTTAGAGCACCCAGAACGCTTCCAAGCAGTATAAAGCTGAAGATGATGCGAAGTATTTTATATTTCAAGACTTTCCAGTAAGATGAATCCGTGATTTCTACCAAGATATTGGTTATAGACCAAAATTCGGTTGAAAATTGAAGCCGACTTTGAATTTAGCCTGAATTTCTTCGGAATTTCTTGATGCTGAAGGATAGAAATCCCTAGTGCAAAACCAATTGCTGAAATAGAATTGTTATCTCCGGTCAGAGATTTATAGGCGAGCTGTGGAACATTTCTTAAAAGACCTTGCTGCAGATTATGATAATAAACATCAAACCTGTTGTCTCCATTGTTCCCAAGAACAATTGCGTCTAAATTCTCTGATGTTAGCTCATTTTCTTGTAGAAATTGAATGACTTTTTCTTCAATTTCAGAAGGCTGAAAATCATTCAGAATTTTAACAGCGCTGCAAACTGCCAGTGAACCTGAACTTTTATCCCTGGAAATACTGAAGAATGCAGAACTTTCAGAAATAATGGTTCCCGAAGTATTGGAATTTAGTAGATCTGTATTCGTAATTTTCTCTTCTTTAATCTGACCGTCAAGCTTTTGAAAACCTGTAAATTTCTCTGAAGTTTCATCTACGGCACCAACGATCAAATTCTGAATTTCAGGATCGAGCTCAAACTGCATTTGCGCATCCAGAAGACAACTTTCAAAGCTTACTGAATTTTGAGTGTAGGTCATATTATAACCCGTGCACTTCAGAAAAAGCGCGATTTGTCCGCTTACCGTATTGTGGGTAGATTGAATAAAAGAAGTCGGTGTCAACAATTGCTCCTCACTTTCCTCTATTTGTTGCATGAACTTTTCGGTATCCTGCATACAACCCTGACCTGTGCCAACGAGGATCGCATCGGGACTTTCAATACCAGACCTGGAAAGAGCTTGTACTGCACTGAAGATTCCCATTTTAACTGCTTTAGACATTCTTCGCAGCATCATGGGTTTGATCAATTCCTTATAATTACGCGCACTTGCTCTTAAGATATTTCCCTGCAGTTCCAGCACTTCTTTGGAAGTTAGGAAATCTTCAGGCTGCGCTGTAATGGTGGAAACACTGTTAATGTAAAAACTACGCATATTTACTGAAGATTAACGAGGTGCAGTTGCCACCGAACCCGAAAGAATTCGACATTACGTGATCGAGTTTACGATATTCCTTTTGAGTAACCGGCATCAAACCATTTTCTATCACACCCTGAAAATTGAGGTTGGCAAAAACCTGTTGATTCTGTAACGATAATATAGAATAAATAGCCTCTACTGCACCAGCCGCTCCTAAAGTGTGACCTGTAAAAGCTTTAGTTGAACTGAAGTCAGGAACTTGAGCCTGTGCGAAAACACGCTTCAGAGCATTGGTTTCGGCGAGATCATTATTAAGTGTTCCGGTACCGTGAGCATTAATATAATTGATCTGGGAGGAATTTAATTCTGCCGATCTTAACGCAGCGGTCATTGCTTTGTACGCGCCTTCCCCGTTTTCTGAAGAGGCAGTTTGGTGAAATGCATCGTTTGCATTACCCGCACCAGAGACTTTCGCAAGTACATGTTGTTCAAGACTGGTACCTTCAGCTTCCAGAACCAAATACGCCGCTGCTTCTCCGAGATTGAGTCCATTTCTGTTGATATCGAATGGTCTGGCTGGTTTTTCTGATAAAATTCGAAGAGAATTAAAGCCATTGATAGTGAATTTTGTGAGACAATCACTTCCTCCCACGATCACTTTATTGAATCTACCCGACTGAATCAACCTTGCCCCGTTCAGGATAGCGTTTGCAGAGGATGAACAGGCAGTACTGATCGTTGTAACATGTTCTTTAATCCCAAAATATTCCGCGATCTTTTGTGTGGTATAACCTGGATGTTGCGCTTGTATATAGGCTCTTAAAGCAACATTTTCGTCAAATTGTTCGAAATATTCCTCTGTTTTATCGATTCCTCCCACACTGGTTCCAGATACAAAAGCTGTAATTTCTGGGTCAGGTACCAGATCTGTATTTTTAAATATTTCAGTAATTGCTTTGATTCCGAGTAAGGAAGCACGGGTGATCCCAGAGTTTGCAGAAAGTTTTAATTCTTCCAGTAATTCAGCATTGGAAAGTTTGATCTCGCCAACAGGAAATTGATGTTTTGTTGTTAGAATATCGGGTTTGGATAATCCGTGAACATCATTTTGCAAAGCATGAAGATTAGCCGTTACGCTCGAACCAATGGCAGAAACTATGCCCATCCCGGTTACGACTACAGCTTTCATAATTTACTTTGTACGATGTTTCTTAATAAAACTAGCCATGGTATTTACTGAAGCAAATATTTCCTTTCCCTGGTTAGGATCGGTCAGCTTAATTCCGTAATCTTTTTCAAGCAACACAATTAATTCCAATGCGTCAATGCTATCAAGTCCCAGTCCATCTCCAAACAGGGCGTCGTCATTTTCAATGTCTGAAGGTTCCATGTCCTCCAGATTAAGTTGTTCTATTATGCTTTCCTTTAGCTCGGTATGTAGGTCACTCATGTGTAGTAGCGTAGATTTTCGGCAACTGTCCCCGTTGAGATTGCAGATCTTCAAGACCGGCGACATGCCACAAAAATACATCATATTCATTATTGTGCAAGTTTAGCCAGCCACAAAGCACATTTTCGCAAGCTAAATTCTTAAGTTGTATTTCAGCATAATCCAGCATTAGTTCCGGATCGAATTTTTCGGTGATAAAAAATGCATTTTCAGACTGAATTGAATGTCTGATACTTATTTCTCCCAGCACAATATTCGGCAAAGTATATACAAAGACAGAAGGTGAAGCGAAATTCTGCATACTTTCCTGAAAACGAAGATCTGTGTCCAGGCTTGAACTGGAATTTGAGAATATTAAACCGGTATTTTTCTCCAATTGGATCTTTTCTGAAAGTAATTCTGCAGCAATGAACCCTGCTTTGCTAAGTCCATCCATTTTGAAGAACTTGGAATAATTAATTCCGAAGAACTTATACGCCTGACTCATCAATTTAGCGGACTCTAATTTATCTTCTGTTTTAAACAATAATCCTTCAGAAGATGTGATCCTATTGTTCTTTACCCTGATGAACTTAATTGATTGATCTTCAGACATGAGCTTTCGTTTTCCTGAAAAGCATGGCAATATTACAGCCTCCAAAACCTGATGCTGTTTTTAGTGCCATATTAATTTCTTTCTGAGTAGCTTCCGTAGTAATATTTAAGGATGCAGAAACACCTGAGCTTTCGAAATTCTTCGAAATGATCAATTCGTTTTTAAGCAAGCTATGTTTAAGCATAATGGATTCGATCAAGGCTGAAGCGCCCAAGGTATGCCCGAAATAGCCTTTCAAGCTATGCATAGGAATATCGTTGAGATTGGATCTATCAAATGCTATAGCTTCCATTTCATCATTATAGATGGTCGCTGTTCCATGAGCTGAAATTGCGTCAATTTCTTCGGAAGTAATACCAGTAAAATGTTCTAATCTGGAAATTGCCTGGTACAAACCTTCACCATCCCTGCTAGGGCCGGAAATATGATTTGCATCATTGGTAGTAACAGCATGAATGAATTTCACATTTTGTTCCTGTGATGTTTGCCCATCAATAAATACTGCGGCAGCTGCTTCACCAAGACTAATTCCATTTCGTTCGGCATCAAAAGGTTTGCATGCCTTCGCACTCATCGCCTGGAATGATTGAAAACCAGATAATACAAATTCTGACACCAGATCTCCTGCTGCTACTATGGCACTATTAAACTTTCCATATTTAATAAAATCTGCGGCTGTTTTGATAGCCAGACCTCCGGAAATACATGCATTTGATACCACGATGGGCTTATTTTTAAATCCGAAAAAGTCTGCAACCACCTGTGCCATTTTCCAGAGTTCGACCCGCTCTTTAGCAAATTTATTAGAGTTCAAAAGATCGATGTTTCCCTTAGTAGTGGCAATAACCAGCCCTGTACTCAAAGAATCTACCCTTTCCTCTTTATCGACTACATCCTTTATAGCAAGAATCAGCATCTTTTCCAGCTTCGTGTAGTCATCACAATTACCTATCAGGGAAAAACTGCGATCAATGATTTCTACATCCAGCATCCCTGCATAATAACCAGCTGGATACTTTGACGTAGGCTTCTGAAGTTTTAAAGCTGAATTTTGCAATCTCAATTCCCGTAGATTGGCCATAGTGCCAAAACCCAACGGAGATATTATGCTATCAGATTTTAAGTAAACTTGCTGCATTTTACAAGTTCATTTTTGATTTCCAGGCTTGATAGAACTCAGGGTTTATAAGCGAAAGTTCATTATTTTGATCTAAAAAAACCTGTACGGTTCTCCCCGTACAGATCAATTCTTGATTCTTAAAGATCTTATAGGTAAAGATCATTTTTGCTGAAGCAGCATTTTCAAAACTTGTTTCAACCGTAAACTTATCTCCATAAGCCAAAGGTTTTTTATGCTCACAACTTGATGAAACTATAGGTATTGAATAACCATTTCTTTCAGCATCGAGATAAGATATACCAAGAGTATGGCAGAAATCCTCCCGACCTTCCTCAAAATATTTAAGATAGTTCCCATGCCAGACGATTCTTAAAGGATCGCATTCATGAAACTTTACTTTCAGCTTTGTGGTATGAGTTAATCTTGTGGACATTAATCAACAGTTACCGTTTTCATCTCAGACATGGCGATCACCTCTCCCCTGTCATTTTCGGTTCGGGCGGAGACCGAGGTCACGTTCATGATCTCATGCAAAATTTCCACATAGGTGGTAATACTCTCTCCAACCAAAGGCTGCCCAAGAATTTCAACAGTTTTAATCACACCTATAAAACCTGTTTTTGGCTTCGTATTGCCGCTAAGATAACCCTGATAACCACGATGTAAGGACATACTTTGAGCCATATGTTCAATAAGACCACTCTCAGATAATTTACCATGATCGAGCATGAGACTATCTTCCGGGACCGTAAATCCAGTTACACCAGTAAGATCTGTATATTCAAATAAAGTGTCCACGAATACAAAAGGTTTCTTTTGAGGAATGAGATTAGAAATTTCCTCTGCTGAACGGATTGGATGATGTAATAAGTTTTCTGCCATAGCTAACTGAAATCGTTCCAGTAATCATAATAATTATACCATTGGTGAGGATATGTTCTCACCATTCTTTCCAGATCGTCAAGATAAGATTTTAAAATTTCTTTTGTCGTGTAGCTGTTAGCTTTATAAGGACGTGCAAAAAAATGATAGTGAAAATTCTTTTCCCGCATTAAGTGTACAAACAAAACTGGAATTTTATTCCTGGCGGCAAGTTTGAAAGGACCTTCAGGAAATTTAACCCTTTCCCCCAGAAAATTAGCTTCCATAGTGCTCGACTGCTCCATAAACCTGTCTGCCGCAAAAACCAGTAATTCATTATGATCCAGTGCTTTTTTCATCGCAAATACATGACTTAGATCATCCTTCATCACGATCACTTTCACTTCTGTATCTCCAGTGACAGATTGCAGGTATTGCTTGATTTGTTGGTGTTCAAAGTCGGTTACTACAAGGTTTACAACTGCATCTGCATGTCGTTCCTCAAAGAAATGCTTGGCAAGATTAAAATTGCCTATGTGTGCTGTAAGCAGGATTCCGCCTTTCTGCTGCTTCAGCAATGCTTCTATATATTCAACGCCATCGAATTCAAAAGTAAACTTGTTTCTTAATCCATTGGTGATCGCAATCCTGTCGAGTTGTATTCTTCCGAAGGTAAAATAACTACGATATACATTAAATGCTGAGCTCAAGGGAGAATACCCAAGTCTTTTTCTGAAGAGATAATAGGTGCTGCGGGTCGAAGAAGAAGAGAAAATGATAAAATAAGCGGCAACGAAAAGGAGTACAAAATAAGCAGCGATCAGTCCGAAGCTTTTAATGATCTTTACATAGATCCTGAAGCCAAGTAAAGTTCCCCGGGATTTCCCTTTCCAAGTTGCCATGATTAAGAGTAGAGTCCGCCATTAATATTGATCACCTCACCGGTGATATACGAAGATCTATCAGATGCCAGAAAACTTACCAGATTTGCCACCTCTTCCGGATCTCCAAATCGATTCAAAGGAATTAGTTCTTTATATTTTTCAGCATCAAAATCTGCGGTCATTTCAGTATTAATAAATCCGGGAGCAACTGCATTCACCGTTACTTTCCTTTTTCCAATTTCCTGTGCAAGTGCTTTGGTAGCTGCAATAACAGCTCCTTTTGCTGCTGAATAATTTACTTGTCCAGCGTTTCCCTTTAAACCTGAGAGCGAAACCATATTAATGATCCTTCCGCTTCTAGCTCTCAACATATCCTTTACAACGCTCTGGGTCACATGATAAAATCCCTGCAAACTAGTATCTAAAACCGAATTCCAGCTATTCTCAGACATAAAAATAAAAAGTCCGTCGTCGCTAATACCGGCATTGTTTACCAGAACGTCAATAGTTGAATCCTTATTTTCAGATTTCCACGTACTAATCTTCTCTGAAACTTCAGAAGCATTGGCAACATCAAATTTAAGAAGTTCACAGATAACATTCAATGATTCAACTTCCCGTTTGACCGCTTGAGCCGACTCCTCATTAGACCTGTAATTCAATAAGATATTGAGTTTATGATCATTAGCCAGCGCTAGACAAATCGCTTTTCCAATTCCGCGTGAACCGCCGGTTACCAAAGCAAATCTTTTCTTAGTCATAAGCCTGATGAGTTTTGAGATATCCCTTTAAATTTTGAATGTCTTTATACAGGACCCTGTCTTCTATTATCTGCGGAAAAATCTTTTTAAGATCCTCAATTTTCAAGGTAGTCGATGAAGATAGACGATCATCATATTGAAGTATATAAAGTGCCTGAAGGATCGTTGCCATTTCAGTTGCTAAAACCTCGTAACAGTTGTCGATCACCTTACGGGTCATCATCGCAGAATTTGCTCCCATACTTACAATGTCCTGATTGTCATTATTATTGGGTATGCTATGAACGTACATGGAATTGGAAAGCATTTGATTTTCAGCAGTAGTCGAAACCGCTGGAAACTGTGCACCCTGCATTCCGAAATTCAGACCTAATTTAGACGCATTGACAAAAGCAGGTAAAAAGTCATTGAGTTTTGGATTCAGTAAATAGTTAATCTGCCTTTCCGCAAGCATGGATGTTTTGGTCATAACCAGCCTAAGTTTATCCATTTCCAGAGAAATATAATCACCATGGAAATTACCTCCATGGTAAACCTGCTCAGTCTTTATGTCGATAATAGGATTATCATTTGCAGAATTCACCTCTTCCAGTAAAATTTTGGTCGTTTGTGAAAGAGTATCCATCACAGGTCCAAGAACTTGTGGAACGCATCTTAAACTATAATATTCCTGAACTTTTTCTTTGAACAACTCCGTTTTTGCATGATCTGTATTATAAAGTTCTTCCTTTCTGGATCTGGTGAGACCGGAGTCCTTCAAGTGATTTCGCATAAGTTTAGCGATTTGCTGCTGACCCTTATGAAGTTTTGCCTGATTTAATTCTTCGGAAAGGTGATCATCATAAGCTTTTACAATTTCATTGATCACAGAAGAACAAAAAACCGACCAGTCCAGCAATTGCTTTGCGTAAACGATATTCACAAGGCCTAGACCGGTCATCGCAGAAGTTCCATTCATGATTGCCAGCCCTTCTCTAATGGTGATCTTCGCTGGACGAATATTCTTTTGTCTGAAGACTTCTTCAGTATCTCTGCGTTTTCCTTGGTAGAAAACTTCACCTTCCCCAATAAGGACCAAAGCTAGATGAGCTAATTGCACCAGATCACCTGAAGCTCCTACTCCACCATGTTCAAAGATCAAAGGTGTGATTTCTAAATTGATCAATTGAATTAAAACTTCAGCAACAGAAATATCGATTCCAGATTTACCTAAGCTAAGAGTATTCAGCCTGGCTAACATTAGCGCCCGCACGTCTACTTCTGAAAGTATAGCACCTGCACCTGTAGCATGACTTCTTATAAGATTTAGCTGAAGGTTGACAGAATCTTCTTCTGCAACTCGGTACTGTGCCATAGGTCCAAAACCTGTATTTACTCCGTAGATGATTTTATTTCGCGAAAATTTCTCAAGAAATTGATGACTTTGGATAATCCTGTCTCTGGCTTCAACACCTAATTCTACCCTTGTTCTCTGAAAAACAACTTGTTGAAATTCTGAAAGTGTAAGTTCCTTCTCCAGGTTAATCATAAGTAGCTGCTTAATTTCAGGATTGTATAAAGATTTCGCTCTGGACAAATGTAATATTTTTAGCGGGAAAGCGGGATATAGCATGAACCGGGTAATAAATTATAAGTATTGATAATTTCATAAATGTCAACTTAACTTCTCCAGAATTTTATCAAAGTATTGCTGAAGTTATTAAACAGTTAGCATTGGAAATTCGGCTATTAAAATCAATTTCAATAAGATACATTAGTCCAATAGATCTGCCACTGGCATGATCGATTGCTTATATCTCACGAAAGCTCTGCCTTAACTGGCAGAGCTTTTTATCGAGGTGAATTCAACTAAAGCATATTTTCCATTAGCTTTGTATACTTAGATTATGGTTAAAAAAGAATATGACGTTGTAATTATTGGTGCGGGACCGGCTGGTATGGTTGCAGCAGGTTACCTGGAGAAAACCGGTGTATCTGTATTGGTGCTGGAAAAGCAGTTTTTCCCAAGGTTTGCCATTGGGGAAAGTTTGATTCCCCGCTGTATGGATAATTTCGCTGAAGCCGGATTACTCGAAGACCTGCAGAAACAAAATTACCAGAAAAAGACGGGCGCACGTTTCGTTAAGAATGGGAAAGTCGTTGAATTCGATTTCAGTAAAAAGTTTGGGGAAGGCTGGAACTGGACCTGGCAGGTACCCAGAGCAGACTTTGATCATAAACTTGCAGAAAGCTTACAGAAAAGAGGAGTACTGATTAATTTTGGAGCTGAAGTGGTTTCTGCGGAATGGGAAAGCAAGCTTTGGAATATTGAATCTAAAGACCCAGATGCCGTTCTAAGTCGTATCACTTCCAAATTTATAATTGATGCCAGTGGAAATGGCCGGGTCTTAGCCGGAATGCTTAAACTGGAAGCTCCCGCCAAGATTTATGATCATTCCTCCATATTCACTCACATTAAGGAAGAAGACCGACCTCAAGGTAAAGAAGGAACACAAATTACTTTTGAGATCATTAAACGTGGTGCCTGGTTCTGGTATATTCCTTTTTCCAACGGGACTACTAGCTTGGGGTTTGTGGGAGAAAACGACTGGTTCCATACATTTTCAGGCTCTAAGGATGGGATATTTAAGCAAATGCTGGATCAGTGCGACTTTTACAAAGATCGATTTTCAAAGCAGGAATATTTGTTTGAGCCTGTAAAACTATCTGGTATATCCAAGAATGTTCAGCTTTTACATGGTGAAGGTTTTGCGCTGGCTGGAAACTCCGCTGAATTTCTCGATCCGGTTTTTTCTTCCGGGGTTGCATTTGCGACAGAAAGCGGATTACTAAGTGCTAAACTAGTTGCAAGGCAATTGTCGGGAGAAGTTATAGATTGGAATAAAGAATATACTGAGCATATACAAAAGGCTATTAATGTATTCGCCACCTATGTAAAAGAATGGTATACAGGAAGATTACAGGATATATTTTTCACTGAGAATGCCAGTGAAAATATTAAAATGCAAATTTGTTCTGTCCTTGCAGGATATGTCTGGGATAATAAAAACCCTTTTGTTCGAAATCATGATAAGGCTATTAGAAACTTGCACAACTTTTTATATCCAGAAAAGTTTTAATAATTTTTTTTCACGCCTATTTAATTGAAGTCAAGTAGTTTAAGGAAAGTTGCTCGATTTTACCTTAAATTTTCTTCCAAAAAGATAAAAAAGGTTTGGTTGGTACGTAAGTAAAACTTAGATTTGCAACCGCAAAATTACTTGCGAAGTTCTTAAATAAACGGAGAGTTGCCAGAGTGGTTAATGGAGCAGTTTGCTAAACTGTCGACGAGCAATTGTCGCATGAGTTCGAATCTCATACTCTCCGCTATATTTTTAGTCTGTGGTTCTTTTATTCTCTTTTCGACCGGAAAATTGGAATAAAATTCCTCCGCTTCCCGGATATCTTACAGGATAGTTTGGAACGGAAAAGACTAAAAACACAATTCACTTTTCGGGGTGTAGCGTAGCCCGGTTATCGCGCCTGCTTTGGGAGCAGGAGGCCGCAGGTTCGAATCCTGCCACCCCGACCAAGACCATTACCAAATGGAATTAAAACCTTGTTAATCGTATGATTAACAAGGTTTTCTTGTTTTTGGGCACTAATAGAATTTAATTTTAAATAATATATCAAGTCCGATTCGGAGACCTCTTAAATTTCGGACTGAATAATCGAACAATTGATTTGACTTTAGTTTTCACGCATTTTGTTTAACTTTGAAAATGATTATTATGAGAAATTCGGTGGCCTTTGGGCTCGTCTTCATTCCAAAATCCAGTAAAGCTAAAAATGACCAAGCTCCCTTTTATGCAAGAATTAGCCTGAATGGTGAGCGAATAGATTTAAGTTTACAACTTAGAATTGCTTCAAATCTCTGGGAATGAACGCAAAATTAGTCTTAGAGGTTCTGACGCGGAAAGCATTCAAGAAAATAATTCTCTGGAAAGAGTCTACCACAAAATTTACGAATCCTTTCGGCGGCTTCAAAATGAGAATAAGCTTTTAAAAGTGGAAATGATCAAAGCCAACTATTGGGAAGCAGATGATTCTTTTAAAAAGTTATCGGAACTTTTAAATTATCAAACATCGCATATGAGAGAAGTGCTGAAGTATGGGACTATGAAGAACAACTACAATATATTTGCGAACAAATATTTCTAAATATTATATAATCAAATAAAAAAAAATTAAGAACGCCATTTCTAATGAAATGGCGTTCTTCTTAGTATTGAATTAAGATTTTACCAATCAAGATTGGTTGTTATTTTATTTACGTCTGAATCTCCAATCATTTGCTGTGTTACCTTACCTTTAAGAGAAACGTTCCATTTTGTATTGTAAGCCAATGGTTTGATGTCATAGTATGATCTGATTGCGAAGCTTTGATCCTGTGTACAATTCAAAGTTTTATTTATACTTTTAATTGATCCTCCTGTATAAACATATCCACCACCGGATACTAAAGAGGAATAATCTGTGACATCAATCGTGATTTTCCGTCTTTCTCCTGCGCTAGTCCACCGACCTGATCTCGCATTATATTCCAGCTTAATATTGAAAAACAATGTATGAGTATATTGATAACCATAACTGACGCTCTCAGTTTTTACTTCATAGACATATTTAAAGTCTTTACTTTTTGGTCCATAATGAACGCCCTGGCCACATTGATCAACATAATCGTATCGATGAATTTGTTTTTGATATCTTGAGTCCACATCATTTAAATCCATAGTGATTTTTGTTTGATCTGAACTAGGCTCTTTGCCTACACCGCTACTCTCTCTAATTTCACCTATACGATTTAAATCAGACGCATTTTGCTTTTGGTAGTCAATAGGTTGGTCTTGATCAAGAACTAAAAGGCTGCCTTCAGAGTACCATACCAATTCATTATCAACAATAAATTCTAGGTCCTCATTTAAAATGGCTTTAACAGCAAAAGATACAGGCAATTCACGATCAAGCGAAAATTGACTCATCATCCTTAAATCATCGGTAGGCATACTATTATAAGCATGGTAAGTTTTTTGGAAATCCTCCCAATCTTTGAATTCTTTAATTGGTTTTGAAATTTCAGAGGAACTCTCTTGATTTGTTGCTAAGTCCTCGGAAACAGGACTTTTTGAACAGCCAATTGCGATTAATAGAAATCCGCAATAAATGGTAATTTTTCTCATGATAATTTGGGTTTTAAAATTTTCTCAAATAAAAAGTAAATAATTGTAACATTTTTAGATATACCCAAAAGTTTTTACGCATAGCCGGTATGATATTTTTTGTGATCTAAAAACCAATGAATTAAATTAAAACTTTAACATCTAGATCAAGTATTAAACTTAAACGCTTCTATAATTCATAAATGATTCGGTTAAATATCACAATTAACAAGGAATAATTATGTATGCTGCCACCCCGACCAAAGCCTGTTAATCTTTTGATTGACAGGCTTTTTTTATTATTGGTTTCTTCTGTGCCTATTCTAGCCTCGTTTTATTCAGGATCTGATAGATCATTATACCTTACAAGCATTTTATAACAATTGCTCTTTTGTAATAATCCAATATTCCTTCAGAACAAGATGATCTAATCTTAGCAATTGAAAATTTCAGTAAAGACTGGTTAGCTAATTTATTTTCAGCAGCTCTAATTAATAAAATAGTTAATTTAGAAGCTTATATTACCCAAGCTAACCTGAAGTGAAAGCTAAGGAATCTCAAGGTGTTGACAAACTCGATCTTGGTTTAAAATGGAGCGAACCCGCATTCCGAAGTAATATTGGAAGTACGCTAAGAATAGACTGGAAATCAAAAAATCCCGAACAATACGCACTCTACTTTTAGTGCTCCAGCAGGTTGATTGAAACTTTTCGATTATTGTACGAACCAAAATTAAGATTCGAAGGAAACAGAGCTATCATTTTTAAATTAGATCAGGAAATACCTATCTATGAATTAAAAGAATGCATCAAAGCCTGTTTGAGGTATCACGAAATCAAACACCTGGAATTTTTAGGTATTTAATAGATATTGATCCTTAAGCTCATACATATCCTTCAGTCAAGTAATCATTTTTAGATATCATTATAACCATACACTATAAGCATCATTTACTATCCTAGAAAAACTTACAAATAGTTAGTCGTTGGTCAGATTCACACAAGCTTCAAAAAAATGAGTGCATAAAAAAAGCCCGCTGAATTAGCAGGCTTCTGTTATATCTAATATCGTTACTATCTAAGACTGGCTATAGTAATAGATGGATATTTCGCTTTTATTAGCATGTAAACTCCATATCCAACTAGACCTATTGCTACGATACCTAGTGCAATAGACCCAAATTCTGCCTGTATATAACTAAATGCATCGGTTTGAGTTTTAACATTGCTACCGCTAGAAAGTCCAGACTTCAACGTTAAATAAGCCATAAGCCCCAATACTAATCCTCTGGCAGTATGCCCAAATTTACCGGCATTAATAAGCAACTTCCGTTCTTTTTGATCCATTCCTGCTTCTTCCACTTCTTCACGAAATTTTCCAGAATAAGCCCGATACAAGTCATAGATAGCCTTTATCGCCATACCTATACCAATAATAATGGCAATGGTGTCACCATTAGATCCAGACATGATACCACCCATCATTCCGCCAGAACCACCTGAACTACTGCTACCAAAAGCTAATTTGAAAGAATAATAAGCCAAACCACCGTAGATGAGTCCGCTAATAAAATACCCTATCCGCTTTCCATAACCCTTTAGATTATCTTCAAATTCTCCTGGGTTATAAAATACCTGATACATTCTCCAGAATACATATCCAAGAAGTCCAATTCCCATAATTACAAGTAAAACCTGTCCATATGACTGTTGTGCTAAATATTGCAATGCACCTTTACTCCCCGATTTTTGCCCGCCCTGGCCAAATGCGGCCATTGCTGTTAATACTCCAATTAGGCAATAAACTGCACCTTTCGCAGCCATTCCAAACCGAGCAAAATTCTTTTTCTTACTACTCATTTTAATTAATTTGATTGGTTAATCATTTTTAAAGTTATCGGAAATTGAACGTATGACTAAACAAACCCTCAAACTTTAGGCTAATTTTAGCTTAATTCAACCTAAGGACTTGAGCCTTCGTCATTAAAGTTCTGAAATCAGCCTTTTTCAATAAACTTTTGGTGGTCTTTCAACCATTTATCTAATTTTAAAGATTCAGCTTGTGTAGCCTCTTTATTTGTGTTCTTATTTATCCATTGATTGGATTCAGTTTGCTTCACGAATATTTTGTCATAACTATACAAAGTCGTCCCAAATACCTTTACATATTTGACACTTTTGATTTTATAACAATTCTCTTCTTTGGAAATATTAACCAGGTTCATCGTCTTTAATAAATTTGCTTTAACTGATTCGAAATCTAAAGGGCAAAATTAGGGTACAAGTAGTATCCTTTAGCCTAAGGCTTTGTTAAGATTAACTACCCTCACGAATTAGACTAAACTTCGAAGCAAATCCGGTATCCTCTTATTATTACTGAATACATAATATTTTCAACCTTCTGAAAGATTTGAATTCTATTTAGCTGAAAAAGTAGTAATTGACTATAAATGTTAATTCTTAAATATTTCTTAATTTATTCTATTTCTCTTTATAACTTTACGTTTAAACCGAACAAAAAAATCCCAACCCTATGAAAAGATTGAACTGTTTGTTAGTAATTTTCGTTATGTCTTTTATCGTCTCCTGCGACACAGACAATGATGACATGGAATTGTTAGAAACTGAAATGATTGCTTTATATGAGATCTTACTGGATTCTGAATGGCGAATTACCAGTTTTACTGAAAATGGTCAGAATAAGACCGATGATCTTGAAAATTATACATTTATATTCCAAAGTTCGAATGAACTGGTTGCAGATTCCAACCTGGGATCTTTTAATGGAACCTGGAGAGTTTCCAATGATAACGGGACAGAATTTGACCCATCCAATGATCTTGATTTCATGATCTTTTTCACTCCTAATGGAAAACTGGGAGATCTCACCAATGCTTATGATGTTATCTCGGCTAATGGATCTGAGATTAACTTAAAGCTGGAAGAAAATGCTGAAGGAAATTCCGGATACCTATCTTTTGCCAGAAATTAATTAGCTCCTTAAAGTTTAGGGTTGCCCCGATAATTTCTAAATTGCCGGGAAAATCATAATATGAGTAATTATAAAGCAGCAGACTCCAGGTATGATACTATGGAGTATCGAAGATGTGGTAAAAGTGGTTTAAAGTTGCCTTTACTTTCCTTGGGTCTCTGGCATAATTTCGGAGATAATGATGACCAGGACAATGCGCGGGAGATCCTCCATACCGCATTCGATAATGGAATTACGCATTTTGATCTGGCTAACAATTATGGCCCGCCATACGGTTCTGCAGAAAGTAACTTCGGAAAGTTCTTTAAGCAGGATTTCAAGCAATATAGAGATGAGCTCGTCATATCTTCCAAAGCCGGATGGGATATGTGGCCCGGACCTTATGGAAATTTTGGTTCCAGAAAGTACCTGATCGCGAGTTTGGATCAATCCCTGCAAAGAATGGGTCTTGATTATGTAGATATCTTTTATCATCACAGACCAGACCCGGAAACACCTCTAGAAGAAACAATGGGCGCTTTGGACCAAATCGTAAGAGATGGAAAAGCTTTGTATGTTGGTATTTCACAATATAATGCTGAAGACACAGCCAAAGCTGCCAAGATTCTGAAGGATCTGAAAACACCTTTTATAATTCACCAGCCCCGTTACAACATGATTGATCGCTGGGTTGAAAACGGACTAATGGATACGCTGGAAGAAAACGGACTTGGAAGTATCGTTTTTTCTCCTCTTGAACAAGGCATTCTAACTGGTAAATATCTCAATGGTATTCCGAAGGATTCTCGAGCTGCTACAGAAGGTAGTTATCTGGATAAAGCACAAATTACAGATGAAGTGGTTTCACAAATTCAGGAGCTGAACGAGTTAGCTGAAAAACGCGAACAAAGCCTTGCGCAAATGGCCGTAGCATGGCTATTAAAAGATCAAAGAGTAACGTCTGTCTTAGTTGGGGTAAGCAGAAAATCTCAGTTAGAAGACAACCTGAAAGCTATCAGGAACATTCATTTTAGCTCAGAAGAACTTAAGAAAATAGACAGTATTCTCAATTTTTGAATTTTTCAGAACTTCTGGAATCTATTTTATATAAACTTCCAGAAGTTCTGTATTTTCAGCAGAAATCTCAACCTCATTTGTGTTTGCTGGGATTAATACCGATTCTCCCGCATTAATCTCTTCGGAATTGGAACCAATTGTAATTTGAGCTTTACCTGAAACACACATATAGATGACAAACGAATCCAGGTTAGAAAGGTTCTTTTTGACTTTACCTTTTACAGGAAGATAGTTTGTAGTAAAGTACTCACAGCTGGCAATTTCTGAAGATTGATTATCTATATGATCATATTCCAGCTTGTAATCATCTTTCTTCTCAAAGTCTATAGCATCCAGCGCGAGTTCTGTGTGTAGTTCACGGCTTTTCCCCTCTTTATCTACACGATCCCAGTCATAAATTCTATAGGTAATATCTGAAGTTTGCTGAATTTCAGCAAGTAAGATCCCTCCTCCTATCGCATGAACCTTCCCCGTATTTATGAATACCGAATCTCCTTTATCAACTTCTTCAAAATTAAGAATATCTAGAATCTTCTTATTTTCGAGATGATTTACGTATTCCTCCTTATTAGTTGTTTTATTAAAACCAATATTCAATTTAGAACCTTTATCAGCCTGCATCACATACCACATTTCAGTTTTACCAAATGAATCATGTCTTTGCTTAGCCAATGCATCATTAGGATGTAATTGAACTGAAAGATCTGTCTTTGCATCAATAAACTTAATAAGCAGCGGAAAATCATCTCCAAACCTTTTATAGATCTCCTCCCCCATTAGATCTGCTTTATACTTCTTAATAAGATCTGTTAGTTTCTGTCCTTTTTCTGAACCATTACTAACTTCAGAAATAAAGTCTTTTACCCCGGAAATCTCCCAGCTCTCCCCAACGTTTTCCTTATCGGTCGTTTTATTCAAAATATCACGAAGCTTATTCCCGCCCCATATTTTTTCCTGAAGTATTGGTCTGAATTTAATTGGATAATCAACCATGTCTGAATTATTTAAAATTTGTCAATTTTGTAAAGATCTCTGTATAAACGTTCCTTGTGTTTATTTCCAACAGGATTCATATCGATCTCTTCGATCTTTTCAATAGTATACCCTTCAAAAGTTTCGATCACTTCTTCTTTTTCCTCTTCCGTAGCCAACAGCAAAAAGTGAGATTCTTCCGGTATTTTATAATTTTCACCATCATACAGAATTTCTATTGGCTGGCCATATTCCCAAATCATTTCCGGAGTAAAACCCCGAAACTCATAAACTTTAACGTCCATTCGTTCCCTGTAAACATCGACAATGGTAATACTTTCATATGATGGATTCTTTTCAATTTTCGAAGCTATAGGTAAACCAAAGAATATAACACTAATAATAAACCATACCGTAAGATAAAAAACTGGTTTGATCTTTCTATTCTTTAAGTACCATAAAATCATAACTCCTATGGTGAACAGGAGAACTGAGGTCGTAATATACCAGCCCAGGAAATTCTGAACCCGATCCCCAAAATATAGATACCCTGCGAGTGGAAATGAGATTCCGATCAACGCAATTAGTCCGAAATTGAAATATACAATCCAGGATTCTTTCTTCGGAATCATATCGAACCTGCGGAATAAATACTCTATATAGAATGCTGTATTCAAAGCCATTGGAAGCATCACTGGAAGTAAATACCTGGACTTTTTCTCTGGAATGATAGATAGAAGCACTACTGCGCAAAGAGTCCAGATGAGGGTAAACGTATAAGCTTTCTTATCAAAAACTTTATTCTTGAGGTATGGATACAAAAGAGCCACAAAACTGGGAATTGTCCAGATACCACTCTGGATCACAAAACTCCAGTAATAATAAAACGGTCTTACATTATAATCCAGCCAGCGACCGGTTTCTTTTTCAGTGATCTTAGAAACGGCACTGGTGTCCAGAAGATATACATAGATGGCCCAGGAAGCACTAATAATCAATGCGATACTAAATGTTAGCAGTACTGGTTTCCAGTAATGTTTCAAACTTTTGTAGCGATATACTAAACCAAAGGAGATTAAAAATGGCAATAGCAGCGCATACATGGATACCGGACCTTTACTCAGAAAAGAACATCCAATAAAGATTCCGCTTAAAACAGCGTTTTTCATGGAATTTCCTGTATCCTGAAAGATCTGGAACAGAAAGTATATCGCCATGATCATCCAGCCATGAGTATGAATGTCCCACTGGCCATCCCTTCCTGAAAAGAGTATATAGAAACTGGTAGCGCCTATAAGTCCGCTAATGAATGCGTACTTACTATTATTAGTGAATTTGAGGCCAAGTCTATAAAGAAAAATACTTACGATGCTGCCCATGACAGCGGCTGGTAATCTTGCGGCGACCAGGTTCTTCATTCCAAATAACATCATGGATACCGCAGTTAGCCAAGTAGGTAAAGGCGGTTTCTCGTAGCGTGGTTCATTATTCAGGGTTGTGAAGATCCAGTGATCAAGATTAATCATTTCCCGGGCCGTAGCAAAATTTCTAGCTTCCATGATATTTACAAAAATGGCATCGAGATTCACAAAGAATATCGCGAAGCAAACAAATAGTAAAAGCAGAAAGTAATTATCCTTTAACTTCATTCTTCTGAATATAGATATTTCTAAGATACATAATAACACCAAAACTATGACCTGCAAGTAAGACAGGGTCTTCTCGAAGGATTGCATAGTAGATGATCAAAGATGATCCCAGCATGCTAAGAATCCAGAAGCCAAGTGGTAAGGAAGAAGATTTTCTTCTTTCAGAATAAGCCCATTGATAGATAAACCTAAGGGTGAAAATAAGCTGTCCTGCAGTCCCGACGACCAGTAACCACATAGGAATATCCACATTTCTAAATAAAGCTGCAGCGTCATACTGATTGTTGTTAAACCCATAGATCACCACGAACAAAGGAAATATCCAGAGAAAAACTCTTACAACCCTATTTATTTTGTTCCAGTCTCCCTGTAACTGCAAATTCCTGATGTATATAAAATAAGTAAGCGTTTGCCCAAGCATAATGGCAAAATCGTCCCGTAGGTATCCATAAATAAATAACAAGAATGATGCGAGCAAGCTAATATGCCAGAAAAATTGAGGTGTGACCACCCGTTTATTCTTTTCTGAAAGCAGCCATTGTGCGATCATCCTGCCTGAAAAAAGTAGTTGAGCGATAAAGCCTATAAGATAAATTATCCAATCGTTCATACTTCTGTATATCGCGATTTTAGGAAATTATTTGAGTTGGTGTGCAATGGTAAATTGTAGTTTGATGAATGTTCTGGAATATTTCTGGTCGATACCACAAATGTAAAATAATATTCGAATTATAGTTTTTTTACCTCTTACCGATTTTTTCTCATACTTCAACTAAAAGTGCTAGTAGCTCAGATTTCAATTAAATTATCAAATTATTTTTGAATACCCAATCTATTAGAATATACCTGCTTTGGCTAACCAAAAAACTAATGGTATGCTACAGCAAGAACATTATATCCAAAGTACCGATGAAGAAATATCTCATATCGAGTCTGTAAAGGATTCTATTGAAGAGCTTCGCGATTCGGGAAATTTTTTCAGTGTTTCGCTTCAAACACTCGAATTAATCAGAAGGTTTAATCATTTATACATACAGGTTTTTGAAAAAATGGATAAAAATCCAAGCTTACTGCACCAATTAGTAGTGGCTGCAGTTGGGCTGGAAAAAAAATTGATCAGAGAAAGCTAAATTTCTAAAACCGTATCTATACTGAAAATCAAAAACTTCCGATTGGGAGTTTTTATTTTTTTAAACTTACCTGAACTTTTCCCAAAAGAAGCATTGTTTAATTTATAAAGTGGTTTATATTTGCAACCGCAAATCGGTGGCATAGCTCAGCTGGATAGAGCACCTGCCTTCTAAGCAGGCGGTCCCAGGTTCGAATCCTGGTGCCATCACGAAAAGCCTTCCTTATGGAAGGCTTTTTTGTTTTTAATAGATTCTTCGCCATTTCCTAATTTTTACTAAGCCTGTCATAAAAATTTGTCAAAAGATTTCAGACAGATTTTGAACGGCTAATTCTTCCTAAATTGGAGTAAGCTAATGTTATAAAACCAACCAGATCCTCACCAAACATGACATTTAGAGAGGATTAAAATATAAGTTTTCAAATTATGCAGGAAATACCTGATCTATCTGAAAATTCCATTCAACAAATCTTAACAATTCTTAAAGAAAATAAGGAGATAAGCTGTATGCTTCCCGGCATGGGGATTTTGCATATTGAAAAAGAATTACCCTATCTGGTCATCTACCGTAAAAAGTCAAATGATAAAGGCACCAAAAGGTTTATTACCAGTGAATCTTCTTATATGATTATCGGAAATCGCGATTTTGCCGGTTATCAAAAATTACTGATCGCTATTTCTAATTTGCTATCAGTAGAAATGAAATCATATTTACTGTTCGAAATTTATGCAGGAAATGAGGAATCTCAAAAATTGCGTATTAAAGGTCCTGCTGAAAAACTTCCTACCAGTCTGGAAACCCTTCAGAAGGATCTGTTAACCATAAATGAAGTTTTTACCGGCCTGTATCTGGATACAGAGATCGTGGATACCATACACAGGCATGCGGAAGATTCCGAAGATCTTATGAGTATTGAGGAAGCTAAGAATTGCGGTGCTGTTCTTGTAAGCCTTGAAATTCCTCCAGTTTACAGGAATGAGAATAATAAATTATACCCAGTATTCTTCAGGAATTTCAAAGACTTCCTGATCAAAGCTATGCATAGGTCATTCTTTGATTTTATCAGGGTACAAACCACAGGTGGCGTAGCAAGCTTTAATGCACTGGGACGAAAATATTTAAAGCAGGTCGTTTTTGATATTGATAAGCAGCTGGCAGATATTGAAAAATCATATCAATTCCTCTGGCTGGTTTCTCCTGCAAATATTCATGAGATCAAGGAAGAGTTCTTTAAAAGTAAATATCAGAATGTTCTCGACTATCATTATCGGCTTCTTCCGGTTGATCCTGATATTTTAAAGCGCAGACTGTATAATTTAAAGATCGAAGATATTGACGATCCTGCGATGTCCTATTTATTCCGCGAAAAGCGTGAAGAACTTGATATGCAAATCACCATGCTGGGTGAACGTGGGTCCAGCAACTTTATGTATGATAGCATAAGACTCTACAAAGGCGTGGATAGACAACTGTGCGAAGAAGCTCAGAATATACTCAACGAAGTACCGGAAGAAACCTATAACGAGTCGAATGATATTATTGATGCGAAAGAATTTAGCAGCCTTGCCCGAAAAGAATTTGATTATTTCAAGGAGCAGGATGAAAACTTTAATTGCAAAGTGCATATTCGAAAAGATGTGAACGTAATGATGGTTTCACACGGGGAATTATACATTCCTGCAGATTATGAAATGAGTCGTATCGAAGCTGAAGCACTCATTCAGCACGAAGTTGGAACGCATGTTCTCACGCATTATAATGGAAGCAGGCAACCGCTAAAACAATTAAGCATTGGCCTGGCAGATTATGATCCCCTACAGGAAGGTCTGGCCGTAATGTCTGAATTTATGGTTGATGGTCTAACAGCAAACAGACTTAGAATCCTTGCTGGAAGAGTGCTGGCAGGACAGGCAGTTTTAGAAGGTGCGAATTTCCAGGAAATATTCAGATTATTAAAAATGGATTACGGTTTTTCTGCGGAAAGAGCCTTCAATATCACTTCCCGAATTATGCAGGGCGGTGGATTTATTAAAGACATAATTTATTTAAAAGGACTAGTTCTACTGAAAGAACACCTTAAAAATAATGATGATTATGAGATTCTGCTAGCCGGTAAATACGGAATCAAGCACACGAATATAATCCGGGAATTAACCGACAGAAAAGTTTTGGAACCGCTAAGGATAAAACCCCGGTTTCTACATAGTGAACAAATGTTCGAAAAATTGAAATTAATCAGGAATGGTTTAAGCCTTCCACAAATGGTATGTAAATGAAAATATGTTTTGTATTAAATGATGTCGCAACAGAGAAAGATGGTACATCGAATGCGTTAATGCAGATGGCTCATCAAAGAGGTCATGAAGTTTATGCAATGGGTGTTGGAGATTTTAACTTCCACCATGATAAACCTATCACGATAAATTCTACTCAATTACCAAAGGATACTAAAACCAAGTCTACTAAGAAGTTTCTGGAGGCCTTGCAGGGTCCAAAGGCTATAAAAAAGCAAATTGACTGTACGATACTGGATGTTCTTTTTATTAGAAACAATCCTACCGAAGAAGAAGGAAGACAATGGGCTGAGCAGGCCGGGGTCGCATTTGGAAGAATGATCCAGCAACTGGATGTTCTGGTTCTAAATGATGCCTATGCCCTATCCCATGCCTTTATTGATAAATTATATTTCGAAGAGTTACCTCAGGAAATTAAACCAGCATCTATCATTACAAGAGACAAAGACCAACTTTTAGATTTCTGGGAGAAACAGAATAAAAAAATGGTCCTGAAACCCCTGGAAGGTTCAGGAGGACAGGATGTATATCTTATAGATGAACACGAGAAGAATGTAAACCAGATCATAGATCATTTAAGCTCTCAGGGATACGTGATCGCACAGGAATTTCTACCTGCCGTCAAAGATGGTGATGTTCGGGTACTATTGCTAAATGGAAAGGTAATGGAAAGAGATGGCGAAAAAGCAATTATTAGACGGGTAGCAGGCGAAGGAGAATTCCGTAGTAATTTCAGTCTTGGGGCTACTGCAGATAGTAGTGAGCTAACTCCGGAAATGCAACGTATCGTTGATCTAACAGCACCTAAATTAATTCGTGACGGATTATTTTTCGTGGGACTTGATATTGTCAAAGATAAATTGATCGAGATCAATGTACTAAGCCCGGGTGGAATGGAACATTTTAAGGATATCGGACTTTCGCCTTTTACAGATTATATTATCGAGGCGATCGAAAGAAAAGTTGAGTATAAGAATATGTATAAAGGTCAGTTAAGCAACAGGACTCTGGCCACAATGGATTAATTTTATGAAAGAGAAGCTAGAAGAGAACGTAGACAGGATCATAGGAGAATATTCTTCAGGAAAACCCGGCCCGTTATTATTCGTGACAGCTGGAATTCATGGAAACGAACCAAGTGGTGTGTTCGCCCTGAAGGAAGTTTTTAAACAACTGGATAAAACCAAACCTGAGATTGAGGGTAAAATTGTTGGAGTTTCCGGGAACCAGAAAGCACTTAATGAGAACAAACGTTATATAGACGAGGACCTCAACAGAACCTGGACAGAAGAAAATATTCAGATAAATGATCCTCAAACTCATGAGCAAAAAGAAATGTTCGAGATCATTAAGGTACTAAACAATTATTCTGAAAAGGACCATACGAAAAGGTATTTTCTAGATTGCCATACCACCTCATCGGCAAGTTTGCCTTATGTCTCGGTACAGGAAGTGAACGACAATGATGAATGGGCGCATAATTTCCCGACTTATATCATTAGAGGTTTCAGTGATATCATTACGGGAGACATCGACCATTATTTAAGCCGAACTGGAATGACTGGGTTTGTATTCGAAGCTGGTCAACATACAGATGATACTTCTGAAGAAAATCATGAAGGGGTGATCTGGTTAGCTCTGAGGGAAGCAAATAAATTAGATCTTTCTGAAATCTCTACCTATCCGGAATGTGTGGAAAGGTTCAGTAAAAAAAATGCTCCAGAACAAAAGACTTTCGAAATAATTCATCGCCATGGCCTGGAGGATGGAGATACTTTCAAAATGAAGGAAGGATATGAGAATTTTCAGAAAATTGAAAAAGGCGAACTTTTAGCCGAACAGAACGGCGAGAAAGTTTATAGCGAATGGGATGCTTATATTTTCATGCCGCTATACCAGTCACAGGGAAACGATGGTTTCTTTGTCGTGCAGGATGTATAGAAAAAAAGCAGCCAAATGGCTGCTTTTTTTTATTTCTGAAACTCCAAACATACCGGGGTTTTAATTTCAAAAATGGGTTCCTGAATCTTTAATTTTCCGCTTTCAGGATTGATCGTGTAAGTTGTTATATTTCCAGTATCCTGGCTGGCAGCATATAAGTATTTTCCGAAAGGTGATATGGCAAAATTTCGTGGTGTCTTTCCAGCTACCGGAACAAAATCAACATTCTTTAGTGTTCCGTTCACCTGATCTATACTAAATATAGCGATACTATTATGACCTCGATTACTGGTATAAAGAAATTTTCCTTCCTTGCCTATATGAATATCGGCTCCAGAATTTTTATCCAGGTAACTTTCCGGCAATGAACTAAGAGTCTGTACAATTTCAAGTGCGCCACCCTTTAAAACCTTATAGGTGGTCACAGTAGAATTCAGCTCATTCATGCTATACACGAAATTACCATTCTTACTCAAACTTAAATGTCTTGGGCCAGCACCTTCAGGAAGTTGCACCTGGAAATTTTCATGTTTTGAAAGTGTTCCACTGGCAACATCAAATTCGTATACTAAAATTCTATCATTCCCAAGGTCTGCAACATATGCAGTTCTATTGTCACCACTTATTTTAACTGTATGTGCGTGAGCGGTTTCAGCTTCAGGAAGTTTTAATTCACTCACCTTTTCAAGGGCTCCATCAGACTTAACTTTATAAGTAGCTACTACCCCACCCATGTAATTACTAACGAATACAAACTTTCCAGATCTGTCCAGGGCGATATGACAGGGAGCATGGCCTCCGGTAGAAAGTTTACTAATTTCCTTAAGGTTTCCATTCTCCTGGATCTGGTAAGAATATACATAACCGGACTTATCGTCTCCCGGTCCCAGTTCACTAACCGCAAAAAGAAACTTTCCTTGTCTTCCTGTTTTTACGAACGAAGGATTAACGATCTTAGCCTGTGTACCGCAGTTAGTGAGACTCCCATTATCAGGATCCTGATGTAGCAGGTAGATCCCTTCAGCTTTGCCATCTACATGGCCTTCTTTCTTTGTATAAGTTCCTACATACATCTTATTCATTTCCTTGTCCGCATCAGCTTCAGATTGAGCTGAAGTATTAGAACTTATTAGAATAAATACACTGCAGGCAGTAATCTTAGCGATCTTAGTGAATTTTAAAGCCATTTTTTTCGTTTAAAATAATGAAGCATTAAAAGGAATATGATGATCATTACTCCCCAAAGTACAAAGTAACTATACTTCCATTGCAATTCCGGAATATATTCGAAATTCATTCCGTAGATTCCAGCGATAAAGGTAAGCGGAATAAAAATACTCGCCATGATGGTAAGTACTTTCATGACCTCGTTCATTTTGTTACTAATTGTGGTCATATACATATCCATAAGACCCCAGATCATTTCCCGATAAATTTCGATATTCTCTGAGATCTGAATTATATGATCATATAAATCTCTAATATAATTCCCTGTGTGTGGATCTATGATCTCGTTTTCCAGTTTTTCCAGTCGGCTTATCACCTCCCGCAGAGGAAAAACAGCACGTCTAATTCTAAGAATGTTTCTTTTAAGATCCTGTATTTCGTAAACAATATCATCACTTGGTCTGTTAGTAAAAAGGCTTTCTTCCAGTAGTTCGATACGATCGCTCATATCATCGATCACCAGAAAATAATTGTCTATAATGGCATCCAGAAGCGCGAACATTAAATAATCTGCTCCCTTACCTCTTATTCTTCCTTTTGAAGTTTCCAAACGTTCTCGAATAGGATCAAAAACGTCACCATCAGATTCCTGAAAGGTGATGACATAGTTTTTACCAACGATCATACTAATATGCTCATTTTCTATTTCACCATCCTTGTGGTAAAGCATTTTCGCAACAATAAAAAGATAATCCTGGTATTCTTCAATTTTAGGTCGTTGCCCGGTATTTACAATATCTTCCATGACCAGGGGATGCAATTCATAGTAATCCCCAAGTTTTTCGATCTCACCAATATTATTTAGTCCGTCAATATTGAACCAGGTAACACTTTTTTCATCTACATAATTAAATGCATCATCTGGCGAATTGGAAGTATACCTTTCGTACTGATCAGCATTATAATCGATTACTTCCAGTTTGGTTTCTGAAGATTCCTTATGACCAACGTAGGTCATCGTTCCAGGCACCTGGTTTACCGTCTTTGTATGTTTAGGACGCCTTAGCAACAGCTTTCTTCGTTTCGCCATATAAACTTTAATTTCCATAAAAATAGGAATAATCTGTCAATACTCTAGATTGCACCCTTGGCTAAGGGACTATTTATTCCTTCTGAAAATTGACCTTGCAGCTGGTTGTTCTGAACCTTTAATTTTACCTTTGTCCCATGAATGAAGTTAAGCTGCTGGATACTCTGAAGGAGTATTTTGGATATGAAAAGTTTAGACCCTTACAGAAGAAGATCATACAATCTGTATTCGATGGAAAAGATAACCTGGTGATCATGCCAACCGGTGGTGGGAAATCTATTTGTTACCAGCTTCCCGCAATCTTATTACCTGAAATTACGCTGGTAATCTCCCCTTTAATAGCACTCATGAAAGACCAGGTAGATGGATTGAAAGCCAATGGTGTTCCTGCCGCTTATATAAACAGCAGCCAGACCGAAGATCGACGTGAAGCTATATTCAAGCAAATTGAGAATAAAGAGCTTAAACTTATTTATGTTGCTCCGGAAAGTCTACAAATCGTAGATCGTTTCCTGGTAGATGGAAAAATTAGTCTCATCGCCATCGATGAAGCACACTGTATCTCGAGTTGGGGACATGATTTTCGCCCGGCCTATACACAACTTGGATATCTTAAGAACAGGTTCCCTTCAACTCCAATCCTGGCGCTTACCGCAACTGCAGATAAAGCCACTAGAAATGATATTTGCCGACAGCTTAATATTCCTTCTGCCAAAAAACATATTGCATCTTTCGACCGGAAGAATCTAAGCCTGGAAGTAAAACCTGGTATCAAGCGATTTGAGCAGATTGCAAAATTTCTCAAAAATCGTACTTCTGGAAGTGGAATCGTCTATTGTCTTAGCCGAAAAACTACTGAAGAGCTTGCTTCCAAACTGAATGCAAAAGGATTTAAAGCAGAAGCTTATCATGCAGGAATCGATCATGATGAACGTTCACAGATACAGGATGAATTTATCAATGACGAAAAACAGATCATTTGTGCGACCATCGCTTTTGGAATGGGTATCGATAAATCGAATATCCGTTGGGTTATTCATTATAATATGCCAAAAAACCTGGAAGGATATTATCAGGAAATTGGACGTGCCGGTAGAGATGGGCTGGAATCTGAAACACTGTTGTTTCATTCTTATGCTGATGTGATCCAGCTTCAGAAATTTGCTTCGAATGCGAAGAATGAAGAAGTACAATTGGCAAAGCTTGATAGAATGAAGCAATATTCTGAAGCACTTTCCTGCAGAAGGAAGATCCTGCTTGGTTACTTTGGAGAGTATCTTCAGGAGGATTGCGGTAATTGTGATATTTGCAGAAATCCACCGGAATTTTTTGATGGTACGATCATCGCTCAAAAAGCGCTTTCCTGTATCTACCGACTTAAAGCGTCTGAACCAATTTCCGTAGTTATCGATGTTCTAAGGGGTTCACAAAATGAAGTGGTTCGTAAGAACAATTACCAGGAGCTTTCTACCTATGGTATCGGGAAAGATATTTCCTGGCAAAACTGGCAGCAGTATATCATACAATTGATCAACCTTGGTTTGCTGGAAATCGCTTTTGATAAAAACAATCATCTTCAGTTAACCGAAAATGCTAAGTCAGTTCTATTCAGCAAGGAGAAGGTTTTTCTGGCAGATGTTAAACAACAGGTAGAGAAAGCTGAAAAAGACAAAAAAGAGTCAGCTTCTAATTCGCTGTTCGAGAAACTAAGACAGTTAAGACTTTCCATCGCAAAAGAAGAAGATATTCCTGCCTACCTTATTTTCAACGATGCTGCATTAAAGGATATGGAAAAACAACGTCCAATGTCTGATGCAGAATTCCTGCTGATCGATGGAGTTGGTCGTAAGAAAATGGAAGACTATGGGTATCGCTTTATCAAAGAGATCATTGCCTTCAGTAAAGATAAAAGGGAGAAAAAACCGAAAATTAAACGTTCTAAAAAGTCTAATACCTTTAAGGAAACACTGGAATTATATGATCGTGGATTGAGTATTGAGGAAATGGCAAAAGAAAAAGGCGTTTCAACCAATACGATCTACGCGCACCTGATCAAACTTTATGACGAGGAAGAGGAGATCAACCTGCATCAGTTCGTTCCAAAATCTGATCTAAAAGCGATCAAAAAAGCAAAATCTGATCTTAAAGATCCTAATTCATTGAAAGCATACTTCGAACATTTTGAAGGAGCCATCCCTTATGAGACGATCAAGCTAGGTCTTAAGATCATTGCTGATAAATAGATTGCTAATCAAATTCCAGTTTTCTCAGGATCAATCCAGATGCCGGGGCGATAAAGTCCATTTGTAAATGCGGGGTATCTGGTCTTAGGCTTTCTTCAATTTCATCAAGACTTAATTCACCGCGTCCTACCTGTATAAGCGTTCCCATCATTAAGCGAACCTGGTGTCTTAAAAAACCTGATGCGTGAATATGAAATATATAGGAATTTTCAGGGAAAAAATTAGCGGTATAAAGCGTATTCTCAACAAGTTCAGATCTTAACATCTCACGCTCAAAAGTGCTTTTTTCAGATACCCGCACGCAGTAATTCTTAAAATTATGCTTGCCTTGATAAAGCTTTGCGGCTTCTTTCATTTTTTCAATGTCCAGATTTTCCTGGAAATTGGCCATAAAAGGCGCACAAAATGGATGGAATTTGTCACCAACGCTAAATAAATAGGCATATTCCTTTGTTTTCGAATCCTGTATAATATTAAATTTATCATCTACTTCTTCAATACTTAAAGCTCGAATATCCTGTGGTAGATTTTTATTTAATAGTTTGAGGAATTCCTGCAAATTTTCCAGTGGTTCATGATCAAGAAATAATTCAAAAGCCGACTCTTCCGCAGATACCATGGCATCTGTACGGCTGGTTCCGAGGATCTTATATTTTGCGCCGGGCATGATCCAGCCAAAGGTTTTAGTGATCAAACCTTCAACCGTTTTCACATCAGGCTGTTTTTGCCACCCATGTAAGCGATAGCCCAAATACTGTACTTTAATAAAATAGAAGAATCTTTTCCTGAACAAAGGCTTGATTTTCCCGCAAAGATATCCAAAATGAACCGCATTCCTAGTTACTCAAACTTTCATACGCTTCAGGTTTCTGAGATTTCAGTAATTATATTTAAATTGGAGTCCTGACAGGAGTTTTCAGAATAAACCTATCAAAAGTTTTTTGGCATCTAATACCTTCGGAAGAATTTAAAAGGAGTAAATGTGCTAAAATAACCTGAAGATCAACATTGAAATTAAACCAGTCCTCAAAGTATAGAATATGATAAAATACCTTTTAGTTCTTATTGCTTTTCTAACGTTCTACAACGTGAATTCCCAAAACCGGGATAGCATCACTGCCGAAGATTACGCAAATGCAGAAAAGTTCTTGAGTTATAATACAAATAGTAAAATTTACCGGAGTTACGTCTACCCACAATGGCTGGATAATGGAGACTTCTGGTATCGGGTTACTACCCGGGATGATTCCGAATTTGTTCTGGTCAACAGTAAAACTGGTGACAAAACTACTTTTACTTCCAAAGAGGAATTGCTAGCAAACATTGAATCAGGTTCCCAAGAAAATGGAAGGTATTCGCGTATAGAAGTTGCTTCCCCAGATGGAAATAAATTGGCTTATATCAAGGATTGGGACTTATGGATCAAAGATGCTGCCACTGGTGAGGAGACGCAACTAACCAAAGACGGAATCGAAAATTATGGTTATGCTACAGATAATGCTGGTTGGAGAAAAAGTGACAAGCCAATCCTGTTATGGTCTCCAGATTCAAAAAAGATCGCCACTTTTAGACAGGACCAGCGTCATGTAAGTGATATGTACCTTGCTTCAACTAAAGTTGGGGCTCCAGAACTTCAGCAGTGGAAATATCCACTTCCGGGGGATGAAAAGGTGATTCAGATCGAGCGTATTATTATAGATACAGAAAATTCAGAGATCATTCCGCTAAAAATTCCGCAGGATCCAAGAAGAGGAACTCTGTGTGATGATATTAGTTGTTCAGGTGCATTCGATGATAATCAGTGGAGTGAGGATTCTAAGGAGCTGGCCTTTGTTTCAACTTCAAGAGACCATAAAGTAGCAAAGTTCAGAATTGCAGATGCAACTACTGGAGAAGTTCGTGAAGTTTTTGAGGAGAAAGTAAATACTCAGTATGAATCTGGACAAGGTAGCATTAACTGGAAATATTTCCCTGAAAGCAATGAGATCATCTGGTATTCTGAAAGAGATGATTGGGGTCACTTATATCTTTATGATTCCAGAACCGGAGAACTTAAAAACCAGATCACCAAAGGAGAATTTGTTGTAACTGAAGTTTTAAAGTTCAATCCTGAAGATCGCTTGATCTATTTTATGGCAAATGGGAAGGATCAGTCAATGGATCCCTACTTCGCTCAGTTTTGCAGCATTCGCTTTGATGGCAAAAAGCTGCAAAGCCTTACTCCTGAAGATGCAAATCACAGAATTAGTATCTCTCCAGACAGTAGATACTTTGTAGACAATTATTCCAAACCAGACACTCCTAACAAGACTGTCCTGAAAAAAATGAATGGTAAACAAATCGCTATGCTGGAGCAGGCAGATATTAAAGATCTGGAGGCTGAAGGCTGGAAACCGGCCAGGCGAATTAGCGTGAAGTCCAGGAATGGAGATTGGGACCTTTACGGCCTTATGTTTACGCCAACACACCTGGATGAGAATAAATCCTATCCCGTGGTGAACTATATTTATCCAGGACCTCAGGGAGGCGGAGTTGGTTCCCGTTCATTTTATCCAAGCCGGAGTGATCATCAGGCACTCGCCGAACTAGGTTTTATAGTGGTAATTATTGACGGGACCTGCAACCCGAATCGATCAAAATCCTTTCATGATGCCTGCTACGGTAATATGGCCGATAACACCCTGGAAGATCAGATCAGCGGACTTAGGCAATTAGCTAAAAAGTATCCTTATATGGATCTGGATCGCGTTGGCATCTGGGGACATTCTGGTGGTGGATTTGCCACTGCTGCCGCACTTTTTAATTACCCTGAATTCTATAAGGTTGGTATTTCTGAATCTGGAAACCATGATAACCGCAATTATGAGGATGACTGGGGAGAGCGTTATATAGGTTTATTGCGCAAAGACGAAGATGGTACTTCAAATTATGCTAAACAAGCCAACCAGAACTTGGCGGTGAACCTGGAAGGTAAATTGCTTCTAGCACATGGTGCTATGGATGATAATGTACCACCATATAATACATATCTGGTAGTTGATGCCCTTATTGAAGCCAATAAGGATTTTGATCTGATAATTTTCCCTCATGCGCGCCATGGCTTCGGAAAAGATTCGTATTATATGATGCGAAGACGCTGGGATTATTTTGTGGAACATTTAATGAAAGCCACTCCCCCTCAGAATTATGAATTAGGACCAAAATCTTAAAAAATGCAACCAAAGATAAAGGAAATTGAAGCTGTTAAACTTGCAGGTATAAGTAAGGAAACCAGTATGGCAAATGATAAAACAGAAGTGCTTTGGAAACGTTTTATGAGTATTAAGGTAAAGACACCATCCCTGGCCAATCGAGACTTATATTCTGTAGAACAGTATAAAAAAGCATTTCTAAAGGGAGAATTTGATCCTCAAACCAAATTTGAAAAATGGGCCGCAGTTGAGGTAGACGATTATGCAGACCTTCCAGAAGGTCTTGAAAAACTTGAGTTGGAAGGCGGATTGTATGCGGTTTTCAGACATCGCGGAACGGCACAGAACTTTGCCGGAACCGCGAAGTATATTTTTGAGGACTGGCTTCCAAAATCTGAATATCAGCTTGCACATCGCCCTCATTTTGAGATCATGGGAAGTGATTATAAAGGACCCGATGATCCTGAATCTCTGGAAGATATTTATATTCCGATAAGTCCCAAATAGTCAAACGTTATATGCTATCTCATTCTTCGGAAGTCGACCTTATAAGTCAGTTTAAAGGATTTTTAGAAACGCCAGATATTAGAAAAAAATACCGTTCTGAAATTCCTGTTTTCGAATTTCCCGAAGTAGATATCACTGAGGAATTAATAGCTGAACTTAAAAAAATTGATCACCCCAGGAATTCTGTTTTGGGCAAAAGGATGGAAAGTTTTTTTGAAATATCCATCAAATTTTCCAAACGTTACAAACTTATTGCTTCCAATATCCAGGTCAATCAACAAAAGATCACTCTGGGTGAACTAGACTTTTTACTTTACGATTTTCAAAATAATAGACCTTTACATGTGGAGCTGGTTTATAAGATCTATATTCTGGACCCAGAAGTAGGTCAGGATGAGAAGATGTTCATAGGTCCCAACAGGAAAGATTCTTTTCTGGAAAAAATGGAGAAGATCACTACGAAGCAATTACCGCTACTAAAACATCCGGAAACTCAAGGTTATCTGGAAAAATACGATCTGGATCTGGACAAAATAGAGCAACAAATATGCTTTAAAGCTCAATTGTATTCTAATGATCCTGATGCTACATCGCAAAATGGTAAATATCTTAGCCTTCAGGAATTTAAGGAACTGGACAAGAATAATGCAGTGTTCTATGCTCCAAAGAAAAATTTATGGAGCGCAAAACCAGAATCCTGCAATCACTGGTATTCATATGCTGAAATAATGGAAGAAATTTCCGAACTTTTTCAGAAGAAAAAATCACCACTTATATGGATGAAGCATAAGCATAGCTTTTCAAGGTTTTTTGTAGTATGGTGGAAATGATACTAACTGCTAACATGTTTGAAAATATAGATCTGTTCAATCCGCTTATTCTTTTGCTGGCAGGAATTGTAGCATTTATTATTTCAACGATCTCTGGTGGTGGTGGCGCACTAGTTCTTGTACCGTTTCTTACCTTTCTAATTGGAACTCCGCAAACACCACCCGTTTTGAATCTTGGAACTTTTATTGGCAGACCGGCCCGACTCATAATTTTCTGGAAACATATCAACTGGCAGGTTTTCAGGTTTTACGTTCCTCCTGCTTTGCTTGGAGCCTTACTCGCCGGCTGGTTCTTTACACGAATCAATCCGGGCTGGCTACAAATTCTGGTTGGAATATTCTTGATAAGCACAGTATTTCAATATCGCTTCGGAAAGAAGGAACGATCATTTCCTGTAAAACTATGGTACTTCATACCATTAGGGTTTATAGTTTCTATCCTGGGAACTGTAATTGGAGCTTTAGGACCAGTTCTCAACCCTTTTTATCTCAATCTGGGTCTGGATAAAGAAGAGTTAATTGCGACAAAAACCGCGAACTCATTCTTCCTTGGAATCGCACAAATTGGTAGTTATACGTTCTTCGGACTTCTTTATACCGAATTATGGATTTACGGAATTGCCTTAGGTCTTGGAGCGGTATTAGGAAATATCATTGGTAAAAAATTCCTGAGTATTATGAAAAGTTCAAGTTTTCGTAAGCTACTAATCATTCTTATGGTAGTTAGTGGGATTTTATTGATCTACAATCAGCTGAAATAATTAAAATTAATAGCTTTGCAGCCTAATTCACTTCTATGCGTCCCGAATACAAAGAGGCAGTTAAAGCATCCTATTTTAGTATCGCGGGAAATGCACTGCTGGCAATAGCAAAAGCAGTTACTGGAATCTTTGGGAACTCTTATGCTTTGATCGCAGATGCCATAGAATCCACCACCGATGTTTTTTCTTCTTTCCTGGTTCTTTTAGGGATTCGTTATGCCAACAAACCTGCAGACGAAAATCATCCTTACGGCCATGGGAAGGCAGAACCACTTATTACGTTCATGGTTGTTGGTTTTCTGATTGTTTCAGCCACGATCATTGCCTATGAGAGTATTGAAAATATACAGACCCCTCACGAAGTTCCTGAACCCTATACACTCATCGTTCTCGCGGTCATCATTATTATTAAAGAGTTATCCTATAGGTTCGTATCTAAAAAAAGCGATGAGACAGATAGTTCTGTTCTCAAAGCAGATGCATGGCACCATAGAAGTGACGCTATTACATCATTTATGGCCTTTGTAGGCATAAGTATAGCCCTCGTGATGGGTGATGGATATGAAAACGCTGATGACTGGGCAGCACTTTTTGCTTCAGGTTTTATTCTGTTTAATGCCTACCTGATCCTTAGACCGGCTCTGGGAGAAGTAATGGATGAGCATCGATACGAAGATATAGAAATGGATATTAGAAGTGCCGCCCTGGGAGTTCCTGGAGTGGTAGAAACAGAGAAATGTTACGTACGCAAAACAGGTATGACTTACCACATAGATCTACACATTGCGGTGGATGCGAATATCACTGTTAAAGAGGGTCATAATATTGCACATGAAGTCAAAGACCAGGTGCTGGAAAATGTTCCCCAGGTCGCAGATGTGCTGATTCATGTTGAACCAGACGACGAACTTTAAGCCAGTTCACAATATTTTGAGACTTATTAAGAAAGATTTAGTAGTAAGCACGGGGCTTTCGCTTTGAAGTGTTTCACAATAGACTTACCTTTTAACTACCAAAAAATTAAAGATATGTCTATGATAAATGAAAAGGAATTTAAAGAATTAGCTAGCTATAAAAATGACACTTGTGTGTCTATTTTTATTCCAACACAACGTGGTGGAAAAGAAGTTTTAGAACAGAAAAACCTTAAGCACTTACATTCATTTTGGACTGAGGCAAGTAAAAAACTTTCAGCTAAGGGATTTGAAAAAAGTAAGTTAGATACGATGTCTAAGAAGTTTGAAGAACTTCTGGACGATAAAGATTTCTGGAGACACCAGTCAGATGGACTGGCAGTTTTCGCTGCTCCAGATTATTTCAAAACTTTCAGTCTTCCCGTCAATTTTGAAGCTTACACGTATATTTCCGAAGAATTTTATGTGAAGCCATTAATACCAGCAATGAATGGTGATGGCAAATTTCATGTATTATCTTTACAGATAAGTGATGTGCAGTTATATGAGGCCAGTAAATATTCTATAACTCCAATCGATATCGATGATCTTACACCTTCAGAACTTGAAGAACGTGTAGGGTACGATTATAAAGAAAAAGCACTGCAATTTAGAACGCAGGGAGCTGGAGGAGAAAAAACTCAGTTTCACGGTCACGGTGGTAGTGAAAGAGATGAAAAAGATGAGATCAAACAATTCTTTCGCGCGGTAGATCAAGGACTTCAAAATTATTTAAACAAAGAAAAGTTACCATTGATCGTTTACTGTGAGGATTATCTATTTCCAATTTACAAAGAGGCTAATACTTACAATCACCTTGTAGATGAAGTTGTGGACGGTAATCCAAATGACTCAGATCTACTGGGAGTGCATGAAAAGTCTCTGAAGATCGCGGAAAAATTTCTGGATAAGGATCGCGACAGCAAGCTTGAGAAATATAAAGAGCAAAGTCAAACAGAGAATACCTCTTCTGCACCAAGTGATATTATGGCGGCAATCCATCATGGAAGAATCGATACATTATTTGTCGAAAATAGAGCCGAGATATGGGGAACTTACGACGAAGATCAAATGAAAACTGAGATCGACGATGAGCAAACCAGTGAAAACAGCTCTCTTATGAATCTGGCGGCGAAGAAAACTATCGAAATGGGCGGAAACGTTTATTTAATTCAGGATTATTTAATGCCTGAAAAAGAATCTAAAATGAATGCACTATTCAGGTTCTAATATTTTTAAAAGTTCAAGGAGCCCGGAAATATTTTCCGGGCTTTTTTTATTCCCTCTTCTTAGCAAAAACTGAATTTAACCTTAACTTTATCCAACCAAACCAGAAAAATGGATACAAACTTAGCCGTGCTCATTGATGGAGACAATATTCCTTCAGCACATATAAAAGAAATGATGGAAGAGATTGCCAAATATGGTAATCCTACGATCAAAAGAATATACGGAGATTGGACCAAACCTCACTTGAACAAGTGGAAAAGTGTGCTTCTTGAAAATGCCATTCAGCCAATTCAGCAATATGGATATACCCAGGGAAAGAACGCTACAGATTCTGCAATGATCATTGATGCCATGGACATTCTCTACTCTAATAAAGTTGATGGCTTCTGCCTGGTTTCAAGTGACTCCGACTTTACACGTCTTGCTACCAGACTTCGTGAAGCTAGCATGAAAGTTATTGGTATTGGTGAAAAAAAGACTCCAGATCCATTCATTGTCGCCTGCGATAAGTTCATCTATATTGAAATTCTGAAGAATAATTCCAAGGAGAATGAAAATGAGAATGATAAAGCAAAAACCAAGGAGAGTAGAAAACAGAATGTAGACAAGATCACTCCAAAGGTGGTCCGATTAATTTCACAAACCATTTCTGATGTTGCCGATGAAGATGGCTGGGCATTCCTTGGGGATGTTGGAAGTTTACTTCAGAAAAAACAACCGAATTTTGATTCACGTAACTACGGTTTCCAGAAGCTAACTCCAATGATAGATTCTATTGAAAAGTTTGAAATAGAATCCAGAGAGAATTCTAATTCTCGATTTAAACTTATCTATGTTCGAAATAAATAAATGCTAATGCGGAATATCAAAAAACTACATAAAGCTGAATATCGCCCTATCGGGGATTTGAAGACCTGGTCTCCTATGCCAACCAGAGAATTACAAATGCTCGATCCATTTCTGTTCTTAAATCATCACGGTCCGCAAACCTATGATGCGAACAACCAGGGATTACCGTTTGGCCCGCACCCACATCGAGGTATGGAAACGGTCACTTTTATCATTGAAGGTGATATCACGCATAAGGATACTGGTGGACATACTAGTGTAATTGAAGCCGGAGGCGTGCAGTGGATGACTGCGGGAAGCGGACTTTTACATGCGGAAGTCTCTTCTGAAGAATTTAAAAAGAATGGTGGTGACCTCGAGATCCTCCAATTGTGGGTGAATCTTCCAAAAAGACTGAAGATGATGCAACCACAGTATAAAGGACTTCAAAAGGAGCAGATCTCCGTCTGGGAAAATGAGGAAAGATCTATAAAAGCCCAGGTCGTTTCAGGGAACTTTAAAGGGATACGTGGGGCTTTTGATACTCCAACTTCTGTTGATCTGGCTGTGGTACACTTTAATGCTAATACAACACTGGAGCTGGAAATTCCCAGAGACGAAACGATCTTCTTTTATGTAATTTCTGGAGAACTAAATGTAAACGATATTCTGGTGCCTGCCTTACATCTGGCTGAATTTTCCAATAATTCTGAAATTCTGAATATCAAGGCTTCAGTAGATAGCAAACTATTGATTGGTCATGCTAAACCACTAAAGGAAAATGTTGTTTTTGGAGGACCTTTCGTTATGAATTCTGAAGATGAAATCAGGCAGGCCTACGATGATTTTCACTCTGGAAAGATGGGTAGCTGGGATTAGTTGCCCTAAAAATTCTTTCAGTCTTTTATCTTATTAGGCTGAAGTGTCCGGTTAATGTCTTTTCTCCGTTTTGGATCAGACTAAACCAGTATTCTCCAGCAGGTAGATCTACATTTTCAAATTTACCGTTCCACCTGGCATTCTTAGCATCCAGCACAGTATATAATTTACCATACCTGCTATAGATCTGTACAATATAATCTGAAGCAATACCATGAACGGTCCAGGTATCATTAAAACCATCACCGTTTGGAGTAAAGAAAAGATCATAACCAAATATGGATATTTCTTTTGAAATCACGTCGCAAGCCTTGTTATCCCGAACATATACTGTATGAATTCCAGGTGGGACATTACTAAAAATCGAACTCGGCTGAAATTGCCCGATATCGTCCAGTGAAAATTCATAGGTTGCATTTCCAGTGATATCAATCTCCACCTCATATCCATTAGTAAGGTTCCTTATATTCACCTCCTGAATGATAGCTGTTTCTATAAGATTAACTTGGAAGTTTCTTGAACTTATGCATGAATTTTGATTGGTTACTTCTACTCTATAACTCCCTGGTGCTGAAACGTAAATTTTCGAGGTTGACTGTGGAAGTTGCTCCTCTTCGTAAAACCATTGAATTAACAAATCTTCTGAAGCATTCGAGTCCAGACCAGAGTCAAGCAACAATTGTTCATCATTAGCATTGCATAAACTTAATACCAAATCTTCCGGAAGTTCAGCCACACCAGCATTTTGAATTGGTAAAATCGCAAAGCCTAGACAAACTTCCTGATCAAGAAGTTTCACATATAGCTTTTCCTGTTGTATTTCAGAAAATGAAATGTCTGTTAGTATTTCAGATTCCTCATTTAAGGCATCGTTTTTACTTAAGTAAATCTGGAAGTCGGAAGCATTATTGTTTTCTTCAAAAAGATGATCTCTAAGATCGTTGATTTCTATGTCATTACTACCAGATCCTTCAGCTGAACAAATTGAAAATACGTCCAAAATGGTTTCAGAAGTTATAGTAAGTTTTATCTCTGTGATTTCAGAACATCCAAAACCATCATGAACAGTCCCATAAACGATTGCCGTACCAGAACTGTAATTTTCAGGATCGGTGATCTGATTAACTCCGTTTTCGGCATCTGATCTATTTATAAAAAACTCTTCTAACACCGTTCTCTGATTCGGATTCAAAATTTGGGAAGCACTTTCAAGCAAGTTAAAGCGGACAGTTTCAGTATCAGCAAAACCACATGCGACAAGTTCTGCCGGGCTATAATCTATTTCAGGATAATATTCTATGATCACGTTACCCTGGGCAATGCAGCCTTCCGTAGAAGTTAATTCAATTGAGTATTCACCAGGTGTGTTTACACGTAATTGATCACCTGTCTCATCCTGCAGCAGAACACCGTTTCTGTACCATTCCACCTGATCTCCTGATGCAATAGCCGGTTTAAGTAATACACTTTCACCATAGCAAATAGCATCATTATTCTGAACCAGCCGATCTGGCCCAAGATCTGCACTGGATTGAAAACTTCCAGCTTCCAGGAATACTGCAGAATCATATTTATCATTGAGATCATCAGCGATTACAAGCTTAACATGATATGTTTCTCCTGGGATGACATCTGCGACAGCATTTAAAACTTTCGTCTGACCATCGAATATCGTTTCAGCATCAAAATTGAAGCGATCAAAATAAGCCTCGTTGACAGCCGGACAATTGTCAGAAATATAAGGATGAACGGTCGTATTCAAAATGGGAGTTTGAGTACCCGGGACGACTGCAAGGTTTTTGTAAATGGTTTCATCTGCTTTCCGAATGAAAAAAGCAAAAGCATCAGAAAAATAACATGTCACCGAATTATCAAACTGATATTCTTCAGAAGCAAATAGATAGCGAAAACTAATGCCGGCAACATTGGGTACTAAATCAAATTCTATAACCGTGGCGTTATAGGAGTCGATATTAAGTTCTTCCTCTAACTGGCTATCACCGTCCCAGCCGGAATGAAAGTCATTTGCCAGACTGGAAGTGGGCTCTGAAATCGTTTCAAGTTTTCCCGTGCTTAAAACCAATCCATTACTAATTGGAAATCCTGTGCCAGCTGCATCAAAATACCCGAAACTTTTACTGCCATCGGTAAAATTTGCTCCGGAAACATTGGTCACCACAACATCTGTAATGCAGTCACTTTGTATGAGCACTTCTTCGATAAGTTCCTGTGCAGTATATCGATCCTGATCGACCTGAATGCTCTGAGAGAAACTCAGTGCAGGCAGTAACATTAGCAGGATCAATTTTCTCATGAAAGCCTTGAACTAACTCTTAATGTCTCTTTTTGAGAACTTTTACAATATCCTCAAGTCCGTAACCTTTGGCTTTTAAAAGAATCATATAATGAAACAACAGATCTGCACTTTCATTTAGGAAAAGGTTTTCGTCATGATCTTTGGCTTCAATGACCACTTCTACAGCTTCTTCACCAACTTTTTGTGCGATCTTATTAAGCCCTTTATCGAACAATGAAACAACATAACTATTCTCGTTTTCCTGTCTGTTTTCCTTAGGTGTTTCACTCAGCTTCTTCCTGCTGGCGATAATACCTTCCAATTCTGAAAGAAAACCGTATTCTGCTGAGTTTTCCTCAGCCCAGCAAGTGTCTGTTCCTCTATGGCAAACAGGTCCTTCAGGACGAACTTTGATGAGTAAAGTATCCTTATCACAATCAAGTTTTATAGAAACCAGGTTCAGAAAATTTCCACTTTCCTCACCTTTAGTCCACAGTCTCTGTTTGGTTCTACTGAAGAAGGTTATTTTTTTGGATTCGTTGGTTTTCAGATATGCTTCCTCATTCATATAGCCAAGCATCAATACCTTTCCAGTATCCTGATCCTGAATGATCGCAGGAACGAGTCCGTCGTTATTTTTATTAAAATCGATATCCATAATATTATATTCTTACCGGAATTCCGGAATTTTTAAGACTGTTTTTTAGATCTGAAATTTCAATTTCTTTAAAGTGAAAAACACTTGCAGCCAGAGCAGCATCTGCTTTACCTTCCTTAAATGTATCTTCAAAATGCTGAATATTCCCCGCACCTCCAGAGGCAATGATCGGTATATTCAATTCTTCTGAAAGCATGGCTAAGGCTTCATTCGCAAAACCATTCTTGGTACCATCGTGATCCATGGAAGTGAACAGGATCTCTCCAGCCCCACGACTTTCTACTTCTTTGGCCCATTCAAAAAGATCCAGTTCTGTTGGAACCTTTCCTCCAACCAGGTGAACCGTCCATTTGCCATCAATATTTTTCGCATCAATAGCAACCACCACACACTGACTCCCAAATTTTTCTGATAATTGATTAATAAGATCAGGGTTCTTTACTACGGAAGAGTTTATAGACACTTTATCTGCACCATTCTTCAGAAGTATGTCTACATCTTCTACGGAAGAAATTCCGCCACCAACGGTAAATGGAATATTAAGTTGTTCTGCTACGTCAAGAACGAGTTTTGCCAGCGTTCTTCTTTTTTCTTCAGTAGCTGAAATATCAAGAAATACCAATTCGTCTGCTCCTTTTTCAGCATAAGCAGCGGCAAGTTCTACCGGATCACCGGCATCACGCAAGTCAACGAAATTGACGCCCTTAACCGTTCTGCCATTTTTAATATCCAGACAGGGAATTATTCTTTTTGTAAGCACAGGTCTTAAATTTCAAGGTTTTTAAGTAGTTCTTATTTAATAGGTCTACTCCTATTCGTTTTCTAAAATATAATTTTCAAGTTGCTTCAGACTAATACGATTCTCATAGATCGCTTTTCCTATGATCACACCTTCGCAACCAAGTTCCTGCAATTTCGGAAGTTCATCAAACTGTGATATTCCACCAGAAGCGATCAATTTAATATCTTTAGTTTCGTCCAGAATCTCAGCATAAAGATCAAAAGATGGCCCTTCGAGCATTCCGTCCTTACTAATATCTGTACAGATCACATATTTGATACCTTCAGTTTCAAAATTCTGAATAAAAGGAATTACCTCCTGTTTGGATTCTTCCAGCCAACCTGAAACTGCAATCTTTTTGTTCCTGGCATCTGCTCCAAGAATGATCTTTTCAGCTCCAAATTTAGTAAGCCAGGATTTGAAGATCTCTGGATTCTTTACTGCAATACTGCCGCCCGTGATCTGGTTCGCTCCACATTCAAAAGCAATCTCCAGATCCTTATCTGTTTTAAGTCCGCCACCAAAATCCACATTTAAAGAAGTTTTTGAGGCAATGGATTCCAGAATTTTATGGTTAACGATATGACTGGATTTAGCTCCATCGAGATCTACCAGGTGAAGGTATTTGATACCATGTGCTTCAAAAGATTTAGCCACTTCCAGAGGATCTTCGTTGTATATTTTCTTTGTGTTGTAATCTCCTTTAGAGAGTCTTACGCACTTGCCGTCGATAATATCTATCGCAGGGATAATTCGCATATTATAAGTCCAAAAAGTTCTTTAAAATCTGTTCTCCGGTTTTACTGCTTTTTTCAGGGTGAAATTGTACACCATAAAAATTATCCCTGTTTAATGCAGTGGAATAATCAACTCCGTAATTTGTTCTGGCAATTTCATCGCTGCATTCCGGGACATAGAAGCTATGCACCAGATAAACATATTCTTCTGCAGACACATTTTCAAAAAGTTTGCCTTGAAGTTCGGTGATCGTATTCCAGCCTATTTGTGGCACTTTTAGATCTGTATTAAATTTCATCACTTCAGCATCGAAGATACCTAAACCAGTAGTGTTTCCTTCTTCCGAAGATTTGCACATTAATTGCATTCCCAGGCAAATTCCAAGTACCGGTTGCTTCAAATCTGGAATAAGCTTGTCTAAACCAGTGGATCGCAACATTCTCATGGCGCTACCAGCTTCTCCAACCCCCGGAAAAATCACCTTATCAGCATTCTGAATTTCTTCGGCATTGCTGGAAAGGACAGCTTCAAAACCCAGTCTCTGAACAGCAAACTTAATGGATTGGATGTTTCCTGCCCCGTAATCGATAATTGCAATTTTCATTATAGCATTCCTTTTGTAGATGGAAGGATCATTTTTTCTGTATCTCGTTTAACCGACATTTTTATCGCTTTGGCAAAGGCTTTAAATATTGCCTCGATCTTATGATGTTCGTTCGATCCTTCAGCTTTGATATTTAAATTAGCTCTGGCACCATCTGTAAAAGACTTAAAGAAGTGAAAGAACATTTCCGTAGGCATTTTACCGATCATTTCGCGTCTGAAATCTGTTTCCCAAACCAGCCAGTTTCTACCACCAAAATCAATGGCTACCTGGGCAAGACAATCGTCCATTGGTAAACAGAAGCCATATCGTTCCATTCCGAGCTTATTTCCAAGCGCTTTATTGAACACTTCACCAAGAGCAATGGCCGTATCCTCAATGGTGTGGTGTTCATCCACTTCCAGATCACCCTTTACTTTGATCGTAAGGTCCATTTGTCCATGCCTGGCTAATTGATCCAGCATATGATCGAAAAAGTCAATACCGGTACTAATATCGCTTTTCCCGGTACCATCGAGGTTTAGATCGATCTTAATATCTGTCTCGTTCGTTTTTCTCTCGATCCCGGCTGTACGATCCTTAAGTTTTAAAAATTCATAAATTTCCTTCCAGGAAGCCGTTTTTAAGGCAATATGCTGAGTTACTTCTTCTTTATCTTTCGAAATTTCGTCTGCAGCCAGATCTTCATGCGTATCTATAAAGATGCCTTTTCCTCCAAAGTTCATGGCAAACTCCATATCTGTAAGCCTGTCCCCGATCATAAATGATTGCTGAAGATCATAATCTTTATTATTTAAATATTTCTCTTCCAGCAGTCCGGTATTGGGTTTGCGGGTTTTAGCATTGTCTCTTGCAAACGTACGATCGATCAATTGTTCTGAAAATTTTACGCCTTCGCTTTCAAAAGTTCTGGTAATAAAATTTTGATAAGGCCAGAAATCTGATTCAGGAAAACTGTCGGTTCCGAGTCCGTCCTGATTGGTGACCATCACCAGTTCATAATCCAGTTCTTTGGCAATTTTATTCAGGTAAGTGATCGCCTGGGGATAAAACACAAGCTTATCGATACTGTCGATCTGGAAATCTTCAGGTTCGTGGATAAGAGTTCCATCGCGATCTATAAACAATACTTTTTTCATGATTCTAATTCTTTGAAGGCCTTGAGTAAATTCTGATTTTCTAATGCTGTTCCTACTGTAATTCGAAGACAATTTTCGCAAAGAGGTTGCTTGCTTCTATTTCTAACGACAATACCTTTACCGATCAATTCCATATATCTTTGATCTGCATCATCCACCTTTATAAGTAGAAAATTAGCATCTGAAGGAAATATCTTTGCAACATAATTTAGCTGAAGTAATTGTTTAGATAAATTATCCCTTTCACTCTTAATATCAATTACTTGCTGTTTTATATCAGAATAATTCTGAAGACCTTTGATTGCTCTTTGCTGCGTTAATTCATTTACATTGTATGGAGGCTTGATCCTGTTCAAAATTTTAATGATCTCTGCTGAAGCGAATAGCATTCCCAACCTGATCCCGGCCATCCCGAAGGCTTTAGAGAAAGTTTGAGTAATGATAAGATTTGGATATTTATCAAGTGATTGAGTCCATCCTGCATCGTCTGAAAAGTCTATATATGCTTCATCGATCACGACCAGGCCATTAAAAGATTCCAAAAGTTTCTGAACCAGTTCAGTTTTGAAAGAATTACCTGAAGGGTTATTTGGCGAGCACAGGAACAACAATTTTGAGTTGGAGTCTTCAGCTTCCAAGATTGCATCCACATCTGGTTCAAATTCTGAAGTTAATAGCACTTCCCGATTTTCAATATTATTAATTCCAGAAAGTACCTTATACATTCCGTAAGTTGGTGGCAAACTTATAATATTATCCTTTCCGGGTTCACAAAATGCCCTGAAAATGAGGTCCAGAACTTCATCACTTCCATTCCCAAGTAATATTTGCTTTTCAGGAACCTTCTTAATTTCTGAAATTTTTGATTTTAAAAGCATTTGCTTTGGATCTGGATATCGGTTCAGTCCGTTCTCAAATGGATTTTCATTCGCATCCAGAAATATCATTGCTTCACCATCAGTTTTATATTCATCCCTGGCAGATGAATATGGCAGAAGACTTTTCACGTTATCCCTTACGAGATTATTCAGATCGAAATTCATTATTGGTTCAGTGATTTTAATCTTAAGGTTACAGCGTTCTTATGAGCCTGTAATCCTTCAGCTTCTGCCATTAATTCGATTGCAGGACCTATATTTTTAATTCCTTCTTCTGAAACTTTTTGATAGGTGATCTGCTTCATAAAACTATCCAGATTCACCCCGCTATATTGTTTCGCATAACCATTGGTTGGCAAGGTGTGGTTGGTTCCCGAAGCATAATCACCGGCACTTTCGGGAGCATAATTTCCAATAAAAACAGATCCCGCATTTATAATATTATCCACAAAATAATCCTCATTTTCTGAACATACTATAAAATGCTCCGGCCCATACTCATTAATTAGTTCCAGAGCGGTCTCTTCCGTCTCTACCAGAATAAGTTTCGAGTTTTCGATCGCCTGTTGCGCAATGGCCTTTCGCGGCAGTTCATCGAGCTGCTTTTCTACTTCATCACTTACTAGCTCTAGCATTTTTTCTGAAGTACTTACCATGATCACCTGGCTATCTACGCCATGCTCTGCTTGACTCAACAGGTCTGAAGCAACAAAAGCCGGGTTAGCTGAATCATCTGCATACACTAGTAATTCTGATGGTCCTGCAGGCATATCTATCGCTACCTGATATCTCGTGGCCAGCTGTTTTGCCACAGTAACAAATTGATTCCCTGGTCCGAAGATCTTATAAACTTTGGGTACACTTTCGGTACCAAAGGTCATTGCTCCAATCGCCTGGATTCCACCAATTTTAAAAACCTGGGTTACTCCGCACAATTTCGCCGTATATAAAACTGCAGGGTTTACGTTTCCATTTTTATCTGGCGGTGTACAAAGTACGATCTCCTCGCAACCGGCAATATTTGCTGGAGTTGCCAGCATCAAAATAGAGGAAAACAAAGGTGCAGTTCCTCCGGGAATATAGAGCCCCACCTTCTGTATCGCCTTTTTTTCCTGCCAGCAATTTACTCCATTCATGGTTTCCACAACAACTCTATCAGTTCTCTGGGCTGCATGAAATATTTCGATGTTCTTTTTAGCCAGTGCTATCGCCTCTTTTAATTCCTGAGAAATTTCAGCGGAAGCTGCATCCAGTTCAGCAGCAGAAACCTTGAATGTATCCAGATCGATTCCGTCGAAAGCTTTGGTATATTGTCTAACTGCAGCATCGCCTGTAAGCCTGATCTCATCAAAAACCTTATGCACTGTTTGCTCGATATCGGCCACCGTTTGAGTTGGTCGCTTTAAAATTTCGCTCCATTTATATCTGTCAGGATTGTTGATCGTGTTCATCATTGTAAATTAAAGTACCATAGTTTCTATTGGTGCTACCAGAATTCCTTCAGCACCATTACTTTTCAGTTCGTCCAGAACTTCCCAAAATCTATCTTCATTGATCACGGTATGGATCGAACTCCATCCTTTCTCTGCCAAAGGTAAAACAGTTGGACTTCTCATCCCGGGAAGCAGACTAATAATCTTTTCTAATTTATCATCAGGAGCATTCAGAAGAATATACTTTGAAGTTCGTGCGTTTAATACAGATTTTAATCTGAATTGCAGTTTTTCAAGGATCTGCTTGCGTTCTTCAGAAATTTTAGGAGAGATAGCCAGTACCGCTTCACTTTTCAGCATTACTTCAACTTCCTTAAGTCCGTTTTTGAAAAGTGTACTTCCGCTGGACACAATATCGCAAATAGCATCTGCAAGTCCAATATTTGGAGCAATTTCAACAGAACCATTAATGATATGAAGATCGGCAGAGATACCTTTCTCCTGCAGATAGTCTTTCACGGTGTTTGGATAGGAAGTGGCAATTTTGAGTCCGTCAAGGTCACTAATACTGTTGTATTTGAAGGACTTAGGCACCGCGAGGGAAACTTTACACTTTGAAAAACCAAGTTTCTCTCCTCTAATAATATCTTTTCCTTTCTCAATAAGCACATTCTCCCCGATGATTGCAACGTCTACCACTCCATCTCTTAAATATTGAGGTATATCACCATTACGTAAATACATCACTTCCAATGGAAAATTTCGGGATGATGCTTTTAGCTGCTCTTTTCCATTATCGATGGAAATACCTGCATCTTTTAAAACTTTGATAGAATCTTCAAAAAGTCTTCCTGACTTCTGTACTGCGATTCTTAATTTTTGCTGACTCATAATTTAGTTAATATTAGGAATAAAAAAACCCGCTTGATTTCTCAAACGGGTTATGATATTATAGTTAGTGTTACAACATATCAAATTTACCTCGCTCGAGCGTGGGGTAAAAAATGATGGTGATGTACATTAAAATTCGTCATTGTGATGCCAAAGCTAAATAAAAATCTGAATTATAAAACCAATTTTTTAATTTTAAATATTTGTTTATTAGTTGTCACCAAGAATAATTGGCATTCCACCTTCACCGGAACCTATAACAATTACCTTGCTATTTGGTGATTTTGCTAGTTCCACGGTAGCCTGAATTCCTTTTTCCTGTAATACCTTATCTGTAAGTGATTCGCTAAGAATAGTATTCGCACGGGCTTTACCTTCAGCATCAATTCTTTGTCTTTCTGCCTCTTGCTCTGCTTTTGAAAGTCGGAATTCGTACTCAAGTGATTCCTGTTCCTGTCTAAGCTTACGTTCAATCGCATCTTTGATCGTAGACGGCAAGGAAACATCTCTTACTAAAACTTCATTTACCTGAACATATTGATCTTCCAGAAGCAGGTTTGTTTCATCAAAGATTTCCTTCTGAATTGCTTCCCTTTTACTGGCATAAAGTTGCTCTGGATTGTAACGTCCTACCACAGCCCTTGTTGCAGATCTTATCGCTGGCTGAAGTAAACGTTGAATGTACGCTTCTCCTTTTTCCTGGTGCAATTTACCAAGAGCTTCGTATTCTGGCTGAAACCAGACGGAAGCATCGAGGCTAATTTCCAAACCGTTAGAAGATAATACAGTCATTTCTTCATCGATGGATTGCTGACGTACTTCGTAAACAAAAACTTTGTTCCAGGGTGCAACTACGTGAAATCCTTCAGAAAGAGGACTTCCTTCAGTTACAACACCACCACCAAATGTTTTGTAAAGAACCCCGGCTTCTCCGGAATCAATAGTTACAGTAGATTTTGCTAATAAAATTATTACAATGACTAACCCGATAAATAACGGGATACCAATTTTAGGTAATCTTTCCATATAAATTTTTGAACTTAAATTAGACCCTTATATTTTCGGTAAAACCATTCCAGGGCTAGGGCAAACACAAGAAGAAATAGCAGGTAGTACCAGTCTATCAAAGGTACGGTTTTTTGTTCGCTTTTAAGAACTGGCCTGTGACTATCATTCTTCAATAAGTAGTCTTCAAAAGTTTTAAACTGATCTTCGTAAAAAACGGTTGAATTATTATTCGCAGCCAGGAATTGCATTGCTGCCAGATTTGCTGTTTGTTGTTGCTCTTCCGCATTATAATCGAGCACGTTGAAAGCTCCATTTTTGAGCAAATTTGGATTTTCAGCCTGTAATTTATAGGTGTAATTCCCAGGTGCAAGATTCCCGATCTCTGCCACATATTTCAGGTTCCTAGCTACCAGATTGGTTTTTAAAACAGTATTTCCAAGACTATCCGAAATACTGATATTAAGATTAGCTCCTGAATCGAAGCTGTAATTCTCGTCGTAATAAGCAGCACTTATTTCTACATGTTCATTCTCCAGAAATGTTTGAGGATGCTCTGCGATCAACCTTTCGTTCGATTTCACAGCGCTTAAATTCTGTACCAGATCTCCAATAAATCCATTGAACTGCTGAAAATTCTGATCTTTTCGAAAACTTGCTGCTCTCCAGCGCCAAATATTTTCACCGGTAAGCAAACCGATTTTTGGATGGACTATGGAAACAGCAAGAAGCGGACTATCAGTTTCGACCCCCTGTATTACTTGATATAATTGTACTGCGTAACGATTTGCATCGATTTCCGTTTCGCCAAATGCAATTTGTAAGGGCGGTAGATCTTCGTAGGCTAAATGTTTTGGCTGATAAATGGCAAAGTTGTCATTCTTTACAGCAAAGACATCCTGTGGCTGATCAATACTGTTCTTGGAAAATCCTAATTGGAGTTCGTTCAGAAATTGCCAGTCCGTTTCGGGACCTGTAATGAACAACTTTCCTGCCTCAAGACCAGAAATTGACTCTATAGTTTTTTGAAAGTTTCGATTTACATTATGTAGTATAAATAACTGTATATCGGTTATTTCAAGATTATTAAAATCGCGAATATACTTTATCTCAACCTTACGTTGTGAGTTCGATTCTATAGCAGCCTTCAAAGCTCCCAGATCTGGATGAGGACCTGGACTTAAAATCATGATCTTAGAGCTTTCGTCTACAATTTCCACGGAGAAGTTTTCGGTATTGTTTCTGACATTCTTCTCATCTGGTAATTTGCTAAGCCTGGCAGTATAGTTTTTGAGTCCGATACTTTTAGCTTCCAGTTCCGCGTTTACAATCAATGATCTATTCTTTTCAGAAAATTCCATATCCTTCTGAAAAACAACTTTTCCTGAATTTAAAATCTGCAGTTTCGTATTGCGTTCGTTAGATCCAGAATAGTTCAGGAAAACTTCAACAGGAAATTTATTATTTAAAAAGGCATACCTGTTTACATTGATTCGCTGAATAGCTACATCTTCAAAACTACTTGTATCCCCTATGATCACAGGTAGTATTTCAGTAGATCCAGAAGATTTATGATATCGAAAGTCTCTGCCAGTATTTTGATTTCCATCACTAAGTAAAACAACTACACCCTTATTGTTATCCATGAGATCTTCAGCCTGTTTTAAAGACTGCTGAATATTGGTGAGTTCTTCACTGAAGTTTGAAGTAATATCTGAAGTGATAAGTTCCCTTCCGAAGTGATAATTGATAATATCAAATTTGTCATTCAGTTTTTCTGAAGAAAGAATCTTGTTTTGAAAATTCTGAAGCACAGAATCCTTCTGAAGAATTTTAATAGACTCTGAAGCATCTGATAGTATTACCAGATTCTCTTTCACCTGGGAGCTTTCAGTGTGAGTGATCTCGAGATTGATAAGTAGTAAAAGAATTAGAAATATAGAAAAACTACGAAGTCCGAAAAGTGCTAAATTCCCGGAAGTTTTTCGGTTTTTATGAAGATTCTGAAAAAAAGAAAACCCCAGAGCTATCAAAAGCGCCAGGGTAATTAATAATATGATTTGAAAGTTCATTAATTCACGTTGGTCTAGTGAAAATACAAATTATAGTCTGATTAAAGTATCTATAGCCCACAAAGCTCGATTAATTCTAAATCTTGAGTTTACTACACTTAATTCGCAGATCTTCTTCTAAAATTTAAATCACTCCATTTAAACGGAATAAATTTCAAAAGAATAGCCAGTCCCACTCCCATTAATGCCCCGGCAAGAGTCTGAAATAGAGAATCCTGAGGCAACAAATATGTAGCGATTCCAGATAGGACCATTACTGCAAGTCCCTTCCACTGACTCCAATTCAATTTTAGATTCATAAGATTATTCAATTAAGTATGCATTCCGCCATCTACATGGATCACCTGTCCGGTTACGTAAGAACTTAAGTCACTACCAAGATACACACATGTATTCGCGATATCTACAGGCTTTCCTCCACGTTTTAAAGGAATAGAATCTCTCCAGCCCTGTACTGTTTTTTCATCCAGCTTTTCGGTCATTTCGGTTTCGATAAATCCTGGAGCTACGACGTTTGTTCTAATATTTCTGGAACCAAGTTCCTGAGCCATCGATTTTGAAAACCCAATAATACCGGCTTTAGATGCTGCGTAGTTTGATTGTCCGGCATTTCCAGTCACTCCTACTACAGAACTCATATTAATGATACTACCAGAACGTTGCTTAAGCATGGTTCTTTGTACGGCTTTGGTCATATTAAAAATAGACTTCAGATTAACCTCGATCACCTTGTCAAAATCTGCTTCGCTCATTCGCATTAAAAGGTTATCCTTTGTAATACCAGCGTTGTTAATCACGATATCTATAGATCCAAATTCAGCATTTACATCATCGATCAATTTCTGTGCTTCTTCAAAACTGGCAGCATTAGATTGATAGGCTTTAGCTTTTACACCTTTAGTTTCTAATTCTTTTGCAAGATCTTCAGCAGACTGTGCCGAAGAATTATAGGTGAATGCGACATTGGCTCCATGCTCGGCAAAAACCTGAGCGATTCCTTTTCCAATACCTCTACTACCACCTGTGATGATGGCATTCTTTCCTTGTAGTAATTTCATATAACTTGATCTTGGTTAATTGTCTTTCCAAATATAGCAAAAGCCCAAGGCTTTGCATAAAAAAACCCTTCTTAGAGTATAAGAAGGGTTTCAAATTATTTTGGGTTTGCTTATCCTTTTAGAACTTCAGCAACTTTCTTCCCTATTTCAGCAGGAGAATCAACCACGTGGATACCATTCTCTCTTAAAATTTTCTTTTTAGCCTGAGCAGTGTCTTCACTACCTCCAACGATCGCACCGGCATGTCCCATTGTACGTCCAGCAGGAGCAGTTTCTCCAGCGATAAATCCAACAACCGGCTTTCTGTTACCGTTCTGCTTAACCCACTGAGCGGCATCAGCTTCAAGCTGACCTCCAATTTCACCGATCATTACAATACACTCAGTTTCATCATCGTTCATCAACAATTCTACTGCTTCTTTCGTGGTAGTTCCAATAATTGGATCTCCACCAATCCCAATTGCAGTAGTGATACCAAGACCTTGTTTTACAACCTGATCTGCAGCTTCATAGGTAAGCGTACCAGATTTAGATACGATTCCAACTTTTCCTTTTTTGAAAACGAAACCTGGCATGATACCAACTTTAGCTTCTCCCGGAGTGATTACACCTGGACAGTTAGGTCCAATAAGTCGGCAATCACGGTCTTTAATATAATCTGAAGCCTTTACCATGTCTGCTACAGGTATTCCTTCAGTAATAGTAATAATCACTTTAATTCCAGCATCGGCAGCCTCCATAATGGCATCTGCAGCGAAAGCTGGTGGTACGAAGATGATAGAAACATCTGCTCCAACCTGCTCTACAGCTTCAGAAACTGTATTGAAAACTGGCTTATCCAGATGCTTTTGTCCTCCTTTACCAGGAGTAACTCCACCAACTACATTTGTACCGTATTCTATCATTTGTTCAGCATGGAAAGTACCTTCACTACCGGTAAAACCCTGCACGATTACTTTAGAATCTTTATTGACTAAAACGCTCATAAATGTCTTTTAATTTTGGAACACAAAAGTATGTTTTTAAATATAAAACCTAAAGTCATTTTATAGATTATTGCGAGAAAAAACCTTAAAGTTGATATAAAATTAACTTGAAATGAAAATTCCCGCTGAGTTTACATCTCGTTTTCTAAAATTATCTACTTCCCGTAATCTTCATAAAACCATCGGAATCTCCAGTTTGGTTAACAACGATCTTCGTATAGTCCTTTGATTCTATAATCTTAGTTGCTTTTTTAACCGAGATCTTTTTGCCATTATAGAAAAAACTTCCACCCTCTGCATTGATCTCCTTGACAGTTTTTAATGGATCTGGAGCAGTTGGCGGAGCTGGAGGATTTGGTGGAGCCGGCATTTTTTTGGTCTGATGTTCAATAGCTTTCTTTTCCTCTATGATTTGTTTTAATTCAGCCTGATTTTTCTTAATTTCTAAATTCAGACTAGCTCTCTTCTTTACTAAGTTTTTCTATGTTATCCAACTTATGTCAAATTACATTCATTTTCTCAACCTGCTTTGATAACTCCACACTTTGTGTCTCATAATCATTTACCACATCTTCGTAAGTTGGAATATGGTGGACTTTTTCTTTTTGTACAGTCCATTGTGAACCTCCGGAAGTTTTTGAATTAGGTCGAGCTTCCCCAGTCGGAGCTGGAGGTGGCGGTGGAAGAATATCATGACCGCTAACTTTAGACATTCTACTTTTTCTGAATTCGCTATTCAGAGATTCCATAAATCCAGATGCTGGATTTATAACTTGCATTCTGAAATTATAACTTTTCAACTCTTCGTCTGTTATCCCTTCGGAAAGCTTATCCAGAGATTCACTTAACTTATCAGGATTCGTTTTTACTCCGTTTACTCGAAGCGTGTTGCCGGTAACCTGAATACTGAAGAGATTGTCTCTCTGTTCTCCAACACCTGAATTTGAGCTTTTGGAGGCTGGATCTCTGCCTTCTATAGCCTGTACTGGCGGTGGCGGAGGTGGTGGCGGTGTAGCACCAGTTTCTGGAGTGCTTGGAGCTAGAAACTCAGTTCCTGAAATTCTGGATAATTCAGTTTTGCGATACTCAGCATTAAGTTTTTCAATAAAACCGGTAGTTGAATTAGCGAAGTCTACATAAAAATATGGGTTTTTCAACTGCCAGTCGTTCCAGTTCTTAGTAAGCTTATCCAGCTCATCTGCAAAAATATTAAGGGATACAGGCTTGTCGTACAAAAGAATTTCTTTATTGTTCACTGTGATATAAACCGATTTTTTCTTCTGAAGCTCGATCAATTCCGATTTATCATCGATTTGCATCACTGGCTTTGCTACAATTTCTTCATTGAAAGTACAAATACAACCTCCAAGAATAGGCAGCAATACCAGCATTTTCATACTCAGCCGTCTGGCTGAAAGATTTTTTGTCATCATAAGTATTCGTTTTTTGATTAATGAATGATTAATGGGACTTGCCAGAACGTTAAGATCCTGTCCCCGGCTGTAACCTAAAAGAAGTTCAGTGTAATCTCTCAGGTTTTGATGCTTTACAAGTACTTGCTCATCTGCAAGAAACTCATGGTTCAATTTGATGGATTTTTTAATGAATATAAATATTGGATTGAACCAGAAAATGGCATTCACCAGTTCCAGAAATAGTAGATCCCAGGAGTGTTTTTGATCTACATGCGCTTTTTCATGTGCTATCACCGCTTCTGAAATTTTTGTGTTCTTAAATTCCTTTCTGCTGAAGAATATATAATGCAGGAAACTGAAAGGATTGATTGAATTACCAAGCAGCACATAGATATAAGGAAGTTCTTTTTTAAGTTGACCTTTCTTTATTGTCAATCGCATTTTATTAAGGTTCCATATAAACCGAAGCAAAAACGCGAAAAACCCAATAAAGTAAATTGCCAGCCATATCTGACTCCCATACTGGTCGAAGAAAGCAATTTCCTTAACTGCTGCTGAGTCTTCAGAGTGTACCGCTGTCATTGGTGTAATGTCAACAAACTCTTTGGCAACTACCTCGTAAGAAATGCTAACAAATGGTAGGATTGCTGAAAATAACAGCATGAAGATTAGATAAAAACGCTTTAGCCTGTTGGATTTTTCAGCTTCCAGAAAAAATTTATAGAAGCCAAAAAGAACCAGCAAACATCCCGCCGATTTTAAGATATACTCCAGCATCTCAATCTTTTTTTAATTTCTCATCAATCAGTTTTCTCAATTTCTTCAACTCATCGTCAGTAAGATCTGTTTCTTCAGTAAAGAAAGAAGCGAACTGGGAGGCAGAGTTATCGAAAAAGGATTTGATCATCCCATTCATTCTTTTCGAGAAATAAGCTTTCTTGCTCACTTTAGGATAATATTCTCTGGATCTGCCTATCTGCTCATAAGCAACAAAATTTTTATCCTGCATTCTTCTAAGCAAAGTTGCGATAGTCGTCGTAGCAGGTTTTGGATCGGGATAAGCTTCGATAAGTTGTTTCATAAAAGCTTTCTCCTGCTTCCAGAGTAATTGCATTAGTTCTTCTTCAGCATTAGAAAGTGACATAAGATACATATTGATTCTCTACAAATGTAGAATAAATAATTAACTCTACAAACGTAGAAGCAATTAAATATAAAAAAACCCTCTGTTACTCAGAGGGTTTAAATTTTATGACCAGGGATCATCGTCAATCTCTTCACCTAGCTGACTAATTTGAGTGCCCTTGTAGAGTTTTCCATCTTTCAGCTCCCACATTGCGACAAAATGCGCCAGTGGCATTTCTTCTTCAGGGTTTTCAATGGTACGTACGAAATAGGTGAAATGAATTGCAGCTTCACTGCCGTTGGAGATGATCTTTTCAGTCTCAGCCCGCAATGATTCGTATGATTCTGAAATCTCTTTCGTAATCGCAGAAATACCTTCTAAATTTAATTTTCTGAATCCTGTAGTACCGTACCAGCGTAATTCAACATCTGGATGAAGATATGCTTTCAGCACTTCCTCATCTTTATAGAAGTTGGATTCATAAAATTTGGTTACAATATCTTTAGTCTCTAGATCCATAAATCTTATTTTAATTTTTTGACAATCTCCGGCAATTGTTTAATCGCCGCATATTCTCTAAGTTTTGTTCGTACTTCACCAAAAGGCGTGCCCCAATAGGTTGTGCCAGGTGTAGTATCTTTTGAAACTCCGCATTGTGCCATAAGAACCGTTCCAGTAGCAATTCGAATATCACTTCTAATTCCAACCTGTCCCCAGATCGTGACATCGTCTTCTACGATCACGCAACCGGCTATTCCAATTTGAGATGCTAATAAACAATTTTTTCCGATAACAGTATCATGCCCGATCTGAATTAAATTGTCAAGCTTGGTACCTTCACCGATAGTAGTATCTCCGGTAACCCCACGATCTATCGAACAATTCGTTCCTATCTCTACATGGTCCTGCACTACTACTCTACCACCTGAAAGTAATTTATCAAATCCTTCTGGTCTCTTTTTATAATAAAAAGCATCACCGCCCAAAACCGTTCCACTATGGATAATCACATGATCACCAATCACACAATTATCACCGATGGTAACATTTGCGTGGATAAGACAGTTCTTACCAATAGAAACATTATTGCCAATAACGGCATTAGGTTGCACGATAGATCCTTCACCAATCTTTGCAGATTCTGCGATGGTAGCATTCAGTTTTTCAAATGGTTTGAAATAGCGTGTAAGCTTATTGAAATCGCGAAAAGGGTCTTCAGAAATAAGCAAAGCTTTACCTTTAGGACAGTCTACTTCTTTATTAATAAGAATAACCGTCGCTGCAGAGTTGAGTGCTTTATCGTAATATTTTGGATGATCTACAAAGACGATATCTCCCGGATTCACCACGTGAATCTCATTCATACCCAGCACTGGGAAATCTGCTTCACCTACATACGAACAATCAATAAGATCTGCTATTTGAGAAAGCTTATGTTCTTGAGGGAATTTCATAGATTATTCCTTAATTCTCTCTTTGTAAGTACCTTTTTCGGTTTCGATCTTGATCTTATCACCTTCGTTGATAAAAAGAGGAACATTCACCTCATAACCAGTTTCTACAGTTGCTGGTTTTGTAGCATTCGTAGCGGTATTTCCTTTTAAACCAGGTTCTGTATGTGTAACTTCCAACACTACACTTCCTGGCATTTCTACTGAAAGTGGCATGTTATCTTCAGTATTGATAAGAATAGTTACCACTTCACCTTCCTTCAAAAGCTTCGGCATATCCAGAGCATTTTCTGTAAGTCGAATTTGTGTATAATCTTCAACGTTCATGAAATGCCAGAACTCGCCATCTTCATACAAGAATTGATATTTATGAGTTTCAACTCGAATATCTTCAATCTTATGCCCTGCGGAAAATGTGTTATCAAGAACTTTTCCTGTAGTAACACTTTTCAGTTTAGTTCTAACGAAAGCCGGGCCCTTTCCTGGTTTTACATGAAGAAATTCAATGATCTTATAAATATCGTGGTTGTAACGAATACATAAACCGTTTCTGATATCACTGGTACTAGCCATAAGTTTTTAGTTTGAACTGAAGTATCCTTTCATGATACCTCTTTGTGAGTTTTTAATAAATTCTAATATTTCGTCCCTTTCTGCGGTGGCCTGCATTTCAGCTTCAATGATCGCTACCGCCTGGGAATTATTGTAATTCTTCTGGTATAATATTCTATAAATATCCTGAATTTCCCTGATCTTTTCCGTAGAAAAACCTCTTCTTCTTAGTCCTATAGAATTAATACCTACATAACTTAAAGGTTCTCTACCCGCTTTTACAAATGGAGGGACATCTTTTCTAACCATAGATCCACCGGTAACAAATGCATGTTTTCCAATGCTACAAAACTGCTGAATTGCTGCCATTCCCGCTAGAACAACATGATCTCCAACATTTATATGTCCAGCAAGGGTACTATTATTTGAAAAGATACAACTATCTCCTACGATACAATCATGAGCAACGTGGCAGTAGGCCATGATCCAGCAATTGTTCCCAATCACTGTTTTCATTCTATCTGTAGTTCCTCTGTTTATGGTAACACATTCCCGAATGGTTGTGTTGTTACCAATTACAGTAAGAGTATCTTCGTCATTAAATTTCTTATCCTGAGGCACCGCAGAAATTACTGCACCTGGAAAAATACTACAATTCTTACCAATACGTGCACCTTCCATGATGCTAACATTGGAACCAATCCAGGTACCTTCTCCAATCACTACATTATTATGTATGGTCGCGAAAGGTTCGATCACCACATTCTTGGCGATCTTTGCTCCCGGATGCACATATGCTAAAGGTTGGTTCATAGTTTTTATTTTGATTTTACAATTTGTGCCATAAGAATGGCTTCGGTCGCTAATTGTCCGTTTACGTAAGCATAGCCCTGCATCTGGCAAATTCCACGACGAATAGGAGCCAATAACTCCAGCTTAAAAATTAGAGTATCCCCAGGCACCACCTGTCTTTTGAACTTCACATTATCGATCTTCATAAAGAAGGTCAGATAGTTTTCAGGATCCGGAACCGACTTTAAAGCCAATATACCACCGGTTTGAGCCATGGCTTCTACTTGCAATACTCCGGGCATTACTGGTTTCCCGGGAAAGTGACCAACAAAAAATGGTTCGTTCATGGTCACATTCTTCATCCCAATCACGTGAGTATCTGTTAGCTCATAAATCTTGTCTACCAATAGAAACGGAGATCTGTGCGGTAACGTATCCATGATATCATTCACATCCATAAGTGGCGGTTGAGAAAGATCGATCTTAGGTACATTATTCCGTTTTTCAGCTTTGATAACCTTGGCTAATTTCTTAGCAAATTCAGTATTAATATAATGACCAGGTTTAGTTGCAATGATTTTACCTCTGATTCTCGTACCTGCTAAAGCCACATCCCCTATAACATCCAGTAATTTGTGTCTTGCTGCCTCATTTGGATGATGCAACGTTAAATTATCCAGGATCCCGTTAGGTTTTACTGAAATATCATCTCGATCGAAAGCTACTCTCAACTTCTGAAGAGTATCTTCACTAATCTCTTTATCTACATATACGATCGCATTGTTTAGATCGCCACCTTTTATAAGGCCATGTTCCAGTAAAGTTTCAATTTCATGTAGAAAGCTAAACGTCCTGGAATCGGCAATTTCAGTCTTAAATTCTGAAATATGCTCTATAGAAGCATTCTGAGTACCCAGTACTTTGGTTCCAAAATCCACCATGGTTGTTACCTGATATTCATCTGCAGGCATGAGGATGATTTCAGATCCATTATCATCACGATAACAAATAATATCAGTGACCACGAATTCATCTCTGTCTTCCTCCTGTTCTTCAGTACCAGCTTTCTCAAGCGCTTCTACAAAAAATTTGGAAGAACCATCCATAATTGGTGGTTCAGGAGCGTTCAACTCAATATATAAGTTATCTATTTCAAGACCTACACAGGCAGCAAGTACATGTTCCGAAGTCTGGATCGTAACACCTTTTTTATCGAGGTTAGTTCCACGCTGAGTATTTACAACGTAATTTACATCTGCCTCTACTTCAGGAGATCCTTCAAGATCTGTTCTTCTAAAAACATAGCCTGTATTTACAGGCGCTGGTTTAAAAGTCAGCGTTACTTCTTTTCCAGTATGCAGGCCAACGCCTTCAAGAGAAATTTCTTCTCTTATGGTTCTTTGTTTTGAAACCTTATTAGCCATTATTAATCTTTTTATCCAGTTGGTGAATTAATTTCATTGTTTTTGGTAGGTTTTTGAAATGTATGTAGGACTTATTATAATCGCCATAACCAAAAGCTGGCGATCCCTGAAGCATCTCATCATCCTTTATATCTCTTCCTATACCAGATTGCGCCTGTATTTTCACACGGTCTCCAATCGTTAGGTGCCCGGCAATCCCTACCTGTCCTCCAATAAGACAGTTCTTTCCGATCTTCGTAGATCCGGCAACACCAGTTTGTGCAGCAATAGCAGTATTCTCCCCTATTTCTACATTATGTGCGATTTGTATATGGTTATCCAGTTTCACACCTTTTTTGATAATCGTGGAACCCAAGGTTGCACGATCTATAGTCGTTCCTGCACCAATTTCTACATGATCCTCTATAATGACATTCCCTATCTGCGGAACCTTACTGTAAGCACCGGTTTCTCCCGGACTAAATCCAAAACCATCAGCACCTACTACAGCACCACTATGAATGGTCACATCGTTTCCTATAATACTTTCAGAATAGATCTTCACTCCGGCAAAAATAGTGGTGTTATCACCTATCTGCACGTTATCACCTATGTAAGCATTCGGGTAGATCTTGACATTTTCTCCCAGTTTCACCTGTTCTCCTATATATGCAAAAGCACCCAGATACAGTCCGTCACCATAGGTAGCAGATTCAGCAATAAAACTGGGATTTTCAATCCCCGACTTATTTAACTTGATCTGGTTGTAATATTCAAGCAAGGTTGAAAAAGCCTTGTAAGCATCCTTTACTTTAATCAATGTAGTATTTACCGGTTGCTCAACCTCGAAGTTCTCGTTAACGATCGTAACGCTCGCATTCGTGGTATATAAAAAGCTATTATATTTAGGATTACTTAGAAAAGTTAGTGAGCCTTCACTCCCCTCTTCTATTTTAGCAAGTTCAGAAACTTCGGCTTCAGGATTCCCCTCCACCTTACCTTCCAATATCTCGGCAATTTGTTTCGCTGTAAATTTCATTCTGGCAAAAGTAAAAAAAATGAACTAATCTTTAACTTTTGGATAACACATATAGTATTTGGTCACAGTATTTGTAAGAGCTTTGAGATTAAACTGGTCTGAAACCTTTACTACGTCACATATTCTACCATTTTTATGTAAAATATTGATAGTATCCTTTTCTCGTTTATAGGCAAGATTTGCGATTTCCCCTTCGAATACAAAGTAGGATGCTTCTTTTTCTGAAATATTATATTTCTTCTGAAGAGCTTTTTTTCGCTGATCCAGTTTGTCCTGGGAAGGTCGTTTCTTTTTGATCTTACTCTTAAGAAGTTTCCTGTTAATGATCATTTCGCACAAATTACTGAGCACGAAATCATCTGAATACATCCATTCCTTCATTGCAGAAATCACATCATTATCATCTAGCCTCGAAAACATCTCGAGAGTATGCTGATCGAAATTATGTCTTTCCACTTTATTCTGAAGAAAATACAACAGACTGCCGCTGGCATGTAATTGATGGCCCTCGCCTATTAATTCCTTGGCCCGCTTTAAAACCCGTATAAGCAATTGCTCTGCCACCAGGCTGGTTTTATGTAAATACACCTGCCAGTACATTAAGCGTCTACCTATCAAAAATTTCTCTACAGAATATATACCTTTCTCCTCCACCACCAGTTCATCATTCACCACATTCAGCATAGTAATTAGGCGTTCACTATTAATATTACCTTCTACGGCACCGGTATAGAAACTATCGCGTTTTAGATAATCCAGACGATCCATATCCATCTGACTACTAATTAACTGATACATAAATTTGCGATCGTAACTTCCTTTGAAGATCTGAATTGCCAGAGTTAAACTTTGGTTAAATTCAGTATTCATTTGTTCCATAAAAAGGAGTGAAATAGTCTCATGATCTACTCCTTCCACCAGGCTGTGTTCCATCGCATGACTAAAAGGACCATGTCCAATATCATGCATTAAAATTGCTATGAGTAATGCTTCTTCCTCATCTTCTGAAATCTCTACACCTTTAATTCTGAGTATCCTAACTGCTTTCAGCATTAAGTGTACACAACCAAGAGCATGATGAAACCTCGTGTGATGTGCCCCCGGATAGACAAGGTAAGATAAACCCATTTGGGAAATTCTACGCAATCTCTGGAAGTACGGATGCTCGATAATCTTAAAGATCCGTTCATTAGGAATGGTAATAAAACCGTAAATTGGATCGTTTAATATTTTGAGTTTAGTTTGTGAAGCCAAGCTTTTATAATCTAATGTTCAAAACAAAGATACATATATGAACTTAGCCCCGGTAATAAGTTCTATTTCAATTATAATGGTTCTCTTCGGAAGCCATAAATAATCAAATTTATGACGATAAAGATATTATGGGTCGATGACGAAATTGACCTTTTAAAACCACATATATTATTTCTTCAGAAGAAAAACTACGAGGTTCAAACCTGCAAAAGTGGAACTGAAGCGCTTGAACTCATCGAAGAAGAAAATTTTGACATTATATTCCTGGACGAAAATATGCCGGGGCTTACCGGTCTGGAAACCCTTACGGAAATCAAAGAGCGTAGGGAAACGGTTCCGGTGGTTATGATCACTAAGAGTGAAGAGGAATATATAATGGAAGAAGCGATAGGCTCAAAGATTGCAGATTATCTAATCAAGCCGGTTAATCCTAACCAGATCTTGCTGAGTTTAAAGAAAAATCTGGATCACTCCCGACTCATTTCTGAAAAAACTACATCGAACTACCAGCAGGAATTTCGAAAAATAGCCATGGAATTATCTCAGGTGAACTCTTATGAAGAATGGGTTTCGTTATATCAGAAATTGATCTACTGGGAAATACAGTTAGAAGAAATTGAAGATTCAGGAATGTTCGAAATTCTTGAATCTCAAAAACAGGAGGCAAATAATCAGTTCTTTAAATTCATTTCTAAGAATTACGAGGATTGGTTTCAGCAAGGTGGTGAGCCTCCGGTGATGTCTCATACTTTATTCAAGAAAAAGATTCTGCCGGAAATCAAACCTGGAGAGCCAACGTTGCTAGTTGTCGTCGATAATTTAAGATATGACCAGTGGAAATCACTGGAACCAATTATCACGACACATTATAAGAAAGAGAAAGAGGATGCTTACTTCAGTATTTTGCCCACTGCAACACAATATGCCCGAAATGCAATCTTCTCCGGAATGATGCCAAGTGAGATGGAAAAGCTCTTTCCAGAATACTGGAAGAACGATACTGAAGAAGGAGGTAAAAATCTACACGAATCTGATTTTCTCAGGGAACAGCTTAAGAGATTGGGAAAAGACCTGAGGTACGAATATCATAAAATTACTAGCCTGAAGGCGGGAAGAAAGCTGGCAGATAACTTTAAAAGTCAGAAATCCAACGATCTTACAGTAGTCGTTTATAATTTTGTAGACATGCTCTCTCATTCCAAGACCGAGATGGAAGTGATAAAGGAGCTGGCTTCTAATGACAAATCATATAGGAGCTTAACCCAGAGCTGGTTTAAAAACTCGCCATTACTTGATATCATACAAAAAGCACAGCAACAAGGTTTTAAATTGATCATTACTACAGATCATGGAACGATCAATGTAAAGAACCCTTCAAAGGTTATTGGTGATAAGAATACGAGTTTGAACCTAAGATACAAGACAGGCAGGAGTCTTACGTACGAGAACAAGGAAGTGTTTGCTATAGAGAACCCAAGATCAGTTCATCTACCAACCATTAATATGAGTAGCTCTTATATATTCGCCAAGGAAGATCTGTTCTTTGCATATTTTAATAATTTCAATCATTATGTAAGCTATTATAAGAATACATATCAGCATGGAGGAATTTCGTTAGAAGAAGTTGTAATCCCGTTTGTAGTCTTAAATCCAAAATAATCGATAAACGGCATTTATATAGGTTGAAATACATGCTTTGTTGTTGTACTTATTTGAATATCAAAAAGATACGGCAGTATAACCTTTTTTTATATATCTTTATCATCCCAAATCTGACATTTTGAATTTATGGAGTTAACCTACGAACTTCACGAACTGGATCGAGCGGTAGAACACATTCTACAGAACACAAAGAGTAGAACACTACTTTTCTACGGCGAGATGGGTGCAGGCAAGACGACTCTTATTAAAGAGTTAGCAAAAGCTTTTGGCGTCCAGGACGCCGTTTCCAGTCCTACGTTTTCATTAGTTAACCATTACGAGTCAGATCAGGGTGCGGTTTATCATTTCGATTTATATAGAATCGAATCAGATATGGAAGCATTAGATATTGGATTTGAAGATTACCTGGATTCTGGAGCATGGAATTTGATTGAATGGCCACAAAAAGTAGGGAAATTACTTAGTGATGATCATCAAAAAGTGCATATTGAGGTAGTATCGGAGAATTCAAGAATGTTAAAGTTAAGTTAACGAAATCAAAAATTCGTTAATTTGACGATTAAAATTGTTTGTAAGAATATTATTACTTTTGCAGATATTTTATAAACCTGATTTATTAATTTATATTCGTTAAACGATTTATAAACAGATTTAAACTAACATATTTAAAGTTTTTTATGCGGTTTTTCGGGTATTTTATGCCTCGAAAAATGGCGCAAAGGTACGATTAATGTTTTAACCCACAGGATTTTAAGTTGTTCTATGTTTGTCTCAGAACAAAACGAAACAACCATATTAAAATCTTATATTATGAAACTTAAAGCAGTACTTTTCGCAGCAGCAATATTCGGAGCAAGTTTTTTTGTAACTTCAACTACTGATAACGATACTAATAAGGATGAAATTGAAAAACAAGCTGTGGACAGAAGGCTCATCAGGGTTCCTACTCACGGGTAGTATAATAGCGATTTGCATAGCATTCTCACCTTATCTTTTTTATTTATATGAAATTTTCCCAAGCACCCGTGTTTGGGAAACTTCTTTTTTTACCTACGAAAGTAATTATTACCAAGATGTCCTAACTGCCGCTTGGACGTATACTTCAAAGTTAGTCCCTTTACTTCTACTTATCATCTGGTTTTTTACCTGTAAACACTGGTGGTATCATGTCATCCTAGTGCCAATGGTTATGTATGCTTTTCAATTAATTGCTGCATTCTATGAAGATTATTTTCAACATGTTATCAGCATGGATAATGGAGACTTAATCTACATGGCACCATTTTTTATTGTCATCTTATCGATTGTTTATTTAGTGAGAATTAAGATTTTCGATAGGATCTATGGATTAGATCTGTCGGAGTTGGACGAAACCGAGGTATCGGTATTTACAAGTATATCAGAGCGAGAGCGCAAAGAATTAAAGGAATTTCAAGAAGATAATGATGAACTCGAACATTCCAATGTACTTGTCGAAGACTACTACCGTAAACTTTAGTTTATATTTTTCAATTCCATTTTAAGTTGTAATTTAACTGCTTTAACCAATAACTATGGGCAAACAGCAGGTTTCACCTTTTACTAAAGAACAACTAATTCCACAGGAAGAAACTCTTGAGATCTACAAGAAAAAGGGTGAATTATTCATAGGAATACCAAAAGAGACCGCTTACCAGGAAAAAAGGATTTGTTTAAGTCCTGATGCCGTTGCAGCCATCACCGCACATGGCCATCGAGTGATGATTGAATCCGGTGCCGGAAAATGGGCGCGCTTTAGCGATAAAGATTATTCAGATGCCGGAGCAGAGATCACCAAAGATACCCGCAAAGTATTCTCCTGCCCTACCATCTTAAAAATAGAGCCGCCATCTCTAGAGGAACTTGAAAATATTAATCCGCAAACAACCATAATTTCTGCGCTTCAAATTAAAACTCAGTGTAAAGAGTATTTTCAGAAGCTGGCAGAGAAAAGAATTACTGCACTCGGCTTTGAATTTATCCGGGACGAGGATGGCTCCTACCCTATAGTGCGTGCCTTGAGCGAAATTGCCGGAACAGCCTCTGTCCTCATCGCTTCTGAGATCATGAGTAATCATGCAGATGGAAACGGACTCATGTTTGGAAATATTAGCGGTGTACCACCTGTTGAAGTAGTTATTATTGGAGCAGGTACCGTAGGTGAATTCGCGACCAGATCGGCTATTGGTCTTGGGGCCAGCGTCAAAGTATTTGATTCTTCCCTTACGAAACTTCGTAATATTCAGGCGAATCTTACCAATACATTTTATACCAGTACCATTCAGCCTAAAAATTTATCAAAAGCGCTAAAACGTGCAGACGTTGTAATTGGTGCTGTTCGTGGAAAGGATCGAAGTCCGGTGCTTATTACTGAGAACATGGTACAAAGTATGAAAAGAGGCGCCGTGATCATTGATGTAAGCATCGATATGGGTGGTTGCGTGGAAACCAGCGAGATCACAAGCCATGATGAACCTATTTTCAAAAAGCATAATGTCATTCATTATTGTGTTCCTAATATCCCGTCCAGGTACGCCAGAACGAGTTCCCTTTCAATAAGTAATATTTTTACCCCGTATTTATTACATATTGGTGAAGAGGGTGGTTTAGAAAATACTCTGAGATTTGATCGCGGTTTACGTAATGGTTTGTATTTTTACCACGGAATTTTGACCAATAAATCGATAGCAGAATGGTTCAATCTTTCTTACCGTGATATAAATCTCCTGATTTTCTAATTAATGAAACTTATACATCGCTTTGGCTATTTTGGCGTCGGACTATTCTTCGGAATTGTACTATTAATATTTTTTTTAGGTGGTAAAAAAGCTTCTTGCGATTACTCTCCAAATGCACGTGTGCTGAAAAATATTAAGATAAAAGAGAGAAAATGGTCTGAAGAATCTTTGATTTTTCTAATGGATCGCGAAATTGACACTTCCTATATTTCCGAAGTTCTTAAAAATGGAGACGTTGATTTCAACTTAAGTGATACTGATGCGAAACCATGCAATATCTATTATGTTACCGGAACACGTGAAACTGAAGAATTAGAATTCAGAATACAAAATTGCGATAGTATTGCTACGATACAGAAAGTAAAAATAAGAACGGCCGAATAAATCGGCCGCCTACTATATTATTCCATGATCTGCTCGGCGTGAGCTTTGGTTTTGACTTTCTGAATTATCTCTTCGATCTTTCCATTTTCATCAATGATGAAGGTTGTTCGGTGAATGCCTTCGTATTCTTTTCCCATAAATTTTTTGGGTCCCCAAACTCCGTAAGCTTCGATCACTTCCTTATCCTCATCTGCAAGTAATGGATATTTAAATTCATACTTGTTTCTGAAGTTTTGCTGCCTTTTTTTGGAATCGGCACTAACACCCAGAATGTCATAACCTTTTGCACTCATTGCTTCATAATTATCACTTAAATTACAGGCTTCCGCAGTACAACCAGGCGTGCTCGCTTTCGGGTAGAAAAATAATACCAGCTTTTTTCCTTTATAATCATTTAAAGTGATGGTATTTCCGTCCTGATCTTCAGCTTTGAAATCGGGAGCCTTATCCCCTGCTTTTAATGTTGTCATAATTCTTACTTTTGCTTAAAAATAAAGCTTTATGACCAAAAAGGAAAAGGTTCAGTTTGTAATTGATACTTTAAATGAAATCTATCCTGAAATTCCTATACCTTTAGATCATAAAGATCCATATACCTTATTGATAGCGGTGTTGCTTTCTGCTCAAAGCACCGATGTCAAAGTTAATCAAATCACTCCTAAACTATTTGAGATCGCAGATACTCCTGAGAAAATGGTGAAATTAAGTGTAGAGGAGATTCGGGATATTATCAGGCCAGTTGGGCTTTCTCCAATGAAGTCCAAAGGCATACATGGGCTTTCCCATATTCTTTTGGATAAGTACAATGGTCAGGTACCAAAAAGTATAGAAGCTCTGGAAGAACTTCCAGCGGTAGGTCACAAAACTGCCAGTGTAGTAGTAGCACAGGCGTTTAATATTCCTGCTTTTCCAGTTGACACGCATATCCACAGACTTATGTATCGCTGGAATCTTACGAATGGAAAAAACGTGGTGCAGACGGAAAAGGATGCAAAAAGACTTTTTCCTGAAGATCTATGGAACCGACTACATTTACAAATTATCTGGTATGGGAGACAGTATTCTCCGGCACGAGCCTGGAACCTGGATAAGGATATCATTACAAAAACTATTGGCCGAAAAAGTGTAATTGCCGAATATTTTAAGAAGATAAAAAAATAAAACCTGCCAGTAATGACAGGTTTTTGTTTAGTTTAGAAGTGTTTCAAACTTCATGTTTTGATATTCCACAACGTTCAGGGCTTTGGAATAACTGAGTAAAAACTCGATTGTTTCCTTTGCTGGACGTGGTTGAACATTTTTTTCTTCTTTCGAAGTTTTTTTAAAGTAGAGTTTCCCCATGTGCCGTTATTTTTTGGTATTTATAAGTTAACGGCATTTACTTCATAATATTGCGAAATTAGTTTGTTAAGATCAAATTTCGTTTCTCAATGATCTTTCTAAGATTGATCAAAGCGTATCGCATTCTACCTAAAGCGGTATTAATACTAACTCCTGTTCGATCTGAAATCTCCTTGAAACTCATATCTTTATAAATCCTCATAGTAAGGACTTCCAATTGATCTTCCGGAAGCTCTTTAATAAGTTCCTGAACGTCTGACTCGATTTGATCCTTGATAATCTGGGTTTCTGCATTTAGATCACCATCGCTTAGTACAGAGAAAATATTGAAATCCCCACTATTGTCAAATTTGGGCATTCTCTTATTTTTTCGGAAATGGTCAATGACAAGATTATGTGCTATTCGCATTACCCAGGGAAGAAATTTACCTTCCTCGTTATATTTACCTCGCTTTAGAGTACGAATAACTTTAATAAAAGTATCCTGAAAAATATCTTCAGAGATATCTTTATCGTAGACCTTTGAGTAAATAAAACTGTAAATTCTTTGTTGGTGACGGCTAATAAGTGTTCCTAGCGCATTCTCGTTTCCTTCCAGATAATCACGTACAAGTGAGGCATCGGTGACCTTAGTGTTATTCATACCAGTTACTTTAAATTTCAGGAACAGATCCTGAGGTTAGGTTATTTAGAGTTTAAAAGTAACTGTGCTTTATAGGCGTATGAATTTTGGTTATGCACCAAATATAGCAACTTAAATTTGAGAAATGCAAACAAAAGCTTAATATTTTAACAATACTATAGGCTTTTCCCGGCTTTCTTCTCCGCTTGATAATGAGTAACTTTGCAGCCTTATCCCAGAGAGAATGACCGTAGATATAGCCAATATTGACCCCAAGAAAAATATCATTATTAAAGGTGCAAAGCTGCACAACCTTAAGAATATCAATGCCATAATTCCCAGGAACAAACTCGTGGTAATTACAGGTCTATCCGGTTCAGGAAAGTCAAGTCTCGCATTTGATACGCTCTATGCAGAAGGTCAACGGCGCTACGTAGAAAGTCTTAGTTCCTATGCCCGGCAGTTTCTTGGCAGGTTGAATAAGCCAAAAGTAGATTATATTAAAGGTATCGCTCCGGCAATTGCTATTGAACAAAAAGTTAATTCTACGAACCCGAGGTCTACCGTAGGTACTTCTACGGAAATCTATGACTATCTAAAATTATTATTTGCCAGGATTGGTAAAACCTATTCTCCAGTTTCTGGAAACGAGGTCAAGAAGGATACTGTCACAGATGTGATCAATTATGTAAAAGGTTTTCCCGAACGTGAAAAACTGCTACTTCTCGCCCCTATTCACCTGGAAGAAGGTCGTAAGCTCGAAAATAAAATAAATGTACTGGCTCAGCAGGGTTACAGTAGGATAAAAATAGGTGAATCAGTAGTGCGTATTGATGAAACCGATCTATCGAAAGCAAAAGTTGAAAATACTTTTTTAGTAGTAGACCGAATTATTACAAAGGATGAAGAAGACTTTTTCAACCGATTGGCAGACGCTGTTGAAGCGGCATTTTTCGAAGGTAAAGGTGAATTATTCATTGAGAGGTTATCAGATAACAGCTCAGGACACTTCAGCAATAAATTCGAATTGGATGGCATTAGTTTCCTGGAGCCAAATGTACATTTGTTCAGCTTTAACAATCCATATGGAGCCTGTCCCAAGTGTGAAGGTTACGGCGATGTTATAGGTATTGATGAAGAGCTTGTGATTCCAAACACAGGTTTATCCATTTATGAAAATGCAATCTTTCCGTGGCGAGGTGATAGTATGAGCTGGTATAAAGATCAATTGATCAAGAATTCTCATAAATTCGATTTCCCCATACACAAACCTTATTTTGAACTAAGTGACGAGCAAAAAGAGCTGGTCTGGAATGGAAATCAGTATTTCGAAGGATTAAACCAGTTTTTTGAGTTTCTGGAGAGCAAGGCATACAAGATTCAGAATCGGGTGATGCTTTCAAGGTATCGCGGTAAAACCAAATGTTCAGTTTGTAAAGGAAAACGACTTAGACAGGAAGCGCACTATGTAAAAATAAACGGACTCAATATTACCGATCTGGTAGAAAAACCTTTGGATAAGGTTCGAGCATTCTTTGATGATTTAACTCTTGATGAATACGAAGAGAAAATTGCAAAGAGATTACTGCAGGAAATTAGAAACCGACTTCAATTCCTTTCCAATGTAGGTCTGGATTATCTAACATTAAATCGTAAATCCAATACACTTTCTGGTGGGGAATCACAAAGGATCAATCTTGCCACCTCTCTTGGGAGCAGCCTGGTTGGGTCCATGTACATTTTGGATGAACCTTCTATCGGATTGCATCCTAAGGATACCGAGAAGTTAATTGGTGTTTTAAAACATTTACGAGATCTTGGTAATACGGTCATTGTGGTGGAACATGATGAGGAGATTATGAATGCTGCAGATGAGATCATCGATATTGGACCGGAAGCTGGAACTAATGGTGGTCACGTGGTTGCAACAGGAAATCTTAAACAAATTCTCAAATCTAATTCTCTTACTGCGGAATATCTTAAAGGTAAGAAAAATATTGAAGTGCCAGAAAAGAGAAGAACTTCTAAGAATTTCATCAAGATACTTGGGGCAAGGGAGAACAACCTGAAGAATATTGATGTCGAAATCCCTTTAGGAGTCTTTACAGCGATCACCGGAGTTTCGGGGAGTGGAAAAAGTACTTTAGTTAAAAAGATATTTTACCCAGCCATTCAGAAAGAATTGGGAGGTTATGGGGAAAAAGCAGGTCAGTTTTCTGGAATTGAAGGCAATTTTAAAAATCTTGGAAGTGTAGAGTTCGTAGATCAAAACCCTATTGGTAGATCATCAAGATCGAACCCGGTAACCTATATAAAAGCTTATGACGATATTCGAAATCTATTCTCTTCCCTGAGACTGGCGAAATTACGTGGCTTTCAACCGAAGCATTTTTCTTTTAATGTAGACGGCGGAAGATGTGAAACCTGTAAAGGTGAAGGTGAAGTTACCATTGAAATGCAATTTATGGCAGATGTTCACCTCGAATGTGAAACCTGTAATGGTAAGCGTTTCAAAAAAGATGTGCTTGAAGTGACCTTTCATGATAAGAATATTGATGATGTTCTAAATATGACTATCGATGATGCAACAGCATTTTTTGAAGATCATGATCAGGAAAAGATCGTTAAAAAGCTTAAACCTCTAAAAGATGTTGGTTTAGGATACGTGCAATTAGGACAAAGCTCCTCTACTCTATCGGGTGGTGAAGCTCAGCGTATCAAGCTGGCTTCTTTCCTGGTTAAAGGAACAACCAAAACCAAAGCACTCTTCATTTTTGATGAACCAACCACAGGACTGCATTTTCACGATATCAAGAAATTATTGAAATCTTTCAATGCTTTGATTTCTAAAGGACATTCAGTAGTAGTAATTGAACATAACATGGATCTTGTAAAATGTGCTGATCATGTGATCGATCTGGGACTGGAAGGTGGAGAAAATGGTGGTTATTTAATTGCCACAGGAACTCCGGAAGAGGTTGCTAAAAATAAAGAATCAGTTACCGCGCCCTATCTTTCTGAAAAATTGAATTAAACACAATACACTGTTATTCATTATTTTAATTTCCTGAAGAGGACTGTATGATGAGGTAGCATGAAGTAGTTTCGGGTTTTGGCATGAGCTTTGTATTTAGTTAAGAAATGTTCTTAATTTAAATACTACTACTATGAGAAATCTGACCTTATTTATCGTTTGCCTTTTTGTAGGATGGTCAGTTAGCGCTGAAAATCCGCATTCTGAAATATCCAAAAGTACTACCTACTCCAATCTTTTCAATGACTCTTTTATTTTTATTGAAGGTGGTGTTGAATTCGCGGTTTATCCAAATGGAGAGTTCGATTTCTATTATAATCCTGATTTCCGAAGAGGAAATGAAGTGAGAATTTCTACACCTAACGTAAATATTAGCTATAATTCTGGTTACAATTACGAACCATTTATTCAATATGATGATTATGGAGCTGTAATCCAGATCGAAGATGTTCCGGTCTACTACGATTATTATGGTAGAATCATCCAGGCTGGAAATATTGTAATGGATTACAATCGTTATGGAATGCTTGCTAATGTTGGTTCCTTAAGATTACATTATAACAATTTTGGTAGAGTGATTCAACGAACAGGTTATATAAACAGTTATAACCGGCATTATGTTCGCAGACCATGGCATTCTTATTATCGTCGTCCATCGCTTAATGTTAGTATCGTATTTAATCAGCCATACCGGGCTTATTATCAGCCACATCGTGTAAGCTACAACCAGTATACGACGGTTTATAATAACTATTATAGTACACATAAGCACAAAAGAAACTTCTACAGACCTTCTCAGCGTGTTGCTCAATATCACTACGGAAAGCAAGTAAAACAAAAGCGTGATCTTGCACAATATCGTGCTCGTACCAATAAAAGCGATCAATTAGTTCGTAACAGGCAACAAGCGGCAAGATCCAAAGCCTATGCGAATCGATCTAATAACTCAAAAAGCAGTAGAATAATCACTGCTGAACGTTCTCCTATTAAGAATAATAGGTCTAAGAATTACGGAGCGAGATCTGAAAGAAGTACAAATTCTAAAGGGCGTGTATCGCCAGAAAGTAGAAAAACCAGTTCCAGAACGATAGAAAGAAATTCTCGATTGGACACCAGGTCTACTGAAAACAGAGTTCAAAAAGCCAGTCGTTCTACATCAGTACGGAACACCGAAAGGACTCCAAAAGTTCAAAATAAAACTCGTTCTGTTGAAAGGAATACAAGTGCTCAACGTCCAAACAGACAGAAGGCTGAGTCAACCAGAACAAGATCTTCGAGCAGGTCTAAGTCTTCAGTGAACGAAAGAAAAAATATTTCTTCAAGAGCTAGAGGTTCGGCACGAAATATGAATAATATATAGTAGATGATAAGTTCATAATTTAATTTTTTGGTTGGTTAGTTGGAAAACCCCTGATGCTGCCTTGCGGATGGGGTTTTCTCGTTTATGACAAATTCAGAACCTTGTCGATCATCGTATTTATTTCCGAAGAAACCTTAGAAAAATAGATGATTAGTCCGTAGATAATCCCGGAAATTAAAACCTTCAAAAATATATTTAGAACTGGTAGGGCCGAGATGTCGATATAATAAAAGCCAGCCGTTAGGACGAACGTTAATACTAACATCAACCACGTAGACCTCGAAAATGGCTGAATCCTGAACTTGAGGTAGACCAGATATATTTTGGAAGTATTGTAAACAAAGAAGGCCAGAAAACTAGCGATCGCAGCACCTTCGAGTCCGAATTTTGGAATAAGTAAATAATTCAGGATAAATGCAAGCAATACGAGGATGACACCAATACCGAGGACAATTCTATAATAATCTGAATTGAATAGAATACTATTGTTATTCCCCAGTAGGTTATCGTAAAGTTTAACGATTGAAATCAGGAGTACTACAAATACTGAAATTTGATATTGCTGCGGAATAAGTTCATATAAAGATTCTACATTCGTGATTATCCAGATGAAGATCAAGGCGCTAATAATAAGAAGGTTAAGCGAACTTTTCTGATATAGGTTCTTCAATCCGGCCTTATCTTTGGTATTCAGCATTTCGGCAGTCATTGGATGCGTGATCTGATGCATTGCTTTTTGTGGGACGGAGATCACGGTCGCGATATAGACTGCAATACCGTAGATCGCAACATTTTCGATAGGCATGTAATATTCAATCATCACTTTATCCAGATCCAGCAACACAGTAGCTACTGAGGCCGCGATTAGTATTAATGCTGAATATTTAAGCAAACTGGATAGGTTTTCAGGAGCTTGCAGGCTAATTCTTGGTGGATGTAAGGAAAAAGCATACAATGCCATTACAATCATCCTAAATACGAAAACGCCAGAGATAGCGTAGATGAAATCAGAAACGCTGATCCAGTCCTTATAGACCATAAGCAGTAGAACGCTTATGCAAAACCTATGAAAGACCTCCTTCATAAAATTACCAAAGGAACTTTTATAGTATATCTTGGACCAGGCAAAAAATACTTCAAAATAAGCGGTAGCAAAAGCGATCAGGAAAATCAACCAGATATAGGGCTGGACGAGCTCATTTTCACCTTTAAAATATTCCAGCAATTCCGTATAAAATAATAAACCGACTAAACCTAAGAGTAAAGCCGCCAGTGCCGGTAGAATCAACATCAATGTAAGTAAGCGATCCTGTTCTTTTCGTGTTTTGTAAGAGGTAAAGAATTTAATTAGCGTGCTGTGTACCCCAAAAACCAGAAACGGCCAGATAAGGTTTGCTGCAGAAAGGAGAAAACTCACCAATCCGTAATATTCTTTAGTAAGGAAATAGGTGAATAGAAATAATGTATTTACAGCTCCAATGGCAAAACCCAAGTAGGTAGTCACCATATTTTTGATGGACTGATTAATAATTATTCCCATTAGATCTTTTTGATTAAATCTGCCAGCTCAGCTGTAAGCTCTCTACGATGATATTTTGAAATATCACTATTTATTTGCTTAACTCCCTGTGCCTCTTTTCGATAAAACTGATCTATAATCCAGGATTTGACCTTTTCCTTATCACGAAATAACAAGTAAGTTCCGCTTTGCGTATCCAGAACCATTTTTCCTGCTTCCCAGCTTTCGGGACCTATCGCCAGAATTGGTTTTTTTGCAGCAAAATATTCGAAGATCTTACCGGGTATGATTCCCCTGGTTTCTACACTGTCAATTTCCAAAAGTAATAGAATTGCAGCTCGATTTTGCATTTCCAGAGCTTCTTTATGGCTAACATATCCATCAATTTGAAGATATTCCTGAAGTCCCAGTTCTTCAATACTTTCCTTTACTTCGGAACTTATTTTTCCCGCCAATCGAATCTTTAGTTTATTTCTGAAGTCAGAAACATTTTCTACGATCTCTGCGATAGCTTTCCACAAAATTTCAGGACTTCTACCTGAAAGTAAAGAACCAATATGAGAAATCTCAAAATGATCTGATGTGATCGGCTCCTTCTGTAGATTATCGAAGCCATTCGTAATTACTCGAATAGGTCTTGTAGTTTTAGATTCAAATTCAGCTTTGGTAGTATAGCTGGTAGTGACAATTTGATCAGCTTTATTGAGGACTTTATACTCAAGGTCCAGGTGGTTTTGTTTACTAGACTGAGTGAGTTTAAGTTTTTTGTGATATCCAATTTCTGTCCAGGGATCTCTAAAATCGGCTATCCACTTTATGCCTAAACTTTTCTGAAGTTCCAAACCAATCAAATGCAGACTATGCGGAGGTCCGGTTGTTATAAGAACATCGAACTTCTCCTTCTCCAAGACAGACTTTAAATAACTCACCGAGGGTTTGATCCAGAATTTTCTAGCGTCCGGGATAAAAAAGTTTCCGCGAACAAATAACATCAACTTCTGGATGGCACTTTGCTCCTGCTCTTTGGCTATAATTCCAGAACTTATAGTTTTAGAATCACCTTTAGAAAAAATCTCTGCAACTTTGTATGGTTCAAAAATTGGTTGCTTGAATATTCGGATTCCTGTTGGGATTTCGGCAAGTAAACTTTTATCTAAAAGTGGGTAACCTGGATTTTCAGGAATATAAACAACAGGTTCAATATCAAATTCTCTTAAGTAAGTTACGAATTTCAACCAGCGTTGAACTCCCGGTCCTCCGGCAGGTGGCCAATAATAAGTAACAATAAGAGCTTTCTTCATTCAGAGATTTAAATTTGGTAACGATTTTTCAGCTCGTACCCCAGTCCTCCAAATAATATCAAGCCAAATAAAATAGAACTTATCAGAACTATCGTGCTTCCGGTATCAACAACCTGAGGTTCAAATTTGAAAGTAATTTCATGATTCCCTGCAGGCACATTCATAGCTCTTAATGTATAGTTTGCCTGAATATGATCTACTTCCTTTCCATCAATATAAGCCTGCCAACCGGGTTGATAATAATTTTCAGAAAAAACAATGAACTGAGCGGTATCTGCTTCGTATTTGTATTTGAGTTCATTCGGTTTCTGTGACACCAGATCTATTTTAGTGCTGGAACTGTATACAAATTCATTACTCACCACGTCTTTAAATTCAGAATTTACAACAGCGGTGTTCATCAGGTTGACATCCTTCAGAATTTGAATTTCCTCGTCCTGGGTATCCACCCATTTAATCGTTTGAACCGCCCAGGCATTTCCAAAAGCTTGCGGATTCTGTTGCGCCTGTACTCCATTTTCCGTAGGAACAATAAAGTACTTCACATTGAGCATGCTCAGAATTTCCATATCATTCTTAGCAATATAGAAATCAAACAGATCCTGTATCCTGCCCGGTTTGGCAGCGTGATAACCACCTAAGGCATTGTGATAATAAGAAGTTCTTCCTGTATTAAACGGACTTCCGGAAACATCGAAAACGCGATAGTGCGTTGTATCCTCCAGGATTTGATCATCTGCAGTATATCGCTCGTATGGCTGGTTGATCTTTCTGGATTGCACAAAGTCATCACTATTTACATAACGCCTGTCCACCCCAATTAAATCAACGAGTATAAGCACTGCAAAACCTGCGATTAGTAGATTGGTCTGTAGCTTATTCTTAAGATATGCCCAGATCAAACCAACTCCAATTCCGGTAAAAAGTAAAGATCTCATTACATCACTGAAGAAGATATCCTTTCTATCTTCCTTCAAAGCATTGATAAAATCCATACCGAACTGTTCCCTGTACAACGAGTCGTTAACACCGGCAAAATCGAATACTGAACTCAGCAGTAAAAAGAAGATAAGCAGGCCTCCGGAAATAAACCCTGAATATTTCAAGGCATTTAATTTTTCTTCCGAAGATATTTTCTTTGATAGTAATTTATGCAGTCCTACAATCGCTAATAAGGGTAAACATAATTCCAGCAGCACCTGAATCGATGACACTGCACGGAATTTATCATATAATGGTACATAGTCTATAAAAAGATTGGTGACAGGATTGGAACCGGCAAACCAGTTTTTTCCCCAACTCAGGATCAAAGCAAGCATACTGCCACTAACTACCCACCATTTTAACCTTCCTTTTATAAGAAATAAAGCGAAAATGAATAAAAAGATGACACTCGCTCCTATATATGCAGGTGCGCCAACAAATGGTTGATCTCCCCAGTAGGTTGGAGCCGATTCTGCAAAATCTTTAGCCTGAGCCGGTGCAGCACCAAGTTTTAAAATAGCATCGTATAAATTGGAATCGCTACCAATATTTTCTGAACTACCACCACCAAGTAAACGAGGAACCATCAGATTAAAGCTTTCTAAAATTCCGTAACTGTACTCCGTGATATAATCGTAGCTAAGACCCGATTCTGTTTTAGCAGCGCCGTCTGGTCCAATACTTAAATCTGACTCCCCCCTGGTGCTGTAACTGGCATATTCGCTGGTAGCAAGCAAGCTGGTTGCATTCATAGCCAAGGCAAGAACCACCGCAAGAACCATAACTCCAAGTGATTTGAAATAATTACCTATCCATGCTTTTTTAAACGCATCTATAAAATAAACGATGCCAAGAACTATGACCAGAAGCAACAGGTAATAGGTCATCTGGAAATGGTTTGCCTGGATCTCTAGAGCCATCCCAACACTTAAGAGCAGGAAACCCCAAACATTTCGGTTTCTGAATATTGATATGATACCGGCAAGCACAACGGGCATATACGCAATGGCATGAGCTTTGGCATTATGACCAATTCCAAGAATAATTATGAGATAAGTGGAAAAACCAAAAGCAAGAGAGCCTACAAAGGCAACCCGGTAATCTATCTTTAAACAGAGGAGTAAAATATAAAAGCCTATAAAATAAAGAAACAGGTAGTCTGCTGGTCGGGGTAAAAACCTCAAGGTAGAATCGAGCTTCTTGACATAATTATGCGGATAGTATGCTCCTAACTGGAAAGTTGGCATTCCTCCAAAAGCAGAGTCGGTCCAGTAAGGCTCTTCTCCCGTTTGTTCCCTGAAGTCATTCTGCTCCTTGGCCATCCCGATATACTGAATGATATCGCTTTGATAAATTTCCTTGCCCTGTAAGACAGGATGAAAGTAGAATAGGGATAAAACAACAAATCCTGCCAGGACTAGCAGGTGTGGTATGAATTTCTTGATATCAGGCATTCACAAGTCTTTTGAAACTGAAAATTTTAATGCAGGATCTAAAACCTGCTAAGTTTCGAAATTAATCAATTTCTTCGTAATCGATATATTCCCCTACCTTTTTATCTTTATTGGGTTTGGCTTTAGATTCCTTACCAATATTTGTAGGATTCGACTTTGACTTCTTGGAAGCCGCACCTCCAAACTGGTTACCAAATTGCTGGCCGAACTGCTGTTCGAACTTTTTACCCATTTTTCGCATGAAATATTTGAGAATAAGAGGGCCAAAAAATCGAATTATTATTTTAAATCCGAAATATATAAGTAATACTACAAGTACAAATTTTAATACTCCAGATAAGGATGCTTCTAACATTCTAATGCTTTTGGCAAAAATAAAAATAAGCGTTCAGATTGGAAGTAGCTTCAGCAATAAAATTATAATAAAACTTATATCTTTGATTGAATTAACTCCGCAAGTTATGCGCAATACATGCATCTTCAGCCTAATTCTGCTAATGGCAGGCTTCACCGTTCAGGCACAATATACTGAAACTATAAACTCCAACCGCCCGGGACAATCACAGGGGGCTTTCGCTGTTGGAACCAATGTAATTCAGCTGGAATCGGGATTCTACCTTGGAAATGATATGCATGAAGGTCTGGGCGCCGATATCGACATTTGGGGAGTGGACTACCAACTGCGATACGGACTGTTGATGGAAAACCTTGAGATCAATCTTACTGGTGCTTTTGAAAATCAGGATATCGTTCGGAATTTTCTTAGGAATACAGTGGAAACTTCGGGAAGAAATTTTAAATCCAATACGCTTGGTCTTAAATATCTCTTCTATGATCCGTATAAGAATATGGAAGAGGAGAAACCAAATATTCGAAGCTGGTATGCGAACAGAAAGTTTAAGTGGAAAACCCTGATTCCTGCAGTTTCGATCTACGCGGGGGCAAACTTCGCCTTTGGTGATAATCCTTACCTGGTCGAAGGAGAGAATAAATTTAGTCCGAAGGTAGCTCTTATCACTCAAAACAACTGGGGTCGATGGGTATTGGTGATGAATATTATTGCCGATAAACTAACTGAGGAATATAGAACCTACACCGGAATTGCAACGGTAACTCATACAGTCACCCCAAACTTTGCGATCTTTGGAGAATACCAGGGGATCAAAAGTGACCTGTATGCTGATGATCTACTTCGTGGAGGTGCTGCTTATCTGGTGGGTGAAAACCTTCAGTTTGATGTAAGCGGACTGGTAAACTTCAAAGACACTCCTTCCCGCTGGCAGGTTGCTCTCGGTGTATCATATCGATTGGATCTACATAAAGTTGATGAATTCCTGGAGGAATCTAATGAAGGAAATAAGAGACGTGCAAGGAGCAGAAAACTTAGCCGTGAAGCTGAGGAAGATTCTGAAGATAATGATCAATAAAAAAAGGCCGGAAATTCCGGCCTTTTTTTATTATGATAGTTGATAATCCTTACTTATTAGACATCGCTGCTTCTACTGAAGCTGAAAGTCTTTTATAAGTACCATTTTCAAGTCTTTCTCTAATTGCTGAAAAGGCAGTTAAGGTCTCTTCAATATCTTGTAGCGTATGCGTTGCCGTAGGAATCATTCTAAGCAGAATAAGACCTTTAGGAATTACCGGATAAACTACAATCGAACAGAAAACACCATGATTTTCACGAAGATCTTTTACCAGAGCCATCGCTTCCGGAATACTTCCTTTCAGGTATACAGGAGTCACACAACTTTGCGTAGTTCCAATATCGAAACCATTCTCTTTTAATCCGTTTTGTAAGGCATTCACGTTCTCCCAAAGTTTTTCTTTAAGTTCTGGCATAGTTCTTAACATGTCCAGACGCTTTAAAGCTCCAACTACCAATTGCATTTGTAGCGATTTAGCGAACATTTGAGATCTTAGGTTATACTTTAAATAATCCATGATCTCTTTATCTCCAGCGATGAATGCACCAGTACTTGCCAGGGATTTCGCAAAAGTTGCAAAGTATACATCAATATCATCCTGAACGCCTTGCTCCTCACCTGCTCCGGCTCCTGTCTTTCCAAGAGTTCCAAAACCATGAGCATCATCAACGAAAAGTCTGAAATTATATTTTTTCTTTAATTCAACGATCTCCTTCAGTCTTCCCTGCTCTCCTCGCATACCGAAAACTCCTTCAGAAATAAGCAAAATACCGCCACCTGTTTGTTCAGCAATCTTAGTTGCACGCTGCAGGTTCTTCTCGATACTTTCCAAATCGTTGTGCTTGTAAGTAAATCGCTGTCCAAGGTGAAGACGAACTCCATCAATGATACATGCGTGAGCATCAACATCATATACAATAACATCCTGCTTGGATACTAATGCATCGATCGTAGATACCATTCCCTGGTATCCAAAATTCAACAGGTATGCTGCCTGTTTATTTACGAATGAAGCCAGTTCATCCTGCAACTTTTCATGAAGATCTGTATGACCACTCATCATTCTAGCTCCCATTGGGTAAGCCGATCCATAATCTGCAGCTGCCTCAGCATCTACTTTACGAACTTCCGGATGATTGGCAAGACCAAGGTAATCGTTAATACTCCAGGTAATTACATTCTTACCTCGAAACTTCATTCTATTGGAAATAGGTCCTTCAAGTTTAGGAAATACAAAATATCCTTCTGCCTGTTCCGCCCACTTTCCTAACGGTCCTTTGTCTTTGTAAATCTTATCAAATAAATCCTTCATCGGTCATTTTTTAGACGAGCCGCAAAAATACTGAAAATTGGCCCAATTTTACAAGGTAAATTATAAACATCGAAATCTAACAAAAACAAAAGCATCCTGCAAAGAACAGGATGCTTTTGTTAATAATTGTTAATATTTTATTTGATGATCTCTATAGATTGAGATTTTGAATCTTTTTGAGTATCGAGAAAACCTTGTTCATTCATCCAGTCATCACTATAAATTTTGCTCATATACCTGGAACCATGATCTGGAAAGATCAATACCACATTAGAATTTTCATCAAATTCACCGTCTTCCTGGTATTGTTTCAATCCCTGCATTGCTGCTCCACTGGTATAACCTACGAATAGACCTTCGGTACGTGCAAGTTCCCTGGCAGTATGCGCAGCATCTTCATCACTAACTTTCATGAACTTATCGATCATGTCAAAATCTGTAGCTGATGGGATCAGGTTCTTACCAAGCCCTTCGATCCTATAAGGATAGATCTCATCTTTATCGAACTCTTTGGTTTCGTGATATTTCTTCAAAACTGAACCAAATGCATCGATCCCAAGGATCTTTACTTCAGGATTTTTAGACTTTAAAAATCTTGCAGTTCCAGAAATTGTTCCACCAGTACCACTACAGGCAACGAGGTGCGTAATAGACCCTTCAGTTTGCTTCCAGATTTCCGGTCCTGTAGAATTAAAATGAGCATCGATATTTAGCTCATTAAAATACTGATTAATGTACACCGATCCTTTAATTTCAGAATGAAGTCTTTTTGCAACTTCGTAATAAGACCTTGGATCATCTGCTGGAACGTTCGCCGGGCACACATGTACCTTCGCTCCCATTGTCTTCAGCATATCGATCTTATCCTTGGACGATTTAGAACTTACAGCAAGAATACAGTCATATCCTTTGATGCAACTTACCATCGCAATACTAAAACCTGTATTACCTGAAGTTGTTTCAATTATAGTATCTCCGGGCTTCAGAATTCCTTTTCTTTCAGCTTCTTCAATAATGTACAAAGCGATCCTGTCCTTCGAGGAATGACCTGGATTGAAAGCTTCGATCTTTGCGGAGTACTTTCCGGGGAAATCTTTAGTGATTTTATTTAAGTTGATCAACGGGGTGTTTCCAACTAATTGCAATACGTTATCGTAAACATGCAAATCTTCTCTCATAAAATGATCTTTAAATAAAATGCATTTTCACACATTTTACTAATCGACAAATTTAAGTCAAATTTTTTAATTACTCCTTAATACCCTCCAGATCCAGCAAAAACGCGTATTCTTCAGCCACTTCCTTAAGCGCTTCAAACCTTCCTGAAGCACCACCATGGCCAGCATCCATATTGGTATGTAATAATAAAACGTTTTGATCTGTCTTATATTCTCTAAGTTTCGCAATCCATTTAGCAGGTTCCCAGTATTGCACCTGGCTATCGTGTAGACCTGTAGTGACCAGCATATTTGGATAATCCTGTTTTACAACATTATCATAAGGAGAATAGGATTTCATATAATCATAATATGACTTTTCATTAGGATTACCCCATTCGTCATATTCACCAGTGGTAAGAGGAATACTATCATCCAGCATTGTAGTGATGACATCTACAAACGGTACGGCCGCAATTACCCCATTATATAAATTGGGAGCCATATTTACAACTGCACCCATCAATAAACCTCCAGCTGAACCTCCCATGGCATATAAATGATTGGAAGAAGTATAATTCTCCTGAATTAGAAATTCAGATACATCTATAAAATCTGTGAATGTGTTTTTCTTCTGAAAAAGTTTACCATTCTCATACCATTCCCTGCCCAGATATTCACCACCTCGAATATGTGCAATGGCATAAATGAATCCGCGATCCAGCAAACTCAGTCGCACAGTTGAAAAGTAAGGATCTATTGTAGAACCATAAGAACCGTAAGCATATTGTAGCATGGGATTTTTTTGATCTTTCTGAAGTCCTTTTTTATAAACCAAAGAAACAGGAATGCTAGTACCATCTTTCGCTGTAGCCCAGATACGTTCTGAAATGTAATTATCTTTATCAAAATTTCCACCCAGAACTTCCTGCTCTTTCAATATTGTCTTGTCTCCGGTCTTCATATTATATTCCACGACTGAAGTTGGAGTAGTAAGACTGTTGTAGGTATACCTCAACAAATCTGTGTCAAAATCAGGATTTATGGAAGTGTAAGCAGTATAGGTTTCGTTATCGAACGGAATGTAGTATTCCTTATTACCTTCCCACTCGATGATCCTTATCTTATTAAGTCCGTTTGTTCTTTCGCTTACCACTAGATATTTCTGAAAGATATCGATATCCTCCAATAAGAAATCCTTTCGATGAGGAATTACATCTTCCCAGTGCTCTTTTTCAGTTTGAGCAAGCGGAGTCTTCATCAATTTGAAATTGGTAGCATCATCCTTATTGGTGACTATATAAAAATCGTCCTTGTAATGCGCAATGCTATATTCTAGTCCGCGCTCACGAGGCTGGAAAATTTTAAATTCTTTGTCTGGCGTATTAGCGTCAAGAATACGGTACTCGGTAGTTAACGTACTATGAGAACCTATAATGATGTATTCCCTGGATTTAGATTTGTAAACATAAGAGTTAAATGTTTCATCCTCCTCTTCATATACAAGCTCATCGGTTTCGGGATCTGTTCCCAGAATGTGCTTATAGATTCTGAAGGATCTTAAAGTTTGAGGATCCTTTTTAGTATAATAAAGCGTTCTATTGTCATTCGCCCAGGTGGAACCACCTGTAGTATTTTCAATATTTTCATCATAGATCTCACCTGTTTCCAGGTTTTTGATCCTAATGGTATACTGTCTTCGGCTTACCGTATCAGTTCCAAAAACCACCATCGTGTTATCTGGTGATACATTGAGACCTCCAAGACTATAATAATCAAAGTCTTTCGCCATCTCGTTCACATTGAACATCACCTCTTCATCTGCCTCAAGAGTTTCCTTCTTACGACTATATACCGGGTAATCAAATCCTTTCTCGAACCGGGTAATATACCAGTAACCATTTAACTTATACGGAACAGACTCGTCATCTTCTTTGATACGGCCCTTCATCTCCAGGAATAATTTCTTCTGAAAATCCTTTGTATGGGAAGTCATTTTATCGTTGTATGCATTTTCAGCATTCAAGTAATCCAGCACTTCCTGATCTTCCCGCTGATTCATCCAGAAATAATTATCGATACGCACATCACCGTGCTTCTCTAATTTTTTCTCGATCTTTTTGGCGACCGGAGCCTGCAAATTTTTTTCCAAATCATTGTTTTTTTGAGCGCTTGCAAATGTAATGCATCCTAATAGAATAACGAATAGTCTTTTCATAATGGCATATTTCAAACCTGAATTTAGTAAATTTGAGCTTACCAATTTTTAAAACGAAATAGATATGTTTGGAGATATGATGGGCATGATGAATAAGCTGAAAGAAGCCCAGGAAAAAGTAGAGCAAACCAAAAAGAGACTTGATACTGTATTAATAGACGAACAATCTGCAGATGGACTGCTAAAAGTTACTATCACCGCAAATCGCGAAGTCAAAAATATTAGTGTAGACGAGCAATTACTGGATGATAAAGAACAATTGGAAGATTACCTGGTTCTTACCATGAACAAAGCGATTAAAAAAGCTACAGATATCAACGAAGCTGAAATTGGTTCGGCAGCCAAAGACGGAATGCCAGACATTCCCGGAATGGATATGTTCAAATAAAAAAAAAGCGGGCAATGCCCGCTTTTTTTTTGTTTATTCTAAAATTACTATGCCTCTCCTCTGGCAGGGTAATCTTCTTTATTCACAAAAGAGATCGACTTAATGAGATCCACAAATTGTGGTCTTGCGAACGGCATTGACTGTATGCTCGCTGAATATAAAGTGCTGTCGGGTCTTATCAGGAATAGAGCTGGCTCTACGAATTCAGCAGGTTCAGAATCCTTGATCCCTTCAGATACATATAAATCCCATTTTCTTCCATCTTCCACATCAAAACTATGACCTATAGTTAAGTTATCGACATCCCATTCTTCCAAAGTTTTCTCAGCTAACTCCTTCGTATTGGAACTTACACAGATAATATTGACTCCTTTATCTTTGAAATCACCGACCATGGTGTTCAATTCTTCCAGGTAGCTTTTACAAACCGGGCAGTGTATCCCTCGGTAAAAAATAAGCATGGTAAAATTCTCAGGTTGATTATCTCTCAGGTTCCAGTCCATACCATTAGTAGTTTTCACTATAAGTTCTGGAACTGCCTGTCTTGGTCTTAAATTTTTCATTGCTTTAAGTTTTTTCGAAAATTACAGGAAAGTCTATTTCTTCTGTGATAAAGCCCTGCTAATATTTAGTTAAGAAACTCTAGAAACGTATTTCCTTCAAGGTTTCCATAAAGAATTGGTGCATCTCCTCAGTATAATCATGATGTGTTACAATTCTAAGTTTTCCCTGTCCCATATTACTAATTCGTATGTTTTTCTCATCAAGCTTTTGCATAAACTCCAATTCTTTTACATCATCCTTCAGATAGAAAATAATAATATTAGTTTCGGTTGGTTCAAGATTTTTGACATAAGGTTGTTGCGCTAATAATTCTGAAAGTTCTGCTGCGCGATCATTATCTTTCTTCAGTTGCTCAAGATGATTATCCAGAGCATAGATTCCCGCGGCAGCCATAAAACCTACCTGGCGCATTCCTCCTCCAAGAACTTTTCGCACTCTAATGGCATTTTTCATCATAGATTTTTTACCTATGAGAACTGATCCCATCGGAGTTCCCAAACCTTTGGAAAGACAAACCGAAATGGTATCGAATACTTTTCCGAAGTCTTTAGGAGTATAATCTTTTTCAGCAAAAGCATTGAAAAGCCTCGCTCCATCAAGATGCAAACCAAGTTCATGGCGATCGCACACTTTGCGAATCTCCTGAATGGTTTCAAGCTCATAACATGCTCCTCCACCTTTGTTCGTAGTGTTTTCAAGGCAGACAAGAGTGGTCAACGGACTATGATAAAAATCTGGCGCGTTTATATTTTCTTCTACCTGAGAAGCTGTGATCATCCCACGATCTCCATCTACAAGTTTACAGGAAACACCACTATTAAAAGACACACCACCACCCTCATAATTGAAAACATGCGCCCATTTATCGCAAATGAGCTGTTCCCCGGGTTGTGTATGTAATTTAATCGCTGCCTGGTTCGCCATACTTCCGGTAGGAAAAAATAAGGCTTCATCCATCCCAAACATATCAGCTAGCTTTTTCTCGAGAGCATTGATAGTCGGATCTTCTTTATAAACATCATCACCAACTTCCGCAGTCATCATCGCCTGCATCATTCCTTTCGTTGGCCTGGTTACCGTATCACTTCTTAAATCAATTTCTTTCATTGCATCGTTTTTACTGTTCGCTAAGTTAAAAACTTAAAAACTCCTGCCAATCCAAATTCAGCCTGGATAAAACATTTAGTTACCAATCGGTGACCCATCAGGTATCTTCGGAATATTCATTTCCAACTGAAATTGCTCTGGATGTTCTCTGAATTCTTTGATATTTCTTAGCATTTCTCTGTTTACTGCGGAATTGTTCTTCCGAAGCCATTGTTGTAACTCATCAATTTCAGCGTTCGCAATTGATTTTACCAGGCTCGTAGATTTGTCATTGGCTGCAAGATTAAGAAGGTGTTTAAAAACTACGAAATTTACCGTTTGCTGTACTTTATTAAGATACTCATCTTTATAGTCTGACTTGATCGTATTGCTCACAGTTTCCTGCAACAAAAATTCCAGACCTGGATTATTGTTATCTACTGCCTTCTGCTGAATTAATCTTTCAGCTCTTGCCGGGTGAAAAAGGAATTGCATGGTCATTCCTGCAGCGGTCGCTGGAGCTCCAAAATGATCAAAAGCAACATCGGTATTGCTTTTAAAACTTTCCCGGTCACGACTATATCCAAAAGCACGTGGCGGAAATAGCTCCAACTTTTCCTTCGGAATTGCGATTTCTTCAGCTTTTAAAGTTTTCAATATCTCTTTAATCGCCTTCTTCTGAATATTACCATCCAGAATTTTCACGTTTAAGTTCTCCGCTCCTTTGACTGCATATTCATATTCGAGTCCGCCCACAAGTTTTACTGCGGCTTCAGTTTGATACCTGTGGAAAAAATATAGCGGTACAAATACATCTTCCAGCACTGAAAATGGCTCTCCGATTCTAATATTATCAGCTGAAAAGTTTTGTATTGCCTGTTTGCGAATCTTTAGAACATCTACAAGCTCATCAATCGCATTTTTTCCATTATCCCATAAATGAGCTTGAGCATTTGCTCCGCCTGAAGTCCGGGCATCAGCATCAGAAATAAAAATGAGTCCGTTTTCTTGAGCTTCTTCAAGAGTCTCATTCAAATATTCAATTTCTTCTTTACCCTTCGGTATATCCCCATAACTATAGTGAACAGTAACCTTGTCCCATTCCCCTATCCCTGTAGCATAGGCATCTTCCGCAGAAATTTCGCCATTTTTCAAACTGAATTGTGGATGAGGATAGTCCATTACAGATGCGCGGTCACTTGTACTTGCCGCAAAATTATGTGCAAATCCAATTGTGTGCCCAACCTCATGCGCAGACAATTGTCTAATTCTAGCTAGCGCAAGTTCCATCATAGGTTCAATATTCTCATCAGATTCTGAAAATGGTTTATTTAAAAGTGCCTGTGCGATCATAAAATCCTGGCGAATCCTCAAACTACCCAAACTTACGTGTCCCTTAATGATCTCTCCAGTTCTTGGATCTACAACGCTCGCTCCATAGCTCCAGCCCCTGGTAGATCTATGAACCCATTGGATCACATTATATCTAACATCTAGAGGATCAGCGTCTTCAGGCAGCATTTTGACCTGAAATGCATCTTTATACCCAATGGCTTCGTAAGCTTCATTCCACCAGGATGCACCTTCCAATAATGCAGAGCGAACAGGCTCCGGAGTCCCAGGGTCCAAATAATAAATAATAGGTTCAACAGCTTCGCTGACTAAGGAATCTGGTGTCTTTTTTTCCAGCCTATGCCGTATCGCATAACGTTTTGTGATTGGTTCATAAACCGGACTTGCATAGTCCTGGTAAGAAATAAAAATCGCACCGCTTCTGGGATCGAATACGCGTTTCTTATACTTATCGTCTGGCAATTTCACAAAAGAATGATGCTGTTTAACAGAGATATTACTGGCATCTGGTACTACAGAATTTACTGTTCTTCCTGTAGGTTTTCCTGAAAATGTAAGAAGTGCTTCAAACTCCACATTCTCAGGAAAGGCTTTTGTTCGATCCAGACTAAGAGCACTCTTGGACTTGTCGAGGCTGTAAGTACCGAACTTACCTTTCTTCAGTTTCTCACTAACACCATGTGCATCTTGCATTAGAAACGGTGTAAGATCAATGATATAAGTTGAATCTTTAGTTTCTTTGATTTCAAAACCAAATATGACCGACTCTGCAAATGCTTCTTTTACACTATTCTTTTCTGCCTGATTGGAAGTGATCGCGCGATAATTTTGATTGGGCTCCACTAATAGCAATTTATTACCTGCCTTTCTAAATTCCAGAACCTTCGTATTACCAAGTTGCCCCCTGTCAAGTCCAATATCATTTGATCCTACTCCGGTAGTTAAGAACTGAGTGTACAAAAAAGCAGTATTTAAGCTGTCAACTTCAAGGTAGATCTCGTCCTCATTTTCGTTATAGTGAAAATCAAAAAATCCGTCATAAGATTTAAGATCCTCTTTTTTCTCAAGGAACTGGGCATTTAATGACATGGATATACTGAATGCCAGAAAGATAGATAAGAAGTAGCGCATAGATGGATTTTTTAAAGCCGTCTAAAGCTAAAAATTATTCGTTAAATACTTTCCCGAAACACCCCTAAATTCTATTTTTACGTCAAATCGAACATATGATTACTACCGAGAACATAAGAGATCTCAAAGAGCGCCTGGTTGCGTTAAGGAGGTATCTTTGACATTGATGCCAAGAAGATTGAAATAACTAACATGGAGGAAAAGACCTTTGCTCCAGACTTCTGGGATGACCCTAAAAAGGCTGAACAGATCATGAGAGAGGTCAATGCTGAAAAAAGTTGGGTAAATGAATATGCAAAAGCCGAAACCTTAGTAGAAGATCTTGAGGTCCTCTACGAGTTCTATAAAGAGGATGAGGCTTCTGCAGAAGATGTTCAGAAAAGAAATGACGATGCTCTTGATCTTATAGAAGACCTTGAGTTCAAAAATATGCTTTCCGAAGAAGGAGACAGCATGAGCGCGGTTTTACAAATTACGGCGGGTGCTGGTGGTACTGAAAGTTGCGACTGGGCTGAAATGCTTATGCGTATGTACATGATGTGGGCTGAAAAGCGAAAGTATAAAATCAGGGAACTCAATTATCAGGACGGTGATGTAGCTGGAATTAAAACCGTTACACTTGAAATCGAAGGTGAATTCGCTTTTGGCTGGCTAAAAGGTGAAAATGGAGTCCACAGGCTTGTTAGGATCTCTCCTTTTGACAGTAATGCCAAAAGGCACACTTCATTTGCTTCTGTGTATGTGTACCCACTTGTAGATGATACTATAGAAATTGACATCAATCCTTCAGATCTTAGCTGGGAAACCATGAGATCTTCCGGAGCAGGTGGACAGAACGTAAATAAAGTGGAGACCGCTGTGCGTCTTCGTCATGAGCCGACTGGAATCGTTATTGAAAATTCTGAAACCAGGTCTCAGCTTGAAAATAAGAATAAGGCGATGCAGTTATTGAAGAGTCAGTTATTTGAAATTGAACTTCAGAAGAGACAGGCTCAACGAAGAGAGATCGAAGATTCTAAAATGAAGATAGAATGGGGATCGCAGATACGTAATTACGTGATGCATCCTTATAAGCTGGTAAAAGATGTTAGAACTGCGGAAGAAACCGGAAATGTCGATGCCGTAATGGACGGCGCTATTGATCCTTTTCTGAAAGCTTTTTTAATGATGATGGGACAGAAAAATGAAGATTAGTTCATATTAAAGCTTTTATTTTTTAATCTGAAATGTTTATATTAAGACTTGATGAAACACACTATTTACCATAACGCAAGATGTAAGAAATCCAGGGAAGGACTCGAACTTCTGAAGAATTCTGGTAAGGAATTTGTAATCAGGGAGTACCTTAAAGATCCACTTTCAGCAAAAGAGCTTGAACAGCTACTTGCGAAATTAAGTTATGCCCCTATTCAATTAGTGCGAACTGGTGAAAAGGTCTGGAAAGAAAATTATAAAGGTAAAGATCTAAGTGAGGATGAATTAATCCATATTACGGTGGAAAATCCTAAATTGATCGAAAGACCTATCGTTGAAAATGATAAAAATGCAGTAGTTGGAAGACCTGCTACTGAAATTGATAAATTGCTATAAGAACTATTCATATGAAACTACAATACAGGATTACAATTATTGGTCTGGCCGCTGCGGCAGTAGCTGGTTTCGTATACTCTCAGATCCATATTCACGAAAAAAATCGCAGAGAAATTAGAGAAATCGCCGCTGAGCTTGCTCTAACCTGGAAAAATCAGTTAAACCTGACTTTGGGCCAGACGCAACTTCTGGAAGATGCGATCATAGAATACACTATTAAGAAGAACGAGATCATTAATTCCAGTTTAGGAACAGGACAGCAAGTGAATAAATTGAAAACTATTCAGAAGAGTGAATACAAATCACTTCAAAGATTTATGAATGAGGATCAATTTGATAGATATATTCATTTAAATAAACAGCTAACCAGAAAATCCTGATTTACAAATAGCTGCAGTTATTAATGAAAATTAATTTCACGCTTAACAATATTTTAACCCTCGTTCATTAAACTAAGTGGGTTTCCTATGGTCATAGGGTAAAATTATATAATGACCAATCGGAAGATCTATACCTTAAGTTTACTATTCCTGTTTATCGGCTTGCTGAGTTTTAAATCTTATGCTCAGGGCCCTTCACCTCTTAAAAAATACACCATTTCCGGTAAGGTTCTGGACGATGAGCTAAATGTTCCTCTGGAATATGCAACTGTCGCAGTTCAGAATACCAACGATCCTTCAAAGGTTGATGGTACTGTAACCAATATAGATGGTGAATTTGAGATTACGGTTCAGGAAGGAACCTATACGATCACGGTTGAATTTATCTCGTACGAATCTAAAGTCTTTAAAAACCGAAATGTAAATTCAGATCTGGACCTGGGAACTATTCTACTTGGCTTAGGATCTGAAAATCTTGATGAGGTAGTAGTTCGGGCAGAAACTACACAAGTAGATGTTAGACTTGACAAGAAGATCTATAACATTGGAAAAGATCTTACCACTGCCGGAGGAACAGTAAGTGATGCTTTGAACAACGTACCATCTGTCACTGTAGACATAGAAGGAGGTATAAGTCTTAGAGGGAATGAGAATGTAAGAATATTGATAAACGGTAAACCATCTGCAATGGCCGGTTTTGGTAGTACAGATGTTCTAAGCCAACTACCAGCTGAAGCTATCGAGAGAGTTGAAGTTATCACCTCACCTTCCGCAAGATATGATGCTGAAGGTACTGCTGGAATTATTAATATTATTCTTAGAAAGAAGGAAACTCTAGGATTCAATGGTTCCTTAACAATTAATGGTGGTAATCCGGCCAACGCAGGGATTAACGCAAACTTTAATTACCGAACAGATAAATATAATCTTTTCACCACCACGGGTTATAGATATAGAGAATCTCCGGGCGAAGCGTTCTTCGATACTCGATACTTTGATACTCGTGAGGATACTTTTCTCGACGGTCTTCAATATGATCGAAATGTTGAAGATAGAGATTATGATAGAATCAATAGAGGCTTCAATACCAATTTAGGAATAGAATACTATTTGAATGAACAATCCTCCATAACCGGAGCTTTATTCTATAGACTTGGGGATGATGAAGATCTTACTACGAATGTAAACGACTATTTTCTTGATGGAAACAGGGTGCTTGGAACCACGCGTCTTGAAAATGAAGTTGAAGAAGACAACAGTTGGCAATTCTCCATTAATTATGTAAATAAGTTTGATAACAAAGGACATGAACTAACTACAGACTTTCAAATAGAACGTGATAAGGAAGAGCAAGAAGCCTTTATCCGTGAGCCAATTAATTTTAATGCTACTAATGTTGGAGAGATCTTCATCCCCAGAGAAAGAACTTTAACTACTGAAGATCAAAAAGAGTATTTACTGCAGGCAGATTATGTGAGACCTATAGGAGAGGATTCGCAATTTGAAGCTGGATATCGAGGAAACTTTGAAAATGAGGTAACCGATTACTCACTGTTGCAAGAGGACCGTAATAGTAATTTTATTCTGAATCGTAATCAGACTAATATTTTTGACTATGATGAGAATGTTCACGCGTGGTATACACAGTACGGTACAAAATTCGGAGAATTTAGTTTTCTTTTAGGGTTAAGAGCTGAGCATACACAACTAAAAGGTGATATTGATTCTGAACTTACTCAGGAAGAATTAAGAGAAGAGTTTAGTTTTGATATTACTACAAATTTTGATAATAAATACTTTGGGTTGTTCCCAACATTAAATGTGATCTACGAAATCGCGGAAGAAGAAAATATCACATTTGGATATAACCGTAGAATTAACAGACCTCGAGGTTGGTATATTAATCCGTTTCCATCTAGAAGCAGTCGAAATAATATTTTTCAGGGAAATCCAAATCTTCAACCAGCTTATTCAAACAGTTTTGATATTGGATACTTAAAAAGATGGGAGAAGCTTACTTTAACTTCTTCAGTTTATTATCAGAGAGAAACTGATGCATTTCAGAGAGTACAAGAGGAAATTGATATACAGATTGCGAATCCGGATTTTCCTGAACAGGGACCAGAAACAATTCCGCAAACAGTTATTAGGAGCATCCCTTTTAACCTGGCGATAAACGATAGAATGGGTGGTGAACTTGGGGTATTATACAATCCAGCCGAATGGCTAAGATTAAATGGTAGCTTTAATTACTTTAGATTTAAGCTAGATGGTGAATTTAATGGGGATAGTTATAATACCGAAAACACAAGCTGGTTCGCGCGATTTAGTTCAAAAGTGACACTTCCGCTAAAAATTGACTGGCAAACCAATGCTTTTTATAGAGGACCATCAGATGAAATTCAGGGAACTCAGGATGGTATCCTTTCTATAGATTTAGCCTTGAGTAAAGAAATCTTGAATGAAAAAGCTACCATTGCATTAAATGTGAGTGATATTCTAAATGGTAGAAAGAGATCATCTTATACCAATACTGAATTCTTTGAACAGGACAGTGAATTCCAATGGAGACAAGGTCAGGCAGTGAATGTATCCTTTATCTACAGGTTTAATCAGAAGAAACAGCGTCAACAGAGAAGAAATGACGAAGATTATGACGAAGGTGAATTTTAATAATCTGGTATGACAGGAAATAAAAAAAGGGACTTAAATTAGTCCCTTTTTTTTATGCTTTTTCCGCTTTAGCTTTTTTACGAGCTTCACGTTTTTCTTTGATCAATTCTCCAACAGACCCACCGATCCAATAAGGAACGAAAGCTACCAGGAAGATCATAAGCCAGAAACCCATCGTTAATATCGTAAGGAACGCTAAAAATCCAAGGTATTGATCGAATTCGAACATAATGGTAAAGTTTGATTAAAATCAGGTCAAAGATATAAATACCTGATCGCTTATCACAGGAATTTGATCACTTTTTGAAGAATTATTAAACTTAGGGAATTGTTCGCCTTTTGATTGATGAGATTAAAGCCGAATATTCAACTTAAATTGCCCCTCTATTGGTGCGTAATTACTTTGCTGTTCGTTCCACAATTTACTACTGGAGATCTTTCCTTCGATACGATCATCAGAATTACTCGTGATCTCAATAAAGTTAGTCATATCGTTTGGAGCACCATTAGGCATTATCGCCCATAGCTCATGATCGTGAGTACTAAAACTCAACCAGTTCTTATTGAAAACCTGGTCATCAAGACTGTAAATTCCAATGCCGGTAAAATTTTCGATCTGAAAATCGAGAATCTAACCATTATCAGAAATAGATCGTACATTCAAGCTAAGCGTTCCCATGGAATTATAATCTTTGTGGAAGCTCAGAGCAGCAGAATTATTAGATGAGTTAAAAAGAACTCCGTTTACATCAGCATTCAGAAATTGATCTGAATCTGCAGGACCATCATCATTAGTACTACAACTTGCGAGGGATATTGAAACAACTAATGAAAAAACGAGTAATACTAGCAGTCTTTTCATTATTATGAATTTAGTTAAACAATAGTCTAAAGATAAAACTAGTTGTGTTGCAATGAAAAGGGAATTTCCCCCTATTTTGTTTTAGATAATTGGTTTACAGTATTTTAAAATCTACAAAGCGGGGAAATAACGAGTGTTTCAAAGCTCTTCTAATAGATTAAAGCCTGATTTAAGATTTATATATTTCAGAATAAAAGAACCACCAATTTTAAAGTTTTTTTAGATTAATAAGATTAGTGAAATATTAACTTTGCGAAACAACCAATTTTTAAAATATGAACTATAGAATAGAGAAAGATACCATGGGGGAAGTTAAAGTTCCTTCAGATAAACTCTGGGGTGCTCAAACGGAACGTTCCCGGAATAATTTCAAAATTGGACCTGCGTCCTCCATGCCATTGGATATTATATATGGTTTCGCTTATTTAAAGAAAGCTGCCGCATATACCAACTGTGAACTTGGAGTTCTCCCTGTGGAAAAGAGAGACCTTATCGCTCAGGTTTGTGATGAGATCCTGGAAGGAAAACACGATGATCAGTTTCCATTGGTGATCTGGCAAACCGGAAGTGGTACACAGAGTAACATGAATGTGAACGAAGTGATCGCCAACCGAGCTCACCAGATCGCAGGTAAGAATATTGGTGAAGGGGAAAAAACACTTCAACCAAATGATGATGTGAATAAATCTCAATCTTCGAACGATACATTCCCGACCGGAATGCATATTGCTGCTTACAAAAAAGTGACTACGAATACGCTTCCCGGTTTGAAGAAACTAAGAGATACTCTTAAGAAGAAATCTGAAGAATTCAAGCATACCGTGAAAATTGGGCGTACGCATTTTATGGACGCCACTCCCCTAACTCTAGGTCAGGAATTCAGTGGATACGTAGCACAGTTAGATTATGGCATTAAAGCATTGGAAAATACTTTACCACATTTATCTGAAGTTGCTTTAGGTGGAACTGCGGTAGGAACCGGGCTTAACACTCCGAAAGGATATTCAAAAAGGGTAGCCGAATTTATCGCAAAATTTACGGAGATGCCTTTTATCTCTGCTGGAAATAAATTTGAAGCTTTGGCAGCACATGATGCATTTGTGGAAACTCACGGAGCACTAAAACAGATCGCTGTTTCGCTGAACAAAATTGGAAACGATATCAGAATGCTTGCTTCCGGACCAAGAAGTGGTATTGGAGAGATCAATATTCCGGCGAATGAGCCAGGTTCTTCGATCATGCCTGGTAAGGTTAATCCAACCCAGTGTGAAGCACTTACCATGGTTTGTGCCCAGATCATGGGGAACGATGTAACTATGAGCGTAGGCGGAATGCAAGGACAGTTCGAATTAAACGTTTTTAAACCGGTAATGGCAAACGCTTTGCTGCAAAGTGCACAGCTTATAGGTGATGCCTGTCTCTCTTTCGAGGAACATTGTGCACGCGGGATTGAAGCTAACGACAAGCGTATCAAAGAGCATTTAAATAACTCATTAATGCTGGTTACTGCTTTGAATACCAAAATAGGATATTACAAAGCTGCTGAAATCGCTAACACAGCCCATAAGAATGGTACGACCTTAAAAGAAGAAGCTGCCAATCTAGGTTATGTCACGAACGAAGAATTTGATGAATGGGTAGATCCAAAAGACATGGTAGGAAATCTTAAATAATCAATTACCTTAAAATCAAAAAGCCTGCTTGTAGAAGCAGGCTTTTTTTTATATCAGAATTTTAAAGATATATCTACTTCTTAGCGAAGTGTTTCTTGTATTTAAAGTAAGATACAGTTCCTAAAATTGCCACAGCACCTAAGGTATAATAGATAAAAGTTGGAGTAATGACCTTATCTCCACTCGCATAGGAATGCAAACCACTTAGGTAGAAATTCACTCCAAAATAGGTCATCATAATACTTGCAAAAGCAATAATCGCCATTAGATTAAAAAACCATCTACTTCGTAAACCTGGAACCAGTCTCATATGGATCACAAAGGCATATACCATGATACTAATCAAAGCCCAGGTCTCTTTTGGATCCCAGCCCCAGTAACGTCCCCAGCTCTCATTAGCCCACTGGCCACCTAAGAAGTTTCCGATCGTCAACATTACTAAACCAACCGTCAATGCCATTTCAGTAATGATCGTGATCTCTTTTATATTAATGTCCATTTTCTTCTTGTTCTTGTCATTGGTAAGGATCATTAATAGCAGCGAAACCACTCCAAGGATCATTCCCAGCGTAAACGGACCATAACTACCTACGATAACAGGAACATGAATAACTACCCAGTATGAATCTAGAACTGGTTGTAGATTCGCAATCGCCGGATCCATCCAGTTCCAGTGGGCAACCATTAAAATCATGGAGGCCACAAATGCAGTAGATGCGATCGTAAGTGTTGATTTTCTACCAAACGCAAGTCCAAAGAACATGGTTGCCCAAGCCACGTAGATCATCGACTCATAAGCATCACTCCAGGGAGCGTGTCCAGAGATATACCACCTGGCCGCAAGTCCTGCCGTATGTACAACAAAAAGAACAATGATCGCAATTGCAACAACTTTGATAAGATTTCTGACAATTTTGTTATCATTGAAAATTTGAATAACGACAATAGTAAGCATAATGATTCCGGCTAGCATATACATCCAGAACAGATTCCTAAAGACATCATATTCATTGTACAGAATCTCAGCGTTCACTTTACTTTCAGAAGGCATTACATCTCCTCCAAATTTCTCCTGAAAGCTCTGAATGCTTTCCAGATACTGATCTGCTTTTTCATAATCGCTGGTCTCACGAGCAGTTTTAAGAGCACTCATGTATAGCGGAAGGATCTGCTTTGTATAAACTGAGTCCATTCCTGTGAAGTTGGATTCATCCAGTTCAGGATAGGAAACCCATTTATTATTCTCGTCTTCAGGAATAGGAAATACTTTTAGCACTTTTCCCTGTACCGCCTGGTATAGCAGGTTTACTTTCTTATCTGTTTCTATGTAATCTTTCTGAAATTTATTCGGAACAGCCGCTTTGTAGGCAACTTCCAGATAGGGAGAAAGTTTATAACCACCTTTTTCATCAAAAAAGTCCATCAAAGCAAGGTGTTTTCTACCTTCTTCTACACCAAGTATGTGATGCAGACTATCGTTCTTTTTTTCTACATAAATAACCTGTGCCTGGTACCAGAATGCAGGATTTTCAGTAATTGAAACCAGCACCTGGTCTGAACTTAAACCGGCATAAGTATCGCTTTTACTTAATTTCCGAAGTAATTCTGAAGAATACGTATTTGCAGGCTTCATTCTTCCTCCGGCATCCTGAATGATCAATCGTCCAAATTTATCGGCGTGCTCTTCTTTCACAGCATTAGATACAATGATACTATCGATCTGCTGTTTCGAATTCTGATTGTGAGCATGATCATCATCTTGAGAAAAACCAACAGAAGACATTAGCATTAATGCTACTACTGCCAATGCCTTTTTCTTGTTCTTGATCTTTTCCAGCATTACTTTTAGATTACCAAAACGGGAACCTTTATCAAACAATATCCACATAAGTCCAAAATACAATAAGAAGTAACCAATGTAAGTAAACCAGGTACCCCAGAAATCATGATTTATTGATAGTACGGTACCCTTTTCATCTGGGTCAAAACTCGACTGGAAAAATCTATAACCTTCATGATCCAGTACATGATTCATATATATTGAGTAAGGTTCAGGTTTTTCTCCTTCCTCAACGATCTCCACTTCACTTTTAAAACTTGCGTAACCAGGCGTTGCCCTATCTGCAGTACCAGGGTATTTTTCTGCAATGAAATCATTCAGCTTCAAAGCAAATGGCAGTTCTTTCTCTATGCTTCCGTAATTCACGAATACTTCGAGTCCGTTGAATTTGATCGCATGTGGATCTGCTACAGTTCCCTGCCCGCCAAGCAAGGTGATCGTTTCAGTTTTGCCATTGGCTGTAACATTCAGCGTTACGGCATCAAGATCCTGCTTTGTTTTAGGGTTGGTTGGCACCACATCATATTCTCCGGTGACCACTGGTTCCGGGATTACGAATTGCATGCTTCCAATATTATAAAGCGACCTCAACATAAGAGTTTGTGTAGAGTCACTAATTAAAGTTCCCTGCTTTTGATCAGCCATACGCATATAGGTTCCCTCAAATGGAGAATCTATCTGGTATTCACCATCTTCAGTAAGCCGAATATTGATAGCACCATCCTGCGGACTATTAAGCGTAAATAAGGTATTATGAATATTGCTAACCTCACCTTCTTTAAGATAATGATCGTGTCTTGAACCATCACCGGCTTCTACGATCTTAAGATAATTCTCGCCATCCTCTGTAGGAACCAGAGCTTCTTCTGCTCCGTGAATAAAATTCGTGACTTCAAATTTTACAGGTGTGCCGTTAAAATCGGTATTAAGAACATAGTCGTTCTCTACTTCAGGACCAAAAAGAACATCTTCCTGTAGCACTCTTCTTCTCGCTTCACCATCGATTTCCCCATCTATAAAGAAGGTTAGATACGTCTCGTAAGTCATGAATTTATTGGTGGTTTCACCTTCACGAATTGGCATCACCCCTTCGTAGCTAATATACCTGGTTATAAATGCTCCAATTAAAATAAGGATAAATGAAAGATGCAGCAGTAGACTACTCCATTTTTCCTTTTCATGAAGCTTATATCGCTTAATATTCCCAATGAAATTAATAAGAAGAAATAACATAATCCCTTCGAACCACCAGGTATTGTAAATTAGAATTTTTGCCGTTTCGATACTGTACCAGGTTTCTATAAATGTTCCCATGGCCATGGCAATTGCAAAGATGATAAACAGGACGGCCATTATTCGGGTAGAAAAAAGGATAGAGGCTATTTTTTTCTGCATGAAAAAGTGTCTTTTTAACGACTGCAAATTTAACGATATTTTATCGTTTTTTAACGGCCAAAACCTCGAATCTCAAGTCAACATGTGTTAATTTCTATACCTTGAAATTTTTGGTAATTTAGCGGCATGATAAAAGTAGTAATCCTGGGTGCCGGCAATGTTGGCATTCACCTGTACCAAAGCTTCAAGTTAACGCCTGAAGTTGATGTGATACAATTGTTTAGCCGGAAACCGGAAAAATTAGAATTTATTGGAAATACTACTGAAGTCATAAGTGATTACGCTAAGCTGGCTGAAGCAGATATTTACATTCTTGCGGTGCGCGATGAAGCAATTTCTGAGGTCGCTCAAAAATTAAGTATTAACAAGGGACTTGTAGTTCATACTTCCGGCAGTGTAGCGATGGATAATTTATCGATGTTAGATAACTTCGGAATATTCTATCCATTGCAAACCTTCAGTAAAAATAAGGAAGTAAGTTTTTCAGATATTCCTCTTTGTATCGAGGCTAATTCAGAAGAAAATCTTGCGAAACTGAAGGAGTTAGGAAATATAATATCTTCAAAGGTTTTCGAGGTAAATTCGGAACAACGACGAGCCTTGCACCTTTCCGCAGTGATCGTGAACAATTTCACAAATCACCTGTTTACCATAGCGGCAGATTATTGCCATGAAAACGAATTACCATTTGATATTTTAAGGCCGCTTATTCAGGAGACTTTCGATAAGATTCAGGATCTGCCACCATATGACGCTCAAACTGGTCCAGCCCTGAGAAACGACGAAAAAACAATTGAAACTCATTTACAAATGCTGAATGAGAACCGACAAATAATTTATAAAGCACTAACCGACTCTATTCAAAAAACACATGGAAAAAAGTTATAAAGAATACCTCAACCAAATCACTACGTTCGTATTTGATGTTGATGGCGTATTAACCGATGGTTCATTACAGATTTCAACCAAAGGCGAGCTTTTAAGAACTATGAATACCAAGGATGGTTATGCTATGAAAATGGCTCTAAAAGCTGGATTTACCGTATGTATTATTAGTGGCGGTAAAAATGAAGGGGTTCGCGAGCGACTTCGTGGGCTTGGTATTACCGATATTTATCTTGGAGTGGACGATAAAGTGGAGCAAATGGATGAATTCTTTGACATTTACGACATTAAACCGGAGCAGGTCTTATACATGGGTGATGATATTCCAGATTACTATCCTATGAAATTAGTGGGATTGCCTTGTTGCCCTCAGGATGCAGTTGCAGAATTAAAGGAAATTTCGTTGTATGTATCTCATAAAAATGGCGGGGAAGGCTGTGTTCGTGACGTGATCGAGCAAGTGATGAAAGTTCAGGGAAAATGGATGGAAAAGAATTCATAAATGCTGGATTATTTGAAGCTGATAAGGCCAGGAAATTTGCTGTTTATTGCCCTTACCATGTATCTTATTAAATATGGTTTGTTCGCGCCGTTTGGTGTGGCGATCACCTTAAACTTATTTGGATTTTTCATGTTGGTACTGGCAGTAGTTTCGGTTGCGGCTTCTGGCTACGTGATCAATGATATTTTTGATGTAGAAGCCGATCAAAAAAATAAGCCATCCAAAACCTATATTCAAAGCGGTATTTCTGAAAAAAGTGCATACCGCATGTTCTTCGTATTGAGCATTATTGGTGTTGGCTTAGGATTTTACGTTTCCAATATGGTTGGTGTTCCGGGTTTTGCAGCATTCTTTATATTTGGCTCGGCAATTTTATACCTCTACAATTCCCAGTTTCAGCAAAGCATTCTTATAGGAAACATTCTGGTAAGCCTTATTGTAGGCCTGATCCCAATTGGTGTTGGACTTTATGATCTGCTACCTGCGATCACTCCGCTGAATCAAACTACACTATCCACGATATTCTCTATTTTGATCGATTATTCCATCTTCGCATTCCTGGTGAATTTGCTTCGTGAAATCGTAAAGGATCAGGAGGATATTGATGGAGATTACAACGCCGGTTATAAGACATTGCCTATCGCTCTTGGTAAAAAACGCACAAATCAGATATTGTTCTTATTAGGTCTTGCACCTATAGGTTTCCTGATCTATTATGTTTATGAATATCTCTTCGGAAACACGGCTGCTGTGGTCTACGCATTATTTCTTTTGCTCGCTCCACTACTATTCTTCCAGGTAAATATCTGGACAGCATCAAAAAAATCTGAATACTCAAGGTTAAGTAAACTTTTAAAAGCTGTATTATTTTTCGGTTTACTATCTATAGGCCTATTACAATTTATAATCCTTTAACTATGATCCAGAATTTAATAAATGACCACGAGATTATTCTTGCTTCAGGCTCGCCCAGAAGACAGAAGTTTTTCGAAGATCTTCTAATTCCTGTGACCATAGATGTCCGCTCTGTAGACGAGATCTACCCCGAAAATCTAGAAGGCAGAGAGATCACAGATTTTCTTTCAAAATTAAAGGCAGAACCATTCAAAGATCTAAAAGCAAACCAGATATTGATTACGAGTGATACCATTGTGTATTGTGATGCTAAGGCACTTGGAAAACCAAGAGATCATGATCACGCCGTGGAAATGATCAACATGCTTACAGGTAAAGAACACGAAGTCATTACTTCGGTATGCTTTACTTACAGAAGTAAGCAGGAAGTTCTAAATTACACCACCAAAGTAACATTTGCAGATCTTACGCGAGAAGAGATTGAGTTCTACGTAGCTAATTATAAACCTTTCGATAAAGCTGGTGGTTATGCCATACAGGAATGGATAGGTTTGATTGGGATCGAATCTATTAGCGGAAGCTACTTTAATGTGGTCGGTTTACCTACGAATCTGGTCTATAAAACCCTGAAACGCATACTTAAACAGTAAAATTCGTAAATTATCATCATAACGATGAAACGATACCTTACACTTTTCGCGATTTCAATGCTTATCATTTCCTGTGCAGACAGGGAATCCTACGGAAACGAATTCAGATTAACTGAAGATTTTAAGGACTACTGGTATTCCGGAAAAGCAGAAATTACAACTTACGATCTCGAACAATCCCGGTACGGTGAACTACGAAAAGGCACCGCCACCCTTATTTATGTAACTGAAGACTTTTCGGCAACAGAACAGGTGAAATCAAGCGATGAATCTTTCAACAAAGTTTCTGTTCTCAAACTGAACAGCACCAAGAATTTCAATACAGGTATCTATCCTTACAGTATTATGCAAAGCAGTTTCTTTCCACTCGACGGAAATGAACATGCGCTAAAAATTTCAACTTCAGTACAGGAGTGGTGCGGCCAGGTTTATATGCAATTAAATAACCGGGAAGATTTTGATATAACCAGTCACTCCTATTTCGCCGGAGAAGCAGATCAGTATTTAAAATTAAATCCCATTCATCTAGAAAACGAGATATGGAATTTACTAAGAATTGATCTTGATCGTATTCCGGTAGGATCATTTAAGATGCTGCCATCATTGGAATTTTTAAGACTGAATCATCTACCTGTAAGTGCATTACATGCTGAAGGACAATTTCTTACCAGTGAGCAGCATCATATCTACCAGTTGTACTATCCGCAATTAAATCGAACCATAAAGATTTATCTTAATAAAATACCTCCTTTTACTATTGAAAAATGGGAAGAATCAGCTCCAGTAGACAATAGTCCTAATGCAGAAATTTTAACGACCACTGCCACGAAAAAAGCAAGATTAAGAACCGATTACTGGAATAAAAATTCGAATAAAGATTTACATTTGCGCGAGAAATTAGAACTAGATTAATGAAGGAATTACTTCTCACCTACCGCTATGAATTACTGTATTCACTTGCAGTACTATTTATTTTACTTCTAATACAATTTTTACTGAGAACGGCCGCGAACAAGGTAGGTCGTAGAGGCGAGATTAACATCACCCGCACCAGGTTAATGTTTAAATACATTAATATTCTTATCATTCTTATCGCGGCATTCCTGCTGGCGCTCGCCTGGGGTGTTGGATTGACAGATCTATCATTGATCTTCTCATCTGTATTCGCGGTAATTGGAGTTGCATTGTTCGCCATCTGGTCTATTTTGAGCAATGTAACCAGCGGAATCATTCTATTCTTTTCCTTTCCATATAAGATAGGTGATACTATCAAGATCCACGATAAGGATCTGGATATTGAGGCAGAGATCGAGGATATTAAGGCTTTCCATCTTCATCTTCGAACACGGGAAGGAGAACTTGTCACCTATCCTAACAACCTTATTCTACAAAAAGCGGTTACTCTTAAGCATCGCGTAGATGGCAAAGACGAAGGAAAAGATGCTCTCTAACCTAAAAGATCTAAAATAGGCTTCAGGACGATGTGAAATCTTTTATATTTGATGAAACCTATTATTCAATGCGGAAAATACTTTTTACCCTATTCTTACTAGGCTTTACTTTCTCCAATGCACAGGCTCCTGAAAAATGGAGTTCTTCAGATATATATTCAGAAATACAGAAACTAAACTTTTTAGGTTCTGTTCTCTATGTGGCAGCTCATCCAGATGATGAAAACACCAGGTTGATTTCTCATTTCTCAAATGAAGTGAATGCCAGAACTGCTTACCTCTCCTTAACAAGAGGTGATGGCGGTCAAAACCTTGTTGGACCAGAATTAAGAGAGCAACTCGGGATGATAAGAACTCAGGAATTACTTGCTGCCAGAAAAATCGATGGCGGAGAGCAATTCTTTACCCGTGCTAATGATTTTGGCTATTCCAAAACTCCATCAGAAACGCTGGAAATCTGGAACAAAAATGAGGTTCTTAGTGATGTTGTATGGATTATCCGAAAATTCAGACCAGATGTGATCATTAACAGGTTTGATCATCGTACGCCAGGAAGCACTCACGGGCACCATACTTCTTCTGCTATGTTAAGCCTGGAAGCTTTTGAAATGGCCGGTGATGCAAGCAAGTTTAAGAATCAGCTTGAATTGGTCGGGACCTACGATCCAAAGAGACTTTTCTTTAACACCTCTCCATGGTTCTATGGTGGCACCGAAGCATTTGAGGAAACTGATAAATCGGGATTCCTCAGGTTCGATACCGGAACGTACTTTCCCATGAAAGGACTCTCTAATCCAGAGATCGCAAGTCTTAGTAGAAGTCAGCATAAATCACAGGGTTTTGGAAGTACCGGAAGTCGCGGCAAGCAAATGGAGTATATCGAGCTTATCAAAGGTGAAATGCCGACAGATGAAACTAATATTTTCGACGGAATTGATACCAGCTGGAATAGAATTCAGGGAGGGAAAGAAATTGGTTCTATTTTAACCAAGGTTCAGGAGAATTTTGATTTTGAAGATCCTTCTAAAATTCTCCCAGAGCTTCTGAAAGCTTACCATCTCATTCAGGATCTTCAGGATAAACACTGGCGGGAGATTAAAACGCGGGAGATCAAGGATATCATTTATGCCAGTTCCGGACTTTATCTGGAAGCCATTGCAGATCGAGCTTCCGTAACACCTTCAGAAGAAGTTCCTATAAAACTGGAAGCGATCAATAGAAGTGCTGCTCAGGTGAAATTAATTTCCGTAGAGCTTGTTCCGAATAATACGAAAACAGAAACAGCAGAAAATTTAAATAACAATTCATCCTGGAATGAGAAATTGGAATTCCGACTTCCGGAAAATGCAGATTTCACTAATCCATACTGGTTAAAATTTGAAGGTTCCATTGGGATGTATAAAGTAGATGATCAAAATCTTCGAGGTTTACCTCAAACACCACTTCAGAATAAAGCAATATTCAAGCTTGAAATTAATGGCGAGCCAATAACTTTTGAAAAACCGATCCTTTACAAATTCAACGACCCGGTTTCCGGAGAAACTTATGAGAATTTTAAGGTTATCCCGAAGGCTGAACTCAATTTACACGAAGATATTCTTGTTTTTAATTCTTCGGAATCTAAAACTGCTGAGATCACGATTCAAGCCAACCAGGCTGACCTCTCGGGAATTTTAAAATTAAAATCCGAAAAAGACTGGAGCATTAAACCAGCTGAATTTAAAGTAAACATTGCGCCAAAAGGTGGCACACAAACCTTTAAATTTTCGATTTTTCCTCCTGAAGGTCAAAGTGAAATAACATTAAATCCAGTCCTCGAGACCGAAAATAATCGATTTGATCATAATGTTGTTAGTATCGACTACGATTATATTCCCGGGCAGAACCTCATTCAAAAATCAAAGCTGGAACTGGTTAAATTAGATATCAAGAAAAAAGGTGAAATTGTAGGTTACATTGCCGGAGCCGGTGACGTCGTACCGGAAGCGATACGCCAGATGGGTTACAAGGTCGACATGCTCAATCCATCAACAATTAATGTGAATTCATTAAAAAAATATGACGCCGTGGTTCTTGGAATTCGAGCCTTCAATATTATTGAGGATCTTAAATTTCAGAAAAAACAACTTTTCAAATACGTAGTAGAAGGCGGGAATCTTATTGTACAATACAATACCAATCGCGGACTAGTTACAGACCAGATCGCTCCTTTCAACCTGCAGCTTTCTCGGGATAGAGTGACCAATGAAAATGCGGAAGTCGGTTTCAACCTGCCTGAGCACGAGCTCTTAAATTCCCCGAATAAACTGGGAAGTTCAGATTTCAAGAATTGGGTGCAGGAAAGAGGTTTATACTTCGCCGATTCCTGGTCAGCAGAATTTGAAGCTCCTTTATATATGAATGATCCTAATGAAGAGCCATCTTCAGGAAGTTTACTGGTCGCAAGATATGGAAAAGGATATTATATCTATACAGGACTTAGTTTTTTCAGACAATTTCCTGAGGCAGTTCCGGGAGCATATCGACTTTTTGCTAATATGATCTCTCTAGGAAAATAATGGAAAAGCCAGAAAAATACCAGTGGAAGAAAAGTTATACGATCGTCCTTATCGCTAACGTTCTTTATATCGTTATTTTCTATTTAATCATGAACCTATTCGCCTAATATGGAATTAATAGACTGGATCATTCTAATTGGTACGATCGCGTTTATAGTATGGTATGGAGTTTACCAGTCTCGCGGAAGTTCGAATGTTGAAGATTATGTTGGAGGTGGCAAAGACGCCAGATGGTGGACCATCGGCTTATCTGTAATGGCAACCCAGGCCAGTGCGATTACCTTTCTATCAACTCCGGGACAGGCGTACCATGATGGAATGGGATTTGTACAGTTCTATTTTGGCCTTCCTATTGCAATCGTTATTATTTGTATTGTATTTATTCCTATCTACCACAGATTAAAGGTTTATACAGCCTATGAATATCTGGAGTCACGTTTTGATCAGAAAACAAGAACTTTAACCGCTATACTATTCTTAATTCAGCGTGGACTGGCGGCAGGGATCACCATTTTTGCACCGGCAATCGTTCTTTCAGCGGTTCTGGGCTGGAACCTTACCTATCTTACCATCGCAATTGGAGTACTGGTAATAATCTACACGGTATCAGGAGGAACTAAAGCGGTAAGTGTCACTCATAAACAGCAAATGGCCGTTATCCTCACAGGTATGTTCGTTGCCTTTTTCATAATTCTTAGTTACCTGCCAGAGGAAGTCACCTTTACGAAAGCGCTGGAAATTGCTGGCACCAGTGGTAAAATGGATGTTCTCGATTTTAGTTTCGATTTTAACAACAGGTACACGATATGGAGTGGAATCATTGGTGGTACCTTCCTTATGCTCTCCTACTTCGGAACAGATCAAAGCCAGGTACAACGCTATTTATCTGGTGGATCTGTCAGGGAAAGTCAGTTAGGAATGATCTTTAACGGACTCCTGAAAGTACCGTTGCAGTTCTTTATACTTCTGGTTGGAGTTATGGTTTTTGTCTTTTATCAATTCAATCCTGCTCCCTTAAATTTTAATCCAGCAGCGACCGAAACTGTTTTAAATTCAAATTATGCCGAGCAGTACAAAGATCTTATGCTGGAGCATGATGATGTTCAGGAGAAGAAAAAGGAACTGGGACTCGAATACGCCTCGAGAACTTCTCTGGATGAAACTGAAACTGCAAATTTTAGAGAACAATACTCGAATCTTGAGAAAAAACAGTTCGAAATTCGGGAGGAAGCAAAGACTTTTATAGATGCTTCAGATGTGAAAGCAGAAAGCAATGATAAAGATTACGTATTTATTCATTTTATTCTGAACAATCTTCCGAGGGGATTTATTGGATTACTCCTTGCCGTGATTTTATCGGCTGCAATGTCTTCCACTGCTTCAGAATTGAATGCGCTGGCGTCCACCACCGTGATCGATCTATACCGTAGAAATCATAAAGAGAATAAAAGTGATGAGCATTACCTGGCAGCTTCCAAATGGTTTACATTAATGTGGGGAGCTATCGCGATCCTGTTTGCTAGTCTTGCTGATCTATTTGATAATTTAATTCAGTTAGTAAACATCATTGGAAGTATCTTTTATGGAAATGTACTAGGTATCTTCCTACTAGCATTTTTTATAAAATATGTACGCAGCAATGCCGTTTTTATAGCAGCGATCATTACACAGATCATCGTGATCATTGTTTTTAAAATGAATATAATGCCCTACTTATGGTTGAATGTTCTAGGATGTGTATTGGTAATGTCCATAGCGCTACTTATTCAACTTTTTCGAAATGATAAACCTCAAGTAAGCACAACATGAGTCAAAAAATAAAATGGGGAATTCTGGGTCTTGGAAAGATCGCTGGAAAATTCTGTGATGGATTACAACATGCTTCTAATGCTGAACTTTATGCAGTAGCAAGTCGTGATCTAAACAAAGCGGAAGAATTCGCATCAGAGTTTGAAGCAGAGAAATCTTATGGCAGCTATGAAGAGCTATTAAAAGATGAACAGGTACAGGTAGTTTATATCGCGACACCCCATGCCTTCCATCATGAACTCGCTATCAAATGTATCGAGCATGGTAAAGCAGTACTTTGTGAAAAACCATTTGCTTTGAATTATAAGCAGGCGAACGAGATGATAAGCCTGGCCAGGGAAAAGAATATTTTTATCATGGAAGCACTCTGGACCGCCTTTCTACCTCACTTTCGTGACTTGGAAACCAAGTTTAAAAATAAGGAGTATGGAAAACTAAAATCTTTAAAAGCAGACTTCGGGTTTCCTGCAGAATTTGACGAAACTAAAAGACTGTTTAATAAATCCCTTGGAGGCGGTAGTCTTCTTGATATTGGAATCTATCCCGTATTTCTTGCCTATCGTTTACTCGGTATGCCCAATAGAATCACTGCGGAAGCGCAATTAGCAGAAACAGGAGTTGACGAATCCTGTGATATCAAATTTCATTATGACCAGGATATTGATGTAGGGCTTACTTCAACTTTTAAGGAAAAAACTCCTACTGAAGCTATCCTCGAATTTGAAGAATCTAAAGTGATCATGAATTCAAGGTTCCATGAGCCAACATCGATCACTACTCATAAAGATGGTAAGCATGAAGTGCGTGATTACGGAGTAGAAAATAATGGCTACACATACGAAGCGGAGCATGTAGGAGAAATGCTTCTGAATAATAAAACCGAAAGTGATATCTGGTCTACAGAAAACACCCTGGAATTAATGCAATTGCTGGATTCCATCAGGAAAGAGATTAAATTGGAATATTAAAAAAAGGCTTCAGTTCGAACTGAAGCCTTTTTCAATACATAGTGTCTTCAGCTTATTTCGCTTCCCACTCAGCGATTGATTCTTTATTCATTTTCACATAATCTGCATTGTTTGCAGCTTCTGCAGCAGAAAGAGATTTTTTTGCAGTGGCAATAGCTTCCTTAGTTTTACCCATTTCAGCTTCGATTAATGATTGTCTTCTAAGCATCCAGTATGCTTTACCTTCACTCATCTCGTTCGCCTTTTTAACCCAGGTATATGCTTTCTCCATATCTTTTCCGGCTTCGTGATAATAAGATGCAGCAGCGAAATAATCCTGAGCCGTTGGTCCATTCATCACCTTATCTATGCTAGCCATGGTACGATTATCTGTAGGAACTTCAATTTCCAGTATAGCTACGGTATTCTCCCATAGAAAGTTAAGATTTGCCGAATCATTTTTTAGTTCGTCGATCACGATCGTGAAAGTCTCCATTTTGAAAGGCATCTCCTCTACGGCTGCAGTAGCTGTTAGGGCAACTTTAGATTCATCCCACTCCTGAGGCACTCCCCAGTTATTGGTTGTTTCGTAGAACATCACTGTCCATTGGTCTTTTTGAGGTTTCGTGTAGATAGCATACGAACCTTTAGCCAGTTCCTTACCTCCTATTTTTACATCATCAGAAAATGTAATGATAGTGTTCAGGTTTGCGCCAGTTCTCCAAACCTTGTCAAAAGGTACCAAATCCCCAAAAATCGTACGCCCTCTCATTGCAGGCCTGGAATATTCAAGCGTGATATCGGTTAACCCAACTTTTTGTTCCATTTTTCCAAGCGGACTTGGTTGTGGTGCTTCAACCTGTGCGAAGCCTGAAAAGCCAGTGCAAAGTACTAAAGCAAATGCTAATAATTTTTTCATATGTAGTAGTTTAAATTTTAATAAAGATAGGTTTATTCAGCTAACTAAATAAAAAGATAATCAAGACTGAATGATCTATAATTCTCAGATTTACATTTTGTTTAACTGTTTATATTTTACTTTAAACAACTTTGCGTGTAATTTTATAAAAAATATATCTGATGAAAATTTATACCCTGAAAAGCAAACAAAATCTACCTATTTCTGGGGAAGAAGCCTGGCAGTTTTTATCAGATCCAAGAAACCTTAAGATCATTACTCCAGATTATATGGGCTTCAAAATACTTTCAGGAGCAGATAGACCCATGTATCCAGGTCAGTTAATTCAATATATAGTAACACCCGTCGCCGGTATTAAGACAAAATGGGTTACAGAGATCACACAGGTTCGTGATCATGAATTCTTTATAGACGAACAAAGATTTGGACCATACGCTCTATGGCACCATAAACATTTTATCAAGGAAATACCAGGTGGTGTGGAAATGGAAGATATAGTGGATTACAAACTTCCTATGGGTTTTCTTGGACGTCTGGCTCATCCACTACTAGTAAAGCCTAAGCTTAAAGAGATCTTTGATTATAGAAGACAAAAACTTATTGAGCTATATGGGGAGTATTCTGAACCAGAAACGCAAATCCAGACTCAGAAACACGATATTTTAAACTAATCATTATGAGAAAGAATATAGTTATTATAGGAGGAAGTAGTGGAATAGGAAATGAAATTTCAGAAATGCTAAAGGCAGATCATGAGATTTACGCTCTTTCGAGATCCAAAGGAGATCTGGACACAGATCAAGTTAAGCATTTTGAATTTGATGTATTGGAAAATGATATTTCAGAAATAGATCTTCCGGAGCAAATCGACGGACTGGTTTATTGCCCAGGATCTATTGATCTGAAACCTTTCAAAATGATGAAACCTGAGAGTTTTGAAAAAGAGATGAATCTTAATTTCTTCGGACTTGTACGTGCAGTTCACGGATTATTACCTAAATTAAAAAAATCTGATCAGGCAAGTCTTGTTTTCTTTAGTACTGTAGCGGTAAAAGTTGGAATGCCATTTCATACCAGCGTTGCAGCAGCAAAAGGTGCTATTGAAGGTTTTGCTAAATCCTTAGCGGCGGAGTATGCACCAAATTTCAGAGTAAATGTTATAGCTCCCTCGCTTACAGATACACCACTAGCAGAAAAATTACTTTCCAGTGATGATAAGAGAAAGAAAATGGATCAGCGTCATCCTTTAAAAAGGGTTGGACAGGCAAAAGATATTGCTAACCTTGCCGGATTCTTACTTACTGAAAAAAGTTCATGGATCACCGGGCAGGTATTAGGAGTAGATGGAGGTCTCTCTACATTAAACATTAATTAATGAAAACAGTGAATATTTTCTGGTTCCGAAGGGATCTTAGATTAGATGACAATGCGGGATTGAAGGCAGCATTGCGGGATGACCATCCTGTGCTGCCTATTTTTATTTTTGATTCTGAAATTCTTGATAAGCTTCCCGAGGACGATGCCCGGGTGACTTTTATTTTCGAGAACCTTCAGAAAATGCGTGATGAGCTTCAGGATAAATACGGAAGCTCTATTGCGATGTACCATGGTAAGCCTGAAAAGATATTTCAGGAGCTACTGAGATCTTATGACATAAAGAAGGTTTTCACCAATCGTGATTATGAACCTTATGCCAAGGAGCGTGACAAGGAGATTTTAGAATTACTGGAAAAGAAAGAGATCGAATTCTGTGATTTCAAAGATCAGGTGATTTTTGAAAAAGATGAAGTGGTTAAAGGTGACGGCGATCCCTACAAAGTTTATACTCCTTACAAGAATCTCTGGATGGAAGAGTTCAAAAAAAAGGATCTCGATTTTCACTATACGACCAGATTCATGGATAATTTTTACGAAAATAGCAGACTGCCTAATTTAAGCTTAAGTGTCATTGGTTTTAAGGAATCAGATTTGAAAGTTCCAGATTACCAGGTTACTCCGGGTTTGATCAAAGATTACGAAGGCAAACGTAATTTTCCAGCTGTGGAAGGAACTTCAAGACTAGGTCCACATTTGCGTTTTGGTACGGTAAGCGTGCGTCAAATGGTTCGGGATGCAAATAAAGAACACAACAAAACCTTTCTCGAGGAATTAGTTTGGAGAGAATTTTTCATGCAAATTCTATATCACTATCCAGATACTGTGACCGATGCTTTTAAATCTAAGTACGACCGGATAAAGTGGCGTAATAATAAGGAGGAATTTGAAAAATGGAAAAAAGGAGAAACCGGTTATCCTTTAGTGGATGCTGGAATGCGACAATTGAATAAGTCTGGTTTCATGCATAACCGGGTTAGAATGTTAGTAGGTTCCTTTCTTTGTAAACATTTGCTTATTGACTGGCGATGGGGTGAAGCCTATTTTGCTGAAAAGCTATTAGACTATGAAATGTCATCAAATGTTGGTAACTGGCAGTGGATTGCTGGAAGTGGTGTGGATGCAACTCCATACTTCAGGATTTTTAACCCTACCACTCAAATTGATAAGTATGATAAGGACCACGAATATATTAAGGAGTGGGTCCCGGAATTTGGAACCGATGATTATCCTGAGAAAATGGTAGATCATAAAGAAGCTCGTGAAAGAGCTCTGGAAACTTACAAGAAGGCTGTTAGCAATTAGCTAGCAGTTTTCTGGCCTTTTCCAGGTCTTCCGGAGTATCGATCCCAATACTTTTTACACTGGTTTCAACCATTTTGATCTTCTTTCCATACTCCAGATAACGAATACATTCTATCTTTTCTGAAGCTTCTAATGGCAGCATTGGTAAACGATAGAAATCCATTAAGGCAGATTTTCTAAACGCGTAAATTCCAACATGTTTATAGTAAACGGTATCCACCGAAGTATCCCTTGGATAAGGAATAGGGAATCTTGAGAAGTATAATGCAGACTGATCTCTCCCGGTGATCACCTTTACATTATTAGGATTATTGATTTCTTCCAGCTCTTTAAGTTCAGTTTTTAAACTTGCCAGATCAATTGCTTCTGAACCTGGTTGCTGAAATACTTCCAGTAATTTCGTTAAACTATTGGTGTCAATAAATGGCTCATCTCCCTGCACATTAACCACAATATCCACATCCATGTTTTCCACAGCTTCAGCGATTCTATCACTCCCGCATTCGTGTTCTTTTTGGCTACGCACTACTTTACCTCCAATTTTGATCACTTCATCATAAATGCGATCATCATCTGTCACCACATAAACTTGGTCGAAAAGCCCGGTACTCTTGGCAGCTTTATAGGTTGTGGCAATCACCGTTTGTCCATTTAGATCCTGCATTAATTTACCCGGAAACCTGGAAGCTTCATATCTCGCTGGGATCATAGCAATAACACGTAATTTAGAAGAATCTTGCATGTAAGAAATTTTATGTAAAAATAGGAATTACTTGCCAGCGAAAAAATCGTCCCCAAATCCAATGAGATATAATTTTTCCTGGGCTCTGGTAATTGCAGTATACAACCATCTTAGGTACTCCTTCCCTACTCCGTTTGGCAAATAAGGTTGCTCGATAAAAACATTTTTCCACTGGCCACCCTGGGACTTATGACAGGTGATCGCATAAGAAAATTTAATCTGGAGAGCGTTGAAGTATTTATTGTTCTTTACATTCATGAACTGTTTGTATTTGGACCTTTCATGCGCGTAATCTTTTTTTACTTCTTCGTAAAGTCGGTTTGATTCTTCGTAAGTAAGCGAAGGTGTATTTGTAGTTAGAGTATCCAGCATAATCACCGTTTCAAAAGGACTCATTTTAGGATAATCCACCATTTGCACCTGCACTTCAGCAAATCTGAATCCGTACAATTCTTTAAATCCGAAGATCTCCAGCACTTTTACAATATCACCATTGGCAATAAATCCGGCCTCACTAGTTGGTTTGATCCAGAAATAATTATTCTTAACTACCATCAAATAATCGCCAGGAGAAAGTTCATCTTCCTGAAACAGAATTCGAGATCTTATTTGTTGATTGTACATATTCGCCCGTTTGTTGGACCGTACAATAATACTAGTATCTTCATGTCCATTCTCACCATAGGAATCCTGAATAGCATCCATGATCTCATATCCATCTGTTAATCGAATCACATCAGCATTTGTAGAAAGCTCGAATTGAAAGCTTTCATAGAATTCCTCCTGCAGGCTTTCCCGGATAAGAGTTGCATTATGTAAAATATCACTACCTTCACTTTGCCTTACTACTTCATCAAGTTCAATAAAAGAAACCTCCTTATTATAGTTAAGTCCCAATTTCTCTTCTTCAAGTGCCGGACTAAGATCCATTTTTACAGGTGGTAACTGCGCAGTATCTCCAATTAAAATCAGTTGACAGTTGTGTCCTGCATAGACATACTCGATTAAATCATCCAGTAGAGATCCATTTTCGAAAAGTTTGGAGTTTCCACCATCATCTGAGATCATGGATGCTTCATCCACTATAAACAGGCTGTTCTTGTGTTTGTTAGGTTGTAAAGTAAATTGAACACCCCCATTTCCCGATTTCTTCGGAAAATAGATCTTCTTATGAATAGTGAATGCTTCTTTTTTAGAGTAATTGGAGATCACTTTGGCAGCTCTTCCTGTCGGTGCCAGTAGAATTCCGGACTTTCGTATCTTCCATAAGTTCTTAGTAAGCGTACTTATAATAGTAGTTTTACCCGTACCAGCGAAACCCTTCAGTAAGAATAACTTATCTCGCCCTCCTTCCACCACAAATTTAGAAAGCATCTGTAATGCTATATCCTGTTTTGTGGTTGGTTGAAATTCAAGGTCCTGAATAAGTAATTTGAAGAAGGAATCCGGCGTGGGTTTATCCATAGAAAGTGCGTAAAAACTCAAAGATACTAATGGATTTTTATGACAGAAACTTTTACGAATAAAAAAAAGTTGTAGATTTGCGTGTAACCCATTAACCTTTAAACTAAACTAAATTTTAAAAGCATGAGATTTGTAATTCAGATACTTCTTTGGTTGGTTATTATCTTCCTGGCATATCTTACTTTCAACGCGGTTTACGAACCACTACAATTTAATAAGATTAAGGAAAAAAGATATACCAAAGTAATTAAAAATCTTAAGGATATCAGAGCTGCTGAGCTTGCACATCAGGAAGTAACTGGAAAGTTCACTGGTAACTGGGATAGCCTGGTTCGTTTCCTTGACACTGCTGAATTTGCGATCACTCAAAGACGTGATACTGTAATGCTAGACGAGGAGTATGCTAAAACATACGGTGTAGATAAGAACATTGAGAAAGTGATCATCGATACTTTAGGTTTCGTACCAGTAAGTGATTCATTGTTTAAAGGTAACAAAGAGCGGTATCAAACTATGATGAATGTTCCGGTAGAAGGGGTGAACGAAAAGTTCGAACTTAGAGCAGGTACGATTCAAAAAGGTGATAATAAAATTCCAGTATTCGAGGCTAGAATTCCTAAAGCGGTAGTACTATCAGATCAGGATAGAACTCTAATTCTTCAGGAAAATGAAGTACAGTCTGTAGATGATGTAAACGGGAGATACATTAGCGTTGGTAGTATGACAGAAGTTAGTACCAGTGGTAATGGGTTTGACAGATATGGTGGAGATAGCGACAACGACTAGTAATTTCAAAGCAAATAAAAAGATGTCCATTCAGGTTAGCCTGGATGGACTTTCTTTTTGTATTCTGGATAAAGAGCACCAGGAAATCGAATATTTGAAAAGTTTCGACTTCGAGAAACAACTTGATCCTATAAAAGTACTTTCCAGGATAGAACTTATTATTGAAGAAGAGTCCATTCTACAGCAACCGGTTCAGGAAGCAAGTTTATTTTTTACCAATACACTTTTCACGCTGGTTCCTTCAGATTTATTTGATGAAGAACAGGCAGTAAGTTTTCTGAAGTTTAATACTAAGATCCTCAAAACCGACTTTATTGCTCATGACCAGATCAACAATGAACTGGTTAATGTATATATCCCCTACGCCAATATCATTAATTATTTTTTTGATATGTTCGGTGAATTTGAATACCGGCATAGTCTGAGTATTCTTATTGATAGCTTACTGAAAATAAAATCTTCGGAAAAGCCTATCGCTTATTTACATACTCATTTGCATCATTACGAATTGGTAGTGATTCAAAATTCAAGGTTGATCTTCGCTAATAGCTTTGAATTTGATACTAAAGAGGATTTTATTTATTACCTACTATTTACTCTGGAACAACTTGAACTAGAACCTCAAGAGGTTGAATTGATCTTGCTGGGTGATATCAAAAAGAATTCAGATGAATATAATATAGCGTACAGATACATCACAAATATTTCCTTTTTAGACGTATTCCATACTTTCAGTTTTTCCGAAGAAGCGAAGCCGAAGTATCCACTGGCCGATTATTTAACTATTAAAAGTCTATCATGAGAATTATATCAGGAAAGCATAAAGGGAGGCGGATTACCGCTCCCGCCAAATTGCCAGTGAGACCTACAACAGATATGGCTAAAGAAGCGCTGTTTAATATACTGAATAATCAGTATCACCTTTCAGAGCTTAAAGTACTTGATCTATTTTCAGGAACAGGGAATTTAGCATTTGAATTCGGTTCCCGCGGCGCTAAAGATATAACTGCCGTAGATGCTCATTTTGACTGCGTTAAATTTATAAAAAAAACTTCTGAAGAACTGGAGCTTCCAATAATGGCCATTAAAAGTGATGTTTATAAATATCTTGAAAAAGGAGCCATGAAATCTGATCTAATATTTGCAGACCCTCCCTACGATTTTACGACCGATCAATTTGGAAAGATAGCCGAAATCATCTTTGATCGTGACCTACTAAACGAGGATGGTGCCTTGATCATTGAACACTCCAAACACACCGATCTAAGTCAGTTTTCTCATTATAGTCATCAAAGAAAATACGGAAGCAGCGTTTTTAGTTTCTTCGAATAATTATTACCTTCATACTATGACACACTAGGTAAGAATACTTAGCCTCACGTATTCCGATCTTGAACTACATGAGCAATATGTGATTTCGACGATCAAAGAAGATCAGGTTCTGGATAAGGAACAGATCGAAGAAATGAGGGAGATCTTCTATGATCATTTTGGAGATAGAAAATGGGTATATGTTAGCAATAGGAAGAACAAGTATAACGTTAACCCAGTTATATATATTGATCTAATACAGAGAAAATCTCTAATAGGGATCGCAATTGTCCTACGTGAAAGTGATGGTGCTCTTACTGCAAATTTTGAAAAACAATTCGCAACAATTCCTTTCGAGATGTTTGATAACAAATATGAAGCTCTTGCCTGGGCCAATGGAATTCTGTCCCAAAATTAGAAGTATTAGAGGGTTACATTTAACCGCTACGTTTACTATTCTACTTTTTACAAGCGCTATGATGAATGCTCAGAAAATGCAACTGGTATGGCAGGATGAATTTGAGAAATCTGGAAAACCAGATCCGGAAAAATGGAGTTACGAGACTGGGTTCATAAGAAATCTGGAGGCACAGTATTATACTTCACGAAAGAAAAACGTACGTGTTAGAAATGGCAAGCTGATCATAACGGCCAGAAATGAGTATTATGAAAACCCAGATTACGATCCTGAGATAAAAGATTATCGAATGAACACACCGGAAACTAATTACACTTCTGGTAGCATTCACACCTCAGGAAAGTTTGATTTCAAATATGGCCGAATAGATGTTCGCGCTAGTTTACCAAAGGCAGCGGGATCCTGGCCAGCTATATGGATGTTAGGTTCAAACTTCGAAGACGTAGTGTACCCGGAAGCTGGTGAGATCGATATTATGGAACACGTTGGGAAAAACCAGGGAGAAATTTATGGAAGTGTTCATTATGCGAATGAGTAAAATGAGATTGTTTCAAAAACTGACACCACTTTTGTTCCTAACGCTTCAGAAGAATTCCATGTGTATTCAGTAGACTGGAATAGAGATCGCATACAATTTCTGGTAGATAATATGGTTTACCATACGTTTAAAATTTCAGATGCCGGAAGCAGGAACAATCCGTTTAGGAAACCATTCTTTATATTGATCAATTTCGCACTTGGAGGAAAATGGGCTGGTGAGATCGATGATTCAAAGTTTCCGCAGAAATTCATGATCGATTACGTACGGGTGTACCAACAAATTGAGAATAAAAAAGCAGGCCTGTAAGCCGGATTCTGTCATCCGATAAAAAGATCGGATTCCTTATCATTTATCTAAAATTAGCGTTACCACTAATCTTGAGCTGCCTACCCTCCGGCAACGGACGGGCGATCCTTAAATGCCGGTTTACATGGCATTGCACCGCATAGAGTTTACCTGGTTTCACTACAGCATAACCTGTACATTCTTTCTGTTGCACTGGTCCTGATCTCACGATCGGTGGGCGTTACCCACTATACTGCCCTGTGGTGTCCGGACTTTCCTCTCCGAGGTATATGTCGAAGCGATAAGGCGGCCTGCTTCCGGCAAATGTAAGTCAAATTATGTTCATTTCTCAAGTCATTTGTTCATAAAATACACCACGGTCCACTACGATTAGAAATGGGATTTTTATATTTGTAGTTCAATAGATTTTGATGGAACATTTTGTAGTATCAGCACGTAAATACAGGCCTCAAACATTTAAAGATGTTGTTGGACAGCAAGCGATCACCAATACGCTCGCGAACGCTATCCATAACAATCATCTCGCCCAGGCTCTATTATTTACTGGACCACGAGGTGTAGGTAAAACTACCTGTGCGCGTATCCTTGCAAAAATGATCAATCATGATGGCACCCAGGCTCCAGACGAAGATTTTGCTTTTAATATTTTTGAACTGGATGCGGCTTCGAACAACTCGGTAGATGATATTCGAAATCTAATTGACCAGGTTCGTATCCCGCCGCAGGTTGGAAAATATAAGGTCTATATTATAGATGAGGTGCATATGCTATCTGCCTCTGCATTCAATGCATTTTTAAAGACTTTAGAAGAACCGCCAAAACACGCTATTTTTATACTGGCCACGACTGAAAAGCACAAGATAATTCCAACGATCCTGTCTCGTTGCCAGATTTTTGATTTTAAGAGAATTACTGTTACAGATGCGAAGAACTATCTTGGTTATATCGCTGAACAGGAAGGTGTAAAAGCAGAAGATGACGCCTTGCATATTATCGCTCAAAAAGCTGATGGTGCCATGCGTGATGCATTGTCTATCTATGATCGTGTGGTTAGTTTCAGCGGAAATGAGCTTACCAGACAGGCAGTTACAGAAAACCTGAATGTATTGGATTATGACACCTATATGCAGGTCACCGATATGATTCTCGTGAATGATATTCCTCAATTACTTCTGAAATTCAATGACATCCTATCTACAGGGTTTGATGGACATCATTTTATTGCAGGATTGGCATCTCACTTTAGAGATCTACTGGTTTGCAAAGATCAAAAAACCATTCAATTACTAGAAGTCGGAGAACAGACGAAATCCCGTTATTTTGAACAGTCTCAACAAACTTCGCATCAATTTTTGATGGAAGCAATCGAACTGGCAAATTCCTGCGATTTGAAATATAAAACGAGTCAGAATCAAAGATTGCTGGTTGAACTTTGCTTAATGCAACTGGCATCGATCACTTTCGATACTCAAAAAAAAAAGTCTGATCGCAACATAGTCCCTCCGGAACATTTCGCTCAGCATTCGGTTCAGATATCGAACGATAAAAAGGAATTGCTCAGGGAAAATGAGCATGACAGCTCTACTCCTGCTGAAGAAATTAGCCTTCCAGATCCTAAAAAAGCACCAGAATCATGTGCTAAACCAGAAGAGGCATCCTATTATTCGAACGAGAGTCCTTCAGATTCTACGGAAACTTCAGCTGATACTAAGATTTATACTCCTGAAACCAGATCTGAAGCAGTTGCAAATCAAGATTCTTTAAACCTTCCGAAGCAAACATCGAACGCTACTGAAAAAACTGAAGTACAGGAGGTTAGGAAAGTTATTGAAGAGGAACCTGTTAGAACAAAAAAGATTCTTCCGAAGATCAACCGGGAAAAAGTCTCTGGCCTATCTTTAAAAAGTATTGGTAAGAAAAAGGAACTGGCGGAAAAACAAAAAGCGATGTTACCTTTTGAAGAGGTAATGGATGATGAGTTTTCCGAAGTAGATATGGTACGGGAATGGAAAAATTATTCAGAAAAACTGAAGAATAAAGGTGAAAAGATTCTCGCTTCTATTTTCGAATCGCAAATACCCAGCCTTGAAAATAGAGATATTCATCTCACCTTTCCTAATGAAACGATGAAGATCGATCTTGAAAGGGAAGAAAACAGACTGATGAATTTTCTTAAAGCCAGACTTAGAAATACGCATATCCGGCTGATCATTCATGTGGACGAAGCTGTTTCCAAAAAATACGCCTTTACTCCGCAGGAAAAATACGAAAAACTGAAAGAGGCCAATCCTCTACTCGACAAATTGCGAGCAACTTTTGATTTAGATGTATAAATATGTTAGGATTAAAATTACCTACCGACCCGAGATGGGCTGATATTGCTGAGAAAAATATTGAAGAAATTCTTGTTGATCATGCTTATTGTGAACAAAAAGCAGCTTCTACAGCGATCTCCCTCATTGTTAGTTTCCCGGAATATTCAGACCTTGTTAACGCTATGACTGCGCTTGCAAGAGAAGAAATGGGGCATTTCAAAATGGTACACGACCGGCTGCTGAATATGGGTTTCAAAATGGGTTGGGACCGTAAAGATGAATATGTCGTACAACTTTTGAAGTTTTTCCCTAAAGGTGGTAGCAGATCCACTCAACTGGTTCATCGTCTTCTTATCGCTGGTTTGATCGAAGCCCGTAGCTGCGAACGTTTCAGACTACTTTCTGAAGAACTGAAAGATAAAGATCTGGCCAAATTTTACCGGGATTTGATGATAAGCGAAGCGAACCACTATACGATGTTTCTGAAATTCGCCCGGCAATATGGTGAAGACCGGCAAGTAGTAGATCAAAAATGGGAGGATCTACTGGAATTTGAAGCTAAAATCATGAAGGATCTGGGAACAAAGGAAAGCATTCACGGTTAACCTTTTTTCCTCTTAGAATCATTATAAAGAGATTTAATTATGCCATCTGCGAGTCCGATTTTGGGTACATGGATCCAGTTGGCTCGAGCCCATTTCATGGAATTTACGTAGATCTTTGTGGCTGGAATGATCACATCTGCACGGTCATTCTTTAGATCCAGTTCGGTAATTCGCTCCTCGTAAGTATAAGAATTTAGCTTTTCATCGTAGTCTTTCATATACTTCAAACTAAGAGCCTTTCCTTCCTTCTTTCCACTGGTTTTGAAAATATTGTTGATGTTTCCTCCAGAACCTATAAGATCGATATCATTGTAATCCCTGGTAGTTTCTTTAACCCATTCCCGCATTTCTTCCCAGGTATGATGCTCAACGAGATCTTCCATCATTCTAACAGTTCCAACTTTGAAAGATCTGGAAGCAACCGTTTTCCCATGACTATACATGGTGTACTCTGTACTTCCACCACCAACATCTACATATAAATAATTACAATCGTTCTGGATAAGTGCGTGAAGATCTGTAGCGGCAATGATCGCAGCTTCATGCGATCCATCAATGATCTCTATATCAATTCCAGATTTCTCCTTAATTATAGCAGCAATGTCGTTACCATTAGTAGCTTCCCGCATCGCCGAAGTTGCATATGCTTTATACTTTTCTACGCCATGAGATTTCATTAATAGATTAAAGGCATGCATGGTATCGATCATTCGCATAGTATTCTTTTCTGAAACTTTCTTCTTCAGGAACACATCTGCACCTAATCTTATAGGAACACGCACCAGGGATGTCTTCCGAAACATTGGTTCTTTACCCTCTTTTTCGGTAATAGTTGACACCAATAGTCTTACGGCATTGGATCCAATATCTATAGCGGCGAAATTCTTTTGTTTGATCATTCGTAAATTTCAGTTTTTCTTAAATAATAATCATAAAGTGCGAACTGGGATCTTACCTTTTCACCATCGGTACGTCTGTAAGGATTGTCCATACCTCTACAATGTGTTCTGGCTTTCACATTATCGCTCCAGCTAATTTCGAAGGTTTCTATAAGTTCCTGCTTGATATCCTCATCGTAGATTGGACAGGAAATTTCGACCCGTTGATCCAGATTTCTAGTCATAAGGTCTGCAGATGAAATGTAAAGCTTACGATTTCCACCATTCTCAAAAATATAAACTCTTGGATGTTCCAGAAATTTATCTACAATACTAATAGCTTCTATATTATCACTAATTCCTTCGATGCCCGGATTTAAACAACAGATTCCACGAACGATCAATTTAATTTTTACACCGGCTTTACTGGCCATGTATAATTTATCAATTACTCCATTATCTGATAGACTATTTAACTTTAGCCTGATACCTGAAGGTTTTCCATTTTTCGCATTATCAATTTCAGTTTGAATAAGATTATAAATTACATGTCTTGTATAATGTGGCGAAACGATCAAGTGCTTGTACTTGTTTACCTTGTAATTTGTCTCGAAAAATTCAAAGAGCATATCTACTTCCTTTAGAATAGCAGCATCTGCGGTGAACAGCGTATAATCTGTATATAATTTAGAGGTATTTTCATTAAAGTTTCCGGTACTTATAAAACCGTATCTCTTGAGTTTACCTTCTTCTTCACGCTCTATCACACAGGTTTTACAGTGTACTTTCAGTCCTGGAACTCCAAAAATCAAATTCACACCTTCTTCCTGCATTTGTTCGGCGTAACGAATATTCGCCACTTCATCGAACCGTGCTCTCAATTCGATTTGTACGGTTACTTTCTTACCGTTCTTGACAGCGTTGATCAGGGAGCTCGCAATATGGGAAATCTTTGCCAGCCTGTAAATTGTGATCTTTATGGTCTTAACTTTAGGATCCAGTGCTGCTTCTCTCAGGAATTTAACTACATAAGCAAAACTCTGGTAAGGAGTATATAATAAGTAATCCTTTTCAGCAATACCTTTTAGAACGCTAGTTTGGAGAATCAAGCCGGGAATTGGCAAGGGCTCCCGTTTTTCGAATTGTAGCTCTGGCCTCCCCAGACTTGGAAAATCCATATAATCCCTCCTGTTATGATACCTTCCACCGGGAATGATACTATCGGTAGAATCGATACCCATTTTATTCATCAAATAAGTAAGAGTCTCGCTATCAATATTTTTATCATAAACAAAGCGAACAGGATCTCCTTTTATTCGATCCTTTACACTGTCTGAAATCTTTTCAATAAAGCTTTTACTAAGGTCACTATCCAGATCCAGTCCAGCGTCCCGCGTAATTTTAATCATATGAGCTGAAAGACTTTCATAGTCAAAAATATTGAAAATCGTATGCAGGTTATACCGAATAAGGTCATCCAGAAGAATGATGTATTGCTTACCATCATCCTCTGGAAGTACCACAAAACGTTCGATATTGCGCGGGATCTCAATTAAAACATATCGCTTTTCCTTAGTTTTTCTCTTTAAAATCCTGTCTATTCCATCTTTCTGCTCAACTTCCTCGGTCATCACCATCTTCACCGCCAGATATGCTGCAGAATCTTTCAATGACGGCATTTCCGGAAGTTCATTCAGAATAATGGTAACTAGAGCCGGACTTACTTTACTCAGAAAGAAATTTTTGATAAAGTCCTGCTGTTTGTAGGTTACTTCATTCTCATTAATGACATGGATATTATTCTCCTTCAGCTTTTCCTGGATATCTTCGAGGATCTTAAGACTTTCAGATTGTTGATCTATTACAATTTTAGTTATGGCCTCTAGAAGTTTACTCGCCTTGATTCCGCCAAGAACACTTTTGGCAGCTTTCCCGGCAAGATCAATTCGTTTAACGGTTGCGTAACGTACCTTAAAAAATTCGTCAAGGTTATTGGAGAAAATTCCCAGGAATCTCAATCTTTCTATCAAAGGCACTGTTTCGTCTGCCGCTTCCTGTAAAACTCTTGCGTTAAAGCTTAACCAGCTTAGCTCGCGGTTAGTATATTTCTTATTAGCCATAAGGTTTAGCGAAGATTTTTCGGGAACAGATGCAAAATAGTTTTGCCTTGGTTAATATTTTTCCAGGATTCCGTTTCAAAATCGATCACAGTAAGACCGGTCGTTGGAACATTATCGAATTTCTTATCTCCAAGAAAATTTACCAGAATGGTCATGGCAGGATTATGACCAAAAACGATCAATTGATCCCGATCATCTGGACACTCCTGTATTTCTCTGAGTAGTTCATTCTGGTTAAAGGTATAGAGTTCTTCTTTCACCTTGAAATCTGGATCTTTTATATTCAGATTCTTCTTAAATAACTTCGCAGTTTCATGCGCGCGAACGGCGTAACTGGTCCAGAACAAACCACCTTGCTGATAGAAATTCTGGAATTTTTTTAGAACCAGCTCAGCATCTTTATAAGCTCTTTTCTTAAGTGGTCGCTTATGATCCGGAAGTTCATTCGCCCAGGATGATTTACCGTGTCTTACTAAAATTAGTCGCTTCATAAATTAAGGTGCTAAACGTTCGTATTTCCAGGAGTTGGTAGTTTTTTTGTAACGTATCCGGTCATGCAGGCGGCTTTCCCTTCCCTGCCAGAATTCATAAGTTTCTGGTTGGAAAACATATCCTCCCCAGTCTTTTGGCTTCGGAATTTCTTCTGAATCATATTTGTCCTCAAGACTGGATAATTTTTCTTCAAGATACGCCCTCGAAGGAATCACAGAACTTTGATCTGAAGCCATTGCCCCTAACTGACTGCCTTTAGGTCTCGAATGAAAATATTCTTCCGACTCTTCTTCGGAAATTTTTACTGCGGTTCCCTGGATGATGACCTGTTTTTCCATCTCTGGCCAGAAAAATGACAGGCAACAGTTAGGATTTTCAGCCAGTGCCTTACCTTTATCTGAAGAGTAGTTTGTATAGAAATGAAATCCCTCCAGTCCGAAAGCTTTTAATAAAATAATTCGTGACTTTGGGATCAAGTCTTTTCCAACCGTAGCAATGTTCATCGCATTGGCTTCAAGAATGTCTTCTGAGTTATCAGCCTGTTTAAACCACTCCTGAAAAAATTGTAAAGGATCTTCAGGAATAGCATTATCCTCTATTCGATCCTTTTTGTAGGATTTACGATAATGGTTGAGATTTTTGCTCATGTATAGGCCGCTTTTTCTGCAATTTACGAGTTTCGAAAGTAAGATTGAAATGTTTCTGACGGATTCTGGAACATTTAATGTCGGAAATAATAAACATGCATTTTGTCGGATATTGTACACAAATCTTCTTTTTTACCCACAATTCTAAAATTTAACGGACTACAAAATTTTTATTTGCTTTGCAACTGTCAATCAATTGTTTACAGCTTATTTAGTCAATAAATTTAGGTTATTTATTCTGCGACAAATCTTAAATTCCTACAAAATTCTGACAGATGACTTTTTAGATTGCATTTTATTTCCCAGTCTAGGGATTGTATACAGTCTTTGAACGAGATTATAACGCTCTATATCTAAAAAGATGATTATTGCACATTTGAGGCATTTATTCTCTCTAATTTTACTTCAGAATTGCAACTACAGAGTCACCCCCACACTTCTCTAAAGTAGTCTTGCTAAACTGCAAAAGCAATTACTAATAACATATTTAATGTACTCCCCACGTACTATTAAGTGAAGATATTATATATCAATACTTAATGGAAAATTAAGAACAATCTATTTTAAAGTCATAGCTATGTCAAGTAATTCCAAATTTATAACAGCTTTATTGGTTTTCCTTTTCGCATTTACACTGAAAGGAACAGCTCAAGATTATGAGGTAATTAACCTAGAAACCTTATTAAATAGTAAGCAAAGAGCTCAAAAAGTTTCTTCTCAAAAGTCTTCTCTTAATAAAAAAAATACTGACAATTCCTTAAATATTGAAAAGATAGAGACACTAGTATTTGATGTGTCTCCTACAATATATATTCAGGATAATAATGTTCATCAATTCGAAAATACTACACCTATTATGGCAAGTATTGAAGATGACAGTTATCGTATTATCTATACTGAAAACGATCTATTTCAAAATATCGAAATGGTGAAATTACGTTATAACAAGAATAGCAACATAAATATTGATGTTTCAAAAATGAACAGTTTTTCAAGCTTGAAATATTTCTTTATCCAATGTGAATCCTCATGTACTGAAAAGGAATTAGCAAATATTTTCACTAATGCGAAAGGAATTTCTATCCTTTATCAAGTAATCCAGTCCGAATAATAATACTACAAAACGAGTAATATGAAACATTTCTACGTTTACAACAATATTTCTGAAAAATTGAATAGCTATGCGCTATTATTTTTCTTTGGTCTTCTGTGCGCTGGTAGTTTACAAGCCCAGGTTCGTGAAGAATTTGAGCCAAGAGTATCCGAAAACTCAGACAATAAGAAAATCTATAATGTAAATGGAGATTTTACGCTTATTGGAAATTCCAATCTTACACTTCAGTTTTATAATGAAAACCGGTTGAATAGTAACAATACTATGGTTTTCGTGGATACCGACAATAATGATGGAACTGATAACTCATCTAGTGCGGAATTAACTTTTTCTACCGAGAATGGAGCATCATCAGAATGCTCTAATGTAGTTTACGCGGGTTTATACTGGACTGGAAGAGCGAATTCCTCAGTTACTACCAACCGGAAACGTTCGATTAAATTCAGAACACCAAATGGAAATTATCAGGATATTATTGCAGCTCAGAATGAGATACGGTATCCGGGTGATAACAATATGTATGTAGGATATTCTGAAGTTACCGATCTAGTTAAAAATTCTGGCGCTGGTGAGTACTGGGTTGCTGATATTGCTTTAAGTGAAGGTAATGGTGGATCTACGGGATATTATGGGGGCTGGGGAATGGTCGTTGTTTACGAAAATGCCTTAATGAACCCGAGGGATGTAACAATATTCGATGGATATGCCTACGTTCGTGGAAATGCTACCGAGGATTACGAAATTGATGTTGAGGGTTTTAATACTGCTCAAGATGGAGATATCAATATCAAACTGGGATTGATGGCTGGTGAAGGAGATCGAGGTATTTCCGGAGATTATTTTGAAATTAAAAAAAGAAACAACCAGTGGCAGAGACTGTCTCATGATCAAAATTCTAACGGAAACTTCTTCAACTCTTCTATTAATACAGATGGTGATAGAAATCCGGATCTGGTAAATAACACTGGATTGGATATTAGTATGTTCAATGTACCGAACCAGAACAATTCAGTTATTGGCAATAATCAAAGTGAAGCTACCTTCAGGTATGGTACAACGCAAGATACTTACATCATATATTCTCTTGCAATGTCTGTTGATGCCTATCAACCTAAGATCGAAGGGATTAACTCGATTGAATCTATAAATGGCCAACCTTACACCGGCTCGGAATCTGTTCAACCTGGTGATGAAATCACCTACAAGGTTGAATTACGTAATAAAGGTTCAGAAGACCTGGAAAATGTAAAACTGGTTATACCACTACCGTATAATGGAAGTTACGTCGAAAATTCAGGACAAAGCGAGATATTCTACTCACCAACACCTACTCCCAACTCCATTAGTTTTAATAACACTCTTGGTGCAACAGGTTCTGTAGTATGGAATCTGGGTGATCTACCTACCACTGCAGACAATTCAACGGTACTGGCTGAAATAACTTTAAAAATAAAAGTAACTGAAGATTGTGACATCCTTAAATTTTTGAATTGTTCTAGTGAAGCTAGTTTAGATTTTAAAGGATCTCTTAACGGTAAAGGGAAGTTATCTGGAGTAAACTTTGAAAACACAGATTTCATCCAGGGTTTTGATCAGTCTGGAGCCTGTGATGGTCAGCCAATCACAAGATCGTTATCTATACCAATTGATGCACAAAGCTATATTGAAGAAAATTGTTCTGACTCATCGGATAGAAAGAAGTTCAAATTTTGTGACTCACTTACTAATATTCCTGTAAGTGAAATTAGAAATGCATTTCCATCAGGAACAAGATTTTATGATAGTTTCCCAATAGATGCTAATACTATTGAGTATACCACGAACAATCCATTTCCTGTACAAAACGATATGTACAATGCTATTGTACCAGGTACAAATGATTGCTTCATTCCATTTGAAATCGAAGTGGAGTCGATTGATATTTCAATCGAATCAATCAGTGCTACTTGTGATCAGGAAAATGGAAAAGTTTCAATTCTAAATTTCAACTTAAATTATAACTATACGCTTCTTGATGAGGATGGACAAAGTATCCAGCAGTCAATAAATAGTGCTGGAATGTTTACCAACCTTTCCCCAGGAACCTATTCGGTAAGAGTAGACAAAGGTAGTTGTAGTAAAACCTCTGAAGACATTGCCATCGCAAATAGCTCTTCAAGACCTGATGCACCAGTAGTTTCTGCTACAGTGCAACCAACTTGTGAAACTGCAACTGGATCTTTTACCGTATCGACTACTCAAGGATTTACTTATAGTATTGGTGGTGATTACCAAGAAAGCGGATCTTTTACAGGTCTTGCTGCTGGAACATATAATGTAACCGCTAAAAATACTGATGGATGTGAGTCTCAGACTACTTCAGTAGTAATTCAGGAGCAACCAAACACTCCTGATGCTCCCGTAGTTTCTACAACAGTTCAACCGACTTGTGAGACTGCGACCGGATCTTTTACAGTAAATACAGTTAATGGTCTTCAATATAGTATTGGAGGTGATTATCAAACCAGCGGATCCTTTACAGGTCTTAGTGCTGGTACATATCAGGTAACTGCTAGAAATGCTGACGGATGTGTTTCAACAGCTACTTCTGTAACTATAAATCAGCAGCCTAATACTCCTGATGCTCCGGTAGTTTCTTCTACAGTTCAACCGACTTGTGAGACTGCAACCGGATCTTTTACAGTAAATACAGTTAATGGTCTTCAATATAGTATTGGAGGTGATTATCAAACTAGCGGTTCTTTTACAGATCTTGCCGCTGGCACATACAATGTAACTGCTAAAAATACTGACGGATGTCTTTCAACAGCTACTTCAGTAGTAATTCAGGAGCAACCAAACACTCCGGATGCACCAGTAGTTTCTGCTACAGTGCAACCAACTTGTGAAACTGAAACTGGATCCATCACAGTAACGACTGCTCAAGGATTTACCTATAGCATCAATGGAACTGATTATCAATCAAGCGGATCTTTTACGGGTCTTGCCGCTGGAACATATAATGTAACTGCTAAAAATGCTGATGGATGTATTTCGCCAGCTACTTCAGTAGTAATTCAGGAGCAACCAAACACTCCGGATGCTCCGGTAGTTTCTGCTACAGTTCAACCAACTTGTGAGACTGCAACCGGATCTTTTACAGTAAATACAGTTAATGGTCTTCAATATAGTATTGGAGGTGATTATCAAACCAGCGGTTCTTTTACAGATCTTGCCGCTGGCACATACAATGTAACTGCTAAAAATGCTGACGGATGTATTTCGCCAGCTACTTCAGTAGTAATTCAGGAGCAACCAAACACTCCGGATGCACCAGTAGTTTCTGCTACAGTGCAACCAACTTGTGAAACTGAAACTGGTTCTTTTACCGTAACTACAGTTAATGGTCTTCAATATAGTATTGGAGGTGATTATCAAACCAGCGGTTCTTTTACAGGTCTTACTGCTGGAACATATAATGTAACTGCTAAAAATGCTGATGGTTGTATCTCGCCAGCTACTTCAGTAGTAATTCAGGAGCAACCAAACACTCCGGATGCACCAGTAGTTTCTGCTACAGTTCAACCGACTTGTGAGACTGCAACCGGATCTTTTACAGTAAATACAGTTAATGGTCTTCAATATAGTATTGGAGGTGATTATCAAACCAGCGGTTCTTTTACAGGTCTTGCCGCTGGCACATACAATGTAACTGCTAAAAATGCTGACGGATGTATTTCAACAGCTACTTCTGTAACTATAAATCAGCAGCCTATCGGCGCAACTGCCAATAATGATGCTGCTTCTACCAACGAGGACAACATTGTAACTATTAACGTTCTAGCTAACGATACTAATCCAGGAGATGGAAACTTAACAATTGTAGATTTCACTCAGCCTGGAAATGGTTCTGTTACTAAAAATGATGATGATACTTTCGAATATACTCCAAATGAGAATTATAATGGAGAGGATACTTTCTCTTATACAATCACTAATGGAGAGTGTGGTAATTTAACTGCAACTGTAACGATCACTATCAACCCAGTGAATGATGCACCGGTTGCTGTGGACGATTCGGCTACTACTTCTGAAGATACTCCTGTACAGATCGAAGTGCTAAACAACGATTCTGATCCTGATGGAGATGAACTAACCGTTACTGAAGTAACTCAACCAGGAAATGGAACTGCAGTAATCAATACTGACGGAACAGTAACTTATACTCCAAACGAAAACTTCAACGGAACTGATACGTTTACCTATACCATTTCTGATGGGAACGGTGGAACAGATACCGCTACTGTAACCGTAACTATTGGTGCTGAAAATGATGCGCCGGTGGCTGTGGACGATTCGGCTACTACTTCTGAAGATACTCCTGTACAAATCGATGTACTAAACAACGATTCTGATCCTGATGGAGATGAACTAACAATTACTGAAGTAACTCAGCCTGGAAACGGAATTGCAGTAATCAATACTGACGGAACAGTTACTTATACTCCAAACGAAAACTTCAACGGAACTGATACGTTTACCTATACCATTTCTGATGGGAACGGTGGAACAGATACCGCTACTGTAAC